>CAVRVK010000007.1:427500-659417 GCA_963724565.1 uncultured Alphaproteobacteria bacterium
GGCTACGTCGGCTCGACAGGCCTGTCGTCGGGTCCGCACGTGCACTTCGAGGTGCTGGTGAACGGCGATTTCGTGAACCCCATGTCGATCCAGGTGCCCAACGACCGGCAGCTGACCGGCAAGGACCTCGCCGACTTCAAGCGGGAGAAGACGCGCATCGACGACCTGATGCGACACCACCCGGTCTCCACCAAGGTGATGACCGCCAGCACGCGGTAGCCTGCACCTGTCATGCCGGCCAAGGCCGGCAGGCCGAGAGCCGGTACCCAGAGCACCGATCTCCCGCCGTGCCTCGCGGCGCTGGGTACCGGACATTCCGCTTCGCGAAATTCCGGCATGACAGGACTATGCCGCGGCCTTCACCGGCTGCCCGTTGATGGCGAGCGTGCCGGCCTTGACCGTGACCTTCACGGTCTCGCCGTCGCTGATCTTGCCGGACAGGAGCTGCTCCGCCAGCGGATCCTGCACCGTCTTCTGGATGACGCGCTTCAAGGGCCGTGCGCCGTAGGTGGGGTCGTAGCCCTTGTTGGCGAGCCAGGTGCGCGCGGCATCGTCGAGCTCCAGGGTCAGCTTGCGGTCGGCCAGCAGCTTCTGCAGCCGGCCGATCTGGATGTCGACGATGGCCGCCATCTGCTCGCGCTTGAGACGGTGGAACAGGATGATCTCGTCGATGCGGTTCAGGAACTCGGGCCGGAACTTGGTGCGCAGCTCGGCCATGACGTAGGGCCGCACGGCCTCCGACATCCTCGCCCTCCTTCTGGTTGGCGAGATATTCGGAGCCGATGTTGGAGGTCATGATGATCAGCGTGTTCTTGAAGTCGACGGTGCGGCCCTGACCGTCGGTCAGGCGGCCGTCGTCGAGCACCTGCAGCAGCACGTTGAACACGTCGGGGTGCGCCTTCTCGATCTCGTCGAACAGCACGACCTGGTAGGGGCGCCGGCGCACGGCCTCGGTCAGCGCACCGCCTTCCTCGTAGCCGACGTAGCCCGGCGGGGCGCCGATCAGGCGGGCCACGGAGTGCTTCTCCATGTACTCGCGACATGTCGATGCGCACCATGGCGCTCTCGTCGTCGAACAGGAACGCGGCGAGCGCCTTGGTGAGCTCGGTCTTGCCGACGCCGGTGGGGCCCAGGAAGATGAACGAGCCGATCGGCCGGTTGGGATCCTGCAGACCGGCACGGGCGCGCCGCACGGCGGTGGAGACGGCCTCGACGGCCTCGCGCTGGCCGACCACGCGCTTGGCGAGCTCCTCCTCCATGCGCAGGAGCTTGTCGCGCTCGCCCTCCAGCATCCGGTCGACCGGGAATGCCGGTCCAGCGCGACACGATCTGGGCGATGTGATCGGGCGTGACGGCCTCCTCGACCATGGCGCCCTTGGCCTCGGCGCCCTCGAGCGCCTTGAGCTTCTTTTCGAGGCCCGGGATGACGCCGTAGGCAAGCTCGCCGGCGCGGGCGAGGTCGCCGCGCCGCTGCGCCTGCTCCAGCTCCGTGCGGCGCTGATCGAGCTCGACCTTGAGCTTCTGGGCATCGCCCAGCTTGCTCTTCTCGCTCTCCCAGCGCCGGGTCAGCTCCTTGCTCTTCTCCTCGAGCTCGGCAATCGACTTGTCGAGCCGCGCCAGCCGGTCCTTGGAGGCGGCGTCGCTTTCCTTCTTCAGGGCCTCGCGCTCGATCTTCATCTGCATGAGGTCGCGATCGATGGCGTCGAGCTCCTCGGGCTTGGAGTTGATCTCCATCTTGAGGCGGGAGGCCGCCTCGTCGACCAGGTCGATGGCCTTGTCGGGCAGGAAGCGGTCGGTGATGTAGCGGTTGGAGAGCGTGGCGGCCGCGACAAGCGCCGAATCGGTGATGCGCACGCCGTGGTGCTGCTCGTACTTCTCCTTGAGGCCGCGCAGGATGGAGATGGTGTCCTCCACCGTCGGCTCGGAGACGAAGACGGGCTGGAAGCGCCGCGCCAGGGCGGCATCCTTCTCGATGTGCTTGCTGTACTCGTCGAGCGTGGTGGCGCCGACGCAGTGCAGCTCGCCGCGGGCCAGCGCAGGCTTCAAGAGGTTGCCGGCGTCCATGGCGCCTTCGGCCTTGCCGGCGCCGACGATGGTGTGCAGCTCGTCGATGAACAGGATGATGCTGCCACCCTCGGCCTGCACCTCGGACAGCACGGCCTTGAGGCGCTCCTCGAACTCGCCGCGGTATTTGGCGCCGGCGATCAGGGCGCCCATGTCGAGGGCGAGCAGCTTCTTGTCCTTGAGGCTTTCGGGAACGTCGCCTTTGACGATGCGCTGGGCCAGGCCCTCGGCGATGGCCGTCTTGCCGACGCCGGGCTCGCCGATCAGCACGGGGTTGTTCTTGGTGCGCCGGGAGAGCACCTGGATGGTGCGGCGGATTTCCTCGTCGCGGCCGATGACGGGATCGACCTTGCCCTCGGCGGCTAGCGCGGTGAGATCGCGGGCAGTAGCGCTTCAGCGCATCGTAGGCCTGCTCGGCACCGGCGCTGTCGGCGGTGCGGCCCTTGCGGATGTCGTTGATGGCCTGGTTCAGCGTGGTGGGATTGACGCCCGCCTCGTTGAGGGCGCGCCCGGCTTCGCTCGAGGGCTCCATGGCCAGCGCCAGCAGCAAGCGCTCGACAGTGACGAACTTGTCGCCGGCTTTGTCGGCGAGCTTCTCGGCCGAATCGAACACTCGCGCCAGGTCGGGCGCAAGATAGACTTGCCCAGCGCCGCCGCCCGAAACCTTGGGCCGCTTGCTGAGCGTGCGCTCGACGGCGGCCAGCGCATCGGCCGGGCGCCCGCCGGCGCGCTGGATGAGGCCTGCCGCCATCCCCTCGGGATCGTCGAGCAGGACCTTGAGCAGGTGATCGGTGCCGAACTGCTGGTGGCCGTCGCGCAAGGCGAGGCTCTGCGCCGCCTGCACGAAGCCCTTGGCGCGGTCGGTATACTTGTCGAAATTCATGTGGTCCCTCCTCGGCACGGCAGCCCCGCCCAACCGGCGCGGAACCAGCCGCCTTCTCAAAGGATAAGCAGTTGGCCCAGCAACAGACCCGAACGGCATCCGCGGCCAAGGCTTCTGAGCCACATATAGTGTGGCGAGTGGGCGGCATGAAGGCCCGGCGTGGGCCAATGTGGGTAACCCGCAAGCCAGCGCGGCCCGTGACAGCGTATGGGCGACAAGCTAGACGTGCGGCATGCACATCGCCAGCATCTATCGTTACCCGATCAAGGGCCTCACGCCGGAGCCGCTGCAGAGCGTAGAGCTGAGCCCAGGCCAGACGCTGCCGTTCGACCGCGCCTATGCCATCGAGAACGGCCCCGGCCGGTTCGACCCGCAGGCGCCGCGGCATCTTCCGAAGATCACGTTTCTGATGCTGATGCGCGACGAGCGGCTGGCGACGCTGCGAGCCAAGTTCGACGACACGACGCAAACGCTAACGATCTTCCGCGACGGCAAGCAGGTGGCGCGCGGGCAGCTCGCGACGCCGCTCGGCCGGCAGCTGATCGAGCAGTTCATCGCCGCCTACATGAAGACAGAGCTGCGCGGAGCGCCGAGGATCGTCTACGCAGACGGCCACAGCTTCTCGGACGTGTCCGCCAAGTGCCTGCACATCGTCAATCTGGCGAGCGCGCAGGAGATAGGGCGGACCCTCGGCCGCCCGGTCGACCCCCTGCGCTTTCGCGCCAACCTCTATCTGGAGGGTGCCGAGCCCTGGTCCGAGTTCAACTGGCTCGACAAGGAGATCTCGGTCGGCCCTGCCAGGCTCAAGGTGTTTGCCCGCACCCAGCGCTGCGACGCCACCAACGTCGACCCCGCGACCGGGAGCCGGGACATGGCCATCCCCGCCCACCTGTTGCGGACGTGGGGCCATCAGGATGTGGGGATTTACGCGAAAGTGCTGGAAGGCGGAAACATCGCCGTGGGGGCACCGGTAGCGGCGCCGACATAGGCCGCTGTCAAGGCTTGGCAAACGTCAGCGCCGGCCAATTGGAATTGGCCGCGACCTCACCCACCCGCGTCAGTCGCGGGAGGGCTCGTCCTTTGCGGGCTCTTCGCTTTCGCTGCGTGTCCGGCGCACCGGGCGACGCAGGAACTCCGGCTGCTCATGCTGCGGTTGCTGCTGCAGCCGATCGCGACGCCGGGGATCACTACCACCCGCCTCGCTCGGCTGTTCAGGGCGATCCTGCGGAGCAGGCTGCGGGCGGCCTTCAATCGGCCGGTCGTTCATACCATTACGATCGCCGCGATCGTTGAATTTGTCGCGATTGTCGCGATGGCGGCCCTGGTCGCGGCGGAATGGCCGGTCCGGTCGGTTGGTTCCCTCATGCCGGCCGGCATCGTGCCGCGGCGGCGGCTGGGGATGCATCTGCGGTTGGAAGGGTTGGGAGAAGCCATCGTCGATGGCCTGATCGCTATCGTCCTCGCCGAAGTCGTCGCCCTCGGACAGGTCGCCAGGCCCACGCATGCGCTGGCCGTTGCCGTTCATGCCCGCTTCGCCCGGCTGATTGAGCTGCTCGCGGTAGGCCATGATGATGCGGCTGTAGTGCTCGGCATGCTGCAGATAGTTCTCGGCAAGCACCGGATCGCCCGAGGATTGGGCGTCCCGCGCCAGAGCCATGTACTTTTCCGCGATGTGGGCCGGAGTGCCGCGAATCTTCACGTCTGGACCGTTGGATTCGAAGCTGCGCGAGAGCGGGTTATGGTGGTGACCACCGCCCTTGCGGTTGTTGTTGCGCCCACGACCGCGGCGATTTTGCTGTCCTTGCCTCACTGCCCTAAAGGCTCCCGTCTTACATGAAACATCCACTTCCACCCGTGCAAATGCACGCGGGAACTCACTGCGCCAGCGCGCCTGGCCAGCTCTGGCGATCCGCGGCCGCAGCTCGCGTCCTGACCTGAGCATTGCATACAATTGAAGGCGATAGCCTCGACCCTCTTACCGCGCCAGCCCCCACGCGGGCATAGCGCTAGCTTGGCAAGTCATTGCCATCAGTCCGTCTCTTGGGCGGCTAGTGGTGCTGACTGTACGTCTGCCTTGTTGCGAGCATCCGAACTGCTGCGCGTCACCCGGTCTATCCACCCACTCTGGCAAATCAGAAGGCTGAGCGACAGGGCGATTCCACTGGGTCATGACATTAACCCGCCACCAGCCAAAATCCAAGGGGTTTCTGGGATATGCTCAACCTAGTGTTCTCGCTGCAACACAGCGTCTCCTTCCGGAGACATCGAGCCGTACGCGGATTCGCCCTGCGTCGACGTAAGGCACGGCGGCCAGCAGATCGGCCACCGCCTCTGCCTGATCGTGACCCACCTCGAGCACGATCCAACCGCTGGGAACCACGGTTCCGGCCCGCTCCAGCAGGCGCCGATAGACCGCCAAGCCGTCGATGCCACCATCCAGGGCTGTCACCGGATCGAACTCTCGCACCTCAGGTTCAAGATGCGCGATATCGGCGGTCCGCACGTATGGTGGATTTCCGATTAACATATGGAAGGGACCGGCAATTCCTTCAAGGGCATCAGCCCTGACCCAGCTTGCCCGCGACGTCATGCCGAGGCTGCGCGCATTGTCGCATGCGGTGGCCAGCGCGGGCTCGCTGATGTCGCTGCCGAGGCCGGTGGCGTGCGGCAGCTCACCCAACAGCGTGAGAAGCAGGCAGCCGGTGCCAGTGCACACGTCCAATATACGTAGCGGACTTGCCTGCCAGCCTTCCTCCCGCGCGATCTCCAGCGCCGTGAGGATGACCGTCTCGCTGTCCGGGCGCGGGTCGAGCGTTGCCGGCGAGATGGCGAAGGTGCGGCCGTAGAAATCGCGCTTGCCGAGCATGCGCGACACCGGCTCGTGCCGCTTGCGGCGCTCCACGTAGCGGCGAAGGGTATCCATCTGCGCAACGCTCAGCGGCCGCTCGGGCTCGCGCAAGAGGTCGGCGCTCGAAGCCCCGAGGACGTCGGCCATCAGCCGGCGCACGTCGCCGCCTGCGCCCTCGATGCCAGCTCGCGTGAGCTCGGCCGTGGACTCGCGCAACGCGGAGCCGATGGTGTGCTGGCGCGGGGCCCAGGTGGCATCAAGCGCTGGCATCGGACTTCATGGCCGCCAGTTGACTTGCCTGGTCGTCGGCGACCAGCGCGTCGATCAGCTCGTCGAGCGCGGCGCCTTCCAGCACCTCGTCGAGCTTGTGCAGGGTCAGGCCGATGCGGTGGTCGGTCACCCGCCCCTGCGGGAAATTGTAGGTGCGGATGCGCTGCGAGCGGTCGCCCGAGCCTACCTGGTCGCGGCGCTGGGCGGCGCGCGCATTGGCGGCCTTGTCGCGCTCCATCTCGAACAGGCGCGAGCGCAGCACCTGCATCGCCAGGCGCCGGTTCTGGTGCTGCGACTTCTCCGCCGACACCACGACGATGCCGGTCGGAAGGTGGGTGATGCGCACGGCCGAATCGGTCTTGTTGACGTGCTGCCCGCCGGCCCCGCCCGCCCGCATCGTGTCGATGCGGATTTCCTCGGGCCTGATGTCGATGTCGATGTCCTCAGCCTCCGGCAGCACCGCGACGGTAGCGGCGGAAGTGTGGATGCGGCCGCCTGCCTCGGTCAGGGGTATGCGCTGCACGCGATGCACGCCCGACTCGTACTTGAGGCGCGCGAACACGCCTCTGCCGGAGATGGAGGCGACGATCTCCTTGTAGCCGCCGAGGTCGTTCTCGGACGCGCTGATGATCTCGGTCTTCCAGCCGTGCCGCTCGGCGTAGCGGCCGTACATGCGGAAGAGATCGGCCGCGAACAGGGCAGCCTCGTCGCCGCCGGTGCCGGCGCGCACCTCGAGGATGGCGCTCTTCTCGTCGGCGGCGTCCTTGGGGAGAAGGTGGATGCGCAGCTTCTCCTGCACTTCAACCAGCCGAGCATCGATCTGAGCGAACTCCTCCTGCGCCATGTCCTTCAGATCCTTTTCAGATGCCGGATCGTTCATGATCTGAATAAGATCGCTGCGCTCACCTTCCAGCTTGCGCAGCTCCTGCACCGTCTCGACTACGGGGCTTGAGCTCGGCGAACTCCTTGGTGAGCTGCGCGTAGGTCGCGGGATTGACGCCGCGATTGAGGTCGGCCTGGATCTCCTCCCAGCGCTGAACAACCCGGTCGAGCGTGTCGGAAGGTATGGCGGTCATCTGCGCTGGCGTGCCTGCATCAAGGTCAAGGGTTTAGCGACGGCCCGCCACTGCCAACGGCCGGCAAGCTAGCGCTAGCGCACGCTTGTCTGCAATTTGTCGACTTTGCGCAACCGGGGATCGCCGACATCGATCCACCTGAGCCCGTCGCGGCGCGGCGCGGAGAATAGCATGATGCTGTCCATGACGGCGCGGGCGCCGCTCCCCACAGGCTGCGGGCAGCATCGCGATGGCACGATAGATGGGCGCGGGCGCGGCTTGAGCGAAGTAGAACGCGGCAGCCACCAGGGCGATGGGGGCGCTGAAAGCGAACATTCTTCGCGCGCGCCGCCGCCGCCTTCCGGAAGGGGCGCGGGATCGGGTGTCGTCCTTGCGCAGGAGGGCATGCGGCACCCCCGGAGGCCGCCGAGCGAGTCGGGTGAGTCCGATAAGGGACTGCCTGTCTGCAGCTGGCGATGGATGCGCCACAGGATCGGCTCGGGATCGAGCCGCAGGAGCTCGCAATAGCTGCGCACGATGCGCACGGTCTCGCGCCAGTGCGGCAGGGAGGAGACGGCGCCGTTCTCCAGGTCCTCGATGGTGGCGGCAGTGGTGGCCAGACGGCGGGCAATGGCCTCGCGCGGCAACCGCGTGGCGGCGCGCATGTTGCGGAAGATATGGCCGATCTTGACGTCGCCGCCCAGCAACGTCGAAACCACCGGGAGAGCCATTGGCGCAGTCGCGACGACGCGGCCTGCGCGCGCGAGCGCGGGGGTCACGTCTGCCGCTGGCAGCCTCATACGCATGATAGGACGCAACTACTCCCACTGGTCCTCTAGCAGACCGATGGCCCCCTAAGAATACGCATGTAAGGCATCAACGAGGCAAGCCCCCAGATCCGGCTAGATCTCCACACCCTGTTCCTCGGCGAAGCGCTTGAGGCGGGCGCGCAGGCCGCCTTCGCCGCCCGCAGCTGGGCCGCCAGCCAGCGCTCCAGCGCGCCGGCATCGAGGCTCAGGACCATCGATTTGACGGGCCCGATCGAGGCCGGCGCCATGGAAATCGAGCGATAGCCAAGACCGATGAGCGCCATCGCCTCGAGCGGACGGCCGGCCATCTCGCCGCACAGGCTGAGCGGGCGGCCGTGGCGCCTGGCCGCATCGGCGATGACTGCCAGCGCCCGCAGCGGGGCGGCCGAGAGCGCATCGTAGCGGGCGGCGACCCGCGGATTGTTGCGGTCGGCCGCGAACAGATACTGCAACAGGTCGTTGCTGCCGACCGAGATGAAATCGACCGCGGCAGCAAGCGCGTCCAGCTCGTAGAGCAGGGACGGCACCTCGATCATGGCGCCCAGCAGACACGCGCGGGGTCGGGCGCGCCGCGCCGGCGCATCAGGTCGAGCTCGCGATCGATGAGGGCGCGCGCCATGTCGACCTCGCCGACGGTGGTCACCATCGGCAGCAGCAGGCGCAGCTCGCCTCCCGCGGTGGCCCGCAGCAAGGCGCGGACCTGGGTGCGCAGCAGACCTGGCCGATCGAGCGACAGGCGGATGGCACGCCAGCCGAGCGCGGGATTCTCCTCCTCGGGCTGGCGCAGGTAGGGCAGGGCCTTGTCGCCGCCGACATCGAGGCGTGCGGAACACGACCGGCTTGCTGCCCGCGCCCGCAGATGATCGAGCGGTACATCTGCGTCTGCCGCTCCAGCCGCGGCAGCGTCGCCGACATCATGAACTGCAGCTCGGTGCGGAACAGGCCGATGCCGTCGGCGCCCGACTCGACGAGGTGCGCCACGTCCATCTCGCAGCCCGGCATTGATGTGCAGCTCGATGCGCTGGCCGTCCTTGGTGACGGCGGGCCTGTCGCGCAGCGCGCGATACTTGCGCTGCCGCCGCGCCCGGAAACGGGCCTTGTCGCCGTAGGCGGTGATGACGCCGCCGCTCGGGCGGATGTGCACCTCGCCGCTCTCGGCGTCGACGATGATGGGATTGCCCTGGTCGACGCGCTCCATGACGCCGCGGGCGTTGCCGATGGCGGGAATGCCCAGCGCCTTGGCGACGATGGCGACGTGGCTCTGCCCCCCGGAGTCTTCGAGCACCAGGCCGCGCAGGCGCGAGCGGTCGTAGTCGAGCAGGTCGGCGGGACCCATGCTGCGCGCGATCAGCACCGTGTCGTGCGGCAGGTTGGCGATGGAGCCCGGCGTGCGCGGGCTGCCCGAGAGGACGCGCAGCAGCCGGTCGGACAGTGCATCGAGGTCCTTGAGCCGCTCGTGCCAGTAGGCAGTCGGCCTGGCGCAGCATGCGCGAGCGGGTGTCGTTCTGCACGCGCTCGACGGCCGCCTCCGCCGTCATGCCGCGCCGGATCGCTTCCTTCATGCGCCGCAGCCAGCCGCGGTCGTGGGCGAACATGCGGTAGGCCTCGAGCACGTCGCGATGCTCGCCGGTGGCGCTGAGCTCGCCCTGCTCCAGCATCTCGTCGATGGAGGCCTTGAGCTCGTCGACGGCGGCCTCGAGCCGTCGCGGTCTCCGCCGCAGGGTCCTCGGCCTCGACCTCGGTGACGACGACGCGCGGCTCGTGCAGCACGGCGTGGCCCGAGCGCGATGCCTTCCGACAGCGGCTGGCCGCGCACGACGTGACCGACGGCACGGCTGAACTCGGCGCCCGTGTTGACGCCGGCGACCGCGCCGGACACCAGATGCTCGGCCAGCACCATGGCGGTCGTCTGCAGCACCTCGACGTCCTCGTCGGAGTATTCCTTCTGCGTCTTGTTCTGGACGGTGAGCACGCCCAGCACCTCGCCGCCGCGCAGGACCGGCACCGCCAGGAACGAATGGTAGATCTCCTCGCCCGTCTCGGGGCGGTAGGAGAAGGCCGGGTGGTTCTGCGCGTCGGGCTCGTTGATGGGCACGGCCAGCTCGGCGCAGCGCCCGACCAGGCCCTCGCCGCGCTTCAGGAGCGTGTTGTGCACGGCGCCGGGGTTGAGGCCCTCGGTGGCGAACAGCTCGAGCGAGCCGTCCTGGCGCTTGAGGTAGATGGAGGACACCTCGGCCACCATCAGGCCGGCGATCTGGCGCACGATCTTGTCGAGCCGCGACTGGCCGTCGGACGGCTCGGCCATGATCTCCCGCAGCCGGCGCATGATGATGCGCAGCGCCGGCTCGGTGGGAGCAATCCTGGTGTCGCCGCCCTTTGTCTGCATGCCAGTGCCGGCGCCATCTTCGGCGACGAGATACCAAGTCCGAGCATCGCGGGCCAAGCGGTCTGCAGGCTCTCGCGCCGCCACCGCCTCGCATACAGCAACGGCGCCGGCCGATCCAGCGGCCAGCGCACTAGGCCCATGCAATCAGTCTTTGCCCAGCTCGTACAGGCCGTGCAGGGTGCGCACGGCCAGCTCGGCGTAGGCCGCATCGATCAGCACGCTAATCTTGATCTCCGAGGTGGAGATGGCGAGGATGTTGATGCCCCTCTCGCCCAGCGCCTTGAACATCTGTGCCGCGACGCCGGCATGACTGCGCATGCCGATGCCGATGACCGAGACCTTGGCCACGTCGCTGCGAGCTCTTGATTTCGAAGGCGCCGATGTCCTTCTTGACGGCCTTCAGCACCTCCAGCGTGCGCTCGAGCTCCGATTCCTGCACGGTGAACGTGATGTCGGTGGATTTACCGTCGGCCGACAGGTTCTGCACGATCATGTCGACGTTGATGCTGGCCTCCGCCAGCGGCCCGAAGATGCTCGCCGCGACGCCCGGCTTGTCGGCGATCTTGAGCAGCGTGATCTTCGCCTCGTCCTTGGCGTAGGCGATGCCGCTGACGACCCTTTGCTCCACGATCTCATCCTCGTCGCAAATGATGGTGCCGATCTGGTCCCAGCTGCCCGGGCTCGGCCGGCTTCAGGGTCTCGGGCGCCGCGAAGCTCGACAGCACGCGCACGCGCATCTTGTGTACCATGGCGAGCTCGACCGAGCGCGTCTGCAGCACCTTGGAGCCGAGCGAGGCCATTTCCAGCATCTCCTCGTAGGAGACCTTGGACAGCCGCTGCGCCCTGGGCACGATGCGCGGGATCGGTGGTGTAGACGCCGTCGACGTCGGTGTAGATGTCGCAAAGGTCGGCCTTGACGGCGACGGCGATGGCGACCGCGCTGGTGTCGGAGCCGCCGCGGCCGAGCGTGGAGATGCGGTTGCGCTCGGGCTCGATGCCCTGGAAGCCGGTGATCACGGCGACCTCGCCCTGCTCCAGCCGGGCCGCGGATCTTGTCGCCCGGGATGTCGCGTGATGCGGGCCACGCCGTGCGCGTTGTCGGTGATGGATCGGGATCTGCCAGCCCTGCCAGGAGCGCGCCTGCACGCCGATCGACTGCAGCACGATGGCGAGCAGGCCGGCCGTCACCTGCTCGCCGGTGGCGACGACGGCGTCGTACTCGCGCGCGTCGTGCAGGGGGGAGGCCTCGCGCACCCAGGCCACCAGCTGGTTGGTGGCGCCGGCCATGGCGGAGACGACGACGGCCACCTTGTTGCCGGCATCGACCTCGCGCTTGACGTGGCGCGCGACGTTGCGGATGCGCTCGACGTTGGCGACCGAGGTGCCGCCGAATTTCATGACGACGAAAGACATTGCCAACCCGCTCGGCGTCCGGGAACAGCCCGCTTGCGGCCGCGTAACGCGCGGGCTCCCATGTGCGCGCTCGGACCCGGCGCGTACTCTTAGCCACAAGGACTCAGCGCTTCGCAACGCTTCGAGCCGGGCCTGCGGGCACGCGCCTTGACAGAAAACGGCGGCGGCGCAGCCAATGCCGCACATGAGCAGAGCGGCCAACACGGTTCACCGCAGCCACGCTCGATCCCGCCGAGCTCGACCGGTTCGCGCGGCTGGCCTCGGAGTGGTGGGATGCCAACGGCAAATTCCGCACGCTGCATCTGATCGGGCCGGCGCGGCTGACGTTTCTGCGCGACGCGCTGGTGCGGCATTTCGAGCGCGGCCGAGCGGCCGGCCTGCGGCCGCTCGAGGGCCTGTCGATCCTCGACATCGGCTGCGGCGGCGGGCTGGTGTGCGAGCCGCTGGCGCGGCTCGGCGCGCGCGTGACCGGGCATCGATCCGGCGGCGAAGAACATCGAGGCGGCGCGCCGGCACGCGGCGGGGCAGGGACTCGACATCGACTATCGCGTCGGCGCGCGTCGAGGACCTGGTGGCGGAGGGCGCCACGTTCGACGCAGTCGCGTGCCTGGAGGTGGTGGAGCACGTGCCCGACCCCGGCGCCTTCCTGAAGATGTGCGCGGCGCTGGTGCGGCCGGGCGGGCTGATGCTGCTCTCCACCATCAACCGCACGCTCAAGGCCTACCTGCTGGCCATCGTCGGCGCGGAGTACGTGCTGCGCTGGCTGCCGGTCGGCACGCACCAGTGGGAGCGGTTCGTGACGCCGGAGGAGCTGGCAGCGCTACCTGCAGGCGGCCGGGTCTCGGGGCGCCGGCGTTCAAGGGGCTGGTGTACAGCCCGCTGGCGGATGCCTGGTCGCTCGCCGACGACACGGACGTGAACTATTTCGCGGCCGCCGCCAAGGCCGGCTTGATGCGGCCAGCCTTTACCCGATCCGGGCAAGCTCGCCTCGTCGGACGAGCGGCTGACGGAGTTCTGACCCGTCACGGCTGAGCCGCGCGGCGAGCAGGCTGAGAGCCAGATCGACCACGGCTTGGCATCGAGCAGGAGGCTGGGCAGACGGCACACGAGCCGTCACGCACGCGGCGTCGATCGTCACGGGCGCGGCGCACGGCATCGGCGCGGGCGACGGCGCGATACCTGGCCCGGCGCGGCTGGCGGGTGGCGTGCGCCGACATCGACGGCGAGGCGGCTGGCTACGGTGGCGGCCGAGACGGGCGGCATCGCGGTGGCCAGTGCGACGTCGGCTAGCGAGGCCGACGTCGAGCGGCTGGTGGCGGTGGCGCGGGCGCACCTCGGGCGCATCGACGCCATCGTCTCCAATGCCGGCGTCGGCCGCTTCGGGCCGCTGCGAGGACACCTCGCTCGAGGACTGGAACGACGTGCTCGCCACCAACCTGACGGCCACCTTCCTGCTGGCCAAGGCCGCGGCCGCGCGACCTCGAGCAGACGCGCGGCGCATCGTGACCATCGCCTCGACGCGGGCGCACATGTCGGAGCCCAATACGCTGGCCTACTCGGCGAGCAAGGGCGGGCTGGTGGCGCTGACGCATGCGCTGGCCATGACGCTGGCGCCCGAGGTGCGGGTGAACTGCGTGTCGCCGGGCTGGATCGACACCGGCAAGCACGGGCCCTGAAGCCGAGCGATCACGCGCAGCATCCGGCGGGGCGCGTCGGCCGGCCGGAGGACGTGGCGGCGGCGGTCGCCTATCTGCTGTCGGAGGAGGCGGGGTTCGTGACGGGCGCCGAGCTGATCGTCGACGGCGGCATGACGCGCAAGATGATCTATACGTGAGCGCGTCCGCTGGGGCGTGACCTTTGAGACGCGCCAGCCTCAATCACGGACGTCATCACGACCACATTGGTGGCCGACCCTTCGCGGAGATGTGACCTGGGTCCCCGCCTGGTCCCGCTCGCGCGCTTCGCGCGACGAGCGGCGCGGGGATGACGTTTGTGGAGAGCGCAGAGGGCAACGGCGTCGACGGCCGCGTTATCCCCGGTCGCCAAACCTGTGCGCATACTGTCCCGTCGCTGCTTGCGACGGGGCGCTCGGATCCAGCACCCAGCGTGGCAGCGATCGGCGCCTGGAAGGTAGGCCCTCGTGTTGGAGGACCGAGCTCCGGGAGGCCTGGGAAACCCGCTGACGAGGAAGCGCCAGCAATGGCGGCGAAATCGTCGGCCGCCCAATGGCTGCATGGCAACCGCTCTAAGCGTCAGCCATGGCGTGGAGCGGCAAGCCGAAGAGCGTACCAGGACAGAAATCGCCGTAACGCGGGTGCCGCAAGGCAACCCAGGGGACCCCCAAGGTCCCAGAGGGCTCTCACAAGGAGCCCTCGAGCAGGCCCGGCCGGGTCTGCTGGGGCCGGAGGACAACCGGCCCCCGGGTCGCCCTGAGGGCGCCCGCGTACCCGTCGCACCTTTCGCGGGGACTTCCCCCGCGGGGCGGACGGCGCGTGCGCAGAAGCGTCTCGACAATGCCGCGAAGAGACGGCCATAGCACCGCCGCTCCATTTTCATGCGGCCAGGGATTCAATTCATGTCCAGCAAGGCAGCCAAGTCCAAGTCGGCGAAGAAGAAGACAAAGCCGAGCCAAGCGGCGCAAGACGGCCCGCACCGGCGCCAAGGCGGCAGTCGGGCAAGCAACCCGCTGCTGGCGAAGTGGACGACACCGTTCGAGATGCCGCCGTTCGACCGGTGAAGCCGAAGCACTTCATGCCGGCGTTCGACCGCGCGTTCGCCGACAACATCGACGGAGATCGAGGCGATCGCCGGCGAGCGCACCAAGCCGACGTTCGCCAACACGATCGAGGCGCTGGAGCGGGCCGGGCGCAGGCTCGATCGCGTGGCCAGCGTGTTCTACAATCTCACCGGCACCGACACCAACGACGAGCATGCAGGCGATCGAGCGCGAGACTGGCCCCGCGCTTCGCCAAGCACGGCATGCGCGTCTACCAGAACGCCAAGCTGTTCCGCCGCGTCGATGCGCTGTTCAAGGCAGAAGGACAGCCTCGGCCTGACGCGAGGAGCAGACGCGCGTGCTGGAGCGCTATCACCGCGGCTTCGTCCGCGCCGGGCGCGGCGCTCGACGCCAAGGCGCCGCAAGCGCATGGCGGCCATCGCCCAGCGGCTGGCGACGCTCGGCACCAAGTTCAGCCAGAACGTGCTGGCCGACGAGCAGGACTTCCTGCTGGTGCTGGAGACGCGAGGCCGAGCTCGCCGGCCTGCCCGAGGCGGTGCGGGCCGCGGCGGCGCAGACGGCCACCGAGCGCGGGCACAAGGGCAAGCACGCCATCAGCCTGTCGCGCTCCAGCGTCGAGCCGTTCCTGCAGTTCTCGGCGCGGCGCGACCTGCGCGAGCAGGCGTTCAAGGCCTGGCGTCAGCGCGGCGCCAACGGCGGCAAGACCGACAACCGCAAGATCATGGCCGAGATCCTCGAGCTGCGGGCGGAGCGCTCGCACCTGCTGGGCTTCAAGACGCCGGCGGACGCGGCGCTGGAATTCACCATGGCCAAGACGCCGGCCAACGTGCGCAAGCTGCTGATGGACGTGTGGAAGCCGGCCAAGGCGCGCGCCGAGGAGGAGCGCGACGACCTGCAGGAGGCCGTGCAGGCCGAGGGCGGCAACTTCAAGCTCGCCGGCTGGGACTGGCGCTACTACGCCGAGAAGGTGCGCAAGACCAAGTTCGACGTCGACGAGGCGGAGGTGAAGCCCTACCTGCAGCTCGACAGCGTCATCGCCGCGGCGTTCGACGTGGCGAGCAAGCTGTTCGGCGTGAGCTTCAAGGAGCGCAAGGACCTGCCGGTCTACCATCCCGACGTGCGCGCCTTCGAGGTGACGGACGCCGACGGCCGCCACATCGGGCTGTTCCTCGGCGACTATTTCGCGCGGGCCTCCAAGCGCTCGGGCGCCTGGATGTCGGGCTGGCGCGACCAGCACAAGCTCGACGCGCAAGAAGTGCGCCCGATCGTCGTCAACGTCATGAACTTCGCCAAGGGCGCACCGGGCGAGCCGTCGCTGCTCAGCATCGACGATGCGCGCACGCTGTTCCACGAGTTCGGCCACGGCCTGCACGGGCTGCTGTCCAACGTGACCTATCCGACGGTGTCGCGGCACCAGCGTGGAGCGGGACTTCGTCGAGCTGCCCTCGCAGCTCTACGAGCACTGGTTGATGCACCCGCAGGTGCTGAAGAAATTCGCGCAGGCACTACCAGACCGGCAAGCCGATGCCCGAGGCGCTGCTCGCCAAGATCAAGGCGGCGCGCAATTTCAACCAGGGCTTCGCCACGGTGGAGTACGTGGCGGCGGCGATCGTCGACCTCGACCTGCACGTGCTGGAGGACGCCGAGCGAGCTCGACGTCGACGCGTTCGAGAAGAAGACGCTGGAGAAGATCGGCACGCCGCGCGGAGATCGGCATGCGCCATCGCATCCCGCACTTCCAGCACATCATCGGCGGCTATGCGGCGGGCTACTACAGCTACATGTGGTCGGAGGTGATGGACGCCGACGCCTTCCGCGCCTTCGAGGAGACGGGCGACGTCTTCGATCCCAGGCACGGCGAAGAAGCTCTACGACAACATCTATTCGGCCGGCGGCAAGCAGCGACCCGGCCGACGCCTACAAGGCCTTCCGCGGGCGGCTGCCGACGACGCAGGCGCTGCTGGAGAAGCGGGGGCTGGCCGGCGCGGCGGCGTAATGGACGGCGCGAGCGCTGGCTGCCTTGCCCGGCGCAAACGGCGCATGCGATACACGCCGGAGAGCAATTCATCTCGCGCGAGGGCCGGCGGCCATGGCCGACGACAAGTCGCGACGCTGGAGAGCATGCTGGAGCGCGTGCTGATCGCCAGCCGCTGGCTGCTGGCGCCGTTCTTCTGGGCCTGGCGCTCGGCGTCGTCATCCTGCTGATCAAGTTCGTGCAGGAGTTCTACCACCTGGCGGAGCAGGCGCTGACGATCACGCGAGGCCGAGGCGATCCTGGGCATGCTGACGCCTGGTCGACCTGGCGCTGACGGGCTCGCTGCTGCTGATCGTGATCTTCTCGGGCTACGAGAACTTCGTCTCCAAGATCGACCACACGGCACGATCGCGACTGGCCGGACTGGATGGGCACGATCGATTTCACGGCGCTGAAGATCAAGCTGCTGGGCTCGATCGTCGCCATCTCGGCGATCCAGCTGCTGAAGCAGTTCATGGCGGTGAAGACCACACCGACCGCGACCTCATGTGGTACGTGATCATCCATCTCGTGTTCGTCGTGTCGAGCGTGCTGCTGGCGCTTGTCGGACCGCATCTCGCGGCGAGATGAAGGTCGAGCGCGCAAGGCCGAGCAAGCGCGGCGCCAGCTGCGCCGGCCACGCCGACAAGGCTTGAAGGCCGCGCCAGCCGCAGATCCGCATACGACCACGCCAGGAGGAAACCGATGCAGGCAACGATCAACGGCATTCGCATGAACTACGAGGTGACGGGCCAGAGACGGCGCCGCGCCGATCGTGCTGCACCATCCGCTGGCCACCAACCTCACCATCTGGGACGAGCTGACCGCGGCGCTCAGCTCCCGCTATCGCGTGGTGCGCTTCGATGCGCGCGGGCACGGCAAGACGCGAGGCCACCAAGGCGCCCTACGATTTCGAGACGCTGACGCGCCGACACCATCGGGCTGATGGATCACCTGAAGATCGAGCGCGCGCATTATCCTGGGCCTGTCGATGGGCGGCATGGTCGGCCAGTACATCGGGCTCGATGCATCCCAAGCGCGTTCCACGAGCCTGATCCTGGCATCCACCTCGCAGCCGCGTGCCGCCGGAAGGCCAGGCGCTGTGGGACGAGCGCATCAAGACCGTGCGCGAGAAGGGCATGGCCTCGCAGGGCCGGGGGCGCATGCAGCGCTGGCTGGCGGCGGCCAACCGCAGAGAAGCCGGAGCTGGTCGCGCGCCTGTCCAAGATGATCGAGGCGACGCCGGCGGAAGGCTTCATGCGGCTGGGGCGGCGCCATCCGCAATCTCAACATCACGGACCGGCTCAAGGCCATCACGCTGCCGACGCGCGTCATCGTCGGCGCGGAGGACCCGGCGACGCCGCCGGCGGCGGCCGAGGCGATCCACCGCGAGATCAAGGGCTCCGACCTGATCGTCATGCCGGGCGTGTCGCACATGCTGTGCGCGGAGGAGCCGGCCGGCGTTCCACAAGCACGTGCTCGAGTTCCTCGACAAGCATCCGGCGAAGTAGCGCGACGCGACGCCCGCGGTGGGCCGCGTCCTCGTGCTCGGCGGCTACGGCGCCTTCGGTGCGCGCGTCGCCGAGCGGCTGGCGCGCGTGCCCGGGATCGAGCTGATCATCGCCGGGCGCTCGCGGGCCGAAGGCGGAGGCGTTCGCGGCGGAGCTGGCGCGCAGGCGCTCGCGCGCAAGGTCATCCGCCGCGCGGCTCGATGCTGCGCAAGATCGGCGCCGCGAGCTCGCGGAGCTACGGCCCGACGTGCTGATCAATGCCACGGGGCCATACCAGGACGCAGGACTACCGGCTGGCGCGCGCCTGCATCGCGGCGGGCGTGCATTACATCGATCTGGCCGATGCGCGCGGCTTCGTCACCGGCATCTCGGCACTGGACGCCGAGGCGCAGGCGCGCCGGCGTGCTGGTGGTGAGCGGCGCCAGCACGGTGCCGGCGCTGTCCGGCGCGGTGGCGGACGCTCATGTCGCCGCAGTTCGCGCACGCTGGAGGCCGTCACCACCATCATCTCGCCGGGCAACAGCTTCGATCCCGGGCTCGCCACCACGCAATCGATCCTGGGCACGCTCGGGCGGCCGATCGTGCGCCGAAGGGCAATGCGCCGGCGACGCGTGCTACGGCTGGCAGGGCCTGCGGCGCGTCGTGCTGCCGGGCCTGGGCGCGGCGCTGGATCGGCCAGTGCGACGCGCCCGACCTCGACCTGTTCCCGCGGCGCTATCCGGGCCTCGAAGCGCGTCGAACGTGTATGCCGCCCTCGAGGTCGGCGCGTTCCATCTGGGGCTGTGGGCGCTGTCCTGGCTGGTGCGCGGCGGGCTCGTGCGCAACCCGAGCGGCTGGCGCGGCCGCTGCTGGCCGTCAAGCGCGCGCTCGGGTTCCTCGGCTCGGACCGCGGCGGCATGCTGGTGACGCTGGAGGGCAGCGACCACGCGCGGCGAGCGCCAAGCGCATCGACTGGCATCTCGTCGCCGGCAGCGGCCACGGGCCGTACATTCCGGCGACCCCGTCGGTGCTGCTGGCCAAGCGCCTGCTCGACGGCACGCTGCACGACGCGCGGCGCCATGCCGTGCGTCGGGCTGTTCACGCTGGACGATTTTCTGGCCGAGGTCGCCGATCTCGACATCGAGGCAGGCATCGCATGACCTTCCGCTCTATCGCCGCCTGCTGGGCGCGCGCTTCGAGGAGCTGCCGGCGCGCGTGCGCGAGCTGCACGATCTCACGGGCACCAGCGTCGTGGGCCGGCCGCGCCGATGTGGAGCGCGGGCGACTCGCTGGCGAGCCGCGTGGTGGCGACGCTGTTCGGCGCTGCCGCCCGCGGGGCGCGACCAGCCGCTGCGCGTGACGTTCGAGCCGGAGGACGGCCGCGAGATCTGGACGCGCAGCGTTCGGCGACGCGGTGTTCCGCGTCGGTGCAGTACGAGCGCGGCGGCCTGCTGCTCGAGCGCGTGGGGCCGAGCACGTTCGTGTTCGCGCTCGACGCGTCGCCCGACGGCCTGGCGCTGATGCTGCAGCGGCGTGCGCTTCCTCGGCGTGCCGCTGCCGCGCTTGCTTGCACCGTCGGTGCGCACGATCGAGAGCGAGCGCGACGGGCGCTACCATTTCGAGGTGGAGGCGAGCCTGCCGGTGCTCGGCCCGCTCGTGCGCTATCGGGGCTGGCTGGAGAGGGCAGCGTAGGTTGGGTCGAGCGTCAGCGATGACGCCAACGCGAAGAGCGCAATCCAGTACCGTGTTGGGTCAGCGCTTCGCTCGACCCAACCTACCGCGACGTGAAAACGGTGCAGCATGGCGAACGACATCAAGCCGATCCGGAACACGAAGGACCACGAAGCGGCGCTGGCCGAAGTGGAGCGGCTCTGGGGCGCCAGATCGGGTACGCCACGCGGCGACCGCCTGGACGTGCTGGCCACGCTCATCGATGCCTACGAGGATAAGCACTTTCCGATGGACCAGCCGGACCCCGTCGAGGCAATCAAATTCCGCATGGAGCAGCAGGGCCTGACACGCAAGGACCTCGAGGAGATGATCGGCAACACGGACGCGGGTCG
This sequence comes from uncultured Alphaproteobacteria bacterium, assembly GCA_963724565.1. Taxonomy (GTDB): domain Bacteria; phylum Pseudomonadota; class Alphaproteobacteria; order Rhizobiales; family Hyphomicrobiaceae; genus AWTP1-13. Next base: position 447,533 of record CAVRVK010000007.1, read on the forward strand.
CCGAGGTTCTGGCAGGCAAGCGCGGCCTCTCCATCGCCATGATCAGGCGGCTGCACGCCAAGCTCGAAATCCCGGCCGAGGTGCTGATCCAGCCTTCCCGCAAGGGCGCGCCAGCGTGAAGCGCAGCGCCGCCCGCTCAATACGAGCGCGTCTTGGGCGGGATGTAGCTGACCTCGTTGGTCAGCGTGTAGGTGTGCACCGGGCGGTAGTCGATGCGCACGGTCTTGGTGGCGTCGTCGGCCCAGGTCAGCGTGTGCTTCATCCAGTTGTCGTCGTCGCGCTTGGGATAGTCCTCGCGCGCGTGCGCGCCGCGGCTCTCGGTGCGGTTCTTGGCGCCGACCACCGTCACGGCCGCCTGCATGATCAGGTTGTCGTATTCCAGCGTCTCGACCAGGTCGGTGTTCCAGACCAGCGAGCGGTCCGTCACGCTGACGTCGTCGGTCTCCTTCCAGATGTCGGTGATCTTGCTGCGCGCCCTCGTCCAGCACCGGGCCGTCGCGGAACACCGCGCAGTTGGTCTGCATGATCTTCTGCATCTTGAGGCGCAGCTCCGCGGTCGGCTGCCGCCCTTGGCGTGGCGGAACTTGTCGAGGCGGGACAGCGCCAGCTCGGCGGCGTCGGCGGGCAAGCGGCGCGTGGCGAGCTGCCGGCTTCGACGGTCTTGGCGGCCTGCAGGCCGGCGGCGCGGCCGAACACGACGAGGTCGATCAGCGAGTTGGAGCCCAGCCGGTTGGCGCCGTGCACCGAGACGCAGGCCGCCTCGCCGATCGCCATCAGCCCCGGCACGACGTAGTCGGGGTTGCCGTCCTTCAGGGTCAGCATCTCGCCGTGATAGTTGGTGGGGATGCCGCCCATGTTGTAGTGCACGGTCGGCAGCACCGGCATCGGCTCGCGGCGCAGATCGACGCCGGCGAAGACGCGTGGCGTTCTCGGTGATGCCCGGCAGGCGCTCGTGCAGTATCTTCGGGTCGAGGTGGTCGAGGTGCAGGATAGATGTGGTCCTTCTCCGGGCCGACGCCGCGGCCCTCGCGGATCTCGATGGTCATGGCGCGCGAGACCACGTCGCGCGAGGCCAGGTCCTTGGCGTGCGGCGCATAGCGCTCCATGAAGCGCTCGCCCTCGCTGTTGGTGAGGTAGGCGCCCTCGCCGCGCGCGCCTTCGGTGATCAGCACGCCGGCGCCGTAGACGCCGGTCGGGTGGAACTGCACGAACTCCATGTCCTCCAGCGGCAGGCCGGCGCGCAGCACCATGGCGTTGCCGTCGCCGGTGCAGGTGTGCGCCGACGGTGCAGGTGAAGTAGGCGCGGCCGTAGCCGCCGGTGGCGAGGATGGTCTTCTTGGCGCGGAAGCGGTGCAGCGTGCCGTCGTCGAGCTTGAGCGCGACGACGCCGCGGCAGGCGCCGTCCTGGTCCATCATCAGGTCGATGGCGAAGTACTCGATGAAGAACTCGGCCGAGTGCTGCAGCGACTGGCCGTAGAGCGTGTGCAGCATGGCGTGGCCGGTGCGGTCGGCGGCGGCGCAGGTGCGCTGCGCCGGCGGGCCCTCGCCGTACTCGGTGGTCATGCCGCCGAACGGGCGCTGGTAGATGCGGCCGTCCTCGGTGCGGCTGAAGGGCACGCCGTAGTGCTCGAGCTCGTAGACGGCTTCGGGCGCGTTGCGGCACAGGTATTCGATGGCGTCCTGGTCGCCCAGCCAGTCGGCGCCCTTGACGGTGTCGTACATGTGCCAGCGCCAGTCGTCGGGCGCCCATGTTGCCGAGCGCGGCGGCGACGCCGCCCTGGGCCGCCACCGTGTGCGAGCGGGTGGGGAACACCTTGGTGATGCAGGCGGTCTTGAGGCCGGCCTCGGCGCAGCCGAGCGTGGCGCGCAGGCCCGCGCCGCCGGCGCCGACGATCACCACGTCGTAGGTGTGGTCGGTGAGCGGATAGGCCTTGCCGTTGACGGCCGGCTCTGGCGACGCCGTTGCCGTTGATCGCGGACGTTTTCCGGCATGTCTCTCAGGCTCCGAAGCTCAGCTTCAGCACGGCGAACACGCAGGTGATGCCAATCAGGATCGCGAAGAATGAGTTTAGCATGAGCGCCGCCACCTTGCGCCCTTCCGAATGCACATAGTCCTCGATGATGGTCTGCATACCTAGCCGCATGTGCATGACGCCGGACAGCACCAGCAGCAGCAGCGCGATGGCGTTCTGCGGCTTCGCCAGCGCGCGCTTGACGGTGGCGTAGTCGGCGCCGGCGAGCTTGACCAGCAGCACGATCAGGAAGCAGACGAGGAAGATGTTGGCGACCGCCGTGAGCCGCTGCTTCCAGAAGTGCTCGGTGCCTTCCTTGGCGGAGCCGAGGCCGCGGACCTTGGCGAGCGGGCGTGCGCAGGCTCATGTCACAAGCCTCCCCGCAGCGAGAGGCCGATCGGCCCACAGCGGCGACCGTCAGCGACAGCGAGCCGAGGATGGTGAGCCAGCGCCAGCATATCGGCGGCCGCGGGCTCCAGGCCGCGGCCGGTGTCCCAGAGCAGGTGGCGCATGCCGCCCAGCATGTGATGGAGCAGCGCCCAGGTGTAGCCGAACAGCACGAGCTTGCCGAGCGGATGGCCGAACAGCTGCGTTGACGCTGTCGCAAACTGCCGCTCGCCCATGGCCGCCGAGACCAGCCAGGCGGCCAGCAGCAGGGTGCCGAAGTACAGCGCGGCGCCGGTGATGCGATGCACGATCGACATCACCATGGTGATCTGCAGGCGGTAGATGCCGAGATGCGGCGAGAGCGGACGCTCGACCGTGCGCTTGGTCTCGGCCATGCGAATGCAGCCCTTCCCGCTGATGCGATGCAAAGCGTGACGCGTCGGCTTGTAACGCGCTGCAGCAAGCGCGGCAATCGCCCGATTGTCTCAGCGACGCAGTGCAGCGACGACCGCTCTAGGTGTATTGTATGCCAGCGCCGCGCTAGTTGCGTCGGTCGTCAGCGCGGCAGCACCAGCCACAGGTCGAGATCGAGGATCACGCCCTCGGCGTATTCGCCAGCGGCGTTTCGCAATGGGAAATCGGCGCAGGCGCGGTTCTTGACCGCCAGCCAGCCGCACGCGCAGCGCGCCGATGTCGCGGCGGTTTGGAATCTCGGCCGCCTCCAGCACCTCCGACCACGCGTAGACGGTGTCGCCGCCGAAGCAGGGCGCGACATGCCGCCCGCCGTTGATGGCAGCGATGTGGAACGCGTTGGCGAGGCCGTTGAAGGACAAGCGCGCGGGCAAGCGAGATCACCACGCCGCCGTAGACCAGCCGCCGCTTGAACTGCCCCTGCGCCTGCTCGTGCAGATTGAAGTGCACCTTGGCGGTGTTCTGGTAGAGGCGAGTGGCGATCTGGTGCTCGGCCTCCTCGAGGGTCATGGCGTCGACGTGGTCGATCTTCTCGCCCGGCGCATAGTCGCCCCAGCGATGCGGGGCCCCGGCGAGGGCAAAGTCGTAGCGCGCGACCGCAATCTCGGGCACGGCGGCGCCGAGCGTGGCCGGATCGACCCGTTCCGCCAGCTTCGGCACCACCTCGGCCGGAGCCGGGCTCGCCTTGTCGCGCTTCCTGCACCATCACCCAGCGCACGTACTCGAGCACCGACTCACCGTCCTGGTTGCGGCCGGTGGTGCGCACATAGACGACGCCCGGTAGTGCGGTTGGCATTCTCGCGCAGGCCGATCACCTCGGAGGTGGCGCTCAGCGTATCGCCCGGATACACGGCCTTGAGAAAGCGGCACTCGGCATAGCCGAGATTGGCCACTGCGTTGAGCGAGATGTCGGGCACCGTCTTGCCGAACACGGTATGGAACACGAGAAGATCGTCGACGGGCGCCCGCGGATAGCCGATGGCCTTGGCGAACGCGTCGGACGACTGCACGGCAAAGCGCGGACCATAGAGCCCGTTGTAGAGCGCGACATCGCCGATCGTTACGGTGCGCGGGGTTGCGTGCGCCAGCACCTGACCGACCGAGAAGTCCTCGAAGAAGTTGCCGAGCCTGGCCTTGCTTGCGCCCATACGGATCACTGCTCCGACAGCTTGATGCCGGGCTCGTACTCGCCGGGCACTTCCTTGACGATGGCCTGGCCGCAGATGACGCGCCCCTTCGCCGCGTCATAGGTCAATGTCGGCTGACCGTAGAGCTGCCAGCCCTTGTTCAAGGCGGCCGACACGCGATGGCAGAAGCTGTCGTCGTCCGGGCCTGTGAGGTAGCGATAGAGCTTCATGCGCCCGACATCTCCTTGATGGCATCGGCAATGGCCACTGTACGCCGCGCCATCTCGGCGTGCAGCAGCTCCACCATGCGGCCTTCCACCGTGATCACGCCCTTGCCCTTGTTCTCGGGCTGGTCGAAGGCGGCGATGATCTTGCGCGCGAAAGCAACTTCTGCTTCCGGTGGCGCGAACACCTCGTTGGCGACGGCCACTTGGTCCGGGTGGATCAGCGTCTTGCCGTCGAAACCCAGCGCCCGGCCATGCATGCATTCGCGGCGGAAGCCCTCGGCGTCCTTGAAGTTGTTGTAGACGCCGTCGAGCACGTCGAGGCCATAGGCGCGCGCGGCGGTTACGGTGGCGGACAGCCAATAGAGCGCCGGCCGGCGATTGGACGACAGGTCGGCCCGCGTCTCCTTGACGAGATCGTTGGTGCCCATGACCAGGCAAGCAAGCCGCGCGTCGCCGAGCCGCGAGGCGGCGGCAATGTCCTGCACGTTCAGAATGGCCAGCGGCGTCTCGACCATGGCCCACACTTGCGTCTTGTCACCGGCCCGCGAGAGCGCCTCACTGACGCGCGCGACGTCGGCGCCGTTCCTGGGTTTCGGCAGCAGGATGGCATCGGGCACTGCCGCCACCGCTGCCTCGAGGTCGGCCTTGCCCCACGGCGTCTCGAGGCCGTTTATGCGAATGACGAGCTCACGCCGGCCATAGCCCCCGGCCTTGACCGCCGCGCACACCTGGTTGCGCGCAGCGTCCTTCGCTTCGGGCGCGACCGCATCCTCCAGATCGAGGATCAGCGCATCCGCGGCGATGGACTTCGCCTTCTCCAGGGCGCGCGCATTGGAGCCTGGCATGTAGAGCACGCTGCGGCGCGGACGAAGCTGCATCGGGTGGACCCTCGGTTGCCTGGCTCAGCCTAGGCAAAGGCCGTGCCGCCCGCCAGTGCAATGGCAGGGGCCACACTTGGCATCGCCCGATGGTTCCGCCAGAGTCGCCTCTGGACAAGTCAAACCAATCGGACGCCGGTCTGTGGAAACTGCGGATGTCGTGATCGTTGGCGGCGGGATCGTCGGCAGCGCCGTCGCCTACTTTCTGAGCACGGATGCTGCGTTCCGCGGCCGCCGGATCGTGCTGATCGAGCGCGATCTGGGCTTTCGCGAAGCCAGCACGGCGCGCTCGGCCGGCGGCATCCGGCAGCAGTTCTCCACGCCCGAGAACATCGCCATGTCGCAGGTGACGCTCGACATGTTCCGCCGCCTCGAGAGCCTGTTCGGTGCGGAGGCCGACGTGGCCTTCCGCGAGCAGGGTTACCTGATCATGGCGAGCCAAGACGGCCGGCCGCAGCTCGAGGCGAACGTCGCGCTGCAGCGATCAAAGGTTGCCGATATCGCGCTGCTCGACGCAGCCGAGCTTGCGCGACGCTTTCCCTGGCTTGCGACCTCGGAGGTCGCGGCGGCAGGCTTCGGCCAATCCGGCGAAGGTTGGTTCGACCCACCGAGCTTCGCCGCGCTGATGCGCAAGGCCGCTATCGCCAACGGCGCGGCCCTCGTCAACGATGGCATCGCCGGCATCGATGCGCGGGAACGGGTCCACAGCGTCTCGCTCGCGAGCGGGCGTGTGATCGCCTGCAAGGACTTGGTCAACGCGGCTGGCCCTTGGTCTGGCGAGTTGGCGGCGCTCGCAGGAATCGCGTTGCCGGTGGAGCCGAGGAAGCGCTTCGTCTACGTGATCGACTGCCGCGAGGCGTCCAATGCACTGCACCAGGCACCGCTCACCGTCGATCCTACGGGCGTCTGGTTCCGGCCCGAAGGTCGCGTCTTCCTGTGCGGCAAGTCACCCGCGCCGGAGAAGGAGCCGCCGACCGGCGACCTCGACCGTGTCGACCACGAGTTCTTCGAGCAGGAGGTCTGGCCGCGCCTGGCAGCCCGCGTGCCGGCCTTCGAGAGCGTCAAGGTGGTCAATGCCTGGGCCGGCTACTACGACTACAACACGCTCGACCAGAACGCGGTGATCGGCCCGCATCCGCGGCTCAAGAACTTCTTCTTCGCCAACGGCTTCTCGGGTCACGGCGCCCAGCAGGCCGCCGCCGCCGGCCGCGCCATAGCCGAGTTGATCGCGCACGGCGCCTTCCAGACCATCGATCTGACACGCCTGGGCTATGGGCGGATTGCGGCAAACGCTCCGCTCCGTGAGCGCAACGTCATCTAGTGGCCCGGGCAGTTCGCCGCGACGAGCCTCGCTAGCATTGCCTCACCCACCTGAGCCGGTAGCCGGCAGACGTGGCCACCCTTCTGCGGACCAGGGGACAGTCGTCGTAGTAGCCGCCGTAGAGGTAGGGCGCCGCCGCAACACCCGCCGCAACACCGTAGGGCCAGTAGCCCCAACCGCCGCGGCCTCGTCCGCGCCAGCCTCGACCGCCCTGCCAGGCAACACCGCCGCGGCCAAAGCCTCGGCCGCCACGGAAGGCACCGCCACGGAAGCCTCGGCCACCGCGGAACCCGCCACCACGGAAGCCGCCGCCACGAAAACCGCCTCCGCCGCGCATGCCGCCACCACCATGAAAGCCGCCACCGCCCCGGCGGGCAGATGCCTGATCCACCAGTGCAAAAGCCACCAGAACGAGACAGGCAAGGAAGACCGCGATCCGGTGCATGGGTCACCTCCAACATCATCCGGCGTGGTTTGGGGGTCGCATTTGCCGCCGCCTGGCGCCATCCGGCCGAACCCTTAGTTGGTTGCGCCGGCTCCCCTGAAAGGCTGTTTGCCTAAACGCACTACCGGCAATCGAGCGGAGGACCTAGAAAAGGGCCATGGCGCGAGTCCTGGCTATCTCATCGCACGTCGCGCGCGGTCACGTCGGCCTTGCCGCAACCGTGCCGGCTCTGCAGTGGCTCGGGCACGAAGTCTGGACGCTGCCGACCATCCTGCTGGCGAGCCGGCCGGGCCTCGGCCGGTTCGTGCGTCATGAGCTGCCGGCACCGGGCCTGCAGGCGATGCTACTTGGCCTGGAGTCAGACGGCTGCTGGGCTTCCGTCGATGCCGTGTTCACCGGCTATTTCCCGTCCGCCGCTGCCGTGGCAGTCGCCGCGGATGCGATCGGCCGCATCCGCAGCGCCAATGCGAAAACCGTGGTGCTGGTCGATCCCATCCTCGGCGATGCCGGTCGGCTCTACGTGCCCGGCGAGACCGCCGCGGCGATCCGCGATCGGCTGCTGGCGCTGGCCGACATCGCCACGCCCAACCTGTTCGAGCTGCAATGGCTGAGCCGCACCCCTTCCCGCGATATCGGAGAAGTGACCGCGCTGGCCAGGGCGCTTGGTCCGCAGCGGGTTGTCGTTACGTCGGCCGCCGAGGCAAAGGGCGAAGTTGTGACGCTGCTTGTCGAGCGCACTTCGCAGGTCGAGCGCCGCCTGAAGCGGCGCGATCGCATCCCCAATGGAGCCGGCGACCTCTTTGCGGGATTGCTGCTTGGATATTTGCTCAATGGCCAATCCGCGGACCCGGCTTTCCAGTCGAGCCTGACCGCGCTCGATCGCGTGCTGACGGCGAGCAGCGGGCGCGACGTGTTGGCCCTGTCCGCGCTCGACGACCGGCCGCGATGAACCGGGTTCGCCGACATGCGCGGTAAACTCAAGGGGGCGCTGGCATTCCTTCACCATGAGGCGGCCGGCGGACTGGTGCTGGTGGTGGCGGCATTGCTGGCGCTGCTTGCCAGCAACTCCCCTCTGGAGGGGCTCTACGACGGCTTCCTCAACACGCCGGTTGCCGTCCGCGTCGGCCCGCTCGCCATCGACAAGCCTTTGCTGCTGTGGATCAACGACGGCCTGATGGCCATCTTCTTCTTCCTGGTTGGCCTGGAGATCAAACGCGAGCTGCTGCGTGGTGAGCTCTCCACCTTCAGCCAGGCCATTCTTCCACTGGTGGCTGCGGCCGGCGGCATGATCGTGCCGGCCATCATCTACGTCGCGGTCAACGCCGAGGATCCGGCAGCCCTGCGCGGCTGGGCCATTCCCGCCGCCACCGACATCGCCTTCGCCGTCGGCGTGCTGGCGCTGCTGGGGCCGCGAGTTCCTTCAAGTCTCAAGATCTTCCTGCTCGCGCTTGCCATCATCGACGACCTCGGCTCCATCGTCATCATCGCCCTGTTCTTCACGGAGCACTTGTCGGTTGCCTCACTGGTGCTGGCCGCCGCCGGCATTACTATTCTTGCCGCGCTGAACATGCGCGGCGTCACGCGCCTCGCGCCCTATGCCCTGACGGGCCTGTTCATATGGGTGTGCGTGCTCAAGTCTGGCGTGCACGCCACCCTCGCCGGCGTGGTGGTCGCGCTGGCCATCCCGCTGCGCAAGGGAGAAGGCGAGCCCTCGCTGCTCGAGCAGCTCGAGGAGAGCCTGCATCCGTGGGTCGCCTTCGCCGTGCTGCCGCTGTTCGCCTTCGCCAATGCCGGCGTTTCGCTGCAGGGCCTGTCGCTCGATAAGCTCATGGAGCCGATCCCGCTCGGCATCGCCGCCGGACTGTTCGTCGGCAAGACAATCGGCATCTTCGGCGCAACGTGGATCGCCGTCATGGGCGGCCTCGCCGGCAAGCCGGAAGGTTCCACGTGGCTGCAAGTGCTGGGCGTGGCTATGCTGGGCGGCGTCGGCTTTACCATGAGCCTGTTCATCGGCATGCTGGCCTTTCCCGATCCGGCGCAGGCGGCTTCCCTGCGGCTCGGCGTGCTCGCCGGATCGCTGACATCGGCGGTGGCGGGCTATGCGGTGCTCGCAGCGTCGATCCGCGAACGGCACTCCACCGACGGCTAGCACAGGCGCCCCCTGCGTGATGCTCCTGCGCCGTGCTGCGCGGAAGTGCCTAGCTCCAGGAGACAGGGCGAACAAAAGAAATCGGCGCCCGCCGGGGCGCCGATTCCCTTCATCTACCGGATTGGCTCAGTTCATGTTGCGGTCGTGCTCGACCCAGTACTCGGTCGAGCCGAAGGTCGCGGCCTGGGCGCTGGAAGCGGCCATACTGGCCAAAACCGAAAGGGCGATCAGGGCTGAGGCGATGGTCTTCATGGTCTGTCTCCAAATGTTGAAATGCTGCGTGGGTTCGAATGACTTGTCTTGATCAGTTCGCCTGGCGATCGCGCTCGATCCAGTACTCGGTCGAACCGAAGGTCGCCGCCTGCGCGCTGGAAGCGGCCACGCCGGCCAGAACCGAAAGGGCGATCAGGGCTGATGCGATGGTCTTCATGGTCTATCTCCAATGTTGAAATGCTGAGTGGGTTCGAATGGACTTGTCGTGATCAGTTCATGTTGCGGTCGTGCTCGACCCAGTACTCGGTTGAACCGAAGGTCGCCGCCTGCGCGCTGGAAGCGGCCACGCCGGCCAGAACCGAAAGGGCGATCAGGGCTGATGCGATGGTCTTCATGACGGTCTCCTTCATCGAGTTCGCGATCCGGACGACGACATGTCGCCGTTCATCGCTGAGACCGATTGAACCCCGGTGCCGTCGACCGGCGCGCTAAAGGCGCGTTACACGCGCGTGAATAAAGCCGCGCTCACCGTTAAAAGAGGGGCGCTCCGTGCAAATTGCGGAGCCTCATGTGCTCTACAGCACACAAAAAAGAAATCGGCGCCCGCGAGGGGCGCCGACCCTACGTCAACGCAAACTGCTTAGTTGGCGTTGCGATCGCGCTCAACCCAATACTCCTGCGAGCCGAAGGTCGCGGCCTGGGCGGAGGTGGCGGCGACGCCGGCCAAAACCGACAGCGCAACGAGAGTCGAAAGGATGGTCTTCATGATCATTCTCCAGCGTACGAGTTTCTTGATGTGCTCAAGCTCAGTCGTGAGCCTGCTCAGTTGGCGTTGCGATCGCGCTCAACCCAGTACTCCTGCGAGCCGAAGGTCGCGGCCTGGGCAGAGGTGGCGGCGACGCCGGCCAGAACCGACAGCGCAACCAGGGTCGAAAGGATGGTCTTCATGATCATTCTCCAGCGTTTAAGTGTTGTTTGACTTGCTCATGCGAGCCTGCGCGGCTCGTGACCGTGAGATGGGAAGCCAATCCTCGACCGGAAGGCACTCTCACCCAGCTGTGATGAACAGTGAAATCCAGCGGCGAAGTCGTGATTGCCGTGTGAGGGAGCCGGTCACGGGCCCTAGCCTTGTAGAGGGCGTGGCAGCGGGACAACTGCCCAAACCAAATCAATGCCCCGACAGCAAGAGCCCGTATTCAAATCGCGCGAACACAAATATCGCAAACGGATCAATGCTTTTCAGACGACTCATCATCGACAATCGCAACAGAGGGCAGCACCATGAAGAAGATCCCGATGAGCATCCCGCGGGTTGCTCCGGCCAAGAAGCCGAAGACTGAAACCGTCACCCTGCGTCACCTTGCCTTTGCCCTGGCGGAGAGCCACGGCGTGAAGAAGGCGCAGGTCAACGCCATGCTGATGGGCATGGTCGAGGACATCGCCACCCATCTCCGCAAGGGCCGGCGCATCCGCTTGAACGGCCTGGGCATCATCCAGGTCCGCAAGCGCAAGGCGCGCATGGGCCGCAATCCGGCCACCGGCGAGGCCATCAAGATCAAGGCCAGCAAGAAGATCGCGTTCCGGGCCGCCAAGGACCTCAAAGAGGCTATGTAAGGCCCGTCTTGAGCTTCCTCCTCAAAACCCCGCTTCGGCGGGGTTTTTCTTTGCAGCCGACGCCGGCCGCCTCGACGCCGGTAACCGTTCAGAGAAAATTGATGCAAAGCACGGCATGACAACGCTCTAAGACGAGCGTTTAGCGGCCTCTGGCCCCAAGCGCCGACGGGGCCGCCGGGACTGCCAACATGCCGAGCGAGGTTCTGTCAGCCGGATTTCGTGCCTGCCTGGCTGTTGTTGCGGCCTTCTCGATCGCGACCATCCAGCCGGCCGGAGCTCAGAGCTCTCTGGATCCGCTACAGGGAGCCGATGCCCCAACGCCGCCAAGCCCGGCCGCCGGCTACGTCCGGATGCGGCCCTACGCGACGCAACGCCCCGTGAGCCTGTTCAGCCCCTATCAGTCCTATCTGCCTCGAGAGCAGGTGACACCGACCGACTACGGCACCTATCGCACCCTTTGCGTGCGCATGTGCGACGGGTTCTATTTCCCCATCAGCTACACGACCAGCAGCGCAGGCCTCATGCGCGATGCGGAGAAGTGCGCCGACGCCTGCGGCAGCGGGGCGCAGCTCTTCTACCATCCCAATCCTGGAGGCGACATCGAGAGCATGGTCGATCTGACCGGCCGGGCCTACGCATCCTATCCAACCGCCTTCAGGTATCGCAGGACCCTGGTGGAGGGGTGCCAATGCCGCCCGCAGCCCTGGAGCCAAACCGAGCGCGCCCGTCATCGCGGCTATGCCGCAATGCCGACGCCCGTTGAGGATGCGGATGCGGCGCCGGCCGAGAAGAAATCCGCCGCGTCAGGGATGGCCGGCCTTCGACCTGAGGAGCTGGCGATGCCTGAGCCGATCGATCGCGGCACGCTGGAGGGCGCTACGCCTCTCACGCCGCCCGCCGCGCCTGGTTATGCCGGCATCCCGCCGGCCGCTCTGGCGCGCCCTGGTCGCGTGTCCAAGCCCAAGCAGGCGGAGCCATGGAACTGGCTTCCCGGCGGGCGTTGAGCTCAGCCGACAATCTTGTCCATTGCCTGCGCGAGCTTAACGTCTAGCTCGGTCAAGCCGTCTGCATCGTGGGTCGACAGCGTCACATCCACCCGGTTCCATACGTTGGACCATTCGGGATGATGATTCATCTGCTCGGCCACCAGCGCGGCGCGGGTCATGAACCCGAACGCCGCATTGAAATCCTTGAACTTGAACGTCCTCTGAATGGCATCGCGGCCCTCCGCCATGCGCCAATCGGGCAACTGCGCTAGCATGGCCTTGCGCGCCGCATCGTCGAGCTTGCTTCTCTTCGCCATTTCGCTTCTCGAAACAGGTCTTGGCCCGCACCAGGGCGTGCAACTGCAATCTACATCCTAGCCTGTCGCACCGTTACTGGCGAACAAGAGAGGAAAACCGTGGCTCAGCCGCTGATGGAGCCCTGCAGCCGCGGCCTGATCACTGCCGAGCCGTGTCCGCGCGAGCTGGGGCGGGAGATTGCGCCGGCGCGCCGCCGCATGGTGCTTGCCGCCTGCGTGCTCGCCTCGTCGATGGCCTTCATCGACGGCTCAGCGCTCACTGTAGCGCTGCCGAGGCTGAAAGCCGAGCTGGGCGCCGACCTCGCCGCGGTGCAGTGGGTCGTGAACGGGTATGTGTTGGCGCTCGCGGCCCTGACCCTGATTGGCGGCGCACTTGCGGATGCTTACGGCAAGTCGCGCGTGCTTGCGCTCGGCTGCCTGCTGTTCGCCGCTGCTTCGGCGGCCTGCGCGCTCGCCCCGTCGGTCGCCTGGCTGGTCGGCGCCCGCATCGCCCAGGGCGTTGCGGCTGCCATGGTCGCACCCGCCAGCCTCGCCCTCATCGGCGCCACTTATCCCCGGGACGAGCGCAATCGCGCCATTGGGGTGTGGGCGGCGGCCTCCGCGCTGACCACCGCCGGCGGCCCCATTCTGGGCGGCTGGCTGACCGAGACATTCGGCTGGCAAGCCGTGTTCTGGATCAATCCGCCCCTTGCCCTCGCCACCGTCGCGCTGCTGGCGGCCTACGCCCCCCCGGATCGGGTGGAAGCGCGCCGTTTCGACGTGACGGGCGCCGCCATCCTGGCCGCAGCCCTGGCCGCGCTGGCCTGGTCGCTGAGCCAGATCGGCGCCAGCGAGCCGCAAGCCGGCACTACAGCAGCAATGGCAGGCCCAGCGATAGCCGCCGCGGCCGGTCTCGGCCTGCTCGGCCTGGGAACCTATGCATGGTGGGAGCGGGTAAGCGCCCATCCCATGACCCCTCCCCGGCTCGTCGCGAACCACCCCTTCCTCGGCCTCAACCTGGCGACGCTGATGATCTATGCCTCGGTGTCGATCATGTTCTTCCTGCTGCCGTTCGAGCTGGTCGACCGGCGCGGCCTGACGGCGACCGCGGCGGGTCTTGCCTTCCTGCCTTTCACCTTGGGCGTCGGCCTCCTGTCGCGCAGCTTCGGCAGCCTTGCCGACCGTGTTGGGGCCCGAGCACTCCTGATCGCCGGGCCCGCGGCTGCGGCGGTCGCCTATGTCTGGATGGCCCTTGCGCGATACGCCTCCCTGCCGCTCGGCGTGATCGGTCCGATGCTGCTGCTGGGCATCGCTTTTGCGGCCATCGCGGCGCCGCTCACTGCCACGGTTCTCTCCAGCGTGGAGGAGGCCGACGAGGGGCTCGCGTCCGGCGTCAACAACGCGGTGAGCCGGGTTGCGCAGCTAGGCGGCGTCGCCATGGCCGCGGGCGTTGCGACCTTGATGTCGGGCTACGAGATCGGTCTGACCGCCGCAGCAGTCTCCTCGGTGGCGGGCGCGATTGGCGTTGCCTTGACCCTGCCGCCTCCCTCGCCAGGCCTTCAACGCCCGGGCAAACCGTAGAAACAGGACGCGATCGCAAGCGGCGGTCAGGGAGGCCCGCCCGTGGCGCTCTGTGCATGCGCCACGCTTGTCGCGAACAGGGTGTCGTAGTCGGTCCGAAGGCCCTGCGCGGTGACGCAAAGGCCGTCTGCACCGAGTGTGCGATTGGCGCCCCGGGACCAGCGCGCAATCGCGGTCAGAGTGAGCTGGCGTTCAACTTCAGGGTCCACCGCTAGAACCATCACCTTCTGACCGCGATACTGCCAGGTCGTGATGCGCTCGATGGCGGTCCAGGGGATGAATTCCTTTGCAACTCGGGTGTCGCGAATGCCCTCGGGCGTGATGGTTACAACTGGACCACTCGCGGTGAGCAGCCTCCACAAGCCGAGAACGGTACACAAGCCGAAGAACAGAGCTCCGCCGTAACCCGCCAATTGATGGAAGGCCTCGACCCGCATGCCGGGAAACAGCTGCAGCGCGATCACGACAGAAAGTCCGGTCATCATTGCGCCGAGAACGGACAGACCCAGCATCTTCCACGGCGAGCTGCTGATCTCCACGATACCCGATGCCTCGACGGCCATAGCGGCTCCTGTTGGCCAACTTCAACTCGCCTGCGCGGCGCCTCACGTCGCGTCCGTGTGCCCGAGCGAACGGCCTGGCGCGATACGATCGCGCACCAGCTGCTTGAGCTCCTTGATGTCCGGAAACCGGCCCGCGTCTCTCCGCGACCAGACCGTCTCGCCCTCGATGCGAACCTCGAAAACGCCGCCCGACGCATCGGGCGTGAGCGTCACGGAGCCGATCTCGGCCGCGAAGGTGGTGAGCAGCTCCTGCGCCATCCAGCCCGCGCGCAGCCCCCAGCCGCACAGCCGGCAATAGGTGATATCGACGTTCGGGCTGGCGGGCATGGCTGACTACGCTCGCCAGCTCGCTTCGTCGAACGATGCGGCCCCCTCCAAGGGATACGCCGCCTCGACCACATAGGGCGGGCCGCCGGAGCCCGGCCGCGCCGACAGCAGCACGAAGCGCGTGACCGTGAACGGCTCCAGGCGCAGGTCGCCGTTCTCCTCCAGGAAGCGCGCAACCGCTGCTCTGGCGCACCCCGCGCATGCGCGCCAGGGTCACGTGCGGCGCGAAGTTGCGCGGGTCGGGCTCCAGGCCCGGCGCTGCGCGCCGCCCGCTCGTTGGCGCGATAGAGCGCGTCGAGCTCGAGGCCCGCCTCGACGCCGGCCCACAGCACGCGCGGATCGCGTCCGCCGAAGGCGCCGGTGCCGGCAATCGTCACGGTGAACGGCGCTAGCGCTGACGTCGGCCAGCAGATCGGCGAACTCGTCGGCCGTGCGCCCGTCGATGTCGCCGGCGAAGCGCAACGTGATGTGCATGTTCTCGGGCGCCACCCACTTGGCGCCGTCGAGCGGCGCGCGGATCAGCGACAGCCGCGTGCGCAGCGGCTCGCGGGATTTCGAGCGCGGTGAAAAGGCGCGGCATGTCCTATCCTTTGGAGCCGGCTGGCTGCCGCGCACGCACCCGCGCGATCAGCTCTTCCACTGCCGGCAGTATGCGTTTGGTGATCTCGGCCACGCCCTTGGGATTGGGGTGGAGGCCGTCGCCCAGGTTGAGGCCGCCGTTGAGCGCGATGCCGTCGAGAAAGAAGGGATAGAGGATCAGCCCGTGCTTCTCGGCAAGCTCCGGATACATGGCATCGAATGCGCGCGCATAGTCCTCGCCCAGGTTGCGCGGGGCGAGCATGCCGGCCAGCAGCACTTCGGCGCCGTCGGCTTTCAACGTGGTGATGATCTTCTCCAGGTTGGCCTTGGCGCGAGCAGGGTCGAGGCCGCGCAGCGCATCGTTGGCGCCGAGCTCCAGGATCACGGCATCCGTGCGCTCAGGCACCGCCCAGCGTATCCGCTCCAGGCCGTTTGCCGTCGTATCGCCCGAAACACCGGCATTGATCACCTCGACGGCGTGACCCTTGGCCTTCAAGCGCGCGCTCGAGCTGTGCGGGAAAGGCGTCGGAGGCCTTGAGCTGAAAGCCGGCGACCAGGCTGTCGCCGAGCACGACGATGCGGACCGGCGCAGCTGGCTGTGCAAAGCGCTGCCGACGGCAACGGCGGCAATCAGCCAATTGCAGAGGAGAACTCGAAACACCATGTTTGCGAGCGTCGGGTTCGGTGCCAGTGTCCGCATCGAATTCTCCGTTGCCTGAGGCCTGATCGTCCAGTACTGAAGTAGAAACTTGCAAAGCTCGGGGCAAGCCCTGACAGGAGCCGGTTGGAAATCGTGGCCAAGCCTGTCATCGACCTGGCGGACGTATCGCTCACCCTCACCAGCCGCGCCGGGCCGGTGGAGATTCTGAAGGGCGTCAATCTCTGCTGTCTCGCCCGGAGAATCCATTGCCGTCGTCGGGCCCAGCGGCTCCGGCAAGACGTCGCTGCTGATGATCATCGCCGGGCTTGGAGCGTGCCACGTCGGGCGGCGTCCGCGTCGCCGGTCACGAGTTTCCTGAAGCTTGGACGAGGACCAGCTGGCGCTGATCCGCGGCGCCAACATCGGCATCGTGTTCCAGTCGTTCCACCTGGTGCCGACCATGACGGCGCTGGAGAATGTGGCCCTGCCGCTGGAGTTCGCCGGCAAGGCCGACGCCTTCGACACGGCTCGCGCCCTGCTCGACGAGGTCGGGCTGTCGCATCGCATGGATCACTTCCCGGCTCAGCTATCGGGCGGCGAGCAGCAGCGCGTGGCGCTCGCCCGCGCACTGAGCCCCCGGCCGCAAATCCTGCTGGCGGACGAGCCGACCGGCAATCTCGACGGCAAGACCGGCGGTCACGTTGTCGACCTGATGTTCGATCTGCAGCGGCGACGGCAGACGACACTGATCCTGGTCACGCACGACATACCCTTGGCCGAGCGCTGCGGCCGCGTGGTGCGCATGGCCGACGGCCGCATCGAGCCGGAGCTTGCGCTCGCATGACGGTGGCCGCGCTCGACCGCCGGGAACGGGCGCACGCGCCGGCGTTTGCCGCTGGTGGTGAGCCTGGCCCTGCGCGAGCAGCGTAACGGGTTCGGCGGCTTCTACGTGTTCATCGCCTGTGTGGCGCTGGGCGTGGCGGCCATCACTGGCGTCGGCGCGCTTGCCGACGCGTTGCGGGCGAGCTTCGAGCGCCAGGGCGAGGTGTTGCTCGGCGGCGATGTCACCCTGTCGCGGCCGCACAAGGCAGCCGAAGGCGCCGAGCGGGCCTGGCTGTGGAAGCAGGGCCGCGTCAGCGAGAGCGCTACGCTGCGCGCCATGGCACGGCGCGCCGACGGTTCCGAGCAGGCCCTGGTAGACCTGAGGGGGGTGGACGCTGCCTATCCGCTGGTCGGAAGCGTTAGGCTATCGGGCGGTGTGCTTCTCGACGAGGCGATCCGCGCGAGCCCCGGCGCGGTCGTCGATCCCATCCTGCTGGAGCGGCTCTCGCTCAAGGTCGGCGACCCGATCTCCATCGGCACCATGCAAGTGCCGGTCCGCGCCACCATCGAGACCGAGCCCGACAAGCTCACCGAGCGCCTCACCGTCGGGCCCGCGCGTGCTCGTGTCGCTGGAAACGCTGCAGCGCTCGGGGCTTGCCGACCCGGGCAGCCTGGTCGGCTGGCGCTATGCCCTGAAGCTCGCCGACGGCGCCGGCGCTGCCGACGCCGGGCTCGTCCGCTTCGGCGAGGCCGTCAAGCGGGTGCTGCCCGAGGGCGGCTTCACCGTTCGCGACCGGCGCGATCCCTCGCCTCAGGTCTCGCGCGTGCTGGAGCGGTTGCGCCAGTTCCTGACGCTCGTCGGCGTCACCGCGCTGCTGGTCGGCGGCGTCGGCATCGCCAACGCGGTGGCCACCTACATCGACCGCCGCCGCAAGGTCATTGCCGCCTTCAAGAGCCTGGGCGCTACGCAACGCATCATCTTCGGCGTGCACCTGCTGCAGGTGATGTGCTTTGCCGCCATCGGCGTCGCGATCGGCGTGGCCGTGGGCCTGCTGATCCCGATGGCGCTGAAGGCAGCGTTTGGCACGCCTGCTGCCGATCCAGGCCGAGTTCACCCTCACGGCGCGCAGCCTGCTCACCGCCGCTGCGTACGGCTTCCTCGTCGCGCTGCTGTTCACGCTGTGGCCGCTCGGACGCGCCGAGCAGGTGCGGGCCGGGTGCTGTTCCGCGACGAGGTGGCGCCCGAGCGCATTCTGCCGCCGACCTATGTCATCGTGCTCACCGCTGGCCGCCGGCTCCTTGCTCGCTGCACTCGCGATCTTCTCCTCCGAGGCGCCCCTGCTGGCGTTCTACTACTGCCTCGGCGTGATCGGGGTGTTCGCCGTCTTCGTGGGCCTCGGATCGGGGGTGACCTGGTTCGCGAGACGACTGCCGCGACCGCGCCAGGCCGAGCTGGCGCTCGCCATCGGCAATCTCGGAGCGCCCGGCGGACTGACGCGCGCCGTCGTGCTCTCGCTCGGCACGGGACTGTCGCTGCTGGTGACGGTTGCGCTCGTCGACAGCTCGATCGTGGCGGAGCTGACGGGCCGCATGCCCGAGGAGAGCCCCAACTACTTCGTGCTCGACGTCAAGCGGGACGAGAGCGACGCATTCCAGGACCTGGTCCGGCGCGACTTCCCGGGCGCCAAGGTGGCGCAGGCCCCGATGCTGCGGGGCCGGCTGGTCAAGCTCGGCGACAGACCTGTCGAGCAGATCAAGGCGCCTCCCGAGGTGCAGTGGGTGCTGACCGGGGATCGCGGGCTCTCCTATTCCGCCAACGTGCCGGAGGGCTCGACCGTCGTCGCCGGCACCTGGTGGCCGGCCGGACTACAGCGGCGAGCCGCTGGTCTCGGTCGAGGCCGAGATCGCCAAGAAGCTCAATCTCAAGCTCGGCGGGCACGTCACCGTCAACGTGCTCGGCCGCAACGTCACGGCGCGCGTTGCCAACCTGCGCGAGCTGAAGTGGGAGAGCCTGGCGCTGAATTTCGTGTTCGTGTTCTCGCCCAATACCCTGGCCGGCGCGCCGCACAACCTGATGGCGACCGTGACCTTGCCCAAGGATGCGCCCCTGGCTGCCGAGGCGAAGCTCGTGCGCGACTTCGGCCGCGCGTTTCCAGCCACCACCGCCATCCGCGTCAAGGACGCCATCGACGCCTTCGGCGTGATCTTCGGACGGGTGATGATGGCGGTACGGGCGGCGGGCAGCGTTACCCTGCTGGCCGGGGCGCTGGTGCTCGCCGGCGCGCTCGCCACGGCACAGCGGCGCCGCATCAAGCAGGCGGTCATCCTCAAGACGCTCGGCGCCACGCGCCGCCGAATACTGCTCTCCCACCTGCTCGAATACTTGATTCCTGGCACTGTTAACCTCACTGATCGCCTTGGCGATCGGCAGCTTGGCTGCCTGGATTACGGTTTCGACGAGTAATGGACTTCAGTTTTTCCTTTTCCGGCCGGGCGGTTGCCGAGACCATGCTGCTTGCCACGGCGCTGGTCGCCGTATTCGGCGGCTACGGAACATGGCGGGTGCTCAAGGCCCCCCCGGTGCCCTACCTGCGGTCCGAGTAGAACCCGTAGTTTCACTACTTGTTAGTTCAGGCCGTCATTCTTACGTCTTGTCCGGAGTTTTCTATGGGTGCGGCGGCCTTGCCAGGGCAGGGTAGCGCCGCCATAATCGGCCTACGAAGCGATCTGCTTCGACCAAAGCTGAAGGGAAGGATCACAATGGCTCAGATCGACAACAGGTATGCGCTTGGCGGAACCGCCGCGCGGACCGACGTCGCAGTAGACGAGGGTCTGCGCGCATACATGCTGCGCGTGTACAACTACATGGCCGCCGGCATCGCGCTGACCGGCGTCGTCGCCTACGTCATCTTCACCTACTCGGTCACCAGCGATCCGGCGCTGGCGGCCAACGCCGGCGGCCGCATCATGGCGCTGCACCGCGGCATGTATCTGACGCCGCTCGGCCAGACGCTGTTCACGACGCCGCTGATGTACGTGCTGATCTTCGCACCGCTGGCGTTCGTGTTCTTCCTCTCCTGGCGCATCGCCAGCATGAGCGTTGGCGCGGCCCAGATCGCGTTCTGGCTGTTCGCTGCGGTCATGGGCGCGTCGCTGTCCTCCATCTTCCTGCGCTACACGGCCACCTCCATCACGCAGGTGTTCTTCGTGACGGCGGCGGCCTTCGGTGCGCTCAGCCTCTACGGCTACACGACCAAGAAGGACCTGTCCGGCTGGGGCTCGTTCCTGATCATGGGCGTGTTCGGCATCATCATCGCCGCCATCGTCAACCTGTTCCTGCAGTCGAGCGCGCTTGCAGTTCGCCATCTCCGTGATCGGCGTGCTGGTGTTCGCGGGCCTCACCGCCTACGACACGCAGCGGATCAAGGACGGCTACTACGAGGTGATGGGCGACTCGGTGGCCATGACCAAGGGCGCCATCATGGGCGCGCTCAGCCTCTACCTCGACTTCATCAACATGTTCACCTCGCTGCTCTCGCTGTTCGGCAGTCGCGAGTAGCATCGGACGGAATGTGAGAGTGAAGG
Source organism: uncultured Alphaproteobacteria bacterium (assembly GCA_963724565.1). Taxonomy (GTDB): domain Bacteria; phylum Pseudomonadota; class Alphaproteobacteria; order Rhizobiales; family Hyphomicrobiaceae; genus AWTP1-13. The sequence continues at coordinate 467,756 of CAVRVK010000007.1, forward strand.
GCCTCGCCTCGGCGGGGCCCTTTGCTTTTGGGCGTCCGTCGGGCAAATTTGCGCGCAGCACCACAGCGACGAGGGGAACGCGCATGAAGGCCCAGGCCACCTTGCGTCGCGGCGACGGCGGCCGACATCGCGGCCATCACCGGCCATCTACCGGGCCGGCCGTGCTGCACGGCACCGCGAGCTTCGAGCTCGAGCCGCCGGACGAGGCCGAGATGGCTGCGCCGCTTCCGCGCGATCACGGACGCGCGGCTATCCCTATTTCGTCGCCGAGCTCGATGGCCGCGTCGTCGGCTATGCCTATGCCAGCGCCTATCGCACCCGCCCCGGCTACCGCTTCACGGTGGAGGACTCGATCTACCTTGCGCCCGAGGCGCAGGGCAAAGGCATCGGCACCGGGCTGCTCGACGGCCCTGATCGATACGTCGACGGCCAACGGCTATCGCCTGATGGTCGCCGTCATCGGCGATTCGCGCAACTTCGCGCTCGATTGCGCTGCACCGCAGCGCCGGCTTCACGTTCTGCGGCACCATCCACTCGGTCGGCTACAAGTTCGGCCGCTGGCTCGACAGCGTCATCATGGAATTGCCGCTCGGCGAGGGCGACACGTTCGCCCCCGGTCGGAGCGGTAGCAGACTGGGCTCCCGCCTTGTTGGCCAGCCAGACCCTACACCGCCGCCAGGCGCACGCTCTTCTCCAGCACGCTGAGCACCCGGCCGAGCTCGTTGCCGCGCTTCAGGATCAGGCCGGTGGCCGTCACCACGCTGTAGGCACCCTGCCGGCGCGCCAGCTTGGGGCACTTCTCGATGCGGTAGAGCGGAACTTCGCTGGCGCGGCGGAACACGGAGAACACCGCCTTGTCGCGCCCGAAGTCGATGGCGTAGTCGCGCCATTCGCCGGCCGCCACCTGGCGGCCGTACAGGTCCAGGATTTGCCGGAGTTCCTGGCGATTGAAACAGGTAGTGGAAGTTGAGGAACTGGAAGACGGAAGGGTGGCAATACTGCTCGCAAAGCCCGCGCGCTGGCGCGGGCTGAACTGTATTGGTTCGACTTCGCTCAAAGGCGCCTCCTGTTCGAGATAAGCTGTCACATGATCATCACTTTGGCATCAGCAATGCAAGCGGCGGACCGCTGCTAGGGCGAGCAGGGGCGTCGACCCGGAGCGCCATCTTTTGCGGCGCACCCATTGGGGCCCGTCAGCGTTTCGTCCTGCCGCGTCAAAACTCTGTCTCGCCAGGTTCCTGCAGAGCGAGACCCGATGCAGGGTGGTCTCTTGAAAATCGTCCGTCCGGGCGATTAGATTGCCGCATGCTTGGACGTTGCGCTCACATCGTGTGCACACTTGCGCTACTTCTCGGCGCTTGCGCTGCTGCCTGGGCTCAGACCGCCGACGGCCCGGACTTCTGGGCCGTCACCGGCGTGCGGTCGAACGATGCGCTCAACATGCGCATGGCTCCGTCTGCCGACAGCGAGGCGATCCTGCGCATCCCGCACAACGCGCGCGGCCTCAAGAACTACGGCTGCCCGAACGACGTGACGTTCGAGCAGTGGAAGCGCATGACCAAGGCCCAGCGCGACTTCGCGGCGCGATCCCGCTGGTGCCAGGTCGAATATCAGGGCCGCAAGGGCTGGGTCGCGGGACGATTCCTGCGTCAGGACGTGGGCTCGGCACGGTAGTGCCGGCAGTGCGGCGCACGCCGCCTTGTTGTCACACTTTCTTGATCCTCCGCTCAACACCCCACTGAACCGGCGATTGCGCGGCAGCGTACTCACCCGGCGCTGACACCACGCGTCCCGCATGGCGCTCGAGCTGCACAGCATCACGGGGAGTCCGCCATGCCTTCGCGGAGGATGTCCTGCGACGCGCAAATCCGAGCATTGCAGGTCGCCGTGGCGGTTCTGGCGTTCGTTCCCGTCGCAGCCGGTCTCGCCGGCGCCGTCTTCGGCATCGGCGTGTTCGAGCCGGCCGTTCTGCTGGGGCGCGACACCGATAGTACCGGCCGCTACCTCTCCGGCCTGCTGCTCGCCATCGGCGTCGCATTCTGGTCGACTGTGCCCCAGATCGAAAGCGCAGGGTATCCGCTTCCGCCTGCTCACCCTGATCGTGTTGACCGGCGGGCTGGCCCGGCTCAGTGGGCTGCTGCTGATAGGGCCTCCCTCGGCGCCCATGCTTGCTGGGCTCGCCATGGAGCTCGCTGTCACCCCGGCACTGGCGCTGTGGCGGGAAAGAGTCGAGCACCTGTGCAGCGGCGACGCCTCGGCGCATGGCGCCGCGCCGGTTGCCTGAGACATGACGTGCCAATCGCCTCTCGCGGCGTGAGGGTCTACAATCGCCCCTGCCACCTCAGGGAGCGCGCACGCCATGGACATGATCGGTGAAGAGCGCATCGCCGCGAGCCGCGCCACGGTGTGGGCGGCCCTTAACGACCCTGAGGTTTTCAGGCAGTGCATCCCGGGTTGCGAGTCGCTCGAGAAGCTTTCCCCCACCGACATGACCGCGCGCGTGAAGCTGCAGATCGGCCCGGTGCGGGCGACGTTTCAGGGCAAGGTCACGTTGTCGGACCTCGACCCGCCGAACGGCTACCGGATCTCCGGCGAGGGTCAAGGCGGGGTGGCCGGATACGCCAAGGGCGGTGCGGTCGTGCGCCTGACCGAGGATGGCGCCGGCACGCTTCTCGCCTATGAGGCCAAGGCCGACGTGGGCGGCAAGCTGGCGCAGCTCGGCGGCAGGCTGATCAATTCGACCGCCAAGAAGCTTGCCGGCGAGTTCTTTCAGAAGTTCGGCACTCTGGTAGGAGGGCCGGCGCCGGCAGCACCTGCAAAGAAGGAAAGCTGGTGGCGCAGGCTTTGGCGCCGGCTATTCGGCGCCAAAGGTAACTGACCGAACCGGCGCGCAACCAGGCTCGGTTTGCCGCGCCGCCCTGCGTCAGCGCGGGGCCATCCGCAGCGCCCCGTCGAGCCGGATGCATTCGCCGTTGAGCATGGGGTTCTCGCAGATGTGCACCGCCAGCGCACCGTACTCGGTTGGGCTGCCGAGGCGCGAGGGGAACGGCACCGATGCGGCGAGCGACTTCCTCGCCTCCTCGGAGAGGTTGTCGAACATCGGCGTCAGGAACAGGCCCGGCAGGATGGTGCAAACGCGGATGCCGCTTTGGGCGAGATCGCGCGCCACCGGCAGCGTCATCGAGTACACGCCACCCTTGGAGGCCGAGTAGGCAACCTGCCCGATCTGGCCGTCCTGGGCTGCCACCGAAGATGTGCAGATCATCACCCCGCGCTCGCCGTCCTGGTTGACGGGCTCAGTCGCCTGCATGCCGGCAGCACTCTTGGACATCATCAGGAACGTGCCGATCAGGTTGACGTGGATCACCTTGGTGAACGTCGCCAGGTCGTGCGGCTCGAACGCCCCCGTCTCCTTGACGCGCCGGGAGATGCGCTTGGCAATGCCGATGCCGGCGCAGTTCACCAGGATGCGCTCCTGACCGTGCGCCTTGCGTACCGCCGCCAAGGCCTCGTTGACGCTGCTTTCGTTGGTGACGTCGCACTTGGCGAACACGCCGCCGAGCTCCTTGGCTACCTTTTCGCCGAGGTCGGCGTTGAGATCGAGAAGCGCCACCTTGACGCCCTTGGCCGCGAGCGCCCTGGCAGTGGCCGCGCCCAGACCGGATGCGCCACCGGTAATGACTGCGGAAATGCTCTTCGAAAGCTCCATGGTGCTCTTCCTTGACTGGTTGCCCTTGCACGCTGCCCGAACAGTAGGGCGCACCCGCGCGAACGTAAAGCTAGGCCGCCCATGCGCGTTGCATCGCCGTAGCGGCCGCGAACACGATGATCCCAGCGAGCACGTTATAGCCGACCCTGACGCCGAGGTCCGACAGCCCCGGCACGAAAGCGCCGACATCGACCCCCAACAGCGGCCGCAGGATCGCGTCGAGCACGCGCCGGGAAACACCAGAACAGGCCGGCGATGGCGAACAGCGCGGTCTCCAGCACCGTGCTCTTGCTTCAGGAACCAGCCCTGGGCCGCAAACGCCAGCATGGCGATGCCGGCGCCGGTCTCGAGGAAGATCTCGACGATGTCGAGCCAGCTGCCGCCCTGCGGCACCTTGAGCAGCAGGCCGATGCCCTGCGGGTCGAGCACGAACACGAACGGCACCAGGAAGGCCGGCATCGTGTACTTCCACGACTGCAGCGTGGTCACGTAGGGATTGCCGCCGGTGATGGCCGCGGCCGCGAACGGCGAGAGCGCGGTCGGCGGCGAAACCTCCGACAGCACCGCGTAGTAGAAGATGAACATGTGCGCGGCGAAGTCGGGCACGCCGAGCTTGATCATGGCGGGCGCGGCGATCACCGCGCACATGATGTAGGAGGCCGTCACCGGCACGGCGAGGCCGACGATCCACACGATGGCCGCCGTGAAGATGGCGGTCAGCAGCAGGCTGCCCTGGGCGTAGCCGATGATGATGTCGGCGAAGCGCTGCGCGAGGCCCGTGAGCGTCACCACGCCGACGATGATGCCGGCGGTGGCGCAGGTGGCGGCGACGTTGAGCACGCCGGTGGTGCCTTCCTTCATCGCCGTCACGAACTTCTGGGCGACCGGCGCGAGGCTGCGGCGCGAACAGGCCGATGCGGCCACCAGCCGACGATCGGCACGAAGATCAGCAGCCAGCATGTGCTCGGCATCAGCGCTCGAGCTGATCGGCAGCGCCAGCGAGCTGCGCGATGACGAGGGCGAGCGCGACGGCGAGCGGCATCGCCGCCCACCAGGGCGCGATGGACGTGTCGGCGCGCAGCGCGCTCGACACGATCGCCAGCATGGTCGCCCAGAACACGGCGAGCACCGGCGAGAAGCCGAGCAGCATGAAGGCGATGATCGAGATCAGCGAGCCGAAGTGGAACCAGTAGGTCTTGGTGAGGCGCCACACCTCGCCCTTGGCCACCAGCAGCTCGCTCGCAGCCGCCCATCTTGCGCGCGTCGATCTCCACCATCACCAGGATGGCGAAGTAGTAGAGCATGGTCGGGATCGTCGCCATGACGATCACGTCGAAGTAGGAGATCTTCGAGGAACTCGGCGATCAGGAAGGCGGCGGCGCCGAGCACGGGCGGCGAGATGATGGCGCCGAGCCCGCCGGCAGCCAGCAGTCCGCCTGCGGCGTTCTTCTCGTAGCCGGCCTTCTCCAGCAGCGGGTAGGCGACGGTGCCGATCGTGACCGTGGTGGCGACGCCGGAGCCCGAAGGCCCGCCCATCAGGAACGAGGAGAGCACCACCGCGCGGCCTGCCGCGTTGCGCCGGCCGCCCATGGCCGCAAACGAGAAGTCGATGAAGAAGCGTGCCGGCGCCCGACTGCTGCAGCACGGCGCCGAACACCGTGAACAGAATGATCAGGCTGGAGGCCACGTCCACCGTGGTGCCGAAGATGCCTTCGAGCGTCATGTAGAGGTGCGCGATCAGGTCCTCGAGCGCATAGCCGCGGTGCGTCCAGGGATGCGGCAGGTAGGTGGCCGAACAGGCGTACAGGATAAAGCGATGGCCACGCCCGGCATGATCCAGCCGGTGGCGCGCCGCGTGCCCTCCAGCAGCAGCACGACGAAGACCAGCGCCCACCAGCCAGTCCGTCTGGGTCGGCGCGGTGGCGCGGTCGCCGAAGTAGGCGCCCTGCGACAGCACGTAGAGCATCGTGCCGGCCGCCGCCGCGGCCAGCAGGTAGTCCCACCAGCGGATGCGGTCGCGGAAGCCGCCGCGCCATGGGAAACAGCAGGAAGCAGAGCACCAGCACCATGCCGACGTGCGTCGGCCGCAGGACGTGCGCCGGCACGATCTCGTAGGCGGCGTAGAGGTGGAACAGCGAGACGAAGACCGCGAAGGCGGCGATGGCGATACCGATCCAGCCGCCCAGCCGATTGAACGCGCCTTCCTCCTCCTCGATGTAGCTTGCTCGAGCCGCTCGCGCGCATCCTCGGAGAGCTGCGCGGCGAGGATGCGCCGACAAGGCGTCGGCCTTCAGTGGGCTGGATTCCACGCGCTGTCCCCTCCCGGGTATGCTGCTCGGCCTTTCGGGCCTGTTGGTGGTTGACGCCATGCTACACGAGGCCGGCGCCGCGGTCACCCCGACGTCCGTCGAATGGCAAAGGCGGCAGGCCCCGCCCCATAAAGCCGACGCCGGACCTCGATAGGCCCGGCGCCGCGAACGCATCCTTGCCAGGCTAGGCTCGGCCGGCTGACACCGTCACTCGACCTTGATGCCCTTCTCCTTGAAGTACTTGAGGGCGCCGGGATGCCAGGGGATGCCGGCGCGGTTGGAGGTCTGCCACTCGGGCTTGATGTTGAGCGCCTCCTTGTGCACCAGCGCCAGGTCGGCGCGCTTCTCCAGCATGATCTTGGTCAGCTCGTAGGCAAGCTTCGTCGTCCATGTTGGCGTTCACGGCCATGATGTTCCAGACCGTGTTGTTCTTGGCGTCCACCTCCATGCCCTTGTAGGTGGTGGCCGGGATGGTGGCCTCGGCATAGAGCGGCCCATACTTGGCATTCATCTTCGCGGTGAAGTGCGAGATGTCGAGGATCTTGATCTTGGTGTTAGGCGTCGCCGCCAGATCGGTCACGGCCGCCGTCGGCAGGCCGCCGACCCAGAAGAACGCCTCGATCTTCTTGTCCTTCAGCGCGTTGACGCTCTCGGCCACGCCCAGGCGCTCCTTGCGTCACGTCCTTCTCGTGGTCGAGACCGGCCGCCTCGATGCACGCGGATGGCATAGACCTCGGTGGCGCTGCCCGGCGAGCCGGTGGAGATGCGCTTGCCCTTCGATGTCCTCGACCTTGTTGATGCCGGTGCCTTCGACCGTCACCACGTGCATGTGGTTGGGGTACATGACGGCGAGCGCGCGGATCGGCAGCTTGCCGCTGGTGAACTTGTCGGTGCCGTTGATGGCGTCCCACGCCGCGTCGACCTGGGTGAAGCACAGGTCGGCCTTGCCGGAGCCGATCAGCTGCAGGTTGGCGACCGAGCCGCCGGTGACCTGCGCCGTGGCCGTGATGCCCGGCAGCTCCTTGCCGAGGATGTTGCCGAAGCCGCCACCCAGCGGGTAGTAGACGCCGCCGGTGCCGCCGGTGGCGATCGAGAGCTGCTTGCTGCTGCTGGGCCTCGGCGGTCAACTATGCCGGCCAGCAGTAGCGACAGCGACAGCCAATGAGCGCTCTGCCAAGTTTCATTTGCGAGTACCTCCCTAGTGCGTGTGGTTTTGGGCCGAGCTGTTGGCATGCCACCGACCCTTGCCCTTGCCTCTTAGCGAACAGGCCGCTCGAGGGCAAGCGCACGCCGCTTGCAAAGCACGCGTATGTGCCTGATCGTGAACGGTACTCTCACCGCGGGCCGCATCACCCTTCCGCAGCCCGAGATTGAGAAGGCATGGCCGACCGATTCCGTATGCTTGCCCAGGGGCTATTTCGCCATCGGCGCGGAGCGCATCTCCAAGGCCCTGAACCTCGGCAATCTGATGCGGTCCGCGCACGGCTTCGGCGCCAGCTTCACGTTTACCATCGGCGCAACCTATCAGGCGCTCGAGGCCCGGGCCGATACCTCCAAGGGCGCGCAGCACCTGCCGCACTACGATTGGCCAAGCGTGCAAGAGATGGCGCTGCCCGTCGGGATGCCGGCTGGTCGGCATTGAGCTGCTCGATACAGCCATCGACCTGCCGAGCTTCCACCATCCGCCGCGCGCCGCCTACGTGCTGGGTCCCGAGCGCGGCTCGCTGTCGCCGGCGCTGCTCGAGCGCTGCGACTACGTCGTGCGCATCCCTACCAATTTCTGCATCAACCTGGCGATGGCTGGCGCGATCGTCATGTACGACCGCGTGCGCTCGCTGGGGCGCTTTCCGCCGCGCCCGTTGGGCGAGGGAGGTCCAAGCGTGAGCAGACCGCGGAATATTGCCGGCAAGGTCGGCCGCAAGCCGCGCCCTTAGAGTGTTTCCGCATTAGGTCGAAGCATATCCTGCGTTGCGGAGGTAGCTGGCGCATTCGGTCGGTGTGAAGCACTCAAGCAGGCTGCCGATGCGTGTCCAGACACCTTCGGTGGTGCGTTCCTCGGCCTTGCGCAGCAGGGCCTTGAGTTTGGCGAAGACCTGCTCGATGGGATTGAGGTCGGGCGAGTAGGGCGGCAGGAAGAACAGGCGTGCTCCGGCGGCACGGATGAGGCGGCGGATAGTGCCGCCCTTGTGCGAGCCCAGGTTGTCCATGACGACGATGTCGCCAGGCTGCAGCGTCGGCACCAGGAACTGTTCGACGTAGGCTTTGAAGCTTTCGCCGTTGATCGGACCGTCGATGACGCAGGGAGCCGTGATGCGATCGTGGCGCAGAGCGGCGAGGAAGGTCATGGTGCGCCAACGGCCGTGCGGCACGTGGGCGCGAAGCGGGGCCCCGCGGCGGTGCCAGCCATAGGTGCGCGTCATGTTGGTCTTGGCCCAGGTCTCGTCGATGAAGACCAGGCGGGCTGGATCGATGCGCCCTTGATACCGCTTCCACCAGTGCCGCCGACGTGCGACGTCAGGCCGATCCTGCTCGCTGGCGAAGACGGTTTTTTTTGAAGCTGATCCCCTCGCGTCGCAGGAAGCGCCAGAGCGTGTCGCAAGCGACGATCACGCCGCGCCAGCGCAGCTCGGCGAGCAGGGCATGCAGCGTCAGATCCGGCTTTTGGGCAAGACGCGCCAGCAGCCAATCCCGCTCGCCCTCCAACACATAGGGTCTCTTGCCGCCCATTGGCTTGGCCGCCGGACTGCCCGTCACTCTGGCGCGCTGCGACCACTTCACCACGCTGGCAACGCTCACATCGAACAGCGCCGCCACCGTCCGGCAGGATTTGCCACCTGCAACCGACGCCACCACTCGCTCACGCAGGTCGAGAGAGTAGGCTCGTGCCATGCATGCTGGCCCCCTTCCCAGCATGCAGCTTGAATCAGATCCCCACTGATTTGGGAATCCTCCCCGATTCAACTAAGAACGGAAAGACTCTAGGCGCCCGCATCAGGGCTCGCCGCGGCGGCGGCGTAGCTGCACGTAGAGCGCGCCGCCGCCGCCATGACGCACTCCGGCGGTGGTATAGCTCAACACCACGGAGCGCATATCAGGCTCTGCCAGCCATTGCGGGACGAGGCGGCGAAGCACTCCTCGCTGGGGCTCTCCCAAGGCGTCGGCCAGATGATCGCGATGGCCGGACGCCTCGTCGCCCTTGCCCGTGATGACGAGAACGGTCTTGCACCCCTGCACCTGGCTCGACCGCAGGAAAGCAAGCAGCTGCGCGCGCGCGTCGCGCCGGCGAACGCCGTGCAAATCGAGGCGCGCGTCGATGGCGATCTTGCCGGACGCTACCTGGCGCGTGGCGCGGCGGTCGAACTCGGCAAGCGGGGGGGCGCGGCGCGGCGGCGAGGGGGGCGGCGAGGTCTTGGCAGGAGGAGGCGCACCTGCGGGAGCTTTGGGTGCCTCGGCGACAATCCGCGGCGGCGGCTTGGGAGCACCGGTTTCGGCGTGCGGGGTCACTCGCGGCTTGTTCTTGACCTTGTCGACGGAGCCCGCCAGCCGGCGCCACAAGTCGGCTTCATCGGGGGCAATGGTTCGGCCGTCTTGGCCGGGCTTGCCGCCCTTGCTCATTGCGGCGTCTTTGGCTCGCCGGTGGCCTTGTCCGGCGCAGCCTCGGTCTTGGCCACGGCGTCCTTGGGCACCAGCACGAAAAACCGGCCGGAGTGCTTGGTGACGCCAGCAAGCTTGCCCGCCGTGTCGCCTGATCCGACGTAGATGTCGCCGCGCTCCGGCCCGCGGATGGCCGAGCCCACATCCTGACCGATCATGAGGCGATGGAACGGCGCCTGCTGGGAGAGATGCTTCAGGGTCGGAGCGCTGACATAGATGGGCGTGCCGAGGGCATGGTAGCTGGAATCCAACGCCAGGCTGCGCCCGGCTGTAAGCGGTACTCTCAAGGCGCCCAACGGCGCGCCAAGGTCGTCGCTGCTCTTCAACTCGCGGAAGAACACGTACGACTCGTTGTGCCACAGCACCTTCTTGGCACGCTCGGCGTCGGCTTTCAGCCAGGCAATCAGAGCGCCCATGGAGACCTTGTCGGCCGCAAGGATAGCCTTCTCCGTCAGGTAGCGGCCGATCGAGCGGTAAGGGTAGCCGTTCTTGCCGTCGTAGTGAACGCGAACGATGCTGCCGTCGGAGAGCTTGACGCGTCCGGAGCCCTGAATCTGCAGAAAGAAGATATCGACGGAATCCGCCAGATAGAGAAGCTCGAGCCCCTTGCCCTTGAGCGCGCCTTCGTCGATCTGCGCCCGCGTGAAGTACGGCTCTGTGCCTTTGTCGGTCTTGCGCACATAAGTAAGCATGCCAGGGCGGGCGGCGCGCTGCGTATCGGGGACGACGTTCACCAGATCGGGCGGGCGCTTGTAGATGGGCGTCTGATAAGGCCCGTGCGGCGTGCGCGAGCCGTTGAGCAAGGGCTCGTAGTAGCCCGTGAGCATGCCGGCACGCCCGTTGTGCACCACGCTGCTCGGCGTGAAGCGATGCTCGAAGAATGCGCGCGCGCCGTCATTGCTCTTGATATCGCGTGAAGCCCTGCCTGCATCTTCGCACGCTGCAACGAGGGCGGCCGGCGGTGGCGGAACCTTCTCATCCGTGCCCTTGTCGCGCGCGTTGGCGACTACGCGCTCGCAGGACTTGAGGAAAGTCTTGAACGCGGCCAAGTGATCGTCCTGCCGCCAACCAGGCAGATCGGCGAAGGCGACTGGGCGGTACGTAACGGCCAGCGTTGCTTTACTCTTGAAAATCCGCGCCTTCCAGCCACCCTCGAGCGTCTTGGCCTGGGAAGTGGCCTCGCCGGCGCCGGAAAACGTCACGATTGCCACTATCGCCGCCGCAGTGCTCGCGACGCGTCGACGTGCAACCCCCAATGCCAAAGCGCCCTCCCCCATCCGGAAGCCCGCGCATCCTTCTGTCGCAAGATTGGCTAATTTGCGGCTTGGGTGGCTACCAGCTTCCAGTTAGGATTGCGTGAAACCGCCTCGCGCGCGAAGGTCCAGATGTCGGTGACCTCCCGGATACGCTTGGGATCCCCCGAAATCACCTCACCGGCCCTGTCGCGCGTGGCCGAGATCAGCTCGCTCACGAACTTCACAGTCAGTTGCGCGATGCCACCTTTCAGCTCCGCCTCGACCAGGTCGGCCGACTTTATGCCGACGAAGCTCTGGTCGATTTGCTCGCCGCGGGCCTCGCGCTCGGCAATGGCAGCGCCGAAGCCTTCGTAGACTTCCGGACCCAGGAGGTCTTTGAGGGTGCGGCGATTGCCCTCTGCGAAGGCGGTGACAATGATCTCGTAGGCGACACGCGCCCCTTGCAGGAAGTGGCTCGGGTCGAACGCGGCATCGGTGCGAACGATATCGAGCAGCCCCTTGACGATCTGGCCGTTACCGGCCGCGTACTCCTTGACGCGCTGCTCCCCATCCGCTTCGGCCTGCCGCTCCGCTGCAGGGCGCGCCTCGACATCTTCCCGCTCGCGCCGCGGCAAGGTGACGACCTTTTCCTGGCCGGCCAGCTTGCCATTGCGCTGGCTGGCCTCTTGCTGCGCCTTGTAGCGCTCGAAACGGTCCTGCTCATGGCCTGTGCGCCGACCAAGAACGCTGCGCAGCTTCAGGAAGATCACGACCGCCAGAACGAGAAACAGTAACGTGGTTACGTCGATCCTGCCGTCCATCACCCTAGCTTTCGAGCCAGTGCCTCAATCGGTGTCATGTAGGTTGCCGGGCCAGCCAGAACCAGCCCCAGTGCCCTGCATCCGGCCAAGCGCCATAGAATTCGCCGCCGCGAACACCAAACCTTACGGCATTGCAAGGCACAAGCCAACCGGAATGGCCTACAATACGCTGTGTGGTGGCCCTAAGGATATTTGGCATGCTGCGCTTTGCCATTGGCCTGTTTCTCATACTGCTGCCCGTGCTGGAACTGGCGGTGATGGTAAAGTTGGGACAGTCTATCGGCATCTGGGCGACCCTGGCGTTGCTGATTGCCGCCTTCTTTTTGGGCGTAGCCGTCATTTCACAGCAGAGCACCAAAGTGCTGCGCCAGACCCTGGAGGCCGTGAGCGAGGGGCGGGCGCCCGCCGCGAGCGTGCTCGACGGGCTATTCCTGCTGACGGCCGGCGGCTTGTTGCTGTTGCCCGGGCTGATCAGCGATGGGCTGGCTTTCCTGCTACTCGTGCCGCCGTTTCGCCACGCCATCGCGCGCTGGAGCATGCGCTACGCGCTCGCTCGTGTGGACGTGCATTTTGGCGATGAACGGGACCCCGCAAGCCGCGATGCGCAGGGTGGCTCCCATGGGCACGCCGACACCAAAGATGGGCCCGTCATCGACGGCGAGTTCGAGCGGCTGAGCGAGACCTCGGCCGACCCGCCGCATCCCCCCAGGCGGCACCTGCGTTGACTGTCACCCGCGCCGGGTAGGGGTTCGGCGTTGCCGTCAACTTAGCCGCCGTGCTAGCGAGCGCGCACACAGCCGCCGGCACAGTTAAAGAGGAAGCAAGCAATGGCCGAGCCAACGAAGACCGGTAACGGGGGAGGGAGCCAGCCAGGCGCTGGCGACGCCAGGCAGACGCAGGTGCGCGTGCTCGGCCAATACATCAAGGACCTCTCGTTCGAGAACCCAAACATCAGCAAGATGCTGGAAAACCCCGGCGAGGCGCCAAACCTGCGCGTCGAGGTCAACGTCAACGCCGGAAAGATCAAGAACGACATTTACGAAAGCGCGATCCTGCTGAAGGCGGAAGCCACCAGCACCAAGCTCGGGACCATCTACGATCTCGAGCTCGCGTATGCCGGCATGTTTCAGATCGAGAACATGCCCGAGCAGGCGATGGAGCAGTTCCTGCTTATCAATTGCCCCTCGCTGCTGTTCCCCTTCGCCCGCCGGCTTGCCGCGGACCTGACGCGCGAGGGCGGGTTCCCGCCGCTGCTGCTCGACCCGATCGATTTTGTGAGTCTGTACGTCAAGCGCCAGCAGGAGCAGCAGGCACAGTCTCAATCCAAGCCGATCAACTAGAGCTGCTGTTCCGGGTTCGGCGTTGACACAAGGTTCGGCTTGCGTGAGCCTCTGAGGCTTCCGCAACGGTTGCGCGGTGGGGCATGTGCGGCGATGCTCATCAAGCGCCTGACTTTGGCATTCGTGGCTGCGGTCTTGCCGATAGCGCTGCTCGACGCGGCCATTCCAAAGCACGCGCTGCCGCCGGACACCGCGTCGCTGGCGGGGCAGTTGCTCGTAGCCTCGACCGGCATGGGCGACCCGCGCTTCCGTCAAACCGTGATCTTGATCGTGCGACACGGCAAGGCCGGCGCCTTCGGCATTACAATCAACCGCCCGGTGGACGAGCGCCCGCTGGCAAAGCTGCTGGAAATGCTGGGCGAAAAGGACGTCGCGGCCCAAGGCAGCGCACGCATTTTTGCCGGCGGGCCGGTACAGCCCGACGCCGGCTTCGTGGTCCACACCACAGACTATGCGCAGCAAGGAACCATAGAGATCACCGAAGAGCTCGCGCTCACCACCAGTCCGGACATCCTCCGTGCCATCGGCCGCAAGCAGGGCCCGCAGAAAGCGTTGGTGGCCTTCGGCTATGCCGGCTGGGCTGCTGGCCAGCTCGAGGCCGAATTGGAGCGCAACGATTGGCTGACGACGCCTGCCGACGCGGCGCTCGTGTTCGATGAGAGCCGCGAGCGCGTTTGGGACGAGGCTATGGCCCGGCAGCCGCGCTCACCGTGAGGTGCGCTCAACTCGCCGATTTGATGGAATGAGCTGGCTGGCCGTCAGGTGTCGGCCTTGGCCTCGTGACGGCGGATCAGGCCGACCTGCGCCATGGCGAACAGGAACGTCAACGGCAGGATGCCGAACACCTTGAAGTTGACCCAGGCCGCTTCCGAGAAGTTGCGCCAAACGATCTCATTCAATACGGCCATAGCCAGAAAGAACCCGAGCCAGCGCACCGTCATTTTTTGCCAGCCCTCGTCGGTGAGCCGCAAGGCTTCGCCCATGAACGTCTTGAGGAGCGGGCGGCCGGTATAGATGCCAACCCCGAGAATGCCGGCAAACAGCAGATTGATGATGGTCGGCTTCATCTTGATGAAGCTCGGGTCGTCCAGCCAGAAGGTCAGCCCGCCGAACACCACCACCAGAACGGCGGTCGCGGCCGGCGCAACCGCAAAGCGCCCGAGCAGTACGCGCGAGGCCACCAGGGCGGTGATGGTCGCCGCCATCAGCGCGCCCGTCGCCCAGAATATTCCGGCCCGGTAGTAGACCAGGAAGAAGACGAGCAGCGGCCCCAGGTCGATCAGCAGTTTGACGACCGGGTTGGCTTCGGCTGGCCGACGTGACGTCTCGTTCATGACAGAACCAGGCCCTGCGTGAGCCGGTTGATGTTCAGCTGGCTGTGTCAGTTGCGCGTCCGGCATCGGGAGCCGGCAGACGATATTTATGCATCAGGCGCACCTGCCACCAGAAGTAAGCGGCCGTTCCGGGCATGACCACGAAGATTTTGAAGAATATCCAAACATCGACGCCGGTGAACACGCGGTCGAGCGCGAACATCTCGAAATCATCGAACCCCAAGCGCACCACCTCGTTGAGGATCGCCGTGCCGAGGAAGAACAGGGCTACGTTGCGGGTGAGCTTGAACCAGCCTTCCTCGGTATAGTGGAAGGTCTTGCCGAACACGAAACGGAAGAAGTTGTGGCCGGTGTGCAGGCCGCTCCAGAGCACGCCAGCGACCAAGGTATTGAACAGCGTGACCTTGATCTGTACCCACATGGCATTGCCGGTGATCAGGGTCAGAGCGCCGAAGACGACACTAACGCCGCCGGCGATGAACGGCATGATCGGGGGCCGACCCAGCACCCACAGAGTGACCACCAGCGAGACAACCGTGGTAGCGATCAGCGCCCATGTGCCAGCAGCGATGCCATAGATGCCGTTGACGAGGAACATCGCCATCAGCGGACCGATCTCGCCGAAGATGTTGACGGCCTGCTCGATAGTGAACGGAAACTGCCGCCGCCTCGGGATCGCTTCGATTGCCACGTTCTCTTCTTTCAGGCGGCTCTTTCGGAGACCCAGCCTCTCCCTTTCCGTTCGTCCTAACTGAGCACGATGGCGCGCGCAAACTCGCCCGCTTCGAAGGCCGACAAGTCCTCGACACCCTCCCCGACGCCGATGGCGTGCACCGGAAGGCCGAACTTTGCCGAAATTGCGACCAGGATGCCACCCCTGGCCGTACCATCGAGCTTGGTCATTACTAGACCGGTCACGCCTGCCTTGTCTTTGAACACTTCAACCTGATTGAGCGCGTTCTGACCAGTGGTGGCGTCCAGTACCAGGAGCACCTGGTGGGGGGCACTCGCATCGATCTTGCGGAGGACGCGAATTACCTTTTCCAGTTCGTCCATTAGGGCTTGTTTGTTCTGCAAACGGCCCGCCGTGTCTATTAGCAACACGTCGTATTTTTTTTCCCGGGCGTGGGTCAGGGCATCGAATGCCAGGCCCGCGGCGTCCGAGCCGACGCCTCGCGCCAGGACCTCGGCTCCCGTCCGTTCACCCCAGATCTTGAGCTGGTCGATGGCAGCGGCGCGGAACGTGTCGCCGGCGGCCAGCATTACCGACCGTCCATCCTGGCGCAGCTTATGCGCAAGCTTGCCGATGGTGGTGGTCTTGCCGGTGCCATTGACCCCGACCACCAGGATGACATGGGGGCGGTGATGGCCCTCGATCCGCAGCGGCTGTGCCACCGGCGCCAACACCCGCTCGACCTCGGCGGCCAGCACGGCACGCACTTCCTCGGTGGAGATTTCCTTGCTGTGGCGGCCTTGTGCCAGGGCGGCGGTAATACGCATCGCAGTGTCGACCCCGAGGTCTGCCTGGATCAGCAGATCTTCCAGCTCCCCCAGGGTATCGGCGTCGAGCTTCCGTTTCGTAAAGATGCCGGCAATGTCCTGCGACAGCCGGGCCGACGTCTTGGTTAGCCCCGCCTTTAGGCGCTGGAACCAGCTCTGCCGCTTGGGCGCAGGCTCGGATACTGCGGCAGGCTCGACAGGCGCGCCCGCGACGGTTGCAGCGGCAGCGCCGTCATCCTCCTTCGGCGGAGACTCAGCCGGGGGCTCGGCACGCCGAAACGCGCTGAAGAGACCCCCTCGTTTCGCCGGTTTGTCGCTCACGATGCACACTTGGGCGCGAGCCGCTCGGCCTGCAAGCGCGAGCCGTCGGACCGAGTGACGCGGGCGAGCACGAAGTCGCGAGCGGCGGCAAGGCCATCGAGCGTCACCTCCGCAAAGGCGGGTGTGCGCCCGAGCCCGTCGCGCTCCATGAGTAGCTCGACGCTTCGTCCGACCTGCGCTTGCAGATACGCCGCGAGGGCGCGCTTGCCCTGCCCCCGCAGGCGGGCGGCCCTGGCCTTGGTCTCACGGCCCGAAACCTGAGGCATGCGGGCAGCCGGCGTGCCGGCCCGCGGAGAGAACGGAAATACGTGGAGAAACGTTAATCCGCACTCGTCAACCAGCCGCAGCGAGTTCTCGAACATGGCCTCGGTCTCGGTCGGGAAGCCGGCAATGAGGTCGGCGCCGAGCACGATGTCGGGCCTCAGCCGCCGCACCCGCTCGCAGAAGCTGATGGCGTCCGCCCGCGAATGCCGGCGCTTCATGCGCTTCAGGATCATGTCGTCGCCGGACTGCAGGGAGAGGTGCAGATGCGGCATCAGCCGAGCTTCCTCGGCGATAGCGTCCATGAGGTTGGTATCCACCTCCATCTGGTCGATCGACGACAGGCGCAGGCGCTTCAGCTCCGGCACGTGCCGGAGTACTTGGCGCACCAGAGTGCCGAGCGTCATGCCGCCCGGCAGATCGGCGCCGTAGGAGGTGATGTCGACCCCGGTCAGCACGATCTCGGGGTAGCCCGCCTCGACTAGGCGGCGCACCTGCGCCACGACTTCACCAGCCGGCACCGACCGCGACGGCCCGCGGCCGTAAGGGATGATGCAGAAGGTGCAGCGGTGGTCGCAGCCGTTCTGCACCTCGACATAGGCGCGGGCGCGCGAGCCGAAGCCCGAGATCATGGCGTGCGCCGTCTCGCGCACCGACATGATGTCGTTCACCTGTACGCGGGGGGTGCCGGCGAGGCTCAAACCCTGGAAGGTCTCGGGCTTGATCTTCTCGCCGTTGCCGACGACCGCATCGACCTCGGGCATGTCGGCGAAGCGCTCAGGCTCGATCTGCGCCGCACAGCCCGTGACGATGATGCGCGCGGAAGGGCTGTCGCGCCTGACCTTGCGGATCGTCTGCGCTGCCTGCCGCACGGCCTCGGCGGTCACGGCGCAGGTGTTGACGATGACGGCGTCATCGAGCCCCGCCGCGGCGGCGTGGCCACGCATGACCTCCGACTCGTAGGCGTTGAGGCGGCATCCGAGCGTGATGAGGCGAACCCCGCTCATCGGTGGCTACACCGCTTCGAGCGCATCGAGCACTCCCTCGTGCTCCAGCGCGACGGGCCCGGTCATCAGGATGCGATCGTCGCTGCGCCACTCGATCAGCAGCGGCCCACCCGGCAGCGTGACGATCAGCCCGGCGCTCCGCGAGCCCCTTGC
Organism: uncultured Alphaproteobacteria bacterium; assembly: GCA_963724565.1. Lineage (GTDB taxonomy): Bacteria > Pseudomonadota > Alphaproteobacteria > Rhizobiales > Hyphomicrobiaceae > AWTP1-13. The sequence continues at coordinate 485,400 of CAVRVK010000007.1, forward strand.
GCGCCGCGCACACCACGGCGGCGCAGGCGGCGCTGCCGCAGGCCTTGGTGAGGCCCGCGCCGCGCTCCCAGGTGCGCACGGTGATGGTCGTTGGCGAGGTGACGTGCGCCAGCGAGATGTTGGCGCGATCTGGGAATATCGGATGGTTCTCCAGCAGCGGCCCGATGCGGGCGAGGTCGAAGGCGTTGACGTCCTGCACCCAGAACACGGCATGCGGGTTGCCGACATTGACCACCGAGGGCGAATGCAGGATCGGCTTGTCGATCGGGCCGATCTGCAGCTCGATGGCCCGCGTGTCGTGGAATGCCTCCGCCAGCGGAATGTCCTTCCAGCCGAACTTTGGCCGCCCCATGTCGACCGTGATGTGCTCGATGTCAGCCACGCCGACGTCGAGGACGCCGGCGGCGGTCTCGAACTTGAGCGCCTTGCGGCCGGTCTCGCCCGCCACCAGCCAGCCGACGCAGCGCATGCCGTTGCCACAGGCTTCCGCCTCCGATCCGTCGGCGTTCCAAATGCGCACGTAGGCCTCCGTGCCGGCGGAGCGGGGCTCGTGCAGCACCATCATCTGGTCGAACCGCGACTGCGGCCGCTCAGCAGCGGCGCGCGCGACAGCGGGGCCGATCGCGACCTTGCGTCCGCGCACGTCGACAACGAGGATCTCGTTGCCGAGGCCGTTCATTTTGCGAAAGGGCAGGGTTGCTGGCATGCCCCCTTATATGGCGAGCCGCGGGGGGAGCACAATCGACGCCCGAGGGAGGGTCGATAGGTCTTCCTCGGGGCCCTGTTCGTCGCTACATAGGCCTCTACCCGACCACGATCTTCGGTTCGCATGGAAACCGCTCTCGACATTGCCGCCCAGGCGCTGCCCGCTGCCGTGGCCAAGCCCTCCCTCGCCGGTCTCGGCCGCGAAGGTTTGAGCGCGGCGCTGGCGGCCGTCGGCGTGCCTGAGAAGCAGATCAGGATGCGCGTCGGACAGCTGTGGAGCTGGATCTATGCCCGCGGCGCCAGCTCGTTCGATCAGATGTCGGATGTGTCCAAGGACCTGCGGGCCACACTCGCGCAAGCATACAGCCTCGCCCGCCCCGAGATCGCCGCCGAGCAGGTCTCGGCCGACGGCACGCGCAAGTGGCTGCTGCGTTTGCCCAAGCGCGGGCACGAGGCACGCGCGCCCGAGATCGAGACCGTCTACATCCCCGAATACGACCGCGGCACGCTCTGCATCTCGAGCCAGGTCGGCTGCACACTCACCTGCTCGTTCTGCCACACCGGCACGCAGCGGCTGGTGCGCAACCTCGAGCCCGAGGAGATCGTGGGCCAGATCCTCGTCGCCCGCGACCGCATCGGCGACTGGCCCGGCGCCGCGCCACCCGCCGACGGCCGCCTCATCCCCGACGCCGAGCGCAAGATCACCAACATCGTGCTGATGGGCATGGGCGAGCCGCTCTATAACTTCGACAACGTGCGCGATGCCATCGCCATAACCGCCGACGGCGACGGCCTCGCCTTCTCCAAGCGGCGCATCACGCTCTCAACCAGCGGCGTGGTGCCGGAGATCCCGCGCTGGGGCGCCGAGGCCGGCACCATGCTCGCCATCTCGCTGCACGCCACCAACGACGCGCTGCGCGACAAGCTGGTGCCGATCAACAAGAAATACCCTATCGCTGAGCTGATTGCCGCCTGTCGCGCCTACCCGGGCCTCTCTAACGCGCGCCGCATAACCTTCGAGTACGTGATGCTGAAGGGCGTCAACGACAGCCTGGCCGAGGCCAAGGCGCTGGTGCGCCTGCTCGCCGGCATCCCGGCCAAGATCAATCTGATCCCGTTCAACCCCTGGCCCGGCACGGCGCACGAGTGCTCCGACTGGAAGCAGATCGAGAAGTTCGCCGAGATTGTGAACGCGGCGGGCTACGCGGCGCCAGTGCGCATGCCGCGCGGCCGCGACATCCTCGCCGCCTGCGGCCAGCTCAAATCCGCATCGCTCAAGCTGCCTGCGCGCGAGCGCGGTGCGGCGGAGACGGCCGCCCAACCGCCCACTTCGTGACGCGGAAGCTGTCCTTCCCTTCTTGGGCGAGGCGCGAGAGCCGACGCCCCAGTTGGCGGCGCGACGCAAATCTGCTTAAGCATCGCCCGTGAGACTCTTGGGAGCCGGCCGATGGCACGAACGCTGGGACGCATCTTGTGGGTGCCAATCGCCTTCGTGCTGGCCGCGGCTGTTGCCCTGTTCGTCATCATTTCGCTGGGCCAAGAGAAGATCGTGCAGGCGGTCGCCGGCCGCGGCCCCGACGAGGTGACGCTCAACGCCGGCTTCGACCTTGCGCGCCTCGCCTGGACGCTCTTCTCCGTGCAGACCCTGTTGCCCGCCCTGTTGCTGGTGATCGTCGGCGAGGTCGCCCGCATCCGCAGTGCCATGTACTACGTGATCGGTGGCGGCGCGGCGCTGGCAGCGGTCCCGCTGATGGCACGGCTCAATCAGCCCCTTGCCGTGCTCGATCTGTCGCAGGTGGTGTGGCAGGTGCTCGCCACCGCCGGCTTTGCCGGCGGCTTCGCCTATTGGGTTCTCGCCGGGCGAAACGCATGACGGTTGGGTGATTGGCGCAAGTGGGCTGGGCGCCCGCGCGTCAGCGAGCGCAAAAAAATCCGTTGAGCACCAAGGGGTGGCGCCGCTAAGCTGCGCTGCGCCAGCCTGGCGGAGAGAAGCGATGCGCGTAATTCGAGCACTCATCGGGTTCATCCTCGCCTGTCCGGCGGCTGCGGCCACGCTTGTCCTGTTCGTCTACACGCCGGCCGAGCTTGCAACTCTTCCCTCCGACATCGGCGCCGACCGCTTGAGCGAAGCAGGACAGTTTGCACTGGCCGTCACGCCTCACGTCGTGCTGTTCGCGGCACTTCCGGCCCTCATCGGTCTGGTCTTTGCTGAGCGCAACGACATCGCCGGCCTTCCCTTCTATCTGGTGCTCGGCGTTGCGATCGCGGTTCTGGGCTTTCTCACCCAGCACTTCAGTGAGGCGCCGGGACAGGCCACCATCCTCCAGAACTATGCGCTCATCGCCTTTCTGACCGCGGGCGCCGTCGCGGGCTTCGTCTATTGGCTGATCTCCGGACGGTACGCGGCACCCGAGGTGACCGCCCCGGCCAAGGCGCCACCGCCGGCAACCACTCCCGCTCCCGCCGCCTAGCCAGGGCAAGGGACTCCGCTGCAATCGCAGGCCTTACAGGCCGCGCGACGGGGTTTTCTTTGCTGCTCGCGCCACCCAGCCCATACTGCGCCGCATCATTGTTGTTGCTGCGACGCAAAATTCGAGGTATTTTGTCTCAGTGAGAGTACCCAGGTAGTTCTCGCTCAGTGCCACGCTCATCTGACGCAACGCAGGAACAGTGGCCATGCACACCATGAAATCGCAAACCCAACTCGCGGATGCCACCGCAAACATTATGCGCGCCTACGCGCTCGCCACCGCGCGGGCGGCGAGCCTGTCAGCGTCTCGCGGCATCTCGTTGTGGGCGCTGATGCTGGCAGCATCAGCGAGTTCCCCATGGGCGATGCAGTCGCGCGTTGTCTGGGATCCGCTGCAGAGCTGGGCGGCGTGGAGCCGCGCTTGCCTGCAGTCTGGTCAGACGCAGGCAAAAGAGGCTCCACAGGGTCAAGCTGAGAGCAAGCCACCAGCTCCAGATCCGGCTTTTGCCAGCTATCGTTCCGCTGGCGGACACGCGGTAGCGCAGGTCATCGTCGGCTGATCGGCGCACCTCGCCGGCATCATTGCCCCTTGAGCCTGGCAATCGCCTGCTCAAGGCGATCGTCGCCCCAGTAGAGCTCGTCGTCGGCCAGGAACGATGGCGCGCCGAAGACGCCGAGCTCCTCCGCCTCCTCTGTCTGCTGACGCAGGCGCTGCTTGGTCTCCGGCTGTTCGATGCGCGCCAGCAGCGGTGCGGGGTCGACGTTGATGCTGGCCAGGATATTGGCCAGGATCACCTTGTCGGAGATGTTGGCCCCCTCGGCAAACTCGGCCGTGTACACCGCTCGCGTGAACGCCGGCCCCCAACCCTCGCCATGGCCAATCAGCGCCAGCCGGGCCGCATAGAGACTGTTCTGCGGGAAAGGCGAGGGCATCTTGAAGCGCAGGCCGCGGGCAGCCGTCAGCCGCTCCATCTCGCGCACCATGTATCTGCCCTTCGCCGGGTAGATATTGAAAGGCGATGTGCTCCAGCCCTGGGCGTGGAAGATCGGCCCCAGCACAAACGGCTTCCAGACGATGCCGATACCCGCTTCCTGTGCCATCGCCTCAATGCGCATGGCGCTGAGATACGAGTAGGTGGAGGCGAATTCGTACCAGAACTCGAGGCTCGGCCTGGATGCACTCATGGTTTGCACCTCGCACGACGTCCGCGCCGCGCTTGTCGCAGCGCCGTTCTTGCCTATAGTGCGCCGCAATGCGCGACCGCGAGAAGGTGCGTTCCATGCCCGTCCAAAGCCCTGAGAGCAAGGTGAAAAAGGTGGTGCTCGCCTACTCCGGCGGCCTCGACACCTCGATCATCCTCAAATGGCTGCAGGAAGCCTATGGCTGCGAGGTCGTCACCTTCACCGCCGACCTCGGCCAGGGTGAGGAGCTGGCCCCGGCCCGGCGCAAGGCCGAGACGCTCGGCATCAAGCCGCACAACATCTTCGTGGAGGACCTGCGCGAGGAGTTCGTGCGCGACTATGTCTTCCCGATGTTCCGGGCCAACGCCGTCTACGAGGGCATCTATCTGCTCGGCACGTCGATCGCACGGCCGCTGATCGCCAAGAAGCAGATCGACATTGCCCGCCAGACCGGCGCCGACGCGGTCTGCCACGGCGCCACCGGCAAGGGCAACGACCAGGTGCGCTTCGAGCTCGCCTACTACGCGCTCGAGCCCTCCATCAAGATCATCGCGCCGTGGCGCGAGTGGACCTTCAAGAGTCGCGAGCAGCTGATCGACTTCGCCGAGAAGCATCAAATTCCGGTCGCCAAGGACAAGCGCGGCGAGGCGCCCTTCTCGGTCGATGCCAACCTCCTGCACTCCTCCTCCGAAGGCAAGGTGCTGGAGGACCCGGCGATCGAGCCGCCGCCTTACGTCTACCAGCGCACCATCTCGCCCATGGAGGCGCCCGATGCCGTGACCGAGATCACCATCGGCTTCAGCCGGGCGACGCCGTGAGCCTCGACGGCGAGAAGCTGTCGCCGGCCGCCCTGCTCACCCGGCTCAACGCACTCGGGCACGACAACGGCATCGGCCGCGTCGATCTCGTCGAGAACCGCTTCGTCGGCATGAAGTCGCGCGGCGTCTACGAGACGCCAGGGGGCACCATCCTGCTCGCCGCCCACCGCGCCATCGAATCCATCACGCTCGACCGCGGCGCCGGCCACCTCAAGGACGAGCTGATGCCGCGCTATGCCGAGCTCATCTACAACGGCTTCTGGTTCGCACCGGAGCGCGAGATGCTGCAGGCGCTGATCGACAAGAGCCAGGAGCACGTCGAGGGCGAGGTGCGCCTAAAGCTCTACAAGGGCAACGTCATCGTCAGCGGGCGCGAGAGCGGAAAGTCGCTCTACTCTACGACGCTCGTCACCTTCGAGGACGACAAGGGCGCCTACGACCAGAAGGACGCCGAAGGTTTCATCAGGCTCAACGCGCTCAGGCTCAGAACGCTGGCCGCGCGCAATCGCGGCGGCTAGCCCGCACGGGCTGCGTCAACCAAGGAAGCACACCATGCTCAGCCGCATCGAGATCGCCCGCATCGCGGGTATCCCGATCTATCTCGACATGATGTTCGTGCTGGTGTTGATCGTCTTCAGCTACCCCTATTTCACCACCGGCAATACGCAGCTGATGTCGGCGGGGTTCATCATCATCGTCGGGCTGCTGCTGTCGATCTTGCTGCACGAGCTTGGCCACGCCTTTGCGGGCCGGCTGTTCAAGGCCCCCGTCTCGCATATCGAGCTGACGGGGCTCGGCGGCGTCGCCCACTTCGAGCGGTCACTGCCCAATTCCGTCCTCACGCGCACCGTCATCTATCTGGCGGGGCCGGCAGTGAACCTGCTGCTGTGGATCGGGCTCGATGTGCTTGCTGGGGAGGCGGCGCAGTCCGGCAATCCGATGGTGGCGCTGCCGCTCGCGGTGCTGTCCTACGCCAATTTCCTGCTGTTGATCTTCAACCTGCTGCCGGCCTACCCGCTCGACGGCGGACACACTCTCGATGCTTGGCTGAGCGCCATCCTCGGACCGCCATGGGCGACCCGCATTGTCGCCTCGCTCGGCCTGGTGGTTGCCGTAGGCCTGGCGTATCTGGCATTGCCAAGCGCCTTCTTCCTGATGCTCGTGGCGCTGTTCATCGGCATGGCCAACTGGCAGGCGCTGCAGAGCGTCGGACGCTGGCGGCGGTGAGCAGAACACCGGGCGTCAGATGTTCCGTTGTTAAAGGAAAGGCCCTTATCCTTTAATAGCGTCTCGCATAGTTAAAGGTTGGCGCTTCCGTAGTGGTCATCCTTTCCGAGCCTTGGCGGCGAAGAACGCGGCGATCGCCGCCTGCGGCTCGCCTGTCGTGTAGGCCTGCGACAGCGCATCGATGCCGGCGTAGATGCCCTCGTCGATCGACACCCGCTCCCATCGGTTCATCAATGCTTTCTGCGAACGCACCGCCTTCGGCGTGGCGCGGCAAATCTGCTCCACCCACCGATCGACCGCCGCATCCGAGCTCCGCCGCCACCACTACCTTCTGCGCAAACCCCATGGCCAGCGCCTCGGTTGCCGAATACATGGCGCCGGTGAGCAGCATCTCGCGCGTCTTGCCCCAGCCGATCAGACCGGGCAGCAGCGCCGCCTCGATCACCGACGGGATGCCCATCACCACCTCGGGCATGCCGAACTGCGCGCCCTCTGCCGCAACGCGCATGTCGCAGCTCGCCGCCACCTCGAGCCCGCGCGCCTAGGCAGAAGCCGTTGATGCGGGCGATCACCGGCACCGGACATTCGCGGATCGCCTTGCACGCCTGATGCAGGCGCGTGATGAACAGCCGCGCGCTGTCGGCGCAGAAGCGCGCCAAGCTCGTTGAGGTCGGCACCGCCGATGAAGGCACGCTCGCCTGCACCGGTGAGTACCACGGCGCGCAGGTCCGCGTCCGCGCCGAGCCTAGCGAACGCCTCGGCCAAGCTCACGATCGCCGGCGTCGCCAGGCAGTTGAGGCGGCGCTGATTGTCGACCGTGACCACAGCGATCCGCGCCCCCGCTTTTCGCGTCGGTCTTCACATGTACGCCGGCTTCCGACATTGTCGTGTCTCCTCACATGCGAGCGGGCAGATTGCGGGATGCCTCTCCAGAATCGCGTCACGCCAGAGGGCGAGATCATCGCCATCGTCGCACCGCGGCCTGCTCATGGGCAACCGGGGCGGGTGCTTTTCATCTGCCCGACAAGACCCTCGGGGCCCGCCGCTGGGCCACCCGGCAGTGGATCGCCTGCGTACTGGAATTCAAGGGCCGGCATCGCGAGGTGATGCAGCCCAACCGCTACACCGAGCTGTTCTTCCTGGATGAAGCGACCGCACTCGCGGCCGGCCATCGCCCGTGCTTCGAGTGCCGCCGCGTCCGACGCCGACCGCTTCGCCGAGCTCTGGACCCGCGCTTCGGCGGCGACGGAGCGCGCTCGCGCCCCGGCGATGGACGACCAGCTGCACGCAGAACGTGTGGATCGCGACCGCCGCAAGGTCACCTTTCGCGCTCGCCGCGCCAATATTCCGAGCGGCGCGTTCGTCCGCTACGCAGGCGACGGCGTGCGCGCGCGGCCCTATCTCGTCGTCGGCCATAGCCTGCTGGCCTGGGGCGCGGCGGGCTACAGCGCGCTCGTCCTCCCCACCGCCATCAGCGAGGAGGTGGAGGTGCTCACCCCCGCCTCCATCGTCGCCGTGCTGTCAGCCGGATACCGACCCATGCTGCACCCTTCAGCGGCTCGATTGCTCGGCTGAGCGCACACAAGAGGCGTTGCGCAATAAATCTGCGCGGCTCGCTGCTTCCCGGCGATCGGCCAATACGCCGTCTTCACCGCCCGGGCGAGGTGAACACCGGCTCGGCCTTCGCGGCCTGCTTCTTCTGCTCTGTCGAGAGCGCCGCGTGCGCGGCATTGACGCGCCGTGCCATCGCGAACAGGTACTCGATCACCTCGCTCGGCAGTTCGGCGGTGGCATAGCGGTCGGGATGGTAGGCCTTGGCGAGGGCGAAATAGGCCTGACGAATGTCCTCGCGCGTCGCGCCTGGCTTCACGCCCAGCACCGCGTACGGATCGAAGCCGTCGTAGTCCTTCAGCCGCACGTTGAGGTTCGGCAGCTTCGGCACACCGAGCATCTTGATGGAGGCGATCTGCGCCTTGGCGACGTAGTTGCGCTCCCCGCCGTAGGGCTCGAACTCTAGGAATGCGCCGCTGCCGTTGAGGAGGTCGGCGATGCACTTGGTTGTAGGCACCATCAGCTTACCGCGAACGATTGTTCCATCCACGAACACGGTTTCGACCGGCATTGCCGTCAAATCCGGCGCGTTGTCGATCTTGGTGCGCTCGAACATCGCTAAAGGCTTCCTTACGCGTTCTGGCTTGGGACACCGGTTGGCTCCCGTGCTACGCCATCGCAAGAAGCGTGCTTCCGCCCGAGGTAGCTGGCGGTGCAACCCGAACTGTGCTACTTCGCGCCCGAATGGTGCGGCGCAGCATGGGCTCGCCGCTTGCCCTGTCTGAGCGGGGCGCTTCCCCAGGAATCCGTATGCAACTTCGCAACATAGCGATCATCGCGCACGTCGATCACGGCAAGACCACCTTGGTCGACGCGCTGCTCAAGCAGGCCGGCGCTTTTCGCCTCAATCAAAAGGTGGAAGCCCAGGCCATGGACAGCAACGACCTCGAGCGCGAGCGCGGCATCACCATCCTCGCCAAGTGCACGTCCATCCTCTGGCACGACACGCGCATCAACATCGTCGACACGCCGGGCCACGCCGACTTCGGTGGCGAGGTGGAGCGCATCCTCAACATGGTGGACGGCGCCATCGTGCTGGTGGATGCCTCCGAAGGTCCGCTGCCGCAGACCAAGTTCGTGGTCTCCAAGGCCCTCAAGCAGGGTCTGCGCCCGATCGTGGTCATCAACAAGATCGACCGCCCGGACGAGCGCCACAACGCGGTGCTGAACGAGATCTTCGATCTGTTCGCCAATCTCGACGCCGACGGACGAGCAGCTCGACTTCCCCGTGCTCTATGGCTCGGGCCGCGATGGCTGGATGGCCGTCGATCCGGCTGGCCCGAAAGTGGACTTGGTGCCCCTGTTCGAGCTGGTGCTCAAACATGTACCGCCGCCGACGGTGGAGGACGGCCCCTTCCGCCTGCTCGCCACCACGCTGGAAGCCGACCCCTACCTGGGGCGCGTCCTCACCGGCCGCATCAGCTCAGGCAGCGTAAGGCCCAATCAGACCATCAAGGCCATGCGCCGCGACGGCTCACTGATCGAGACGGCGCGTGTCACCAAGGTGCTGGCATTCCGCGGGCTGGAGCGCACGGCGGTCGAGCTGGCGGAGGCCGGCGACATCGTCGCCATCGCCGGCATCACCCAGGCCACGGTGGCCGATACGCTGTGCGACCCCAGCGTCGACAAGCCGTTTCTCGCCCAGCCGATCGACCCCCCCACGCTCGCCATGATGTTCCGCATCAACGACGGGCCGTTCGCTGGTCAGGAAGGCGACAAGGTGCAGAGCCGCGTCATACGCGATCGGCTGCTGAAAGAGGCCGAGCGCAACGTCGCCATCCGCGTTTCTGAGGACCCCAACCTCAAGGATGCCTACGAGGTGGCGGGCCGTGGCGAGCTGCAGCTCGGCATTCTGATCGAGACCATGCGCCGCGAGGGCTTCGAGCTCACCGTGTCGCGACCCAGGGTGGTGTTCAAGCTCGATCCCGACACGGGCCAGCGGCTCGAGCCCATCGAGGAGGTGATCATCGACGTCGACGAGGAGCATTCGGGCATCGTCGTGCAGAAGCTCTCCGAGCGCCGCGCCGACCTGATGGAGATGCGCCCGTCCGGCGGCGGCCGCCAGCGCCTCGTATTCCATGCGCCCACCCGCGGCCTCATCGGCTACCAGAGCGAGCTGATGACCGACACCCGCGGCACCGCCGTTATGAACCGCCTGTTCCACGGCTACGCGCAGTTCAAGGGGGAGGTGGCGGGCCGGCGCACCGGCGTGCTGATCTCAAATGCCACCGGCGAGGCCACCGCCTACTCGCTGTTCTACCTGCAGGAGCGCGGGGCCATGATCATAGACCCGCAGACGCGCGTGTACGAGGGCATGATCGTGGGCCAGCACACGCGCGACAACGACCTCATCGTCAACATCATCCAGGGCAAGAAGCTCACCAACATTCGCGCCGCCGGCAAAGACGAGGCCTTGGCCCTCACCCCGCCGATGCGGCTCACGCTGGAGCGGGCGCTCTCCTATATCCAGGACGACGAGCTGGTGGAGATTACGCCGAAGTCGATCCGCTTGCGCAAACGCTGGCTCGACCCCAACGAGCGCAAGAAGCGCGAGCGGGCAGTGGAGGCTGAGAAGGAGGCCGTGTGATAATCTGGCCAAATGCCGCCAAAAATTCGCGAACTCATTGCCGACTTAGAGAGGGCTGGCTTCGTCGATCGTGGCGGTAGGGGAAGCCACCGCAACTTTGTCCATCCCAAGGTCGCCAAGCCTGTTACCATATCAGGCAACCCTGGCGACGACGCGAAGGCATATCAGATCAAAGCGGTCCGGCGCGCAGTCGAGGAAGCACAGGAATGAAAGACAGCGCAAGATACGTGAAGATTGTCGAATGGTCGGATGAAGACCAATGCTACGTCGGCAGCGCACCCGGACTGATCCTCGGCGGCTGCCACGGTGACGACGAGCGGCAGGTGTTCGATGAGCTTTGCCAGATCGTCGAAGAAGCGATTGGGCTTTACAAACTAGACGGAAAGCCGCTGCCAGCCTCTACCTCGGGTCGCGACCTCGCCAACACCTTGCAAGGCGCGACCTAGCACGTCGCCGGCCTGCGGCCAGCCGGTGACCGGGCCGGCCGATATTGCTATGCCTTGGCCATGCGATTCTCGCTCACCACAGCAGGCCAGCCAGCGTGACCGCCAAGCCCCTGGCCGCACAGACAATCGTTGCACCCGGCACCGGCACTTGGCCGGCTGGCGTGCAACCAACCGCGGAATTTCTCGCCGCCTACGACTACCTGCGCCAGGGCGCCGGCCACCTGTTCGTCACCGGCCGTGCCGGCACCGGCAAGTCGACGCTGCTGCGCGCGATCCGCGACATGGTCCCCGCCGAAATGGTGATCGTCGCGCCCACGGGGCTCGCCGCCGTCAACGTCGGCGGCCAGACCATCCACTCCTTCTTCGGCTTTCCGCCCCGCCTTATTCGCCCCGAAGACATCCGCCGCAGCCGCAACGGCCGCATCATGCGCCGGCTCAAGTTCCTGGTCGTCGACGAGGTGTCGATGGTGCGCTCCGACCTCATGTGGGCCATCGACCAGTCGCTTAGGGTCAACCGCGGCCGCCCGCGCGAGCCGTTCGGCGGAGTGCGGCTCGCCATGTTCGGCGACCTGCACCAGCTGCCGCCCGTGATCGACGAGGCCGAGGTGGCGGCGCACCTCGAGTCGGAGCACGGCGGGCCGTTCTTCTTCAGCCTGGGAACGCTGCGCGAGGGTATGGGCACGGCGCTGATCGAGCTCACTCAGGTGTTCCGCCAGAGCGACGAGACGTTGATCCGTGTTCTCAACCGCGTGCGCGACGGCGAAGTCGACGAGGACGACCTCGCCATCCTCAACGCGTGCGTCAACCCGATCCGCACGCTCGCCGAGGGCGAGCCTTACGTGATCCTCACTCCGACCAACGCCGCCGCCCGGCGCATCAACATGGCCTATCTCGCGGCCCTGCCGGGCGCCGCCCACCAGTTCGAGGCGGCGGTGACCGGCGACTTCAATGAGAGCGCCCAGCCGACCGAGGCCTCGCTCATGCTCAAGACGGGCGCCAAGGTGATGCTGCTGCGCAACGACTCCGACCGCCGCTGGGTCAACGGCACCATCGCGCGCGTTGCCAGGCTCGAGGCAGATCGGGTGTGGATCGAGATCGACGGCAGCGAGCACGAGATCGAGCGCGTGGCCTGGGAGAACCGCCGCTACGCCTACGACAAGGGCGAGGAGAAGATCGTCGAGACGGTAGCCGGCACCTTCCGCCAGTTCCCGCTGCGATTGGCGTGGGCTCTCACCATCCACAAGAGCCAAGGCCTTACCCTCGACAAGGTCTACATCGACCTTGGGCGCGGCACGTTCGCGCATGGACAGGCCTACGTGGCGTTGTCGCGCTGCCGGACTATGCAGGGTCTGGCGTTCGCCCGGCCACTGCGCGCCGCCGACATTCTCTTCGACCGCTCGGCCATGGGCTACCGGCAGGCCTTCGAGCCGCTTACCTGACGGTGGCGCTCGGGAAAAAAGGCTGAAGCCAGGCGCCCGCGGACCGGCTATAGTGAAGTCTATGTTGGGGTCCGGTTCAAAGGTGTGCGTGCGTGGAGGGAAGGCGGCCGATGCTGCCGCGCTTGCTCGGGTGTTTCGCAAATCCTGGCTGTTCGCCTACAGGGGCATCATCCCGCACCTGCATCTCGACAGTCTGATACGGCAGCGAACGCCGGACTGGTGGCGCAGCGCGGTACGATCCGGCGACAGCATGCTTGTGCTCGAGCACGCGGGCAAACTCGTCGGCTACGCCACCTTCGGCAGCGCGCGCCAGCGTGGCCCTTTTCAGGGTGAGATCTTCGAGCTCTATCTCGATCCGGTGTGCCAGGGCGTGGGCTTCGGCGAGCATCTGTTCGAAGGTTGTCGTCACACCCTCGATATGCGCAAGCTGAGCGGCTTGATCGTGTGGGCATTGCTCGACAACACGCCGGCCTGCGACTTCTACTGGCGCCGTGGGGGCCGGCCGGTTGCCAGCGCCTTCACCAAGATCGGCGGGGCAAGGCTGGAAAAAGTCGCCTTCACCTGGCGCTGAGGCTCCTGGTCGCCGCCGCAAGGCCGCTTTGCGCAAGCCTGCGACGTTGCTATACCGCCTGCGGCGCGGCGGAGATGGGCGCATGGACAAGATCAAGATTGCCGTGACTGGAGCCGCCGGTCGCATGGGGCGTGAGCTGATCCGCGCCGTGCATGCCAGCGAAGGTTGCACCCTGAGCGGGGCCATCGAGCAGGAAGGGTCGCTGGCGCTGGGCCAGGACGCCGGCCTGCTGGCCGGTCTCGGCAAGCTTGGGGTCCTCATCACCGACGACGCGCTGGAGCTGTTTGCCAAGGTCGATGCGGTGCTGGACTTCACTGTGCCGTCGGCCAGCATCGAGTTCGCAGGCCTCGCCGCCAACGCCCGCATCGTGCACGTGCTCGGCACCACCGGACTCACGGCCGAGGACGACGCCAAGATCGCCGCCGCCGCGCGCCATGCCACGATCATTCGCTCGGGCAACATGAGCCTCGGCGTCAATCTGCTCGCCGCGCTGGCCCGCAAGGTGGCGCAGGCTCTGGACGCCGATTTCGATATCGAGATCGTCGAGATGCATCACCGCCACAAGGTCGATGCGCCTTCGGGCACGGCGCTCATGCTCGGCAAGGCCGCCGCCGAGGGGCGCGGGGTCGACCTCAAGACCGCCGGCGTCCGTGCCCGTGACGGTCATACCGGCGAGCGCAGGCGTGGCGACATCGGCTTTGCCGTGCTGCGGGGAGGCAATGTGGTCGGTGAGCATACTGTCGTGTTCGCCGCCGACGGCGAGCTGGTGGAGCTCACCCACCGCGCCACCGATCGCGGCATTTTCGCGCGCGGGGCCGTGAAGGCCGCCCAGTGGGGCCGCGGCAAGCCGCCGGGGCTCTACTCCATGTTCGACGTCCTCGGCATAGAAACGCCCAAAGCCTAGCCGCACATTTCCAGGAAACAGCGACGGACCGAAATGACCAATGTGCTTGTGCTTGTGCGCCACGGCGAGAGCGAGTGGAACAAGCTGAACCTGTTCACCGGATGGAAGGACCCAGGCCTCACCGAGAAGGGCATTGCCGAGGCCAAGGCCGCGGGGCGCTCGCTGAAGGCCGAGGGGTATCGCTTCGATGTCGCCTTCACCAGCGACCTGGCCCGCGCACAACAAACTCTGGTGCTCATCCTCGAGGAGCTGGGCCAGGTCGGGCTCACGACGCACCGAGATCAGAGACTGAACGAGCGCGACTACGGCGACCTCGCCGGCCTCAACAAGGACGACGCGCGCAAGCGATGGGGGGAAGCCCAAGTCCACATCTGGCGCCGCAGCTACGACGTGGCGCCTCCCGGCGGCGAGAGCCTCAAGGACACCGCGGCGCGCGTGCTGCCTTACTATGAGGCCGAGATCTGGCCCGAGGTGCGGGCCGGGCGCAATGTGCTGGTCGCCGCCCACGGTAATTCGCTGCGCGCTCTCATCATGCATTTGGAAGGTCTGACAGGCGAGGAGATCGTCGCCCGTGAGCTCGGCACCGGCGTTCCCATCGTCTACGCGTTCGGCGCCGGCGGAAAGCTCGAGAGCAAGCGTCAGCTTGCTCTTTCGGGGGCCTAGCAGTTCATTCACGCGTTCTTGTTTGGGGGAGAGAGATCATGTCCATGGACGACACCGTCGATCGGCTGGGCGATACCGCCAGCGAGAGCAACAAGTGGGTCGGCGTCTACATCGGCATCCTCGCGGTCCTGCTCGCCATTTGCAACGTCGGCGGTGCCAACGCGGCCAAGGACGCGACGCGCGCCAACATCGAAGCATCCAACACCTGGGCTTTCTACCAGGCCAAGAACATACGCCGCACAGCCGTCAACATGGCCGCCGACGAGCTGGAGCTGCTGCTTCTGGCGCAGCCCTCCATGCCAACCGAAGCACGCAAGGCATTCGAGGCGAAAATCAAGGACTACAAGGCAACGGCGGCAAGACTGTCCTCCGAGCCCGAAACCGGCGAGGGCCTCGACCAGCTGTTGGCCAAGGGCAAGGCGCTGGAAGCCGAGCGCGATGTCGCGTTGCGCAAAGACCCCTACTTCGATTGGAGCCAGGCGCTGCTGCAGATTGCGATCGTGCTGGCGTCTGTCCATCTCATCATCGGCAATGCCATGCTGCTCACCCTGAGCCGAAGTCTGGCGGCGCTCGGCGTGCTGCTGATGCTCAACGGCTTTACCCTGGCCCTGAAATTGCCGTTGCTCGGCTGACCACCAGACGCCGCTCTCCGTTGTGCGGCGCATTCCTGCTCTCGGCCGCCTGCTTCTTGCGCCATCATGCACGCCGGGCTAGCTATTTCGCGCCAATATCAGCACCAGTCCGGGGCTTGCCATGACCACTTACTCCCTTCTGCTCCTGCCCGGAGACGGCATCGGCGTCGAGGTGATGGCCGAGGTCGAACGGGTCGTCTCGTTCTTCAACAAGAAGGGCAAGGTCGAGTTCAAGACCTCCACCGGTCTCGTCGGCGGCTCCGCCATCGACAAGTTCGGCGTGCCCCTCGACAGCGAGACGCTGGCTGAGGCGCAGTCGGCCGACGCCGTGGTGTTCGGCGCGGTGGGCGGGCCGAAGTGGGACAGGGTGCCATACGAGAAGCGTCCCGAGGCCGGCCTGCTGCGGCTGCGCAAGGACCTCGATCTGTTCGCCAACCTGCGCCCCGCCATCTGCTACCCGGCGCTGGCCGAAGCCTCCTCGCTCAGGCGCGAGGTGGTCGAGGGCCTCGACATCCTCATCCTGCGCGAGCTGACCGGAGGCACCTACTTCGGCGAGCCCAAGGAGATCGTGACCTTGGAGGACGGACAGAAGCGCGCCGTCGACACCACCGTCTACACCACGCGCGAGATCGAGCGCATCGCCCGCGTCGCCTTCGACCTGGCCCGCAAGCGTAAGAACAAGGTGCACTCGGCCGAGAAGCGCAACGTCATGAAGACCGGCGTGCTGTGGAATCAGGTGGTCACGGCCGTGCATGCGGCGGAGGCCAAGGACGTGGAGCTGCAGCACATCCTGGCGGACGCCTGCGCCATGCAGCTGGTGCGCGACCCCAAGCAGTTCGACGTCATCGTCTGCGACAACCTGTTCGGCGACATGCTGTCCGACGAGGCGGCCATGCTGACGGGCTCCATTGGCATGCTGCCATCGGCCTCGCTCGGCGCGCCCGATGCCAAGACAGGCAAGCGCAAGGCGCTGTACGAGCCGGTGCACGGCTCCGCTCCCGACATCGCCGGCAAGGGCGTCGCCAACCCGATCGCGGCAATCGCCAGCTACGGCATGGCGCTGCGCTACTCCTACGGGCTCCCCAAGGAAGCCGACCTGATCGACAAGGCGATTGCCGGGGCGCTGTCGCGCGGGCTGCGGACCGGCGACATCATGCAGCCCAACATGCGCAAGGTCGGGACCGCCGAGATGGGCAGCGCCATCGTCGAGGAGTTGGGCAAGCTGGCGGCGTAGTGAAACTCACCCTGTAAGGATCGGCTTCAGCGCGGCGATCTCATCGGCGATGAAATCGAAGAACGCGGCAACGGCCGGCGTCCGGCGCCGGTCGGGATGCGCAAGGATGCGCCAGCTGCGCGTCAGCTCGGGTACCTGGTCGAACAGCCGCACCAGCTCCGGTTCCGCGTCGCCCAGCGCGATCGGCATCGGCACCACCGCCACGCCCGACTTGGCGACCGACACCAGCCCCAGCACACTGTTGACCCGCGCCGCCACCGGTGCGCCGGGCGCCACCTCCTGCAGCCACTTGGCGGCGCGGTTGGTTGCCATCGGTCCGTCGAAGCCGACCGTCGCGTGGCCCGCTAGCTCGGCCACGCTCGCCGGCCGGCCGTGGCGGTCGGCATAGGCCTTGCTCGCGTACACCGACCAGATGGAGTCGGCGATCTTGCGCCCCACCAGCACGTCGTCGTCGGTGTCGCCCGAGCGCAGCGCCACGTCAGCGTCACCGCGCGCCAGGTCCACGTACTTGTCGCTCATCACGAACTCCACGCGCAGCTTGGGATGGCGCGCGTGGAAGCGGTCGAGCAGCTCTGACTTCATGATGCGGTAGACGATGGGCTCCGGGCACGTCACCCGGATCAGCCCCGCCTCGCCCCGCTCGATCGTCGCCTTGCGCTGCTCGAAGGCCAGCGCCGCCCGCTCGATCTGCTCGGCATAGGGCAGCATCTCCTCGCCGAACTCGGTCAGGCGATAGCCGGTGGTGTGGCGCGTCGCCAGCTCGCGCCCGAGCCTCTCCTCCAGCTCCGTGATGCGCCGCTGCACGGTCGATTGGCTGAGCTTCATCGCCTTGGCAGCGGCAAGCGTGCTGCCGTGCCGCGCCACCGCCAGGAAGTACTTGACGTCGTCCCATTCGAACATTGCCCGATTATGCACTTTTGCTCCGGCCGCTAGCAAACTTGCGGCTGCCGCGCACGCGTTCGCGCCTGTAGTTGAGCAAAGCCCGCCGCCACGAGGGCGGCGCGAATGGTAAAACGCACAGGAGACTTTCCATGATCAAGGCAGCAAGCGTTGCAGGCTTGGTGGCGCTCGGCTCGGTGGCCGCCGGCGCGCACGATCCCGTTCACACCGACGGCGACAAGTACAAAGTACGCATCGAGAACGAACGCGTGCGGGTGCTCGAATACAAGGACCGGCCCGGCGAGAAGACGCACGAGCACACCCACCCGGCCTTCGTGCTGGTGGCGCTGGCCCCATTCAAGCGCAAGATCACGCTGCCCGACGGCAAGGCCATGATCCGCGAGTTCAAGGCTGGCGACCTGTTCTGGTCGGAGGACCAGACGCATATCGGCGAGAACATCGGCGACACCCCCACCCACGTGCTGATGATCGAGATGAAGAAGTAGGCGTGCCTAGGTTATCCCGGGTGGGAACTCAGCCCAGCGACCCGCTGGCGGAAGACCTCGGCTGCGTCCGCGGCCGGGCCGGATGCTGGCGGGCTATCGCAATTCCGCTTAGACTGCAGCCAGAGATGCACGCCGCCTGGAGCACCCCCCGTGCCGCAAGACGACACAACAGCCGAGAAGCCTGTCCGGCCGAAACTCGCTCCCAAGGACGAGGTGCGCGCGCTTCTCGACCGCCTGCCCGACACCGTCACGCTGGAGGACATCCAGTATCACCTCGACGTGGTAGTGAAGGTGCTGGAGGCCGAGGCCGACACCAGCGGCGACATTCCTCATGAAGAGGCTAAGCGGCAGTTCGCGCAATGGTTCGCAAAGTAATTTGGTCCGACGACGCCATCTCTGACATGGCGGAGATCAAGGACTACATTTCCCGCGATTCGCCCATCAATGCGCAAAGGGTCGTCGCCACGATCGAAGGCGCCGCTGATCGTCTCGTAGACTTCCCACATGCCTTCCGCATGATCCCTGAATTCCATGACCCTGACCGGCGGGAGACGTTCGTCTATCAGTACCGGCTCATGTATTGCGTCGAGGAAGAACGCGTGCGCATCCTCCGCGTCGTCCACGGCCGCCGGCTGCTCAAAAACGTGCCGGGCAGCTTCGAGGAACCACCGCAAGAGCAATACCAGGCAGCATGAGCAGCAAACCCTGCGACTGGTCCGCCGACGTCTTCCGCGAGATCAAGGCGCGCAATATCGAAACCGTGTGCACCGTCCCCGACGGCGGCCTTACCGAGCTCCTGAAGATGATCGAGGCCGACCGCGCCATGCGCCTCGTCACTCTCTCCATCGAGCAGGAAGGCATCGGCATCGCCACCGGCTGCTGGGTCGCGGGCAAGCGCGCCATGATCGCCATGCAGTCGTCGGGCGTCGGCAACTGCATCAACGCGCTGGGCCTGCCGGTCGCCTACCGCGCGCCCTGCCTGATGCTCGTCACCATGCGCGGCCAGTGGGGCGAATTCAATCCGTGGCAGGTGCCCATGGGCCAGGCCACGCGGCCTGCACTCGAAGCCGTGGGCGTCAAATGCTTCCCGGTCGACAAGGCTGAGGAAGTGGGCGAGACCTTTGCGGCGGCAGCCGACATCGCCTTCAACAGCCGGGTGAGCGCCGCCGTGCTTGTGAGCCAGCGCATCATCGGTGCTAAAGGGTTCGGGCAGAAATGAGCACCGCGTCCAACAAGATTGCCCGCCGGGCCTTCATGGCCGAGCTGCTTGGCCATCGCGGCAATGCGCTGATCGTCACTGGGCTCGGCAGCCCGTCGTGGGACTGCTTCGCCGCCGGCGACAGCGACGAGTACCTCTACTCCTGGGGCGGCATGGGCCTCGCCGTGCCGACAGCGCTGGGCGTCGCCCTGGCGCAGCCCGGCCGCCGGGTGGTGTGCGTAACGGGCGACGGCGAGATGCTGATGGGCATAGGCTCGCTCGGCGTGGTGGCCGACCAGGCGGCTTCCAACCTCGCCATTCTTGTGCTCGACAACGAGAGCTTCGGCGAGACCGGGCGCCAGCGCGGCCTCACCTCCAGCCGCACCGACATCGCCGCGGTGGCCAAGGGCTTCGGCATCGCCAGGACCATGACCGTCACCGAGCAGGGCGCCGTGCCGGAGCTGGCCGAGCTGCTGTTCAAGACGCCGGGCCCCGTGCTCGCCGTCGCCAAGATCGCTATCACCGACGACCCCTGGGCGCTGCCCGAGAAGGACGGCGCGTACAATCGCCCATCGCTTCCGCGCGGCGCTTGGCGTGGCTCGGAGTTAGAGGCAGGCTTGCAGAATGACTGGGATCGCACCGCACGAAGCCCAGATCACCGGCTGGCTCGCCGCCCAGAAGGACTCCATGCTGGCGCTGCTGGCCGATGCCGTGAACATCGACAGCGGCAGCTACGACAAGGCCGGCGTCGATGCGGTCGGCCAGCGCTTCATCGACTTCCTCTCGGGCCAGGGCCTCCTGACGCAGCGCGAGCCCAACGATACGTTCGGCGACGCCATCCACATCCGCCTCGACGACACGCGCGCCAACGAGAAGCCGATCCTGCTGATGGGCCACCGCGACACTGTGTTCCCCAAGGGCGAAGTGGCCCGCCGCCCCTTCCGCATCGCCGACGGCCGAGCCTACGGGCCGGGTGTCGCCGACATGAAAGCCGGGCTCGTCATCAATGCGTTCGTGCTGAGCGCCTTCAAGAAGCTCGGCGGCGCGCCGGCGCCGCTCACCGGCCTCATCACCAGCGACGAGGAGATCGGCTCGCCGTCGTCGCGGCCCGTCATCGAGCGCGCGGCGCGCCAGGCTCGCTGCGTGTTCAACTCCGAGCCCGGGCGGCCCACCGGCGCAGTCGTCACGGGGCGCAAGGGCGGCGTGTTTCTCTGGTTCGAGGTCCAGGGTCGAGCCGCGCACTCGGGCGGCAACTTCGAGAAGGGCATGAGCGCCATCGGCGAGCTTGCCCACAAGGTCGTCGCCATCCACGCGCCTGACCGACCTCAGCCGCGGCATCACCTTGAATGTCGGCATCGTCAAGGGCGGCCAGTCGGTCAACACCACCGCGCCGCAGGCCGAGGGCCAGATCGACCTGCGCTATGTCGATCCTGCAGACCGGGCACGCGATGCTCGAGGCCCTGCAGGCAATCATCGACCGCGCCACCGTCCCCGGCACCACTGCAACACTAACGATCCGCGGCGAGTTCCTGCCGCTTACCACGACGCCGGCCTCGGAGGAGCTGTTCGCTACCTATCGCGCGGCGGCCGCCGATGCCGGGCTCACGATCACCGGCGAGTTCAGCGGTGGCTGCGCGGATTCCGGTTTCACCGCCGGTGTCGGCTGCCCGACCCTGTGCGCCACCGGCGCCGTCGGCGCCAACGCGCACACGGCGGAGGAATATCTGGAGATCGCCATCGCTGGTTCCGCGCGCGCAGGCCCTGGCGCTGGCGATCCTGCGGCTGCCGGTCGCGGCGTGACAGACAAGCGTCCGGCTCGTCAAAAGCGCAAGATCGATCTCAGGCCCGTGACGAGCGCGTCGCGGCTTGCGTCGCCGTTGGGGTGCCAGATGCGGGTCAGTACCGGCTGAACTATCCAGCCCGGCGCAATCTGGGTGACGTATGTGAGCTCCAAATTCATCTCAAAGTCCCGGACCACGTCCGGATGGCCAGCGAAAGCAATCAGATCCTGATCGTAGTCGCGCAGGTTGCCGGAGAACTGCGCTAACATCAGGCTCGCACCGAATTTATCGTGCGGCCGGCTTGGGATCATGCCTGCAAAGACAATGCCGCCGTCGACAAAGAGGCCGATCTGGTTGCGGTCCGAGGGGCTGAAGGCCACGCGGCTGAACAGGGACACGCCGCTCTCCGCATCGCCGCCGGAAGGTCGATACACTTGCTGCTCGACCACGCCATAGAATCCCCCAGTTCCCGTTTCTTCGCGCCGCTACGCCGGAACCGGAAGGGTCGGCGAGCAACGTTCCGTCCTCCGCCAGGCGCTGATCCTCGAAGCTTCCGAAATGGGCCCAGCCCCCTAGTTTGATGGTGCGGGCAAGACCGGCATCGTCCTGCCCGTGGTTGGTGCGCAGCTGCCCCTCGGCGATGACGAGCGGAGCATCCGCGATGCGAAAATTGAGCCCGTGGCGATTGCGCAGTTGCTCGTCCCTGGAGCCAGGGCCTGCGGGATCGCCATTGAACACGGCGAATAGCACAGACGATTCCTTGCTCGGATCGGCCTTGATCCGCACGCCCGGGGTGGAAAGCGGGTAGGCCGGTCCACCGCTCGGCATATTGGCTGCCGCGATGGTCGCCCAATCGCTCTGAAGAAAGATGCTGCTGATCCCGGCAAAGAAGAACTCGCCATCTGCCACCAGCTGGCCGAAGCGAACGCTGGCGGCCCCGTTCGATACCTTCTGCTCGAACCAGAGCTCCGACAGCCGGGTCGCCGGCATTGCTTCGATCGCGGCGATCGTATTCAACCCGCCGACGTAGTCGCGCCGCATGCGGCCCGTGTTGTGAATCTGAAAGACATTGCCGTAGAAGCTCAAGCCCGGCAGGCCAGCGAGCTTGTGGAGGTCGACTGAGAGCGACCCCTCCAGCTTGCCCTGGTATATGGCGCCCCGCCGATCGCCTCCGTGCACATTCGCGAGCACATCGTTGAAGTAGAGCAGATTGTAGGTGATGCCGGCTTCGGCCAGCGATTTTCGGGCTGGGTCCCAACTTTGGATCAAGCCCGGTTGGTCGGCCCATGCCGGGCATGTGCCTGCCATGAGCACGATCACTGCGCAGCTGCGCGTCAGCTGCCCATGTCGCCTGTGTCCACGCCTTGCACCACCTGCCACCCCTCGACTCTCGAGCCGACGCGCAATACCCACCTGATCATCCCTAGTTGCGAATTGTTTGCAACTAGGGATGGCACACATTCATGCTGCGCTCAAGTTTTTTGCTAATCACTCGCATTTGCGTTTGGCTGGCGAGTTGTCGCTGTCGCAGCAAGGAGTGCGATTAGGGTCGGCTGCCCCTGGCGCCCTACGCCCACCCCTGGAGGCGCTGCTCGCGCCTCCCACTCAGCGAGCGAGTTCACTCGGCTGGCTGAACTCTTTCCACCGATGTGGCCTTTGTCCTGGCGAAGTGCCCGGCCAGCCAGCGGCAAATGACATAGAACGCCGGCGTGAAGATCAGCCCGAACACGGTCACGCCGATCATGCCGGCGAACACGGCCGTGCCCAGCGCCTGCCTGCAGCTCGGCACCCGCGCCGATCGCCCACACCAGCGGCACCACGCCCAGAATGAACGCCAGCGAGGTCATCACGATCGGCCGCAGCCGCAGTCTGCGCCGCCTCGGCCGCCGCCGCCCAGCGGTCGCGGCCGCCGGTCCTCGAGCTGCTTGGCGAACTCCACGATCAGGATGGCGTTCTTGGCCGCAAGGCCGATCAGGACGATGAACCCGACCTGGGTCAGGATGTTGTTGTCCTGCCCGCGCAGGATGACGCCGGTGATGGCGGCGACGAGGCACATCGGCACGATCAGGATCACCGCCAGCGGCAGGGTCAGGCTCTCGTACTGGGCGGCCAGCACCAGGAAGACGAACACCACCGCCAGCATGAAGGCGAAGATCGCGGTGCTGCCGGCCCGCTGTTGCTGGTAGGCGAGCGTGGTCCACTCGAAGCTGATGCCTTGCGGCAGCATCTCGCGGGCGAGCTTCTCCATCAGCTCGATGGCCTGCGCCCTGCGAGAAACCGGGAGCGGGCGTGCCGTCGAGCTCGGCGGCCGGATAGAGGTTGTAGCGGGGCACGCGGTAGGGACCCGAGGCGTCGCGCACGGTGGTGAAGGAGCCGAGCGGCACGGTGTCGCCGCGGCCGTTGCGCACGCGGATCTTCAGCACGTCCTTGGGGTCGAGCCGGTAGGCGGCGTCGGCCTGCGCGGTGACGCGGAAGATGCGGCCGAGCAGGTTGAAGTCGTTGACGTAGGTGGAGCCCAGATAGGTCTGCAGCGCGCCGAACACGTCGGCCATGTTGACGCCCAGCATCTGCACCTTGGTGCGGTCGATGTCGAGATAGAGCTGCGGCGTCGACGATTCGAACAGCGAGAACACCTGGGTGAGCCCCGGCGTCTGGGCGGCGCGCCCCATCATGGCGTAGACGGCGCCCTGCAGCGCCTGCGGACCCGCGTCGGCCCGGTCCTCGATCATCATGCGCAAGCCGCCCGACGTGCCGATGCCGCGCACCGAGCGGCGGCATCACCACCACGACCAGCCCCTCCTGAATGGAGGCAAGGCGCTGGAACAGCGCACCCTGGATGGCCGCCGCCGACTTCCTCGGGTCGCGCGCGCGCGTCTCGAAGGGCTCGAGCACCAGGAACACGGCGCCGGAGTTCGGCGCGTTGGTGAAGGTGGCGCCGGAGAAGCCGACGATGTTCACGGCGTGCGCGACGCCCGGCATCTGCAAGGCCGTCTCCACGACCTGCCGATTGACCTCATCGGTGCGGGCCAGCGAGGCGCCGCCCGGCAGCTGCGTCACGACGATCAGGTAGCCGGCATCGAGCTGCGGAATGAAGCCGGCGGGCGTCTTGCGGAACTCGTTGAGGCCATAGGCCAGGACGCCGCGTAGACGCAACAGCATGACGACCGCCAACCGCACGATGCGGGCGGTGAAGCAGCCATAGCCTGGGCCAGCGCCTCGAAGCCGCGGTTGAAGAGCCGAAAAAGCCGTGCATCGGCCGCATCCACCACCCGGGCTCGCACGGTCTCGCGTATGCGGCTTGAGCAGCAGCGCGCAGAGCGCCGGCGACAGGGTGAGCGAGACGATGAGCGAGATCACGGTCGCCCCGGCGATCGTGAGCGCGAACTGGCGGTAGAACTGGCCGGAGATGCCGGTGATGAAGGCCGCCGGCACGAATACGGCGCACAGCACCAGCGCGATGGCGATCAGCGCCGAGCCCACCTCGTCCATGCTCTTCGAGCGCCGCCTCGCGCGGCGACAGGCCCGCCGCGATGTTGCGCTCGACGTTCTCGACCACGACGATGGCATCGTCCACCACGATGCCGATGGCCAGCACCAGCCCGAACAGCGAGAGGTTGTTGAGCGAGAAGCCGAACATCGCCATGAAGAAGAAGGTGCCGATCAGCGACACGGGGATGGCGATGATCGGGATGACGGCCGCGCGCCAGGTCTGCAGGAACAGGATCACCACCAGCACGACCAGGATGACCGCCTCGACGATGGTCTGGATGACGGCGTCCACCGATTGCTGGATGAACTCGGTCGGGTTGTAGACGATGGTGTACTTGAGCCCCGCCGGAAACTCCTTGGCCAGCTCCTCCATGGTGCTCTGGACGCCTTGGCGGTCGGCAAGCGCGTTGGAGCCCGGCAGCTGGAAGATGCCGAGTGCCGACGGCCGGATCGCGATCGAGGTAGGAGTTGGTGGTGTAGTCGAGCGCGGCCAGCTCGACCCTGGCCACGTCCTTGAGGCGCACGACGGCGGTTTCGCGTCTGCTTGATCAGGATGTCGGCGAACTCGGCGGGGTCGGCGAGGCGGCCCAAGCGTCTGCACCGCGATCTGGAAGGCGCCGCGGCTGATCCACCGGCGGCTGGTTCAGCACGCCCGACGCCACCTGGACGTTCTGCGCCTGCAGGGCGCTGACGACATCGCCGGTGGTGAGCCCGAGCGACTGCAGCCGGTCGGGGTCGAGCCAGATGCGCATGGAATAGTCGCGGCTGCCGAACATGGTGATGGAGCCGACGCCGTTGATGCGGTTCAGCACGTCGGTGACCGCATGCTGGCGTAGTTGGAGATGAACAGCGTGTCGCGCGACTTGTCCGGCGAGTAGAGGTGCACGACCATCATCAGGTCGGGCGAGGCCTTGGCGACCGTCACGCCGATGTTGCGCACGTCCGACGGCAGGCGCGGCTGGGCGATGGCGACGCGGTTCTGCACCTGCACCTGGGCGATGTCGAGATTGGTGCCGAGCTCGAACGTCACGGCGATGGTGAAGCGGCCGTCGCCCGTCGAGTTCGAGGTGACGTAGAGCATGTTCTCGACGCCGTTGATCTGCTGCTCGAGCGGCGTGACGACGGTGGCGGCCACCACCTCGGCGCTGGCGCCGGGATACTGCCCGGTGACGTTGATCGACCGGCGGCGCGATCTCGGGATACTGCGCAACCGGCAGCCGTCCGAACGAGACGAGCGCCCAGGATCACGAACACGATGGACACGACGCCCGCAAAGATCGGGCGGTCGATGAAGAAATGCGAGATGCGCATGGGGCTCGCCGGCTCAGTTGGGCAGCGGCTGACCGGCGGCGCGTCGGCGGAGGCCGTCGACTGCTGCGGCGCCACCTTCACGCCCGGGCGCACCCGCATCAGGCCGTTGACGACCACGCGGTCGTTCGGCGTCAGGCCGGTCGCGACGACGCGCAGCCCGTCGATGACCGGCCCCAGCGTCACGTACTTGGCGCGCGCCACGTTCTGATCGTCGATCACGAGCACGAACTTGCGCACCTGCTCGGTGCCGATGGCGACGTCGGGCACCAGCAGCGCATCGGCGGGCGGGCCGGAGGCCACCTGGATGCGCCCGAACATGCCGGGCGTGAAGGTGCCATCCGGGTTGGGAAACACGGCACGCCCGCGGATGGTGCCCGAGGAGCGGTCGATGGCGTTGTCGACGAAGTCCATGCGCCCCTGGTGCGCGAACGATCTGCTCGTCGAGCAGCTTGAGTTTGACAGGCACGTTGCCGCCGTCGTTGGCGAGGTCGGGCCCTTTCTTGGCGAGGCGCAGGTAGCGCAGGTAGGAGGTCTCATCCATCGTGAACTCGAAGCGGATGGGATCGGTGGACTGGATGGTCGCCAGCAGCGTGGTGGTGCCCGTCGTGCCGCCCGTCACCAGGTTGCCCGGCGACACGCGCCGGTCGCCGATGCGCCCCGACACGGGCGCGCGCAACTCGGTGAACTCCAGATCGAGCTCCGCCTGCCGCACGGCCGCCTCCTGCGCCGACACATTGGCCTCCGCCACGCGCTTGGCCTGCGTGCGCTGCTCGAAGCGTTTGCTGGCTGATGACGTTGCCGCCGATCAGGTTCTGGGCGCGCGCCAGGTCGGCCTCGGCGTAGGCGAGGTTGGCCTTGGCCTGCGCCAGGCTGGCGCGGGCCTGGTCGAGCGCGTTCTGGAACGGCCGGCGATCGATGGTGAACAGCAGGTCGCCCTGCTTGACCATCTGACCGTCCTGGAAGTGGATGGAGTCGAGATAGCCCGAGACGCGCGCCCGCACCTCGATGGCATCGACGGCCACGAAGCGGCCGACATACTCGTCCTGGTCGACCACGGTTTTGGCCGTCGGCCGGGCGACCGTCACCTGCGGGGGCGGAGGCGGCGCCTTGGCCGTTTGCGACTGGCCCTGATCGCAGCCAGCAAGGCCGACGGCAAGCAACGACAAAGCCGCGATCAGCGCGGCCAAACGACCAGCTTGTGCCATGAAATCCTGCAGACGAGATTATGGTGCGTCGCAGCGATATGGTGGCCGCGTTTGTTGCGCAGGCAGGCTCGCTCGCAAGGATGTGATGTAACGTGTTCGATCCAACTAGCTGATGTGTGGCGCAATTTTTGGCGCTGCGCTGCGCACGCCACCACGCCATGCCGCCTGACTAGGCAAAGCGAAGCAAATGTTCCGCATTGCACCGGTCGATTGATATTTGTGTTGCTCGGTCGGCTGCCTGAGGCGGATTTGCGGCCGTGATTCTCTTGCGCGCTCACCGTTCAGCGTGAGCCAGGCGGCTGAAATACGAGTGCGTGATTTAATTGGTGGAGCCGAGGAGGATCGAACTCCTGACCTCTGCAGTGCGATTGCAGCGCTCTCCCAGCTGAGCTACGGCCCCGGGCGAGGCCATTTATGTGGCGCGCTTCCCCCTTGTCAAGCAAGGGGCCGCCGAGGCGTTGATCCCGAAGATCTAGCGTCGGGCCTTCACCTTGGCCTCGATGGCGTCCCAGATGAGGGCGGCGATGTCGGCGCCGCCGAAGGCCTGCACCTGGCGGATGCCCGTGGGGGAGGTGACGTTGATCTCGGTGAGGTAGGGCCCGATCACGTCGATGCCGGTGAACAGCAGGCCGCGCCGTTTCAGCTCGGGGCCGAGGCGGGCGCAGAATCTCGCGGTCGCGCGGGGTGAGCTCGGTCGCCGCCGCGCGCCCGCCCACGTGCAGGTTGGAGCGCGTCTCGTCGGCTGCCGGCACGCGGTTGACGGCGCCCACCACCTCGCCGTCGACCAGGATGATGCGCTTGTCGCCGCCGCGCACCTCGGGGCGGTACTGCTGCACCATGAACGGCTCGCGGAACACGGTCTGGAACAGCTCGATCAGCGAGTTGAGGTTGGTGTCGCCCGGCGCCACGCGGAACACGGAGGAGCCGCCGTTGCCGTAGAGCGGCTTCAGGATGATGTCCTTGTGCTCGGCGCGGAAGCGCTTCACGTCCTCCGCGCTGCGGGTGACCAAGGTTGGCGGCATCAGGTCGAGGAAGTCGAGGACGAACACCTTTTCCGGCGCGTTGCGCACGTGGGCGGGATCGTTGACCACCAGTGTCTTCGGGTGGATGCGCTCGAGCAGGTGCGTGGTGGTGATGTAGGCCATGTCGAACGGCGGGTCCTGGCGCAGCAGGACCACGTCGAGCTCGGAGAGGTCGACCGTGCGCGGGTCGGAGAGCGTGTAGTGGTCGCCGGCCTTGTCCTCGACCCGCAGCGAGTGGCCCTTGGCGAGCAGGCGGCCGGCGTCGAGCGCGAGGTTGGGCGGGCGTGTAGTAGAACATCGCATGCCCGCGGCGCTGGGCTTCCAGCAGCAGGGCGAAGGTGGAATCGCCGCGCGATGTCGATGCGGTCGATGGGGTCCATCTGGCAGGCGACGTTCAGGGGCATCGTTCGAGGGCCTTGCTGTTCCTGAGCGCGGCGATTGAGCGCCGAAATGAGCGGTCATGCAAGCCGGTTCGCAAGGCCTAGCGTCAATGTCGGCTGCCTAACGCATTCGTCTACGGCTGCAGCGCGTCGGGCAGATGCACCGGCAGCCGGCCGGGCATCACGAAGACCGCGTCGAGACCCAGGTCG
The DNA here is from genome assembly GCA_963724565.1 of uncultured Alphaproteobacteria bacterium. Taxonomy (GTDB): domain Bacteria; phylum Pseudomonadota; class Alphaproteobacteria; order Rhizobiales; family Hyphomicrobiaceae; genus AWTP1-13. Next base: position 513,870 of record CAVRVK010000007.1, read on the forward strand.
TGGTCGCGATAGCGCGGATGGCGGCTGATCCAGAACTCCGCCGCGCGAGCAATACGGCCGGCCTGGCGCGGGGTGAGCGCCGCCTCACCCTCGAGCCTGGTGGCGCGGCGCTTGACCTCGACGAAGGCGAGCCGCCGGCCCCGAACTGCGATGAGGTCGATCTCGCCATAAGGGGTGCGCACTCGGCGGCCGAGGATGCGGTAGCCCTTGGCGAGCAGCGCCGCGGCGGCGACCAGCTCGGAGAACCGGCCGCGGCGGTAGCGGCGAATCCGGTCAGGACTTGCCGGTCTGGCAACCATGGCATTCGCACAGCATTGTCACGCCGGGACTTGTTCCCGGCATCCAGCCATCAGCAATCCCCAGCGCTTGCTGTGCGCTGGATCCCGGCGACACCGGCCTTCGCCGGTGCAGGCAAGCGCCGGGATGACATCTCACATCTTCGCCGCGCCCTTGGCTCGTGCCTCGTCCAGCGCCTTGAGCACCTTGGGTGGCGACATAGGAAGCTCGGTGAAGCGCACGCCGGTGGCGTCGGCTATCGCGTTGGCGATGGCCGCCATCGGCGGCACGATCGGCGTTTCGCCTACGCCGCGCACGCCGTAGGGGTGGCGCGGGTTCGGCACCTCGACGATCACCGTGTCGATCATCGGCAGGTCGGAGGCGACCGGCACGCGGTAGTCGAGGAAGCCCGCGTTCTGCAGCTTGCCGTCGGCCCCGTAGATGTACTCCTCGTTGAGCGCCCAGCCGATGCCCTGCGCCGCGCCGCCCTGGTACTGGCCCTCCACATAGCTCGGGTGGATGGCGCGGCCCGCGTCCTGGATGGCGGTGTAGCGCAGCACCGTGACCTTGCCGGTCTCGGGGTCCACCTCCACGTCGGCGACGTGGGTGGCGAAGCGAGGGCGCCGCACCGTGCGCATTGATACGGGCATAGCCCACGATCGGCCCGCCGGTCTTGCCGGCGATGCCGGCAATGTCACGCAGCGTCATCGGCGCGTGCTTGCCGGCGTTGGGGCCAGCCGGCCGCACGGCGCCGCCGGTGTACTCCACCGCGTCCTCGGGCAGCTCCCATAGCTGGGCGGCGCGCTTGCAGGCCTCCTTCATGACGTCGCGCGCGGCTTCCACCGTAGCCATGCCGCTGGAGAAAGTGGCGCGGCTGCCGCCGGTGAGGAAGTTGTAGCCGAGCTGGCCGGTGTCGCCGATCTGCACGCGGATCTTGTCCATCGGAACGCCGAGCTCCTCGGCGGCCATCATGCACAGCGATGCGCGCAAGCCGCCGATGTCGGGCGTGCCGGCGGTGAGGGAGAGCGTGCCGTCCTCGTTGAGCGACATGGACACGGCCGTCTCGCCGCCGATGTTGAACCAGAAGCCGCTAGCGATGCCGCGACCCTGGTTCTTGCCCAAGGGGGTGCGCCAGTGGGCATGCGCTTTGGCGGCTTCCAGCGTTTCGACCAACCCCACGGGCCCGAACTTCGGCCCGTAGGCGGCCTTGGTGCCCTCCTTGGCCGCGTTCTTGAGGCGCAGCTCGATCGGGTCCATGCCGAGCTTGCGGGCGATCTCGTCGACCACGCTTTCCACTGCGTACTCGGAGATCGGTCCACCCGGGGCGCGATAGGCCGCAACCTTGGGCCGGTTGGTGACGACGTCGTAGCCCACCACCTTCACGTTCTCGAGGTCGTAGGGCGCGAAGGCGCACATGGCGCCGGGCTGCACCGGCGAGCCGGCGAAAGCGCCCGCCTGGTACTTGAGCTCGGCCTCGGCGGCGACGATGCGCCCGTCCTTCTTGGCGCCCATCTTGACCCGCATGTGCGCGCCCGACGTGGGCCCGGAGGCGCGGAACACCTCCTCGCGCGTCATCACCATCTTCACCGGCCGGCGCGCCTTCTTGGACAGCGCAAGCGCGATGGGCTCGAGGTAGACGACTGTCTTGCCGCCGAAGCCGCCGCCGATCTCGGAGGCCTGCACGCGGACCTTGCCGATATCCCAGCCGAGCAGGCGCGCGCAGTGGGCACGCACGATCCAGTGGCCCTGGGTGGTGACCCACAGGTCTGCCTGGCCATCCTCCGACACACTGGCGATGCAGGCGTGCGGCTCGATGTAACCCTGGTGCACCGGCTTGGTGGTGAACGAGCGCTCGACGATCACGTCGGCCTGAGCGAAGCCGGCCGCGACATCGCCGTGGCCGAACTCGAGGCGTTTGGCGACGTTGGAGGGCGTTTTCGGCGCCGGCTCCACGCCGACGGTGAACATGTCCTCGTGCAGCAACGGCGCGCCGGGCTGCATGGCCTCGACCACGTCGATCACGTGCGGCAGCACCTCGTAGTCGACCTTGATCAGCTTCAGCGCCTCTTTGGCGACGCCAGCGCTGGTGGCGGCCACGGCAGCGATGGGATGGCCCTCGTACAGCGCTTTCTCGCGCGCCATCACGTTGCGCACCACGTCCTTGTAGTTGATCATCATCTCGCCCGCCGGGATGAACTCGGAGGGCTGGTCCTTGAAATCCTGGCCGGTGACGATCGCCTTGACGCCCGGCAGCTTGGCTGCCGCGGATACGTCGATGGAACGGATGCGGGCGTGCGGGTGCGGGCTTCGCAGCACCTTGCCGACCAGCTGGCCCTGCATGGCCAAATCGGCGCCGAACTTGGCGCGACCGGTCACCTTGTCGACGCCATCGGGGCGCAGGGGCCGCGTGCCGACCCACTTGAACTCGGAGCTTTGTCCGTCCTTCACCTTCTCCTGCATGGATCAGGCTCCTCTCATCTCGGCGGCGGCATCCAGCACCGCGCGAACGATCTTGTCGTAGCCGGTGCAGCGGCACAGGTTGCCGGCCAGCCAGTAGCGCACTTCCGTCTCTGTCGGATCGGGCGACTTCTCGAGCAGCGACTTGGCAGCTATCAGGAAGCCCGGGGTGCAGATGCCGCACTGCAGCGCCGCATGCTCCAGGAACTTGCGCTGCAGGGGATGCAACATCTCGCCCTGGGCCATGCCCTCGATGGTGGCGATCGATTTGCCGTCGGCCTCCACGCCCAGCATCAGGCAGGAGCATACCAGCCGATTGTCGACCGTAACGCTGCAGGCGCCGCAGTCGCCGGTGGAGCAGCCCTCCTTGGTGCCGGTGAGGCCCAGCTGATCGCGCAAACAGTCGAGCAATGTGTCCTGCGTATCGCAAAGAAACTCGACAGGGTCACCGTTGACGGTCGCCGTGATGTGGTGCTTGGCCATCTAAGCTTTCCTCGCCCGTTCGAGCGCAATCTGCGCGGTTCGGCGCGCCAGTACGCCCGCGACCTTGATGCGGTAATCCTTGGTGCCGCGCTTGTCGTCGATCGGCTGGCAGGCGGCGCGGGCCGCCGCATCCAGCTTCTGCAATGCAGCGCCGTCGACCTTGCTGCCGATCAGCGCCTTGGCGGCATCTGCCACCAGCAGCGGGCGCGGGGCTACGGCGCCGAGCGCCACGCGGGCCGCCGTGCAGGTGCCACCGGCATCGAGCGTGAGGCATATGCCGCAGCCGACCACAGCGATGTCCATCTCGGTGCGGGGGATGAAGCGCAGATAGGCGTCGGCGGTGCGCGCCGGCTTCGCCGGCAGCAGGAACGAGGCGACGATCTCGCCCTTGGTCAGCGCCAGCTTACGCGGGGCGAGCATCACGTCTTCCACCGCCAGCTCGCGTCGGCCCTTGGGACCGACGATGGAGGCCTTGGCGCCGGCGGCGATCAGCGCCGGTACGCTGTCGGCGGCCGGCGAGCCGTTGCACAGATTGCCGCCCATGGACGCCCGACCCTGGATCTGGGTGGAGCCGATCAGGTTGGCTGCCTCGACCACGCCCGGCCATACGGTCTTGAGCCTGGGATGCTCCTTGAGCTCGGCGCCCGTGACGGCAGCGCCGATGCGGAAGCCGCCGCCCTCCTCCTTGATCTGGCGCGTCTCGGCGATGCCCTTGATGTCGATCACCAGCACCGGCTCGATCAGGTCGGTCTTCATCTGCACCAGCAGGTCGGTGCCGCCGGCCAGCACCCGGACGTCACCGGGCTCCGCAGCCAGCAGCGCGACCGCCTGGTCGAGCGAACTCGGCGCCTCATAACGCATGTCGCGTGTCCTTCATGCTTCTCGAGGAAAATTCAGTCGCGAGACCTTAAGGATGGCACAGCGACAGCCCGTTCGCCAACCTCGCTGTAGGCAATGTTGGGTTGCGCCCGGAACTGGCAGTCGCCAGCGCCGGCCTCAGCGGCCGGCGACAGTCCAAAGGCCGGATCGCTCCGCGGGAAAGCTACGAGGAAGAGATCGTTCGCACGAGCGTTGCGGCGTTGATCTGATAGGCAACCGCGGTCTGCGCCACATTGATGAGCGTCAGCAGCAGGAACTCTGTGTTGTCGAACATCGACAGGGCCTGCACCTTGGCAGCCGCAAGGGCGAACAGCACCACCTGGACGATTGCGATCACACCCATGAGCAACACGTCGAAGGTGTTGTTGAACTCCGGGCTTTGCCACCTTGATCTGTTCGGCCATCGCCGTGATGGCGGCAGCGACCAGCAACACTTCTACCCAGGCCAGCCGATAGCCGCCGATATCGAACAGCGTCGCCCTCGGATCGGAGAAGACGACCTGACCGATGATGAACAGCAGGAGAATATAAAGGAATCCCGGTACATACCCGATATAGGCCCCTCGCTTACGATGGTGGCGCGCAATGTCCGTGTCGCTGACGACGACGCCTTCCGCATGATGACCCGTATTCGCCATTCCGCTCTCTCCCAATCACACCGATCCTGTGGCTACGCGCCACCGGTCAACTCCAACCGCCGCCAACCAGTTCACACAGATCGCCACGATAGCGCGATCCTTCAATGCCCATGTGAAGATACCGTGGCGCAACCGGGCTGTCCCTGTCCAAGGTGCCACGCTTGTCTGCTGCGATGCAGGCTTCGTGGTCCCGTGACACTGTTACCTTCGATGCAGCGCTGTAGATGGCGGAAACTGCAGCAGGTTCTCGCGCCATTCTCCGCCAGCTCGCAGCTGAGCACATCCGGCACGGAAACGCCAATCGCGGGCGTAGTTTAAGTGCCATCCTTGCAGCAACTGAGGCATCTCGGCAATTGGCCGGGGGATTTGCATTCTGCCCGTGGGGTGACGCCAACCGGTTCCAGGTCGAGCCACCACTTCGATCGCGGTGGTCGCACAAACGCAACCTACTCTGGTGTCGAAAGAATGTTTTGCCGCCAAACGATGGCCAGCCTGACGGCAGAACGAGCGGGGGCGGCGTAAGTGAGCCTTGCGCGATAGCCGGTGCGCCTGCTCAATTGAGCCCCGACATCAAATTCCGAGAGAGCGAAAATGGCCAAGAAGGGCTACTGGATCGCGCACGTCAACATCACCGACCCCGAGCGCTACAAGGACTACATCGCCGCCAACGCGGCGCCCCTCAAGAAGCACGGCGCGCGCTTCCTCGTGCGCAACGGCGAGCACATCGTGCCCGAGGGCCAGCTGCTGGCGGGCCGCCGCCATGTCATCATCGAGTTCGCGAGCTACGCTGTCGCCAAGGCCTGCTACAACTCGCCCGAGTATCAGGCAGCGGTCCGCATCCGCCAGCAGGCCAGCACGGGTGAATTCGTCATCATCGAGGGCCATGAGGGCTGACTATTCCCGCGGCCGCGCAGCTACGGACAACACTGAACGTTGGATTGTTTCACGTGAAACAATTGCGGGGATAGCGGTGCGAGCAGTTGGCCGCGGTGTCAGCTGCGCGTCGCGGCCAGCAGCGTGTTCTGCAGCAGGCAGGCGATCGTCATCGGCCCGACCCCGCCCGGCACCGGAGTGATGGCGCCGGCTACCTCGGCCGCTTCGGCATAGGCCACGTCGCCGACCAGCCTGGTTTTCCCGTCGGGCGCGGCCACGCGTTGAATGCCGACGTCGATGACGATGGCGCCGGGCTTGATCCAATCCCCGCGCACCATCTCGGCGCGGCCCACCGCCGCCACCACGATGTCGCCGCGGCGGACAACGCCCGGCAGATCACGGGTGCGGGAGTGAGCAATCGTCACCGTGCAATTCTCGCCGAGCAGCAGCTGGGCCATCGGCTTGCCGACGATGTTGGAGCGGCCGATGACGACGGCTTCGAGCCCCTCGAGCTTGGGGCGCACCGACTTCGCCAGGATCAGGCAGCCGGTAGGCGTGCAGGGCGCCAGCGCTTCGCCACCCGTTGCCAGACGGCCGACGTTGATGGGGTGGAAGCCGTCCACGTCCTTGGCGGGGCTTATTGCCTCGATCACCTTGGTTGCATCGATGTGCTTGGGGAGCGGCAGCTGCACCAGGATACCGTGCACGTCAGGGCGACGATTGAGGTCGGCGATCAGGTCGAGCAGCGCCGCTTCTGCCGTGTCGGCGGGCAGCTTGTGCTCAAGCGAGAGCATGCCGGCCTCGCGCGTGGCCGTGGCCTTGTTGCGCACGTAGACTTGGCTTGCGGGGTCCTCGCCGACCAGCACCACTGCCAGACCGGGCACGAACCCGCGCTCGGCCTGCAGCCGCGCAACGCCCTCGGCAACCTTCCGGCGCACCTCGGCCGCAACCTTCTTGCCGTCGATGGTCGACGCTCCGGCCATGCGGGCCTCCTGGCGTTCACTCGAGCGCGGCGATGCGCGCCGTGAGCAATGCGTCGAGTTCGCCAGCCGTGCCCGCGATGTCAATGATTTTGATACGCGACTTGCTGCCACGCGCGATGCGCACGCGCGTTTTGCCCAGTCCCAACCATTGGGCTACTACCCACTCGACGGCCGCATTGGCAGCGCCGTCCTCGGCGACGGCACGCACCCGCACCTGCAATGCAGGCCCTTGCGCGGTCTCAACCACGCCTTCGACAGCGTCGCGGCCGGACTTCGGCGTCACCCGCGCCAGCATGCTCACGCCGTGTCCGCTCACCCGCCAGGGCCGAGCGGCGGGAGGCATCAGACGAACAGCTTGGCGAGGTTGGTCAGCACCACCGACTGGATGAAGAAGCAGGCCAGGATGAGTATGAGCGGCGAAATGTCGATGCCGCCGAGGTCAGGCAGCAAGCGCCGGATCGGCCGCAGTAGCGGCTCGGTCAACGCGTTGAGCCCCTGCCACACGGAACGGACGAACTGGTTGTAGGGATTGATCACGTTGAAGGCGATCAGCCAGCTCATCACGGCGCCGGCGATGATGATGTAGACGTAGAGGGTAATGATGTAGCTTATGAAGCCGAGCAGCTCGAGCATGGGTGTCCACTCTTGGCGACGGCTGAAGGATCGCCGGTCGCCCCGAGATGTAAAGCCATGCCGCTGCACCGACAAGGGCTGGACTGATCAACTGTTGAGATCGCCCGTCCCTTGCCTGGGGCGAGAGCCGCGCACAGCGCAAGTTCGACACCTATTTATCAAGGCAGAGGCCTGATTTACCGAGCGCGGACGGCGGCCGCGCTAGCTCTGCGGCGTCATCTTCTGCAGCGTATCGACGATTGCCAGCAGGTCGTCGATGAACTGCTCGCGCTGCTTGCCCGGCAGCGCATCGAGGATGCGCTCGTCGACCTTCTTGGCCAGCGGCTCGGCCGTGCGCAGGATGCGGCGACCTTCGTCCGTGAGCTTCACCGCGTAGGCCCGGGCATCCTCGCGGGTCCGGCGGCGCTGCAGCAGCCCTTTCCTCTGCATGCGCCGAACGATATCGGCGAGCGTGGAGCGATCGATCCCTGTACGTTCGACCAAGCCGGTCTGGCTCAGGCCTTCGTTCTGCGCCACGGTCATCAGCACCGCGAGCTGCCGCGGCGTCAGCCCCTCGATCTTCATCTCCGCCTGAAACACATCGCCCGCGCACTGTCCGGCTCGATGCAAAAGGTGAATAGGGGAGCGGTTGAGCCGATCGGCCGTATCGCGTTTCATGGTCAGTACGATTTCCCGCAGTTCCATGATGGGTGCTCGCGCCTGGTCCGTGTTGTACTAGCGCGATACGCGCCCACTCGATATGCAGGCTGACGATCTGGGGGCGAGCTAGTCTTATGCAAGAGAATACATGAAACATGCGCTGGCCATAAGAGAAAACGTGTCACAGTATCACATTTTTTGCAGCAACCGAAAGTTGCCTGGGCACGCCTAAAGCAAATGCCCGCGCCGTCTTTTTTATGATTCTAATGTTGGATCGGCAGAGTACAGAGCAGGAGCGCGATTGGCACCGGCCAATTTGGTCATAACTGAAGCGCTTGGACGGGAAGGCTCCGGCATGCGCCCGCAACTTGAGCATGAACGTCGCATACAAACTGTGCAGTATTATATACGGCAAACACAAGTCGATCTGGCATGCGAAGATGTTGGGGGGGCCGCGAGACGGCGTATACCCTCCATCTCGACGACCCGGCGGCCCGGCGGCCTATGTCATGCGGTCAATCTTCGACCGGCACAACGCGCTAAGCGATTTGCTGGCCGACATAATCATCGAACATGTGGATGAGGCGATTGTCTTTACGTCATCCATCGAGATGACGCAAAAGGGCCTCAAGCAAGCTTACGAGCAGGCAGCTTTGGATGCCCTCGGCTCGACAGTGAGATGTAGGCACGGTCGAGACGGGCTACACCAGCCAACCGCGGATCATATGTGCGCGGAGTAACGCAACCAGAGGGCATTCGCGCCGAGACTCTCGACGAACTGGCGATGGGCGGCTTCTGCCACCGTGTCGAGCCGCGGGGCAAGCTCCACCGGGCGCTGCCTCGCCTTCCCCGCCCTGGCGCGCACCGCCTGGTTGCCCGACCCTTGCCCGCTGAGGTGAAGCATTGCCTGCCGCTCGCCCAGCAGCTCGACGTAGACGCCGGCGAGCAGCGTGGAATCGAGCAGCGCGCCGTGCTTGGTGCGCTGGGAGAGGTCGATGCCGTAGCGCTTGCACAGCGCATCGAGGCTGTTGGGGCCGGCCGGATGGCGCCGGCGCGCCAGTGCCAGGGTATCGACGATGCGGTCGGCCGTGAGTGGCGGTCGCGGCACGCGCTCCAGCTCGGCATTGAGAAAGCCCGAGATCGAAGCTGGCGTTGTGGGCAACCAGCGGCGCATCGCCGATGAAATCGAGGAATTCGTCGGCGACGTCCTTGAAGAGCGGCTTGTCCTTCAGGAAGTCCGCGGTGAGCCCGTGCACCGCGACGGCTTCGGGGTGAATGTCGCGCTCCGGATTGAGGTAGCGGTGGAACTCGCGGCCGGTCGGGATGCGGTTGACGATCTCGACGCAGCCGACCTCGATCAGGCGATCGCCCCCGGCGGCATCGAGCCCGGTGGTTTCGGTGTCGAAGACGATCTCGCGCAGCATTGCGATGATCTCGTGCAGGTACGCGAGCACTGGCGTGACGGCGGGCTTCCCGCCATGGCGGACTAGTCAGCCCAGAACCTTGCGATAGGCCGGTGCCGCGCCGACCTTTGAGTGATTCGACGATTTTATCCACCTGCACGTCGGTCTCGGCAAACGTGCCGCCGGTGTCCACAACGAAATCGGCGCGCTCGCGCTTCTCCGCATCCGGCATCTGGCGCGCCAGCAGCTGTTCGAGCTTCTCCGGACGTCATGCCGGGGCGCTGCATGACGCGCTCGCGCTGCGCCTCAGCAGGCGCGCTGCAGACGACCACGACATCGACGCGCGCCTCGCCGCCGGTCTCGAGCAGCAGCGGGATTTCGAGCACGGCCAGCGGCGCGCCTTTGGCCGCCTGCGCGGCGCAGGAAATCGCGCTCGGCGGCGAACGACCAGCGGATGCACGATGGCCTCCAGGCGCTTGAAGCTCGTCGGGCTTGTCGAGCAGCGGCCGGCCGAGCTTCTGGCGATCGACCTTGCCGCCGGCGGTGGTGCCGGGAAACGCCGCCTCGATGGCGGCGACGGCGGCGCCCTCGTAGAGCTTGTGCACCTCCGCATCGGCATCGCACACGGCGATGCCGAGCGCGCGCAGGCGAGCAGCCACCGTCGACTTGCCCATGCCGATCGAGCCGGTGAGACCGATGACCAGCATCAGGCGCCCTCGATGTCGCGCACCAGCAGGGCGCGCAGCTCCTCGGTCACCTCGGGCCGCACGCCGAACCATTTCTCGAAGCCCGGCACCGCCTGGTGCAGCAGCATGCCGAGGCCATCGACGGTGCGCGAGCCCGCGCGCCCGCGCGGCGGCCAGCAGCGGCGTGACGAGCGGCACGTAGACGATGTCGGCGACGATGCAGGCGGGATCGAGCACGCGACACATCCATGTCGAGCGGCTCGCCGCCTTTCATGCCGAGCGAGGTGGTGTTGACCAGCAGCGCCACGTCGCGCGAGCGCTCGGCGCGCTCGCTGCCAGTCGATGGGCCTTCACCTTGGCGCCGAAGTAGGCCGCCACCGCATCGGCGCGAGCGCGCGTGCGGTTGAAGAGGCGCACTTCGCCGACGCCGGCCTCGAGCAGCGCAAACACGATGCCGCGCGCCGCGCCGCCGGCACCGAGCACCGACACGGTGCTGCCCTGCGAGGCCAAGACCGGGCACGCGCTGCGCGCAGGTTGTTCATGAAGCCGGCGCTGTCGGTGTTGTCGCCGATCAGCCTGCCGTCCTCGTACCAGAGCGTGTTGGCGGCAGCCGGCCGCGCGCGCCGCAGGCCGCGTCTCGTCAACGACCGCAAAGGCCGCCTCCTTGTGGGGCAGCGTGACATTGCAGCCGGCGAAGCCCTGCGTCGCGCATGCCGCGCAGGAAAGCTGCGCACGTCTTCGGGCTCCACGGGGTGGCGATCGTAGCTGCCGTCGATGCCGTAGCGCTTCGAGCCAGTAGCCGTGGATCAGCGGCGAGCGCGAATGCGACACCGGCCAGCCGATGACACAGGCGCGGATCATGTGGCGAGCACTCCGCGCGATCTGAGCTCCGCCAGCAGCGGCAAGCAGCGGCAGGCCGATGATGGTGAAGTGATCGCCCTCGACGCGCTCGAAGAGCTGGATGCCGGCGCCCTCGATCTCGTAGGCGCCGACGATGCGGCACACGGCAGCGCCGGCCGTGCGCAAGATAGCGCGTCCAGGAACTCGGCGCTGAAGGCGCGCATGGTGAGCATCGCCTCGCTCGACGTGCGTCCACACGATCTTGCCGTCCTGCGCCAGCGACCACGGCGGTGTGCAGACGGTGCGTCCTGCCGCGCAGGCGCTCGAGCTGGGCGCGGGCGGCGGCCAGATCGCCGGGCTTGTCGAACAGCTCATCGCCCAGGGCCAGCACCTGGTCGGCGCCGATGACGAGCGCGTCGGGATGATTGCGCCCGACGGCTTCGGCCTTGGCCGCGCGCCAGCGCCTCCGCGACCGTCGGCCGGACTGGGCCTGCGGCACGGCAGCCGCCAGCCCGCGCTTCAAGGCGCCTTCGTCCACATCCGGCGGCAACGACCTCGAACGCAGCGCCGGCCGCCTCCAGCATCTTGCGCCGAAACGGAGCTGGCCGATGCCAGGATGACCAGCGGCGCGCCTCGCCTCAGCCATCGCCGGTCTCCTGCTGCTCGGTCGCGCTAGCGCCGCTCGCGCCGGTCGTGCAGGAGACGGATGATGGTGGCGGCGGTCTCCTCCACCGAGCGCCGCGTCACGTCGATCACGGGCCAGCCGTGGCGGGCGCACAGGCGGCGCGAATACTGGATCTCCTCCATGATCTGGGTGCGGTCGACATAGTCGTCGAGCTTGCGGTCGCCGATCAGGTGCACGCGGTTGCGGCGAATCTCGGCGATGCGCTCGGCACTGGCGACCAGGCCGACGACGAAGGCGGTGTGCGGCTGCGACAGCGCCGCCGGCGGCTCGATGCCGGGCACCAGCGGCAGGTTGGCGGTCTTGTAGCCGCGCTGGGCCAGATAGATGCTGGTCGGCGTCTTGGATGTGCGCGAGATGCCGAGGATGATGATATCGGCCGTGTTCAGGTCCTGCGGCAGCTGGCCGTCGTCGTGCGCCATGGTGAAGTTGAGCGCGTCGATGCGGGCGAAGTAGTCGGCGTCGAGCAGATGCTGGCCGGCCACGATCGGCGTCTGCGGCGCGCCGAGATAGGATTCGAACATCTTCATGATCGGCTCGAGCACGTGCAGGCACGGCACCTTGAGCTCGCGGCAGCGGCGCTCGATCTCCTCGATCAGCTCCTTCTTGACGACGGTGTAGAGGACGATGCCCGGCGCCTGCTCCACCTCCTTCAGCACGCGCGCGAGCTGCTTTTCGGTGCGCACCAGGGGATGCACGTGCTCGATGGGGCGCACCTGCGCGTACTGCACCGCCGCCGCCTTGGCCATGGTGGTGAGGGTCTCGCCGGTCGCGTCCGAGATCAGATGCAGATGGAAGTAGCTGGGCACGTGGTTGGGCATGCTGTGGAAAAGACCAGAGTTCTGTGGACGCTGCCAAGCCGCGGGCGCGGCTCGGTTGGCCGCCGGGCGTCAGTCCATCAACAGAGTTGCCCACAGGAAGACCCGACTGGGACGGAGCTGCAGGCTCGTACGGTGAGGACGGGACATGGCGGAAGCCAGCGCGGTCGCTCGCACAGCTCCTTGCACAGGTTATGCGCCGAGGCGGCCTGCGCAACTCGATCCAGCAAGCCATTGCATACCTGCGATATTTTCGACGCTAGTGGCTCGCGAGCTCGAGGATCCGGCTAGGGGTAGCTCCGGCGCGCTTACCTGAACGCGCAAGCTGTGTGCAACACGCGTGACAATCAAGGATCTTCGCAATCCACGGCCTAAGAGTCATAACAATAACCTTGAAGATCTGATTTCTTGAATTGGAGCCTGACGCGATGGCTTCGGCGCCGGCCTCGACGCGGCCTCGTCTGCTGCGGCGTCTTCGCGGGCGAGCGCGCTGTCGCCGCCGCCGATCTGGCTGATGCGCCAGGCCGGCCGCTACCTGCCCGAGTATCGCGCGGTGCGCGCGAAGGCCGGCAGCTTCCTCGACCTGTGCTACGCGCCCGAGCTGGCCGCCGAGGTGACGCTGCAGCCGATCCGGCGCTTCGGCTTCGATGCGGCGATCCTGTTCGCCGACATCCTGGTGGTGCCGGATGCGCTGGGCCAGAAGGTCGAATTCGTCGAGGGCGAGGGACCGCGGCTCGAGCCCATTCGCACGCGAGCGCGAACTTGCGCGCTTGAACGCGAGCGCGACTCGCACCAGGTTCGACCGCGTTTTCGAGACGGTCGCCAAGGTTCGCCAGGAGCTGCCCCATGACACTGCCCTCATCGGATTTTGCGGCGCGCCGTGGACGGTGGCGACCTACATGGTGGGCGGGCAGGGCTCCACCGATCAGGCCGAGGCGCGGCTGTGGGCCTATCGCGATCCGGGCGGATTTCAGCGGCTGATCGACCTGCTGGTCGAGGTTTCGGTCGACTACCTGTCGGGGCAGGTGGCGGCCGGTGCCGATGTCCTGCAGATTTTCGACAGCTGGGCCGGAAGCCTGCGCCGACGACCAGTTCGAGCGCTGGGTGGTGGCGCCGACCAAGAGCGATGGTCGGCGCGGCTGAAGGCAGCGCCATCCCAATGTGCCGGTGATCGGCTTTCCGCGCGGTGCGGGTGTGCAGGCCGCTGGCCTATGTTGCGCACACCGGCGTCGATGGCGTGGGCTGCGATACGGCCATGCCGCTCGCGCTCATGGCCGGAGAGCTGGCCGGACAAGGCGGTCGTGCAGGGCAACCTCGATCCGCTGCTGCTGGTCGCCGGCGGAGAGGCGATGGAGCAACGCGTCGCCGAAATTCTGACGGCGCTCAGCGGGCAAGCGCTTCATCTTCAATCTCGGCCACGGCATCGTGCCGCAAACGCCGCCGGAGAATGTGGCGCGGCTCGTGAAGCTGGTGCGCGGAGCAGAAGTAGAAGTCGACCGCATGCTGCTCTGGATCAAGGCGCTCCACGTGATTGCCGTCATCGCGTGGATGGCGGGGCTGCTCTATCTGCCGCGGCTCTTCGTCTATCACTGCGAGGCGGAGAAGGGCTCCAAGCAGTCCGAGACCTTCAAGGTGATGGAGCGGCGCCTGCTGCGCGTCATCATGAACCCGGCCATGGTCGTGGTGTGGGTGACGGGGCCTTATCTCGCCTGGGCGCAGGGCATGGTCAACGACCGCTGGCTGTGGGCCAAGTTCGCCCTGGTGGTGGTGCTGACCGGCTATCACCACGCGCTGGCGGCCTGGCGCAAGGACTTCGCCGAGGACTGGAACACGCGCAACGCCCGCTTCTATCGCATCATGAACGAGGTGCCGACGCTGCTGATGATCGGCATCGTCGTGCTGGTGATCGTGAAGCCGTTCTGAGGTCTTGATCCCCGCGGCGACCAGGTCGAACCTTGCGTTGTAGCGGTCAAGGGACCGGCTATCTTGCGGCGCCCCTTTCATTTTCTCGCGCCGGACTGCTATATAGCGAATCGTCACCGCCTGCCGCCGACCCTTGGCGCATGCGGGCGGGGCCCTCCCGAGCCGCTCCTGCGCCACCGAGGGCCGCGACAACTCCCGGAACCCAAGTTCCGCACCCCTCCTACTCTCTGCGCCGGCCTCTCCTTTCCATCCCACCTTCCAAAGCCGCGCAGCCCCTCCCACCCGGAGAATTTCCAATGCAAGAAGTAGTCAAGGAGATGAAACTCCAAGACCTCAAGATCAAGACACCGACGGAGCTGTTGAGCTTCGCCGAGGAGGTCGGCGTCGAGAACGCCAGCTCCATGCGCAAGCAGGAGCAGATGTTTGCCATCCTCAAGCAGCTGGCCGCCAAGGACACCGAGATCATCGGCACCGGCGTGGTCGAGGTGCTGCAGGACGGCTTCGGCTTCCTGCGCTCGCCCGACGCCAACTATCTGCCGGGCCCCGACGACATCTACATCTCGCCCTCGCAGATCCGCCGCTTCTGCGCTGCGCTCGGGCGATACGGTCGAAGGCCAGATCCGCGGCCCCAAGGAGGGCGAGCGCTACTTCGCGCTGCTCAAGGTCAACACCATCAACTTCGAGGACCCCGACAAGCAGCGCCACAAGGTGCACTTCGACAACCTCACGCCGCTGTATCCCACGCAGTGGATGAAGCTGGAGATCGAAGACCCGACCATCAAGGATCTCTCGCCGCGCGTGATCGACATCGTGTCGCCGCTCGGCAAGGGCCAGCGCGCGCTGATCGTCGCGCAGCCGCGCACCGGCAAGACGGTGCTGCTGCAGAACATCGCGCACTCGATCGCGAAGAACCACCCCGAGTGCTACCTGATCGTGCTGCTGATCGACGAGCGGCCCGAGGAGGTGACCGACATGCAGCGCTCGGTGAAGGGCGAGGTGATCTCCTCCACCTTCGACGAGCCGGCCACGCGCCACGTGCAGGTTTCGGAGATGGTGATCGAGAAGGCCAAGCGCCTGGTCGAGCACAAGCGCGACGTGGTGATCCTGCTGGATTCGATCACGCGCCTCGGCCGAGCCTACAACACGGTGGTGCCGAGCTCCGGCAAGGTGCTGACCGGCGGCGTCGACTCCAACGCCCTGCAGCGGCCCAAGCGCTTCTTCGGCGCCGCGCGCAACATCGAGGAGGGCGGCTCGCTCACCATCATCGCCACCGCGCTGATCGACACCGGCAGCCGCATGGACGAGGTGATCTTCGAGGAGTTCAAGGGCACGGGCAACTCCGAAATCGTGCTCGACCGCAAGGTCTCCGACAAGCGCGTGTTCCCGGCGATCGACATCGCCCGCTCCGGCACGCGCAAGGAGGAGCTGCTGGTGCCGGCCGATCAGCTCAAGAAGATGTACGTGCTGCGCCGCATCCTCAACCCGATGGGCACCATGGACGCCATCGAGTTCCTGGTCGACAAGCTGCGCTCGACCAAGACCAACGGCGAGTTCTTCAACTCGATGAGCACGGGCAAGAACTAGTCGCTAGCCAAGCACTGACGTGGAATGGCCTGCTCGAACGCAGGCCATTTCGCTTTTCGGGTTCCCATCACCCTTTTTCACGACGCGGTGAAAGCGGCATCCGTGCGGCGAAGCGCGGCCGTAGTCACCTGTGCAAGCGGGCGCCACGAAGGCGCCCCGGATCACAGGAGAAGCAGCCATGAAGATCATCGTGTCCATGCTCGTCGCGCTTTCGGTTGTGGCCGGACTGTCGGCCTCGGCAGGCGCCACTTTCAAGCCCTCTCCCAAGGCCAAACAGATTTTCGACGAGATGGACCGCAAAGGCATCAACTGACGATGATGCCGGCACTATGAATGGCCAATGGGGTGCTCTCGTCTCGCGCGAGCGAACGGGCGCCCCCTTTGCGCTGCGAGGATGGCTAGCGGCCGATGCTGAATTTGTAGGAGAGCGCCGCGCCGCCGTAGAACTGGCTCTCGGTCTCGACGATGGGGCTGTCGGCAGCGTCGCCGACGAGGTGGGCGTAGCGGCCGATCAGCATCAATGTCCAGCGGTCGTTGAGATCGATGGCGGCGGTGGCGCCGATGTAGACGTCCTTGAACCCGGCCGAAGGATTGTAGACCGGGAGCCCGGACGCGGTGTGCTGCGCGGCATTCACGCCGAAGAAGGCGGTCATGTAGTCGTCGGTGGCGTAATTGGTGCCGATGCTGGACGTCAGCTTGACGGTCGGCGACAAGCGTGTGACCGCCTCGGCACTGAAACGGACGAGGCCGCCCGTGTCGTCGCCGGTTGCCTGGTGATGATAGGAGACGGACAAGGCCAGCGGTCCGGTGCGGTAGGTGGCGAAGGCGCCGAGCACGAAACCGCCGTCGATGTCGCCGGTGCCGATCAGGCGCGTGGAGTCGTCCTCATCGCGGCCGAAGCGATAGCCCGCCAGCGGTCCGAGCTCGAGATTGCCGAACTGCAGAACACGGAAGCGGACGTCGTCGGCGCCCTTGATCTGCACGATGCCATTGTCGCCGAGGCCCGCCGGCGCCACGAACGGGAAGCCGGTGACCTGGTAGGACTTGGCGCCTTCGAACTTGGGTGAGACGTAAACGAGGCCGCCGACCTGCCAACGGTCGCCGAACAGGCCGAACGGGTCGGAGCCCGATTGGGCGGCCGCCGGAACAGCGGCCACGGCCGTAAGAACGGCAAGGGCGAGCGGCCACACAAACAGGACGCGACGCAACGGCATCGAGACAATCCACCCCAGCCTTCCAGATGGATATCAATGTCAGGGATCTGACACTTGTTGGCCAGCGGCGAGTGGCCGGCGCGGTGCGATCTATCCACAGCGTTGCGCGCCGGGCACAGGCGTGGGTGTCGATAAGTGTTCCTTAAGACCCCGTGGCGGCGCGCTGCTGGCGCAGCAGTTCGAGCAGCGCACCAGGGTCGGTGACGGGCAGCGAGCACTGCGGGCCGATGCAGGCGTAGGCGGTGGGCTTGCCCTCGGTCGCGGTCTTGCCGGCCAGCGCGGCGCCGGGGAGGGGCTGATCCGACCCCACGACCTGCTGCACTGCACCCGGCAAAGACAGCTCGAACATGGCGCGCGGCAGGGGCTGCGGAGGGGTCCGCCGAGCCCGGCGCGATAACGACAACGTGCTGAGGGGCCAGCAGATCGTAGTAGCCGGCCAGCACGCCGCAGTGGCCGAGTGCGTTGCGGCCAAGGTCGGGCGCGAAGGCGTCGGGAATGGCGTGCGCGCGATCGAGGTAGGCCTGCTTGCCCGTGAGCAGGTTGAAGGGCGACGAGGTTGGAGATCATCAGCGCGTTGGCGTTGGGGGTGGCGTCGTCGTGGGCGGAGCGCATGCGCACGATGACGTCGGGCGTGTCGTCGGCGGTGAAGGCGTAGCCGCCCGCGTCGGCGATCCAGTAGCGCTGATCGAGCACGGCCGCCCAGCGCTCCGCGGCTGCGAGATAGGGCGCTGCGTTCGGTCGCCTGGTGCAGCCGCAGCGCGCCCCAGATCATGTTGGCGTAGTCGCTGGCGGTGGCGGGCGCCTTGGCCTGACCGGCGCGATAGGAGTGGATCAGGCGGCCGTCTTTCTCCATGCGCGAGGCGACGAAAGCGAAGGCCGCCTTGGCAGTATCGAGCCAGTCGGGACGCGCGAACACCTGCGCGGCATGGGCCAGGGCCGCGATCATCAGCCCGTTCCAGTCGGCCAGCACCTTGTCGTCCCAGCCGGGGCGGATGCGCTGGGCGCGGCGCGCGAGCAGCTTGGCGCGCATGGCGGCCAGCGCCTGCTCCTCCTGCGGGGAACCAAGCTCGAGGTTGCCGAGGCGGTTGAGGATGGCGTGGCCTTCCCAGTTGCCCTCGTCGGTGACGTCGTAGGCCTGGCAGAAAAGGGCCGCGTCCACCGGGCCCAGCACGTCGGCGATCTCGGCCTTGCTCCAGACGTAGAACTTGCCCTCCTCGCCCTCGCTGTCGGCATCGAGCGAGGCGGCGAAGCCGCCGCCCTCGGCGATCATCTCGCGCCGCAGCCAGTCGACGGTTTCGTCGATGCGGACCTGGTAGAGCTCGTTGCCGCCCTCGCGGTAGGCCTCGCACAAAAGGTCGATCAGCAGCGCGTTGTCGTAGAGCATCTTCTCGAAGTGCGGGGCGAGCCAGCGCTCGTCGACCGAGTAGCGCGCAAAGCCGCCGCCCAGATGATCGTAGATGCCGCCCTGGCAGATGTTGGCGAGCGTGACGTCCACCGCCTCGCGGGCCGCAAGATCGCCGTGGCGGATGGCGCCGCGCCACAGCAGCCAGAAGAAGCTCCACTGCGGAAACTTGGGCGCGCCGGCGAGGCCGCCGTGGCGCATGTCCACCGCATTGACCATGCGCCTGGTGAGATCGGCCAGCGCCGCATCCTTGATGTTGGCCCTGGCGTCGCTCTTCTCGCGCTCGGCGAGCGATTGGACCAGCAGGGCGGCGTTGTGGCTGATCTTGTCGGGCTCCTCGCGGTAGATGCGCGCCACCTCGGCGAGCACGTGCTTGAAGGAGGGGCGGCCGAAGCGCGGCTCGGGCGGGAAATAGGTGCCGCCCCAGAACGGCCGCGCCTCGCTGTCGAGGAACATGGTGAGCGGCCAGCCGCCGTGCTCGCCGAGGGAGTGCAGCGCGTGCATGTAGATGGCGTCGATGTCGGGGCGCTCCTCGCGGTCGACCTTGATGTTGACGAACAGCTCGTTCATCAGCGCGGCGGTGGCTTCATCCTCGAAGCTCTCGTGCGCCATGACGTGGCACCAGTGGCAGGCCGCGTAGCCGACGGAAAGCAGGATCGGCTTGCCGGCCGCGCTTGGCCTCGGCCAGCGCCTCCGGCCCCCACGCCCACCAGTGCACGGGGTTGTCCTTGTGCTGGAGCAGATACGGGCTCGTCTCGCGGGCGAGACGGTTCTCGGCGGCCGGCGGGGTGGATGTCATGGGGCAGGGTAGCCCGGATAATGCGGCAGGCAAACCCGGGCAATCACGCTAGCTCACGCGTTCTGCAGCGCCCCGATCCAGTCGGGTTTCGAGCGATGCACAGCGATCCATGACGGCGTCTTTGCGCTGCTGATGCGGGCTTCTTCTTCAGCCCGATCAGGCCATCCTGATATAGTCGAAACATGGCCGATCCCCAGACCATCTTCGCCCTTTCCAGCGGGCAAGGCCGCGCCGGCGTTGCCGTCATTCGCGTGTCGGGGCCCGCGGTTGGTGTTGTGCTGGAGCGAATGGCGCCGCCGCAACCCAAGCCTCGCGCGGCGGCGCTGCGGCTGATCCGGAATCCGGCGAGCGGCGAGGTGCTGGACCAGGCGCTGGTGCTGTTCTTTCCCGCTCCCAATAGCGAGACCGGCGAGGACATGGCCGAGCTGCAGGTGCACGGCGGCCGGGCGGTGATTGTTGGCGTGCTGGCGGCACTCGGCGGCATCGAGGGCTGCCGGCTGGCGGAGCCCGGCGAGTTCGCGCGGCGTGCCTTCGAGAACGGCAAGCTCGATCTCACCGGCGTCGAAGGCCTGGCCGACCTGATCGACGCGGAGACGGCTGCCCAGCGGCGCCAGGCCCTGCGCCAGGCCGGTGGCGGGCTCTATCGGGTGTACGAGGGTTGGCGGCAGCGGCTGGTGAGCGCCATGGCGCAGCTGGAAGCGGCAATCGACTTTTCCGATGAGCCCGATGTCGCCGCCGGCACCTTGAAGAAGGCGCGCGCCGAGGTGGAGGCGCTGGCGCGCGACATCGCCAAGCATCTCGACGACGGCCATCGCGGCGAGATGCTGCGCGAGGGGTTTCACGTGGTGCTGGCAGGGCCGCCCAATGCCGGCAAGTCGAGCCTGCTCAATTGGCTGGCGCGGCGCGAGGTGGCGATCGTGTCGGAGGAGGCCGGCACCACCCGCGACGTGATCGAGGTGCGGCTGGACCTCGAGGGCCTGCCGGTAGTTGTCAGCGACACCGCCGGCCTGCGCGAGGCACGCGAGGCGGCCGGCAAGGTCGAGCAGGAGGGCATGCGGCGCACGGTGGCCCGCGCGCGCGAGGCCGACCTGATCCTCTGGCTGATCGACATCACGGCGCCGCCGGCCACCGTGCCGGCCGAGATTGCGACCAAGGCCGACCGCACCCTGGTGCTCGCCAACAAGATGGACCTGCTGCCGTCGGGCGTGCTGCATCCTCTGCCAGCGGGCGCCATCGGCATTTCTGTTCTGACGGGCGCCGGCATGGATGTGCTGGCCCGGCGGCTGACGGCAATCGTGCGCGCGCGCATCGGCGAGAGCGAGACGCCGGCCCTGACGCAGGCGCGCCATCGCCAGCAGCTGGAGCGAGCCATGGCGCCTCTCAGCTCCTTCCTCGGCTCGCCCATCGGTGAGGTTGAATTGCGCGCCGAGGATTTGCGCCGTGCCGCACAGGCGCTCGGCCGGCTTACGGGCCGGGTGGATGTGGAGGACGTATTGGGCGAGATCTTCGCCCGCTTCTGCATCGGCAAGTGATGGTTGTAGAGATCGCGAATTGTTTGGCGAACACAGACTTGGCACTGTCTGCTGGCATAGAGTGATCGAACTCGGGCCATCCTACGGCTAGCCATGCATCCAGCTCGCCTAATAGCGCTGATTGAAGAGTTACGGGCAGAGTCCGCTGAGCTGCCCTGGTGCGAATTCAAGGTGAACAACTTCGCACCGGAGGTCATGGGCAAGCGCATATCGGCTCTCTCCAACAGTGCCAGACTGTGGGATCGTCACTATGGATACATGGTCTGGGGTATCCAAGACGTAACGCATAAGGTGGTGGGCACCACCTTCGACCCAGCGACGGCGACTGCAAGCAGGCAGCCACTTGAGATGTGGCTTTCGAACAAACTGGAGCCCTGTCCTCATCTGGCATTCCGCGTCGTTGGTCACCCGGAGGGGCGAGTTGTGCTTTTGGAAGTTCCCGCTGCCACGCATGCTCCTGTGAAGTATGATCGGATTCCTTACATACGCCTTGGTAGCGCTACGCCGCCATTGACCGACTATCCCGACCGGGAAAAGGCGCTTTGGGACAAACTTCGGCCGTATGCGTGGGAAACAGGCGTCGCGATGCAGTTCGTGACGAGCGATTCTGTCTTATCCGCGCTTGACTATCCGACCTATTTTGCGCTTACGCGACAGCCCTTGCCTGATAACCGGGAAGGCATTTTGCTCCGCCTTCAGGATGATCGGCTGATTGCGAAGGATGTCGGCGACCGCTGGAACATCCTCAACTTGGGCGCGGTGTTATTCGCCAAAAATCTGAGCGATTTCGAACGGTTGGAACGCAAGGCGGTTCGGCTGGTCCAATATAGTGGCAGGAACCAAGCGCAGATCAGGAGAAGGGAAGACGGGCAAAGGGGCTACGCAAGCGGTTATGAGGAGCTCGTGAAGTTGATCGGTGTAATCGTCCAAGGCGGCGAACCGATTGGAACGGCGCTCAGGACAAAGCAATTTGAGTATCCTGAGATTGCCATAAGGGAGCTTGTCGCGAACGCCCTCATCCATCAGGACATGACGATCACGGGGGCGGGCCCTCTCATTGAGATTTTTTCAGATCGCATTGAGATTACGAATCCTGGCGCTCCTCTCGTTGAGGCACACCGCATAATCGATATGCCGCCGCGGTCTCGGAATCAGGACATGGCATCATTGATGAGGAGAATGGGTATTTGCGAGGAGCAAGGCAGTGGGCTGAACCGAGTGGTTAGCGCAGCAGAAGAATTGCGGCTACCGCCGCCCGACTGGCGCGTCGATGGGGACAACTCAAAATTCTACCTGTTTGCAGCGCGCTCTATGAACTCGGACGAACGCCTTCGCGCGGCGTATCAGCACGCCGTCATGCGTTGGCTGGACAACGAACGACTGACGAACTCCTCGCTCGGTGCCCGCCTCGGTATCGATAAGAAGAACGCCTCGATGGTGTCGCGGGTGATCAAGCTGGCGTGGGAGAATGACCTGATCCGACCTGCTGAACATGATTCACCAAGGGCCGGGTACGTGCCAGCATGGGCGTAGGCTCTTGACCGGTTCTTAACTCCGAGGGCTCCGTTATCAACAGATTTTTGGACGGATTCCAGGAAAAATACGTGATTTCAATGACTTACGGAAATAAATGTTACTTGACTGCCTTTTGATTGTTGGCCTGTTTTTTTGATTTTCCTGAGTCTCTGCGATTTCTTCGACTGGGATGCTTTTCGACTCTCTTGACGCGCAAGCCGCCGCTCGGAACGAACAAGCAACAATTGTTTCACGTGAAACAATTTGTGGGAGCTGCAACGTTGCCCGGGGTCCTTGCCCGGTTCAGTCGCCCGCTGCTCCCCCTCGCCGCGACACGAGATAGGCGATGACTATGACCACCGGCACCAACAGCTCGGGCGTCAAATAGCCGAGAAAGAGGGCGCGCGGCTCCGGCAGGCCGACCTGGCTCATGGATACGAGCCTGCCCGTGCCGCCGAGAAACCCGCCAAGCGCGATGAAGAGAACGAGGGTGCTCTGCCGGCGCACGGTAATGGCCGCCCACAGGGCAATGAAGCCGGCTCCGAGATAGATGCCGGCCAGGAAGCGGTGGATGTTGTCGAGGCGAGGCGTGGTCTCGGGCTGGCCCAGATACATCTGCAGCGAACCGCCAAACAGGGCGATGGCGGCGAACAGGAACAGGCAGATCTGGACGACGCGCAGGCTTGCAGGCATGGCGATTTCCCCCGTGTGGCCCTGAGCGGCTGTGGTCGAGCGACACTACAGGGTGGCCGGGGTGAAATCATCCGAGCCCGGATTCCCATGTGAATGGGACGGTCACGTCAGGTTGAGCTGCCATGACACGCCGTAGCGGTCGTTGAGCCAGGTGAACTGGCGGCTGAAGCCGTAGTTGGAAAGCGGCATCAGCACGGCTCCGCCTTCTCCCAACGCGGAGGCGAGCCGCTTGATCTCCTCCTCGCTCTCGCACTCGACGAACAGCGAGAACGCCGGCGTGAAGGTGAAGGCATGCTGCACCGGGCTGTCGATGCACAGCACGGTCTGGCCGGCAAGGGAGAAGCTCGCCCGCATCACCGAGCCTTCCGCGCCCGGCTGGCCCGGGCCATAGCGCGTGATGCCGGTGATCTCGCTGCCCGGAATGAGCGAGACGTAAAACTGCATCGCCTCCTCGGCCTTGCCCTGGAACATCAGGAAGGGGCGGACAGAGTTGGCCATGGTCACCTCGCTAGGGCTCGATGTTTCACGTGAAACAGTTGCCATCATCATCGCGGCCATATCCGGGCGGTGCCACCGGTGGCGCTGGCGACCTGTGCCGCGCGCCCCGGCTTCAGCTTCGCTTAACCTTCGCGCTCAAACGCCTCGCAGCCTTTACCGGCCGGTGAAGAGAGGCCGGCATTGTCCGAGGCATTGCCAGCGGGAGTCAGGACTGGACCATGCATTGGGTATGGCGTTCGGTGTCGACCTGGATACTGGCGGCGTTGGCTGCACTGCTGCTGTTGCAGCTCTTTACCTACCCAGGTCTCTTCCTGACACGCATTGGCGGGCCCTACCTCGCCGGCATGCTGGTGCACGTCTTCCTGGCCAGCGTCTTCATCGAGGCAGTCGAGCGGCGCCTGCCCCGCCCGTTCGTGATACTGCCGATCGTGCTCTACGGGGCCTATTACGTGGCGTACTTGGCGCAGGGATATTGGGTTGCCGAGAAAGCCGCAGAGCTGCGCGCCACCAATCCCC
The DNA here is from genome assembly GCA_963724565.1 of uncultured Alphaproteobacteria bacterium. Taxonomy (GTDB): domain Bacteria; phylum Pseudomonadota; class Alphaproteobacteria; order Rhizobiales; family Hyphomicrobiaceae; genus AWTP1-13. The sequence continues at coordinate 537,836 of CAVRVK010000007.1, forward strand.
GGCTGCTGATCGCGTACAACTCCGAGCAGCATTCGCTGGTCATGCCGGAAGCGAGGCCCTTCACAGAGGGGCACAAGATCGAGGTCGTCTACGAAGCGCTAGCCCATATCAAGCCCGAGGGCCATCTTGCGCATCGCCTCTTCCTGCTCGAGGACTGCAACACGGTTGCTCGGGGCGGCCGCAGCCGGGTTGAGAAAGTGGAGCCCTACCTCGCACGCACATTCAGGAACAATGTGTGTGTGATAAAGATGCCCGAGCGTCCTCCCAAGCGGATGATCGAGATTTCCGTTGGCCCCAGCGTGCAAGAGTGGAAGCGCAAGTGGGGCATCAGCGAGCAGGCCATCCAGGTCAAGCTTGAAGGCAAAGTGCTCGGCGCGTTCAGGACTGCCCACTACTGGCGTCTACCGGAATTTCCCCAGCTGCAGATCGGCTGCGCCTTCATGTTCCGCGGTGCGCGCCGGCAATGCGGTTGGGATATTGTCCGCACCAGCCAGTGGATTTCCGGCATTCCAGCAGACGTGGACAAGGCGCGCTACAATTCGCCGGTCAGCATCATGCTGGGCATCGAGCAGTTCACGGCGGCCGACGTACGCACCTTCCGCGGCTACCCCAGCAACGCCGAGGCCCTGCAACGGGCGCAAGACGAGCCCGGTCGCGCGCGGGGCGAGTTGTTCGACCAGCTACAGGCGATGTTGTCCGGCAAGGTCGTCCAGCCGCCGCGCGACATGGGCTACTGGCTCGCGCGCGAGCCGGAGCGGCTGGCGCCATTGGCGAAACCCATGGCGGACCTGTTCGTCGAGCTTTTGGACGGCGGTGTCAGGAGCCAGCCCCATCGTACGGAAATTCTGCAAGCCCTTGGGGTCGCCATACCGGCGCTGCCGCGAGAGGCTTTTGGCGAGGTTGCCGAGGCGATTTTCGCCGTGGCGGGCGACAAGGACTTCTGGCAGCGCTACCCGGCCCTCTATCTTCGAGCTTCGGACATCGGCCCCTACGGGCTGCCGCTGTACCGGGAGCATTTCATGCTCGGCAAATTGCGGGGCTACCGGCAGGTGCTGCCTGCTCTCGCCATCTGCCGCATCGGTCGGTCCGACCCCGAGCTGCTCGAACGTCTCAAGCAGGAATTCGCCGCCATCGACCTCGCCAAGACAAACTTCAGTACCGAAGCCTACCGCCATGCACTGTTCGTCACGCTGCTGAAACTGGGCGAGACGGATTTCGTCTCGAGCCACTACGCCGATGCCAAGCTGCGCGACCGGGAGTGGTACGAGGCGGTGCTGGCCGGCAAGGGCAATACCGAACTCGGGCCCAACAACTGCATGGTCAGGCAGCCTGAGGGTTGGGCGGGCGGTCCTGCGTTGGCCCCACGCCTGAAGTATCAGTCGCGCCAGAGGGTGTGGGACGCCGGCTAGGCTCTGCTTTGACGGCCGACCGGCAAACAATGCCCGCCAGCTGTTTGCTTCACGTGAAACGATCTCGCGCCCAACGCCCCCATTGGACGGGCTGCAATTCCAGGGCCGGGATCTGCCGCACGCTCTACATTTGCGGCAGATCGCCGGTAGCCTCCGCCAAAGGCGTCGGCTGTAGGGATGGCACCCGGAACGATTTCGACACAGCAGGTCCGAGTGCAAGCGGGTGAGCGCTACTTCACCATCTGCCCGTTGGCGCGCATCTTCTGGCGGATCTGGGCGATGTCCCAGCCCGTGAGCTGCGACAGCGTCGCTGCCTCGCGCTCGAAACGGGGGCCGAGGGAGCGGCGATAAGCGTCGGCTTCCGCGCACGAGGCGGCGCCGGTAAACGGGTGGCGCAGCACGTAGCGGCCCTGGAAGTTGGTGCGGTCGGCCGTCTCCTGGAACACCAGGTCCTCGGGGAAGTGGCGCCGCGTCGTAGCGCACGTGCAGGCGCGTGACGAAGACGTTGGAACCGCCCATTGCCGCGCGACGGAATCCAGGCGGCGATCCCGGCGATTGCGTCGAATCCGGCTGCTTGAGCCAGAAGGCGCCGAGCGCCACCAGCTGGTCGTTGGGCAGCGGATCGGCGGCGCAGGGATCGCACCAGCCCATGTCCCAGGCGTACTCGAGATAGACGGCACGCATGCCGTCCTTCTTCACCTGGTGGTCGAACATGGCGCGGTAGAAGCCGCCGAAGTCGGCCTTGGTGAAGATCGGCACGTCCATGTCGGAGGGCATCTTGATGCTGCGGTAGTTGGTGGTCTCGACGCGCCCCTTCTCGGTCAGCATCAGCATGATCATGTCCTGCGGACCGTTGGCGTTCACGGTGCCGAGGCGGATCGGCAGCATGAACTTGTGCGTCGCGTAGTTCACCTGGATCGGGCGCAGGAACCGGTTGCCGTGTCTTGGCCTGCTCCTTGAGGTTCACGCGGGCGACGAAGAACTTCATGTTCTGCTTGATGTAGGAGCCGAGCACGGGCGCGGCGCCGTCGCGGGATCTTGTAGCCGAACTCGGTGAGCCAGGTGGCGAGCCCCTCGCTCTGCGTCGCCGACAGGATGAGAATGTCGTATTCGCCGACCGTGTACTCGGCCTCTATTCTGACGCCGAGCGCGCTGGCCCTGCGGGTGGTGTCGGCCGACGCCACCGCCACGGAGGCCGTCCGGGGTACCGCGGACAAGAAGGCATACGGCGGATTGCAGGGGTCGGGATCGAAATACTCGACGAGCCGCGGGGCGCTGTAGGCGTCGAGGTGATCGACCCACGCGCTCTCGATGATCTTGATCTGGTTTTTCTTCACGATGGTCGGCACCGGGATGACCAGCGCGAATTGCTTGAGGTCGCCCTGGTAGTCGCTGGCCATGGTGACGGCGGTCTGCTCGCCCTTGCGCGCCACCACCACCTTGGAGGCCTTGTTGAAGAGCTTGGCATCGGCCTTGGCGACATAGAAGCCGCAGAAGGCGTGTGCCGGAGCGGCAGCGAGCAGCGGAGAAAGCGACAGCGCAGCGACGGCGAGCAGGGACCGCACCTGGATGGCCATGTGTTTCATCTCCCTCAGTTGATGACTGGTCGCGACCACTGGAAGCGAACGTCTGCGTGATCGCGTGGGAACAAACGATCGAGCAGCGGCACCAGCGGGGAGGCGAAGAACAGCGCGTAGATCAGCCCCTGCGGCATGTAATGGGCGAACTGCAGCCAGGCGCCCGCGGCCGCCACCAGCACGGCGAACAGCATGCGGGCGCTGCGCCGGTCGGGCGTGGTCTTGGGGTCGGTGATCATGAAGAAGGTGAACAGCAGCAGCGCGCCCGACTGCATCTGCTTCATGGGGATCGCCAGCGGGTCGCCGAGGTAGAGGGCGCGCACGAGCAGGATGGCGATGTAGGAGCCGAGGAAGGCGATGGCGATGTCGGCGCGCTTGGCGCGCGAGAGCACGAGACAGGCGAGGCAGATGAACAGGAACGCCGCCCAGGTCTTGCTGCCCCATTGCGCCGGCGAGATCCAGGCGACGTCGGTGAACAGCAGCATCGCCGCGATGCCAAAGTTGCCCGGGTTGAAGATGTGCTTGCCGTCGAAGCGCAGGATGAACTTCGAAGCGATGGCGAGCACCGCGCCCAGCACCAGAAACTCAGGCGAGGACGTGCGCAGCAGCAGGCAGAGCGAGAAGGAGGTGATAAGCGAGCTCAGCGGATCGAACCGCACGCCGGCGATGAAACGCCCGCACAGCCATTGCGTGGCAAGCGCCGTAGAGATTATCAGGGCGATGTTGACGGGCGTCTGGTCGAAGCCCAGCACGGCGACGCCATAAGTCAGCAGCAGCCCGAGGGAAAAGATCTGCCAGATGCGCGCATCGGCCAACGAAAGGCGTGCCATCGTATCTCCCGCACCATCAATTGCACCGTGGTCAATGCGGAAGAGTGGGCGCTTGCTTGGTGGCTGCCTGTTGGCGCCAGTGCGGCAGCGGCAGGGCATCCACAACTCATGTTGAGCACATGGGCGCCGGGCGTTCCCTCTCCCCATTCTTCTTCAGAATGGGGGGAGGGGGACTCGGATTGTTTCACGTGAAACAATTTCCGCGTCCGCCCTTTCGGGCAAGCGCCCCTTCGGCTAGGTTCCGGCCAAATCTCAGAACCCCGAGCCATGACCCAGGACTCTTTCGACATCATCGTGGTGGGTGGCGGCCATGCCGGCTGCGAGGCCGCGGCTGCCGCGGCCCGCATGGGCGCGCGCACGGCGCTGATCACGCATCGCTTCGCCACCATCGGCGAGATGTCGTGCAACCCGGCGATCGGCGGGCTCGGCAAGGGCCACCTGGTGCGCGAGATCGATGCGCTCGACGGCCTGATGGGCCGGGTTGCCGACGCCGCCGGCATCCAGTTCCGCCTGCTGAACCGCTCCAAGGGCCCGGCGGTGCAGGGCCCGCGCGCCCAGGCCGACCGCAAGCTCTATCGCGCCGCCATGCAGGCGGCGATCCGAGCCACGGCGAACCTCGAGGTGATCGAGGGCGCGGTGGAGGACCTGATCGTCGAGAGCGGCGCGGCGGCCGGCATCATCGCCGGCGACGGCCGCCGCATTCGTGCCGGCGCGGTCGTGCTCACCACCGGCACCTTCCTGCGCGGGCTGATCCATCGCGGCGAGGAGAAGACGCCCGCCGGCCGCCACGGCGAGCCCCCGGCCAACGGACTCTCCGCCCGCCTGCTCGCGCTGCAGCTCAGCCTCGGCCGCCTCAAGACCGGCACGCCCGCCCGCCTCGACGGCCGCACCATCGACTGGGCCTCGCTGGAGATGCAGCCGGGCGACGAGCCGCCAACGCCTTTCTCATTCCTTACCGGGCGTATCACCACAGCACAGATTAACTGCGGAGTAACCACCACCACCGAGGCCACCCACGCCATCATCCGCGCCAACCTCGCATCGCTCGCCCATGTATTCGGGCCAGATCGAGAGCGTCGGCCCGCGCTACTGCCCCTCCATCGAGGACAAGGTGGTGCGCTTCGCCGACCGCGCCGGACACCAGATCTTCCTCGAGCCCGAGGGCCTCGACGACGACACGGTCTATCCCAACGGCGTCTCCACCTCGCTGCCCGCCGAGGTGCAGGAGGCGTTCCTGCGCACGATCCCGGGGCTGGAGAAGGTGGCGATCCGGCGCTTCGGCTACGCCATCGAGTACGACTACGTCGATCCGCGCGAGCTCGCTCCCGACCTGGAGGTGAAGCGGCTGCCGCGGCCTGTTCCTCGCCGGCCAGATCAACGGCACCACCGGCTACGAGGAGGCGGGCGCGCAGGGCATCGCCGCCGGCATCAACGCGGCGCTCAAGGCCTCGGGCGGCACGCGCGATTTCGTGGTCTCCCGCGCCGACGGCTACATGGGCGTGATGATCGACGACCTCGTGACCCGCGGCGTCTCCGAGCCCTACCGCATGTTCACCTCGCGCGCCGAGTACCGCCTGCGCCTGCGCGCCGACAACGCCGACCAGCGCCTCACGCCTGCGCGGCGTCGATCTCGGCTGCGTCGGGCGCAGAGCGTCGCGCCGCGTTCGCCGCCAAGCACCGCGCGCTGGAGGATGGCCGCCGCCTGCTCGAGGGCCTGACGCTGACCCCCAACGAGGCCGCCCGCCACGGCCTGGAGCTCAACCGCGACGGCCGCCGCCGCTCGGCCTTCGAGCTGCTCGCCTTCCCGGACATCGACATGGTGCAGGCTGCCGGCGATCTGGCCGGCCATCGGCGGCATCGCCCCTGCCATCGCCGGCCAGCTCGAAGTCGATGCCCGCTACGCCTGCCTACGTCGACCGCCAGGCGGCCGACATCGAGGCCCTGCGCAAGGAGGAGGGCGTGCGCATCCCGCCCGACTTCGCCTATGCCGGTCTCGCCGGCCTTTCCGCCGAGGTGCGCCAGAAGCTGGAAGCGCTGCGCCCCTCCAGTCTCGCCCAGGCCGCCCGCATGGAGGGCATGACGCCAGCCGCGCTCATGCTGCTGCTGGCCCACCTGCGCAAGGGTCCGGCGTCGTCGCGCAACGTCGCCTGAAACGAGCCTTGGAAAGGCCCCACAGCTCGGTTGTCGCGGCCGCGCGCTTGGTTGCAGATCGCACAAATTGTTTGGCGATTGTGTACTTGATCAGCACATATGACTAATCGAGCCTTGTCGGGCTGAGCTACCGACTCCGTTCCGACAGTTTATGTGTCGGAACGGAGTTGCCTTCCGACACTTAGATGGGGATGCCGACACCTTATTTGTCGCTACTCCTCTTGATTATCCAGACCGCGACACATAAATAGATGTTGCGTCGCGTCGTCACGACAAAACAGACTGCCGAGCGACACTTAGAGCACGCGTCGCGACAAATAATGTGTCGCTAGCCAAGAGGAAGTGCCGCTAGTGCCGAAGCGAATTGAAACCAAGGAGATCGATGCGGTTGCGGCCGCAGTAGGCGCATTTCCACAAGGAGCGCCCTTTAGCGACATAGCGCACGTCCTGGTTCACGCCATCCAGGAGCGAACACTTCAGCGCCGCCTTGCAAAATTGGTGAAGGAAGGCCGGATTGAAAAGACGGGAAAGGGCACCAAAACCCGATACCGCTTGATCCTGGCTGCTGACGAATTTGAAGGGCCAGAAGTACCGGCACCAAGTGTGCACCCCGCCGGTGATGATGATGATAACGAGCCGAAACTCACGCTCACTCTCAAGCCGTCAACCGCTGGGCTGGAGGTCTTCAAGGAGGTTTCCAAACCCCGACAGGAACGCAAGCGGGTTAGCTATAACAGAGACTTCCTTGACGCGTATCGTCCGAACGAGACGTTTTACCTGCCTTCAGACGTTCGGCGGGAACTGGCGACTATTGGCCGAGTAACCGACAAGGTAGAACCAGCAGGGACTTACGCACGTCACGTCCTCAATCGGCTTCTCATCGAACTGTCATTTCATTCGAGTCGCCTAGAGGGGAACCGCTACTCCCTATTAGAGACGAAGCAACTCATCGAAGCTGGCCGTACTGCTACCGGTAAGGCAGCAGAAGAAACGCAGATGATCATCAATCACAAGGGGGCCATAGAATTCCTGGTGGAGTCGGCCGAACTAATTGGGATCAACAAGCTAACAATCCAAAACCTGCACGCCATACTTTCAGACAATCTCATGGCTGATCCGGCAGACAGCGGCCGGCTGCGCACGAGAGGTGTAGAGATCGGGGGGTCAGTATATTTGCCCCTAGCTGTTCCGCAGCTCATAGAAGAGCTTCTCATTCAAGTTTTGAACACTGCGAACCAGATCAACGATCCCTTCGAGCAAGCCTTCTTCCTCTTGGTGCATTTACCCTATTTGCAGCCGTTTCAGGACGTCAACAAACGGGTATCGCGACTGAGTGCGAACATTCCTCTTATTCGCAACAATCTAAAGCCGCTGTCGTTCGTGGATGTCCCGAAATCCGACTATGCTGCGGGGCTTCTTGCCGTCTATGAACTCCACCGCATTGAACTGATGCGGGATGTGTTCGTGTGGGCCTACAAGCGGTCGGCTGAACACTACGCGGTGATCCGCGACAGTCTGGGCTCACCGGATGAGTTCAAGTTGAGGTACAGGCCCCAGATAAAATCAGCCGTCGCTTTTGTCATCCAGAGCGGCATCCCTGCAAAGCACGTGCAAAACCGTATTGGGAAATGGGCCGAGGACAATGGGGTTGCTGAGGTTGATCGCGGACGGTTCGTCGCGGTTATTGAAGCCGAAATACTCAGCCTGCAAGAATGGAACATAGCGCGCTACCCAGTCACGCCCAACCAATACAAGGCATGGTTGGCCTCTGCAGGATAAGACGGCGGTCCGCTTAGCGCAGTTCGCGCTTGTTCCTCGATCCCGTCTTGCGCTCCCGCTCCGCTTCATCACCTCATCACCTTTGTCCGCACCGGCGCTCGGCCAGCCAGTGAGAACGAAATGGCAACAATTGTTTCACGTGAAACAATTCGGCGTTCAATTAGCGCTGCTCGGAGACCCGAAACGGCTCGCCAAAAGACAAAAAAAGGGGCACTCGGCAGGGGGGTGCACGAGTGCCCGGTATTGGCTTCAGCAAGCCCCTGGGCCGGTGCGGGAGGCGCAAAGGCTCGACTGAAGCACGGGAAAAACGCGGAGGTGGTGGGGCGGTTCCACCCGAGAAAGGAAAAATCGTTGGGCGGTGGATTCCCGCCCGTCCGCCTATCCTCCCCGCCCCGCCGCCGCTGTAGACTGAGGCAGGATCATTCCACCCCTGCCCATGCCCTCCCCCACCCCCATCCGCACCCCTGACGACTTCGCCGCCGCCTTCCACGTTTCACGTGAAACAGTCGAGCGGCTCGAGACCTATCGAGCGGCTGCTGCGGCAGTGGCAGAAGGCCGTGAACCTGGTCGCGCCGGCCACGCTCGATGCCGTCTGGCACCGCCATTTCGCCGACAGCGCCCAGCTCCTTCGCTCGCTCCGGCCGAGGACGCTCCTGGATCGACCTCGGCTCCGGCGCCGGCTTTCCCGGCCTGGTGATCGCCATCCTGCTTGGCGGACCTGCCGCGCGCTCTTCCCCCTCTCCCCGCAAGCGGGGAGAGGGGACCAGGCGACCCGCAGTCACCCTGATCGAAAGCGACACGCGCAAAGCGCGCCTTCCTGCGCGAGGTGGCGCGCCAGACGGCAATTCCGGCGGGCGTGGCGGTGGACATCCTGTCGATAAGGGCCGAATCAGTTACGAATTCAAGTTAATGTTTCGTTGCCACGGGTAGTTTGCGCGCGTGCCCTGGCGCCGCTCGACAAGCTGTTGGAACTGGCGGCTCCCTTGTCCCTGCCGGGACACCCTGGACTGTTCCTGCAAGGGCAAGGAGCGTCGCCAAGGAACTGCAAGTAGCCGAGAAAGACATGGAATTTCAATGTTGAGTTGGTCCCCAGCCTCACTGACAGCGACGGCCGCATCGCCGTGATCACGAATCTCGACCGCAAAGCGAAGGACTGACATGCCCAGCCGCGAGCCCGCTCCGCGTTCTTGCCGATCGCCAACCAGAAGGGCGGCGTCGGCAAGACCACCACCGCCATCAACCTCGGCACCGCGCTCGCCGCCGTCGGCGAGAAGGTGCTGATCCTCGATCTCGACCCGCAGGGCAACGCCTCGACCGGCGTCGGCGTCGCCGAGGATGCGCGGCCCGTCACCAGCTTCGACGTGCTCACCGGCAAGACCACCATCGCCAAGGCCGGCGCCAAGACGCTGGTGCCGAACCTGAGCGTGGTGCCGGCCAACGCCGATCTCGTCGGCCTGGAATTGGAGATGATCGCGGAGGCCAATCGCCCCTTCCGGCTGCGCGATGCCGTCACTGCGCTGATCGCCGAGCAGCGCGCCAAGCCGGCGGAGGTTCCGTACGCCTATCTCCTGATCGACTGCCCGCCGTCGCTCAATCTGCTCACGCTTGAACGCCATGGTGGCGGCGCACGCGGTGCTGGTGCCGGTGCAGTGCGAGTTCTTCGCGCTGGAGGGCATCTCGCAGCTCAAGGAGACCATCGACCAGATCAAGGCCACGCTCAATCCCGGCCTCGAGATCCAGGGCGTGGTGCTCACCATGCACGATGCCCGCACCTAGCTGTCGAAGGAGGTCGCCACCGAGGTGCGCGCCTTCTTCGGCGCCAAGGTCTACGAGACCATGATCCCGCGCAACGTGCGGGTGGCCGAGGCGCCCTCGCACGGCAAGCCGATCCTGCTCTACGACTACGACTGCCCGGGCAGCCAGGCCTACATCAAGCTCGCCAACGAGATCATCCAGCGCGAGCGCCAGCTGCGGGCGGCGTGATCGAGGGCGACTCGCCGGCGCAATCCGCGCTCGCTGCAGCGCGTGCGACACTCGGGATCTGGCGAGAGTTAACCATGCGTCAGTAGAGAGTACCAAGTGTCTGAAATCACTGAGAATACTGGAGACCACCCGATGTCGCTACCGCTGCAGAAAGGCCGGCTCGGCCGCGGCCTCGCCTCGCTGATCGGCGAGGCGCCCGCAGAGCGGATGCGCCGCTGCCCGCGCACGGCGAGCAGCGCCTGCTGCCGATCGCCGAGCTGCATCCGAGCGGCCTCAATCCGCGCAAGGATTTCGACGAGCACGAGCTCGCCGAGCTCGCCCAGTCGATCCGCGCCAAGGGCCTGGTGCAGCCGATCATCGCCCGGCCCGATCGCGCAGCGCGGCGGCTACGAGATCGTCGCCGGCGAGCGGCGCTGGCGCGCGGCGCAGCAGGCGCCGCTGCACAACGTGCCGGTGATCGTGCGCGAGCTCTCCGACCAGGACGTCGCCGAGTTCGCCGTCATCGAGAACGTGCAGCGCAACGACCTCAACCCGATCGAGGAGGCCGTGCGGCTACTAGCGAGCTGATCGACGCGCTTCCGCTACACGCAGGAGCAGGTCGCGGAGGTGGTCGGCAAGAGCCGCAGCCATCTCGCCAACACGCTGCGCCTGCTGAAGCTGCCGCCGTCGGTGCAGGCGATGCTGCGCGAGGGCAAGATCACGCCAGGTCATGCGCGCGCGCTGGTCGGGCGCGAGGACGCGGCGCAGATCGCCGAGCGCATCGTCGACCAGCAGCTCACGGTGCGCGACGTCGAGACGGCACTGCAGAACGTGGGCGGCCACAATCGAGGCTCGCATGCAGGAGCTCGGGATCGGCAGGTATCGGCAGCCCGCCGCAGGGACGCGAGCCGCAGGGCAAGGACGCCGATACCGTCGCCTTCGAGAAGGACCTGTCGGATGCGCTCGGCCTCAGCCGTCGAGGTGAAGCCCGGTTCCGGCGAGAGCGGCTACCTCAGCATCCGCTACAGCAACTTCGAGCAGCTCGACTACGTGCGCAACCGCCTGCTCGGCGTGTACGGCTGAGGCGCGGCGATCTAGGCTGAACCGCAGCCGCGCTCCCTGTCATCCCGGTGCTTGGCACCGGGATAGCAACGTTGACGCCGCGGCGACAAACGGGCCGATCTCTCAGCGCGAGCCGACGGCACCAGCGCCGATCATCGGCCAGCCGCTGCGCGTGGTGACCTTGGCCGCCTGGAGCGCCGCGACGCGGCTCTCCGCCTGCAGCCGCATGAATTCGTGGAACGCCCCGCCGGCGATGCGGTAGTCGCCGCACTCGGCGCAGCCGACCACCACGCCGTCCATTGTATTGGGGGTCAGGTTCTCCGCGTGTCCGCGGCAAACCGGGCACTGCATGTTCGCCTCCTATATGGCATATGGTATACCATATGCCAATCGCACGCAAGCGGCGTCAAGGGCAGCGGCGCCGCTGCTCGGCCACGAAAGCCAGCGAAGTCGTATTCGTCGACGAGAAGTCGTTCGTCCGGGAGTCGGAGCTTCGTGCCGCCGAAGGGAGCCATTGGGAGGTCGCGGCTGGTGGTGACTTTTGGTTGGGGACGTCGCATGGCCGAAGCGGTCGGCAACGTGTGGCTGTGCAGTTACAATCAATCCGGATCGTCCGTGTTAGCTTGAATTGGGAGCGGCGTCGGAAGGGTTCGTGACTGCCCATTGGAACCCAGTGCTGTCTCTGCGTCTAACGCCGCCGCTCCCATTCAACCAACGGCCCCATTCGCGCGAGCGCCGATCACCCACCGGCGCCAAGGTGAGCTGGCTGCATAATACTGTAAGCGCGATCAAGGCGGCTAAAGCGAAGGGCTTTCAGGCCGTCCAGGTCGGCTCGGGCCGCACGGGCAGCACCGCGATCGCCCGCAAGCCCGGACGCTGCCGCCAGCGGATCGCCGACGGCTCCACCGCCAGCGCCAGCTTCGGCCAGCGCGTGAACAAGGCCTGCAGCGCGCACTTGCCCTCGATGCGCGCCAGCTGGTGGCCGAGGCAGAAGTGGATGCCGGTGCCGAAGGAGAGATGCCGGTTCGGCCGGCGCTCGAGGTCGAGGCGCTCGGGGTGCTCGTTGGCCGCGGGGTCCATGTTGGCCGCGGCCAGCATGGCCATGATCTTGTCGCCGGCCTTCAGCTGAACGCCGTCGAGCTCCAAGTCCCGGCGCACGAAGCGCGGCTTGGAGAACTGCACCGGCGAGACGAAGCGCAGGAACTCCTCGACGCCCAGGTTGGCGCGGCTCCAGTCCTCCGCCAGCCAGTCGCGCAGACGGCGGATTGCTCAGCAGCTCGTAGACCGACCCGCTGATCAGGTGCGTCGTCGTCTCCGATCCCGCGCCGAGCAGCAGGAACACCATCGCCACCGTCTCCTGCGGCGTGATCTGGCCGCCCTGCTTCTCGATGCGGACGAGCTCGGCGATCAGCCCGTCGCCGCCGTCCTTGCGCGCGATCGCGCAGGCGCTCCTCGAGATAGCGCTTCATCGCCGCCAGGCCGAGGGTCAGGCGCAGGAAGCTCATCGGGCCGCGCAGGCGTGACATGTTCGCCGGCCCAGCCCATGAACTTGGTCCCGGTCGGCCATCGGCAGACCGAGCAGCTCGCACATGACGGAAAGCGGCAGCGTGCGCGCGTAGCGCTCCACCAGGTCGGCGGGACTGCCCTCGCGCAAACAGGTCGTCGGCCAGCTCCTCGGCGATGGCTCGAGGATGCGCGGCTCCATGGCGAGGACGGCGCGGCGGCGGAAGGCTTCGTCGACGATGCTCCTGAGCCGCGTGTGCTCGGGCTCGTCGATCGCCAGCATGTTGTTGGCTAGCGCGCGCAGGAATCCGCGGCATCCACCAGCGCAGCACCGGCAGGCCCGCCGCCCTCCTGCGTATGGTGAAGGTCTCGCTGTCCTTGAGCACGCGGGCGGCCAGCTCGTGCGTGGTCGTGATCCAGGTTCGGCCGACGATCGGGAACTTGACCTCCACCACCGGCCCGGCCCGCCGCAGCCGCGCGATGCCGGCGGCTGGATCGCGCAGGAAGTCCTGGCTGGTGAAGTCCACATGCATGGTCATGGCTGCTGCAACATGGGATGCCGCGCCCCCTGCTCCTATATGGATTGACGATCAAATATCGGGTGCCTTGACCCTTGACGCTCACGCAGGCGTATAGTTGGAGTGGGACGGAAATCGGCCGAAAATATCAGCCGTTAGGGCCTGGACCATGAGCGATGACGTGCTGCAGCGGCTGGCGGCGCTGATCCATTCGCGCCGGGGCGAGGACGCGGCCAAGTCCTATACCAGCGAGCTGCTGCAGGCGGGCGCCGAGCGCTGCGCCAAGAAGCTCGGCGAGGAGGCGACCGAAACCGTTATCGCCGCGCTCGGGCCGGACACGATCGCGCTCAAGCGCGAGGCCGCCGATCTCGTCTATCATCTGCTCGTGCTGCTCGAGAGTCGCGACTTGGCTCTGAGCGATGTGTTGGCCGAGCTCGAGCAGCGCATGGGCACCTCTGGGCACGCCGAGAAGGCCGCCAGGAAGACTTGAGCCATGAACCCGCCACAGGACACCGGCTCGGCAGCCAGCGCGACGTTCCTGGCGCCGGTCGACCGCGCCGGCCTCGGCTTCTCGCCCTATCGCATCTTCTCACGCGAGCAATGGGCCAAGCTGCGCGCCGACACGCCCATGACCTTGGTGCCGCGCGACCTCGAGCAGCTCTCGGGCCTGATCGAGGAGCTGTCGATGGAGGAAGTGGAGCAGATCTATCTGCCGCTGTCGCGCCTGCTCAACCTGCACGTCGCCGCCGCGCAGGAGCTGCACGCGGTCACCAGCCGCTTCCTCGGCCGCCGTGAGCGCCACGTTCCCTACATTCTCGGCATCGGCGGCTCGGTGGCGGTGGGCAAGAGCACGACGGCACGCGTGCTGCGGGCGCTGCTGGCGCGCTGGGCCGATCATCCGCGCGTCGATCTCATCACCACCGACGGCTTCCTGCATCCCAACGCGGAGCTCGAGCGGCGCGGGCTGATGAACCGCAAGGGCTTTCCCGAGAGCTTCGATACGGCGCGGCTGCTGAACTTCCTGCACGACGTCAAGTCGGGCAAGGAGAACGTCGAGGCCCCGGTCTACTCGCACTTCCACTACGACATCATCCCGGGGCAGACGACGGTGGTCGACCGCCCCGACATCCTGATCGTCGAAGGTTTGAATGTCCTGCAGCCGGCACGCCTGCCGAAAGACGGCGAAGCCATTCCCTTCGTGTCCGACTTCTTCAATTTCTCGATCTACATGGATGCCGACGCCACCGTGATCGAGGAGTGGTACGTCACCCGCTTCATGCGCCTGCGGCAGACGGCGTTCCGCGATCCGGCGGCATACTTCCACCGCTATGCCCACCTGACGCCCGATGAGGCGCGTGCCCAGGCGCTCGAGATCTGGCGCACCATCAACGCCAAGAATCTGTTGGAGAACATTCTGCCGACACGCCAGCGCGCGCGCCTCATCCTGCGCAAGGGCGAGAACCATCGCATCGAGAACGTGGCGCTCCGGCGCATCTGACGCGACGTGTCATCCCGGGCCTTGTGCCCGGGATCCATCTTTCGGCTTGCTCCGTTGCCTGCAGATAGCTGGATCCCGGTGACAAGCACCGGGATGACATGGAGGACGCCTCAAAGCAGCCCCTGCTGCTTCGCCAGCTCCGCTAGCTTCACCTCGGGCCGCGCGCCGACGTGGGAGATGATCTCCGCCGCCGCCAGGCTGCCGAGGCGCCCCGCCGTCTCCAGGTCCTTGCCCGTCGCCACGCCGAACAGGAATCCCGCCGCAAACAGATCGCCGGCGCCCGTGGTGTCCACCACCTTGGCCACCGGCGCCGCCGGTATGGCGATCGACCGCCCGCCGCCCAGGATCACGCTGCCCTTCTCCGAGCGCGTCAACGCGGCGAGCTTGGTGTCGCGCTGCGCCTGTTCGGCCGCGGCGTCGAACGACTGCGTCTGATAGAGCGATGCAATCTCCGACTCGTTGGCGAACAGAATGTCGACCGACTTCTTCACCAGCTCCAGGAACTCCGGCCTGTGGCGGTCGACGCAGAACGGATCGGACAGCGAGAGCGCCACCTGCCGCCCCGCATTCGCGGCGATATCCGCGGCCTGACGAAAGGCCGCCTTGGCCTCGGGCCGGTCGAAAAGGTAGCCCTCGAGGTAGAGAATGCGCGCCGAGCGTATGAGGTCGGCATCCACCTCGCCGCCGCCCAGCTGCGGGCTCACGCCCAGCGCGGTGTTCATCGTGCGCTGGCCGTCCGGCGTCACCAGGATCAGCGATCGCCCGGTCGGCTCGCCGCTGCTTGCCGGCGGTGTGGTGAAGGTCACGCCGGCGGCGCGGATGTCGTGGCGGAAGATCTCGCCGAACTGGTCGTCCGCGGTCTTGCCGATGAACCCCGACTTGCCGCCGAACGAGGCGACGCCGACCATGGTATTGGCCACCGAGCCGCCGGATATCTCGATGCCCGGTCCCATGGCATCGTAGAGCTCGAGCACGGCCGCCGCGTCGACCAGCTGCATACTGCCCTTGGTGCGTCCAAACCGCGCCAGAAACGCGTCGTCGCAGCGGCCGATGATGTCGACGATGGCGTTGCCGATGCCGACGACGTCGTGGTCCTGCATTACCGATCTCCCCGTGCGCTTGGCGACCGCGCACTATAGGGGGCGGCAAACAGCGGGTCGACTGTGGCGATCTGTACGATGTGGGATGTTGTCGATCACGGGCGATCCTGCACCTGCAGTGTGCGTAAGTAGCTCAGGCACCAGCTTGGGGCATTTCCCCACTCGCCCTGGTCGCGGCATGTGAGGGCTAATACGCGGCTGGCAAGATTGAACTGGCCCTTCAGCTCGCCCTCCGCTCCACCGCTGCCGCCGCCGATGTCGTAGTCGACGTCGTAGCGGACACGGGCGCCATTGCTTAGCGTGGCCTCGGTCTTGTAGCTCGCCGCGGCTGGTCCTGCCGGGGAGCAAAGCTCCAGGGACTTCACCAGGCGGGTGGTGTGCGGGTGCCAGATTTGCACGCAGCCAGGCTTGTTGCCGCGCATCTTGGAGCCCTTCGGCATCATGATGCGATAGTGCGCGTCGGCGAGCGTGAACTCGATGCGCTCCAATTCTTCTGCGGTGCCCGGTTGCGCGAGCGCGGGCGTGCAAAAAAGTGCAATTCCGACGGCGCCGCACCGCGCCAACGCGATCCAGAGCGCAAATCGTCTGAGCATGCTACGCTGCCTTGCGGTCCACCACAGAAGTCCCGCAAGCTGCGTCGCAACGGTGACACGGGTGAGGCGCGAGGTTCTTCCGGCGCCCTGGTCAGTTGCGCGCCAGATCTCCGAGCTGCAGAAGCAGATGCTCGGCCAGCATATTTTCCATCGCGCTGCTGAGGCGCGCGGCCTCTGGTCGTCTCGGCGATGCGCGCGAGCGCGGCCGTGAGCTTCGGCAGGCTCCAGGCGCGGCATTGGCTCTCCAGCGCCGCCTTCTGCTTGAAGTGCGGAGGGGGCCGCAGCGACTGAATCGCCTCCTCCAGCGAGCGGCCGCCGTCGTGGCTGCTGCGCAGGCGGTGCAGGCGCAGGAAATGCCGCTGCAGCGCGGCGATCGCCGCTTGCGCGCTCTCGCCGCCGGCGACGCTGCGATTCAGCTCCCGCACCGCATCGGCGGCCCGCCCCGAAGCTGCCGCGAGCACGATGCGGTCGAGCGCCATCTCCGCGGCATCGCCCACAGCCGCTTCGACGTCGGCCTCATCGATCACGCCCTTGCCGCGGGCAAACAGCGCCAGCTTCTCCACCTCCGCGCGGGACAGGGCGCGGTCTGCGCCGAGGTTGGCGATCAGCAGCTTCCTGGCCTCCGGCGTGATCTGCAGCTTTTCCGCGACCAGCACTGAGCTCACCACGGCGTCGAGATCGCGCGTCTCGTCGGCAAAGCAGGCCACGGCCGCGGCGGCTGAGGACTTCTCGAACAGCGCGCGCAGCCCCTCGTCGGGCCGCAGCTGACCGGCCTCGACGATGAGAAGGCCTTCGAGCTTGCCGCCCTCGACGAGCTCCTTGAGCGCATTGGCGTTGATGCGGCGACCGGCTTGGGCGCGCACCACCTTGCGCCCTCCGAACATGGCGATGGTCTGCAGCTCCACCGCGACGCGATCGGGATCGTTCTCGAGATCGGCATCGTCGAGGCGAATGATCTCGCCGCCTTCGCGCTCGGCCAGCCGCCGTGCAAGGGTCGCCGCGCGCTCGCTGACCAGACCGGCGTCGGGCCCATAGAACAATACGGCCGCCGGCACGCGCTCCAGCGCATTGAGGAATGCGTCGGCCTGATGCGCTTTGATAGCGACCATCGGTTGTCATTCCGGCCGAATGTCGTGACCCGCGAGCCGGGCCTCAAAAGGCTCAAGTTCGTGAGGAAAGGCCGGCGTCAGGTGGCGCGGGACAAATATGCAGCCAGCCGCGTTTTGAGATCGTCGGCGATGGTGCGAGCCACACGGTTCTCGGCGTCGTCGCGCGCGCGCACGTTCGAATAGATGGACACGAACCGCTCGAAGCCGGCGCGCGCGTGGCTGGTGCCCTCGAACACCACCTTCTTTTGCCTGGTGTCGATCAGCCGGAAGTTCGCCTGCACCGAGTAAATCTGGCCCTCCGCCTCGCCGGTGGAGCGCACCAGGGTCGACGTCAGGTTCTCGTTGAGCACGACCTCCAGCCGGTAGGCAGGCGGCAGCGGATTGCCGCCGCCGGTGGTCTGGAAGATCATCTCATTGCGGATGCGCTGCCCGACCTTGCCCGGAATCGGCGCGAATTCGACCTGCTTCATCTGCTCGAAGACGTCGGGGGCGCCGCCCACGGTCGCGTACAGCGGCCGGAAACCCGACGTCGCCGCAGGCCGCGAGCAGCATGGTCGCGCCCAACAGCACGCCCAGCGGCAATAGCCGCCAGCCGATGGATGCGCGCGCTACGCCGCTGTCACCCGACGACATTCACGATCCTTTGCGGCACTACGATCACCTTCGCCACCGGCCTTCCCTCCAAAGCGCGTGCGACGGTCTCCAGCTTGAGTGCCGCCGCCTCGACGTCAGCCTTGGTTGCAGTTCGGGCGATAGTAATCTCATCCCGTCTCTTGCCATTTACCTGTACGGCAATCGTAATCTGATCGTCAACGAGCAACGCCGGGTCGGCCTCGGGCCAGGGCTGATCGGCCAGCATGGTGTTGTATCCGAGCCGCTCC
Source organism: uncultured Alphaproteobacteria bacterium (assembly GCA_963724565.1). Lineage (GTDB taxonomy): Bacteria > Pseudomonadota > Alphaproteobacteria > Rhizobiales > Hyphomicrobiaceae > AWTP1-13. Next base: position 555,808 of record CAVRVK010000007.1, read on the forward strand.
CAGCAGTCCTCCGCCAGGTGGGGCAGCATGGGCCCGATCATCTGCACGAACAGTTCGGCAGCTTCGCGAACGGCCCAATCCAGGCCCTCCCCGGCTTTGTCGACGGCCCCCGACAGGGTATGGGTCAGCTCGTAAAGCTGAGCCACCGCAACATTGTAACGCAAGCCCTCGATGTTCTGGCTAACACCGTTCAGCGTCTTGTGCGCGGCCCGGCGCAAGGCATGCGCCTCGGGACCGAAGGCAGCTGGCTTTGGCGCTCCCTCTCTTGACCGGGTTCTTCTCGGCAATCTCGTCGATCAGGCGGGAGATGCGCTGCACCTGGCGCCCCGCGCCAGCCACCCCGGCTTCGGTCCAGATGATGTCCCGGTCAGGCGGGGTGTCGGAGACGATGAACAGCCGGGCGGTGTCGGCTCCGTAGTGGGCGATGATGTCGTCGGGGTCGACCACGTTCTTGCGCGACTTCGACATCTTCTCGATCGGCCCGATCTCGACCGGCCGGCCGGTGGCGACCGAAAACGCCTTGCGGTTCGCACCGTCGCCTTCGAAGCGCACCTCGGAGGGCGTCAGCCAGTCGCCGTTCTCGCTGCGGTAGGTCTCGTGGACGACGATGCCCTGCGTGAACATCGAGGTGAACGGCTCGTCGAACGTGACGTGCTTGGTCGCCTTCATGCCGCGCGTGAAGAAGCGGGCGTACAGCAGGTGCAGCACCGCGTGCTCCTTGCCGCCGATGTACTGGTCGACCGGCGCCCAGTACTTCAGCGCCTTCTTGTCGGTCGGCGTGGCGGCGTTGGGAGCGGTGAAGCGGAACTGATACCAGGAGCTGTCGACGAAGGTGTCCATGGTGTCGGTTTCGCGCACCGCGTCTGCACCGCACTTGGGGCACTGTCACGTGCTTCCAGGTCGGGTGATGGTCCAGCGGGTTGCCCGGCTTGTCGAAGGTGACGTCCTCGGGGAGCTTCACCGGCAGGTCGGCGACCGGTACCGGCACGATGCCGTCCTTCTCGCAGTGGATGACCGGGATCGGGCAACCCCAGTAGCGCTGGCGCGACAGCAGCCAGTCGCGCATGCGATAGTTCACCTTGCGCTGCGCCGATGCCGCGCTCTTCCAGCAGGCTCGCGATCTTGTCCTTGGCCGCCTCGATGGTGAGCCCGTCGAGGAACTCGGAATTGATCACGGTGCCTTCGCCGACATAGGCCTCGTGCACCGATCGCGAAAGTCTCGGGATCGGCCCCCGGCGGCAGCACCACCGGCACCACCGGACGCCCATATTTGCGGGCGAAATCGAGGTCGCGCTGGTCGTGACGCCGGACAGCCGAAGATGGCGCCGGTGCCGTAGCCCATGACGATGAAGTTGGCGACATAGACCGGCAGCTTGACGTCCGGCCTGAACGGATGGACGGCGACGATGCCGGTGTCGAAGCCCTTCTTCTCGGCCTTCGCCAGCGCCTCCTCGCTGGTGCCGATCTTGCGGCATTCCTCGATGAAGGCGGCCAGCTCCTTGTTCTTCTGGGCGAGGTGCGTGGCCAGCGGGTGCTCCGGCGAGATCGCCATGAACGAGGCACCGAAGATCGTGTCGTGGCGCGTCGTGAAGACCTCCAGCGTGGCGAGCTTCTTCGGCAGCTTGCCGCCTTCGAGCGCGAAGGTCATGTCGGCGCCGGTGGAGTTGCCGATCCAGTTGCTCTGCTGCGTGCAGACGAAATCCGGCCACTCGCCGCTCGCAGGCCGTCGAGCGCTTGCGAGCAGCTCCTCGGCGTAGGCAGTGATCCTGAAGAACCACTGGGTGAGGTCGCGCTGCTCCACCACCGCGCCCGAGCGCCAGCCGCGCCCGTCGATCACCTGCTCGTTGGCGAGCACAGTGTTCTCCACCGGGTCCCAGTTGACCTTGGCGGTCTTGCGGTAGGCGAGCGGTTGGCGTCTATCTTCTTCTTGAGGAAGTCCAGGAACAGCCGTTGCTGGTGCACGTAATAGTCGGGATTGCAGGTGGCGAACTCGCGCTCCCAGTCGATCGACAGGCCCATGGCCTTGAGCTGGCCGCGCATGGTGTCGATATTCTCGTAGGTCCATTTGCGCGGGTGGACCTTGCGCTCCATGGCGGCGTTCTCGGCCGGCAGGCCGAAGGCGTCCCAGCCCATGGGGTGCAGCACATTGAAGCCCTTGGCACGCATGTAGCGGGCCATGACGTCGCCCAGCGTGTAGCAGCGCACGTGCCCCATGTGGATGCGCCCGGACGGGTAGGGAAACATCTCGAGCTGGTAGCGCTTGGGCCTTTTGCTCTTGTCCTTGGTGCGGAACGTGCCTCTTGTCGTTCCACACCTGCTGCCAGTGCTTTTCGCGCACGGGGCGTTGTAGCGTTCGCTTGCCATGGGCCGAGTCTCTAGGGGTTCGCCGCGGCTGGTTAATGGCCGATGCGGCTGGAGGCGGTCAAGGCTGCGATCTGACGGAGTCGCGGTCTGCCAAGCGCTCCGCGGAGTTGGGAGTTTGGGTGGATCATGTCGATTTTTCGCTGCTTTCTCGACACCAGCAATTCGTCGTGTCGATGGGATCGACATATGAGAGAGGATATGTCGACAAAACGCGATTTTTTCGACATATACATCCTGATGTGGCGAAGGTCTCCCCATGTTAGCGAAATATGGAGATGAAATCAGAATTTGTCGCCATATTCTCATTGACATGGGCGCTCCACGACCATATCTAGACGTATATGGAGATAAAAGTCGATTCTGTCGCCATATCTTGAGCCCAATCCATGCCTGATCCCACTCGCCCCTACAACGATCTGCCGCTCCTCCCACCGGACAGAGAGATCGAAACCCGGACCGTTCTCAAGAAATGTGTGACGGCCCGCACCGCGCTCGCGGAACTGCGCCTGGCCGGCCATCTGATCCCCGACCAGTCCATACTCGTGCACGCGATTCCCAACCTGGAGGCCAGGGACAGCTCTGCGGTCGAAAACATCGTCACCACCAACGACGCGCTATTTCGCGAGGCAGGCCTTGGGGATCACGAAGCCGAGCCCGCCACCAAAGAGGCCGCGCGGTATCGCAATGCCCTCTATGCCGCCATTGAGGCAATCAAGACCCGCCCGCTCTCCACCAGGATCGCGGTGGAGGTTTGCAGGGCGATCAAGGGCATCGACCTCGACATCCGTTGCACGCCGGGCACTACGCTGACCAACAGCCACACCGGCGAAGTGATCTACACACCGCCCGAGGGGGAAGCGCGTCTGCGCGAGCTGCTGGCAAACTGGGAACGTTTCGCCCACGAAAGCCCCGAGCTCGACCCGCTCGTCCGCATGGCGGTCCTGCACTACCAGTTCGAAGCCATCCACCCGTTTCCGGACGGTAACGGACGCACGGGGCGTATCCTGAATATCCTGAGCTTGATGCAGGATGGCCTGCTCGACCTGCCCGACACTCTATCTCAGCCGCTACGTCCTGAAGACGCGCGGCGAGTACTATCGCCGGCTTGGTGAGGTGACCTTCCAGCAGCAGTGGGAGAACTGGGTTCTCTACGTCCTGGCTGGCGTTGAAGAGACCTCGGTGTGGACGACGCAGAAGATCAGGACCATCCGCGTGTTGATGGACGAAACGACGCGTTACGTTCGCAATGCTGCACCAAAGATGCCGCATGCCGTGATCGAGCAGATCTTCACGCAGCCCTACTGCCGCATCGGCAATCTCGTCGAGAACGAGATTGCCGCTCGGCACACGGCGTCAGCCTATCTCAAGGAACTCGCGCGGCTCGGCATCCTGGAGGAGGAGAAGGTCGGCCGCGACAAGGTTTTCCTCCACCGCAAGTATCTCGACGTGCTGTTCGGCGACGCGCACACGTTCGCGCCCTACCCGCGAGGCGACGCAGCAGACGCACCGAGCCGACAGCAAAGGGCTGTGGCATGAGCGCCAGCCCGCCAACCTCGCCTGACGTCGCAGGCCCGCATCGCCGCTGCCGCGCAGGTCGCCAAGCGCGACCCTGCCTCGGTCCATCTCGTCGCCGTCACCAAGACGTTCGGCGCCCGAGCACATCACGCCGGTGCTCGAAGCCGGCCATCGCATCTTCGGCGAGAACCGCGTGCAGGAGGCCAAGGCCAAGTGGCCGGCGCTGCGCGACCGCTATCCCGGCATCGAGCTGCACCTGATCGGCTCGCTGCAGTCCAACAAGGCCAAGGAGGCAGTGGCTCTGTTCGATGCCATCCACACCGTCGATCGGCCAAAGATCGCCGAGGCGATCGCCGCCGAGATGGCCAAGCAGGGCCGCCGTCCGCAGCTCTTCATCGAGGTCAACACCGGCGAGGAGGCGCAGAAAGGGGGCGTTGCGCCCAGGGACGCCGAAGCTCTACTGCGGCTGTGCCGCAACGACCTCAAGCTCGACGTCGCCGGTCTCATGTGCATCCCGCCGCACGACGAGGAGCCGGGCGTGCACTTTGCATTTCTCGCCAAGCTTGCGCGCGAGTTGGGCCTTGCGGGCCTCAGCATGGGCATGAGCGCCGACTTCGAGAAGGCCATTGCCTTCGGCGCCACCCACGTGCGTGTCGGCTCGTTGATCTTCGGCGAGCGCACGACCCCAGCCAGCGCTGCCGACACGCAGTAGCGCTTTTGCTACGGATAGGTTCAGCGCGCCTTGGCCATCATGCTGCGTGCGCCCAGGGTCTGCTCAGCGCCGTGCGTTTGCTGCTGCAAGCCCGCTTGCAGCTCGCCCGCTGCTTCCAGGGCGCGGCCCAGCATGACGAGGCAGGGCTCCGACCGATCGAGGCTGCTCACCGCCTCGGCCAGCTCGCGCGCGCGGCAGAAGACGTGCTTCTTTCGCGGCGTGGTGGCAGCGCTTGCGACGACAGCCGGCGTCTCGGGGTCGAGGCCCGCGTCTAGCAGCCGCTGCAGCGTGGCGGAGACGGTGCGCGCGCCCATGTACAGCACCGTCGTTGCCCAAGGATCTGCCAGACTTGCCCAATCGTGCTCCGGCACGCCGCCCTCCTTGGCGTGGCCGGTGGCGAGGTGGAGCCGGCGCGAGCGATGCCGGTCGGTCAGCGGGAGGCCAAGCTCGGCTGCTGCGCCAAGCGCCGCCGTGATGCCCGGCACCACTTCGACCTGCACGCCGGCCTTGCGGCAGGCCGCGATCTCCTCCGCGGCCCGGCCGAAGACCATCGGGTCGCCGCCCTTCAGCCGCACGACGTTGCGCCCCTCGCGGGCGAGCTGCACCATTAGCGCGCAGATATCGTCCTGCCGGCACGACGAGCCGTTGCCCGCCTTGCCGACCAGCATGCGCCGGGCCTCGCGCCGCGCCATCTCCAGGATCTCGGGGCTGACCAGGCGGTCGTAGAGAATGATATCGGCCGACTGCAGGGCGCGCAGAGCTTTGAGCGTCAGCAGCTCCGGGTCGCCGGGACCGGCGCCGACCAACACCACCCGGCCGCGGCGCGACGGGATGGGCCGCACGATCTCGGCCAGCTCATCGGGGCGTGGCTCGGAGCGCGCGGCCAACGCGCCATCGGCGAAACGGCGCCAGGAGTCGCGGCGGGCACTGCCCATCTCTGTTCGCGCATTGAGGCTTGCCCGCAGGCGGCGCGCGGCCGCCGCCCAGGCTGCAAGCGCTGGATGCAGCAGCGCCTCGATCTTGGCGCGGATCGCCTGGCCGAGAACGGGCGCTGCGCCCGCCGTGCTGATGCCCACCACTACCGGCGAGCGGTTGACGATGGTGCCGAAGCTGAACGTCGACGCTTCGGGCGTGTCGACGATGTTGACGGGAATGCCGGCCCGTTGTGCGGCCTCTGCAAATGCGGTTGCCGCCTCACCAGCAAGCGCGCCAACCGCGATGGCGGCCCCATCCAGGTCGCTCTGCCGCCAGGCCCGCGTCATGTATCTCCACGCGCCCGTTCGGCGGAGATGCCGCCAGCTCGGCAAGCTCAACGCTCGGCTGCTCGGTCAGGACCACCACGTGCGCGCCCGCCGCCGCCAGCAGCTCTGCCTTCCAAACCAGCGCCTCGCCGCTGCCGGCAACCACCGCGCGCCGGCCCGTGAGGTCGAAGAACACCGGCAGCACCGCCAGCGCCTTCATGCGAGGCGGGCGCGTTTCCTGCGGATCGACGTAACCCATGTTCCTACTCCGCTGCTGCGGGCAACCGCACCGAGCCGGCAAGGCGCTTCAGCTCGGGCAGGCAGGAGCCGCAGTTGGTGCCGGCGCGCGTGGCAATGCCGATGGCCTGCGGCGTGGCCGCGCCTTTGGCGACCGCCGCCACAATCTTCTGCAGCCCGACCTGGAAGCAGGCGCACACGATCGGTCCCTGCTCCGCACCGCCGACGGGGCGGCCGGCCAGCAGCGCCCGCCGGTCTTGCGCGGAAAGCGAAGCCTGATCGAACGCCGACTTCAGCCACTCGGTCGATGGCAGCTCCGGCTGGCGCGCCACATAGGCAACGGCTTCCAGGCGACCGGAGCGGATGACAGCCCCACGAAACTGGCGGGTGGCCGTGTCCTCGTACGTCAGCCACTCGCCCTCAGGCAGCAGTCTTTCAGACCACGCTCGCCAGCTCCGGGGCGTAGCGTCCAGCGCGAAGTATGCCGCCTCGCCAGCCGGCATGCGTGAGCGGGCCCAGTAGGCCATGCCGTGCAGTGCCAGAGGCCGGCGCGCCAAAACGAACCCGAAATGCGTCATGGGGCACGGCGCGATGCGAGCCGGGGTGCCCTTGGCCTCGGGCTGGCCGGAAACAGGGTCTGTCGCCGGCTGCACCAGGGCGCCGATGCGTCCGCCGGAGCTGTTCTCCGCCGACCAATGCATAGGGACGAACAGAGAGCCGCGCTGCTGCGCCTCGCTATGCATCACCTTCAGCACGCAGGCGCCATGCTGCGTCGTCACGCGGGCAACCGCGCCCTGCGCCAGCCCCAACGCCAACGCGTCGTTCGGGTGCACCTCGACAAAAGGCTCGCTGACGTGGACTGCCAGCCTCGGGCTCAACCCGGTGCGGGTCATCGTGTGCCACTGATCGCGCACGCGTCCGGTGTTGAGCACGAACGGCCAGCGGTCGGAAACCGCCTCGGAGAGTTTGCCCCTGGCTATGGCAACGAAGCGGGCCTTGCGCGAGGGGAACGCGAACGAGCCGTCGCCGAACAGCCGGTCCGTGCCGCAAGCCTGGCCGGCGCGCTGAGGCCATTGTACCGGCACCAGCTGGTCGTAGCCTTCGTCGGATAGGCCGGAAAGAGCCGAAATGTCGAAAACTCTAGCGCCGGTGTTCCCGAAGCCCGACAGGGAAGCGTGCTCTCGAAAGACGTCGGCTGCGCATGTGTAGGCGAAAGACTTGCCCCAGCCGAGCCGCGCCGCGACCTGGCTCAGGATCCACCAGTCGGGCCGCGCTTCGCCCGGCAGCTCGAGGAACGGCCGCTGGCGCGAGATGCGCCGCTCCGAATTGGTCACCGTGCCGTCCTTCTCGCCCCACGCGGCGGCGGGCAGACGGACATGCGCGAGATTGACCGTGTCGTTCGACGCGACATTCTCGGAGACGACGAGGAACTCCAGCGCCGCCAGGGCGTCGCGCACGGCGTCGGCCCGGGGCAGGGTCACGGCCGGGTTGGTGCCCATCACCCACAGCGCCTTGATCTGCCCCGCGGCGATCGCGTCGAACATTGCCACCGCCTTCAAGCCCTCGGCTTCAGCGAGATTGGGTGCATCCCAGAAGCGGCCCACCAGCTCGCGCTCGGCCGGCGAGTAGCCCATGTGCGCGGCCAGCACGTTGGCGAGGCCGCCGACCTCGCGCCCGCCCATGGCGTTGGGCTGGCCGGTGAGCGACAAAGGGCCGGATCCGCGCCTGCCGACGCGGCCGGTCGCCAGGTGGCAATTGATGATGGCGTTGACTTTGTCGGTGCCCTGGGCCGATTGGTTGACGCCTTGCGAGTAGCAGCTGACGACGCGGTCCGTTCCGCTCCACCAGCGATAGAACGTGTCGATGTCGGCGGCGGCGAGCTCCGTCTCCTTCGCGACGGCAGATATGGAGTTGGCATGCCCGCAGGCCGCTGCCAGCGCCTTGGCAAATCCTTCGGTATGCCGCTCGATATATCCTTGCGCGACTAGCCCCTTGTCGGCGAGCCACACGAGCAGGCCGTTCCAGAGCTGCGCGTCCGTTCCCGGCCTGATCGCCAGATGCAGGTCGGCGCCTTCGCTGGTGGCCGTGCGGCGCGGATCGATGGTGACGACGCGCATGCCGCGCTCGCCCCGCGCCGCCTGGATGCGCTGGTAGAGCACCGGGTGGCACCAGGCGGCGTTGGACCCCGCAAGCACCACCAGATCGGCAACCTCGAGGTCCTCGTAATTCTGCGACACGACATCGGCGCCGAAGGCGCGGCGGTGTCCCGCCACGGATGACGCCATGCACAGGCGCGAGTTCGTATCGACGTGCGGCGTGCCAAGGAAGCCTTTCGCCAGCTTGTTGGCGACGTAGTAGTCCTCGGTCAGCAGCTGGCCCGACAGGTAGAAGGCGACCGACTGCGGGCCATGCTCGTCCACGATGCGCTGCAGGTTGCCGGCGACATGGTCCAGCGCTTCGTTCCACGAGACATCGCGGCCGCCGACAGCGGGGTGCAGAAGCCGGCCCTCAAGCTGCAGCGTCTCGCCGAGCGCGGCGCCCTTCGAGCACAGTCTGCCGAAGTTGGCCGGATGATCGGGGTCACCGGCAACCGCGGCGCCGCCCGAGCCGTCGGGCGTGGCGATGACGCCGCAGCCGACACCGCAATAGGGACAGGTCGTGCGCATCGGCCCCGACCGCTTGCCGCACGCTGCCATCAGTAGACGTCCGCCTGATAGCGGCCGCCCTTCTTCAGGCCTGCGAGGAATTCCTTCGCCGCCATTTCGCTCTTGCCGCTATGCGCCATGGCGATATCCAGCAGGGCCGTTTCGACATCCTTGGCCATGCGCTTGGCGTCGCCGCACACGTAGAAATGTGCGCCCTCCTCCAGCCATGTCCAAAGCTCGGCGCCGGCTTCGCGCATGCGGTCCTGCACGTAGACCTTGTTGGCGCCGTCGCGCGACCAGGCCGTCGAAAGACGCGACAGCGTGCCGGCCTTTTCCAGCGTCTCCAGCTCCTGGCGATAGAAGAAGTCGCTCGCCTCGCGCTGATGGCCGAAGAACAGCCACGACTTGCCGGGCGCTTTCAGTGCGTGGCGCTGCCACAGAAACGAGCGGAACGGTGCGACGCCGGTGCCTGGCCCGATCATGATGATGGGCTTGCCGTGGTCTTCAGGCAGGCCGAACGCATGCGCCTTCTGCAGGTACACTTTGAGGGGCGTGCCCTCTATCACCCGGTCGGCGAAAAAGGTCGACGCAACTCCGAGGCGCGTTCGGCCGGCGATATCGTAGCGCACGGCATCGACCGTCAGATGCATCTCGCCGGGCGTGTGCAGCGGCGAGGAGGAGATGGAGTAGAGGCGCGGCTGCAGCGGCTCCAGGCATTCGAGGAACGCCTCGGGGTCTGGGTGGATTGGGCCAAAGGCTTCCAGTGCCGCCAGCACGTCGAACGTGGCGGCATCGCCATCCGGGTCCTCGCCCTTCGACAGCAACTTGGCCTTGCGCCGCTGGGCGCCGCGCCCCACGAAGCTGATGAGCCCGAACAGCGCATCCGAAGCGGCGCCCAGGGCGTAATCCGCGATCAACACTTGGCGCAGCGTCTTGTCGCCGATCGGGAAGTCGGCCGGTGCGCGCATTGCCGCCAGCACTGCATCGACGAGACGCGGGCAGTTGGTGGCGTAGACGCCAAAGCTGTCGCCGGGCGCGTAGGCGATCCCCGAGCCCGCAATATCGATCACGACGTGGCGGGTGTCCTTCTCGGAGTTTTGCGCATTGAGGCGCGTGGCGGAGCGGAAAATGGCTTCGGTCGGCAGATTGCGGCTGTAGCCCTTCTCCGTGGGCGCCGGCTCGGCAGCCGGGGCTGGCGCAACCGTCGCCGGGGTGGCAGCCGGCGCGTCCTGCAGCAGCAGCTTCAGCATGCGGCTCGTTTCCTTGCCGCCGGGAACGCACAGGTTGAGCTTGGTTTCGGTGCCGGCGGCGATGGCCGCCGAATAGGTCTGACAGAGATAGCCGCACTGGCCGCAATCCTGCTGCGCCATCGCTGCGAACAGCTTCTGCTTGAGCGGACGTTGCTCGGCGAGCTGCATGCGCTCGTCGATCGGCATTGCCGCGTCGTGCCAGGGCGCGTCGTCGTCGTCGCCGGCAAGCGCCTTGGTGGCGGCGTCGGGCAATTCACCGGAATGCGGCACCGCGCCTGGCTTGGAGTCGAGCGACAGCAGCCCGGCGAAGAAGCCGTTGAGCCAGGCGCGCTGCTCGATCGAGAACGGCGCACCGTCGGGAATGACGGGGACCTCGCCGGCGCGGGAACTCTGGATGCTCATGCCGGCATCCCCTCCGTGGCGATCATGCTTCGCAATGCACTGAGGTCCGTGCGCTTGCTGAACTCGAGGAAAGTCTCGAACGGCCCGGCCCGATTGGCCATGTAGACCTTGAGCAGGCGGGCGATCAGATCGGGGCAGTCCTCCACCTTCACGTCGCGGCAGAGCTCGCGCGCAATCGCCGCGTCGGCACCGAAGCCGCCGCCGACGTGCACGTGAAAGCCCTCCACGGTGTCGTCGCCGTCGGGCGTCAGCGGCACGCAGCAGGCGATAAGGCCGATGTCGCCGATGTAGTGCTGGGCGCAGGAGTTGGGGCAGCCCGTGAGATGGACGTTGATCGGCGTGTCGAGCGCCACCTGCGCCTCGACGTGCCGGGCAATCGCCATCGCCGTGTCCTTGGTGTTGGAAAGGGCGAACTTGCAGCCCGTATTGCCGGTGCAGGCCACGAGGCCCGCCCGGATGCTGGAGGCGCGCGCGGAAAGGCCAATCGCCTCGAGGAGGTGCTCCACCTCGGGCGCGTCCTTCTCCTTGACTCCGGAGATCAGCAGGTTTTGCCAGACGGTCAGGCGGATATCGCCGTCGCCCAACTCCTGCGAGATGCGGGCGAGGCCGCGCATCTGCTCCACCGTCATGCGGCCGACGGGCAGGGCAACGCCCACCCACACGCGGCCAGCCTGCTTCTGGGCATGCACGCCGATATGGGCCTGGCGATCCTGGCGATTGGGCTCAACCACATGCTCGCGGGCGACCCGCGTCAGCGGCCGCCCAAGCTTCTCCTCGACGGCCACCAGGAACTTGTCGAAGCCCCAGTCGTCGAGCACGTACTTGAGGCGTGCCTTCTTGCGGTCGGTGCGGTCGCCGCTGTCGATGAACACGCGAACGATCGCGTCGGAGACGGCCACGGCATCGTCGGGCTTCACCAGAACGCCGGTCGGCCGGGCAAAGTCCTGGTGCCCCGTGATGCCGCCTAGCCCCAAGCGGAACCACACGCCGTCGGCGCCGTCTGCGCTGCCAGCCACGCGCACGGCCGTAAAGCCGATGTCGTTGGTGTCCTCCAGCACGGGCACGATGCCGCCGCCGTCGAAGCCGACATTGAACTTGCGCGGCAGCCCGTAGAGGGAACGGTCATTGAGGATGTGGTGGTGCCAGGCGCGGGCATAGGGGCGCGTATCCAGCAGCTCCTGCCGGTCGATGCCGGCCGTCGGCGAGCCCGTGACGTTGCGGATGTTGTCGGCGCCCGAGCCCTTGGTAGCGAGGCCGAGCGCCGCCAGCTCCTCCAGCACGGCGATGGCGTTGTCAGCCGCGATCTCCCGCACCTGCAGGTTGGCGCGCGTGGTGACGTGAGCGTAGGCGTTGCAATGCTTCCTGGCGATGGCCGCGACACCCGCGAGCTGCCAGTGCGTGAGAATGCCGTTCGGCACGCGCAGGCGGCACATGTAGGCGTTCTGCGCCGGGGCCACATAGAACAGGCCGTGGTAGCGCCAGCGGAAATTGTCGGCGGCCTTGGGGAATTTTCCCTCGGCGCTCTCCGCCTTCAGGCGCGCGTAGGCGTCGAATGGGTGCTCGTCGCGCTTCACCTTCTCCTCGGCGGAGAGCTTGCGGCCCTGCGCTTCGAAGCGCGCCATTGCCTTGTGATGGTCGGCGTCGGGGCCGGCGGGCTCCGACGCGCCGCCTCCGACGCCGGCCAGCGGCTTCAAGCCGGCCGCAGCGCGCGAGGCCTGTACGCCGGAGACGAAGCCTTCCAGGTAGCGCTTCTGCTCGTCGGAAAAATCGCGGTCGCCCATCACGCCGCCTCCGCGAAGGCCTGGCCAAACGCGAGGGACGGCCTGATCGCCGTCACCGACCGGCCGGAGCGGATGAGGTCCGCATACCAGGCGGCATCAGAAGTATCGCCGACCAGCACCGCGCCGACGAGGCAGCCGTTGCGGGTGACGAGCTTGCGATAGGACGGGCCGCTCGCATCGCGCACGATGATGTTGTCCGCGTCGGTCCCCTCGAAATCGCCGGCCGAGAACACCGGCACGCCGGAAACCTTGAGATTGGTGGCGAGCACCGAGCCGGAATAGCGCAGCTTCTCGCCGGCGATGGCTGCAGCGGCGACGCGTGCCTGCTCGTAGCAGGGCTCGACCAGGCCGTAGCAGATGCCGCGGTGCTCGGCGCACTCGCCCACCGCGTAGATGCCGTGGGCAGAAGTCTGCATGCGGTCGTCGACAACCACGCCGCGTCCGACCTGCAAGCCACCGCGCTCGGCCCATCGCTTGCGGGGCCGGATACCGACCGCCATCACCACCAGACCGCAATCGATGCGCCGGCCGTCGGTCAACTCGATGGCTTCTACCGAGCGGCGGCCGTGAATGGCGCGAGTCTGGGCGCCGAGCACAACGCGTATCCCCAAGCCTTCAACGGCCTTCGCAAGCAGCGCCGCGCCGTCGGCGTCCAGTTGCCGCTCCATCAGCCGGCTCATGAGGTGAACGAGCGTTACGCCGACGCCGCGCTTGGCTAGCCCGTACGCCGCCTCGATGCCGAGCAGGCCGCCGCCGATCACGACTGCTGCACGGCCAGCGGCCACGAACCGGTCGAAGGCATCGACGTCGGCAAGGGTGCGGAATGTCTCTACGCTCGCCAACTCCGCCCCCGGAACATCGAGCACGATGGGGTCGGAACCAGTCGCCAGCACCAGGATGTCGAACCGCAGGGTCTGCCCGTCGTCGAGCACGACGGTGCGCCCGGCGACGTCGAGCGCACAGGCGGCGCGGCCCTGCACGAGCTCGATGCCCTGCTCGCCGTACCAGGGAGCCGGCCGCAGCAGCACATCGCCGGCTCCGATCTCGCCGGCAAGCAGTGGGGTCAGCAGCACGCGGTTGTAGGCCGCTGCCGGCTCGGCGCCGATCACCGTGACGTCGAAGCGGCCCGGCACGCGCGCGACAAGCTCTTCCAGGAAGCGTTGTCCCGCCATGCCGTTGCCGACGACGAGGAGCCGCTGACGAGGCATCCCGGCCCCCTTCCCCTACTCGGCAGCTTGCAGCTGGGGTGCCTTGTGCCGGGCATACAGGAATTCCAGGACCCGCTGCCGGCATTGGATGTAGGCCGCATCGGCGACCAGCTCGAGCCGCTTGCGCGGTCTTGCCATGGGGACCGACAGCACATCGCCGATCCGCGCCGAAGGACCGTTGGTCATCATGACGATGCGGTCCGACAGCAGCACAGCCTCGTCGACGTCGTGCGTGATCATCAGCACGGTGTTGCCCAACACCTGATGGATGGCCATCACCAAGTCCTGCAGATGGGCCCGCGTCAGTGCGTCGAGGGCACCGAACGGCTCGTCGAGCAGCAGCACCTTGGGCTCCATGGAGAGCGCGCGGGCGATGCCGACGCGCTGCTTCATGCCGCCCGAGATCTCGGCCGGGCGCTTGTCCTTGGCGTGGCCCATCTGCACGAGCTCGAGGTTGTGCATGGTCCAGTCGTGCCGCTCGCGCCGCGATTTGGTGCCCGCGAACACTTTGTCCACGGCCAGCCGCACGTTGTCGTAGACGGTGAGCCAGGGCAGCAGGCTGTGGTTCTGGAAGACGACGGCACGGTCGGGGCCCGGCTCGTTCACCTCGCGGTTCTCGAGCAGCACCGCGCCGTGCGTCACCGGAGTGAGACCGGCGACGATATTGAGCAGCGTCGACTTTCCGCAACCCGAGTGACCGATGATCGAGACGTATTCGCCCTTCTCCACCTCGATCGTAATGTCGCTCAGCACCTCGGTGGTGTGCGAGCCGCGGGCGAAGGCTTTGTCGACGTGATCGATTTTCAGATAGGCCATGATCGCTCTCCTCTCAGTTGGCTGCCGTGCCGCGCGTCACGATGGACGCGGCGAAGGCAACGATGCGGTCGAGGATGAAGCCGATGATGCCGACGTAAACGAGGGCCAGGATGATCTCGCTGATGTGCGAGGAGTTCCAGGCATCCCAGATGAAGAAGCCGATGCCGACGCCGCCGATCAGCATCTCCGCCGCGACGATCGCGAGCCAGGACAGGCCGATGCCGATGCGCAACCCGGTGAAGATGTAGGGCGCCGCGGCGGGGATCATGATCTTGCCGAAGAACTCGATCGGGCTCAGCCGCAGCACGGAGGCGACGTTGCGGTAGTCCTGCGGGATGTTGCGGATGCCGACGGCCGTGTTGATGATGATCGGCCAGATCGCGGTGATGAAGATCACGAAGATCGCGGAAGGCTGCCCGTCACGGAATGCGGCGAGCGACAGCGGCAGCCACGCCAGCGGCGGCACCGTGCGCAGCACCTGGAACATGGGATCGAGCCCGCGCATGGCCCATATCGACTGGCCGACCAGCGTGCCGAGCGCGATGCCGGCCGCAGCCGCCAGCGCGTAGCCTACGGCGACACGCTGCAGACTGGCGGACAGATGCCAGAACAGGCCCCTGTCGATGCCGCCACGGTCGTAGAACGGATCCGTAATCAGTTCCCAGGTGTCCGCCAGCACGCGTGAGGGTGCCGGCAGCGACGATCCGGGTTTGCCGCACAATGCCTGCCAGACCAACAGAAAGATGGCGAGGACCACGATCGGCGGAATGACGCGCGCCGCAATCTCTCCAAGGTGAGCGACGAGGCGGTTGACGCGCGGTGGCCGCTTGATGGCCAGCGCCACCACGGTGGCTGGCGGCTTTGCCACTCGGCTCGAACTCTCGATCTTGAGGGCCGTTACGGTCATGAAGTTGTCTCCGTTAGGGGAAAGTTGGGGCTGCCCCGCAAGGGGCAGCGAAGCTCACACCTCGGCGCGCTTGATCGAGAGGCTCTTGAGGTAGGCCATCGGATTCTCGGGATCGAAGACCTTGCCGTCGAAGAAGGTCTCGTTGCCGCGCGAGGTCGACGTCGGGATTTCCGATGCCGGAACGTTCAGTTCCTTAGCGGCTTCGCGCCACAGGTCTTCGCGGTTGACCTTCTTGATCAGCGCTTTGGCGTCGTAGCTCGGCTCGAACTTGCCCCAGCGCATGTCTTCGGTGATGAACCACAGGTCGTGGCTCTGGAACGGATACGAGGCATTGTCGGCCCAGTAGCGCATGATGTGCGGCGAGTTCTCGACCACCTTGCCAGGGATGCCGTAGTCAAACTTGCCCTTGAAGCGGTCGGTCACGTCCTCGACCGGCACGTTGATCCATTGCCGCTTGGCGCAAATGGTGGCGGTCTCTTCTTTGTTCTCCATCTTCTCGCACCACTGCTGCGCTTCCATCACGGCCATCAGCAGCGCCTTCGCGGCGTTCGGATACTTGTCGACATAGGCGGCGCGCATCCCGAAGGACTTCTCCGGGTGCTTGTTCCAGAGCTCGCCGGTGGTGATCGCGGTGTAGCCGATGTTCTGGTGGATGAGCTGCAGGTTCCAGGGCTCGCACACACAGAAGCAGTCCATCGTGCCGACCTTCATATTCGCCACCATCTGCGCCGGCGGCACTACGATGGTTTCGATGTCCCGGTCAGGATCGACGCCGCCGGCGGCCAGCCAGTAGCGGATCCACAAATCGTGCGTGCCGCCCGGGAAGGTCATGGCGGCCTTGATCGACTTGCCCGATGCTTTCTTCTTTTCCAGCGCCGGCTTGAAGGGCGTGGTGTCGACGCCGATCCTGGCGTCGGCGTACTCCTTGGCGACCGAGATGCATTGGCCGTTCAGATTGAGCCGCGCCAGGATGTACATTGGCGTCGGTACGTTGTTCTGCGTCACCTTGCCGGTCGAGATCAGGTACGGCATCGGCGTCAGGATGTGGGCGCCGTCGATGCCGTTGTTCTCCGAGCCGAGCACGAGGTTGTCGCGGGTGGCTCCCCACGAGGCCTGCTTGAGCGACCTCGATATCGGGCATGCCGTACTTGGCGAAGATGCCCTTCTCCTTGGCGACGAACAGCGGCGACGCATCTGTCAGCGCGATGTAGCCGAGCTTGGCGCCTGGTCACCTCGGGGCCCGCGGCATGCGCGACGTGCGCGCCGCCGATGAAGCTGGCCTTGGCGGCAGCGACCACCGCCGCCGTGCTGCCCGTAGACTTCAGGAATGTGCGCCGGCTCATGGAGGCGCGTACGAGTTCCCTTCTTGCTCGTGCGTGTCATTACTTCGGCATCCTTTCGAAGTTTGGGTGGACCTTGGCTCGATCCCCTCGTTCGCGTTCCTCACCGGCAAAACAAAAACGCCGCGATCCAGAGTCGCTTCGCTTGAGCGACCTCCAGACAGCGGCGTTGCTTTTTCGATGGCCCGTCTTTGGGCCGTCCGGATTAGTTCCCGAACCCGTGTGAGCTTTACCTATCAAGCATCGTGCCAACTCGCCCCGGCATCGGTTTGTCTAGGAAAACCAGGCGCTTCCAGGGGTGCCTCGATTTGCGCCAGCGCGGTGGACTGCTGTTTTCTTGAGCGAGCTGCCTTGCTCCTTGCTGCAAGGCGCGTCAGCGCGTGTCCTTACGATCGATCGTCCACGGCGCGAGGTGGCCGGCGATGTCGGCGGCGTCGAATGCCGGTCCGGCGAAGGCGCCGACGCCATCGGCCGGCTCGCTCGGCACGGCGGCCCGCGGGACGGCCCGAGCACCTCGTCGTAGAGATCGGGACGGAACACGGCGAGCGACGCCTCGTAGCAGCTCGGCGCGACATCGGCGCCTGGCCCCAGCGCACCATCTGCGCGTACAGCCACGCCGCCTGCACCGGATCCGGTCTGCGCCGCGCCGTTGCGGCCGACCATGCAGATAGCGATCGCTCGAGCGGAACGTGCCGTCGGGCGACACCTTGAGGCGGCCGTCCAGCGTGCGGCGGATCACTTCCGGCGCCACGCCGATGCGGTTCGGCGCCGACAAGGATGCGGCACACCTCCTCGCGATTGGCGACGTCCTCGACGAAATCGACCGCCTTCCCGTGCGCGCGGATCAGGCGCATCAGAACGTCGGGGTTCTCTCGACGCCCAGTCGGCTGCGCACGGCCAGCACCTTCTCGGCCGCGCGCTGCAGGATCTCGGAGACGAAGTGCAGGATGTGGGCGATGCCGAGATCGACCGCCACCGAGTTCCACGGCGCGCCGACGCAGAAGGCATCGACATGACCGTTGGCGATGCTCTCCACCATGAACGGCGGCGGCAGCACCACCAGGCGAATGTCCTCGTCCGGATCGACGCCGCCGGACGCCATCCAGAAGCGCAGCTGATAGTTGTGCGTCGAGTAGGGGAACGTCATGCCGAAGGTCAGCGGATGCGGCGCCCTTGCGCTTGCGCGCCGCCACCACCCGCGCCAGCGCCGCCGCCGACACCTGTGGGATCGGCGATGTCGCCGTCGGCCTCGCGCCTGCAGCGCCGGCATGCAGCGCGTTGGTCACGGTGATGGCGTTGCCGTTGAGGCCGAGATTGAACGGCGCCAGGATCGGCACGCGCACGTGGCCGAGGCCCAGGCTCGAGGCAATCGCCACCGGGCGCCAGCAGGTGCGCGGCGTCGAACTGGCCGATGTTGAGCCGGTCGCGCACGTTCGACCACGACACCTCGCGCACCAGCTCGACATCGAGGCCTTCCTCGGCGGTGAAGCCCTTGTCGACCGCGACGATCAGGGCGGTGGCATCGGCAAGCGGAATGAACCCGATCCGGAGGGGGGTACGTGAGCTGAGGCCGGTCATTGGCGATGGTCATGCGACTGTCAGTCTCTCAGAAGATCGATGGTGCTGACCAGGCTCTCGGCCACGTCGGCGATGCGCTTGCCCTTGCTCATGGCGGTCTGGCGCAGCAGGGCGTAGGCGGCCTCCTCGTCGAGGCCGCGGCTTTTCATCAGGATGCCCTTGGCCTTCTCGATGACCTTGCGGTCCTTGAGCGCGCTCTTGGTCTCCTCGAGCTCGGAGCGCAGGCGGTCGAAGACGCTGAAGCGCGAGATCGTCATGTCGAGGATGGCGCGCACCCTCTCCTGCTTGAGGCCGTCGACGATGTAGGCGCTGACGCCGGCCTCCATCGCCGCCGCGATCGTGGCCCGGTCGCTCTGGTCGACGAACATGGCGATCGGCCGGCGCACGATGCGCGAGACCTGGAACATCTGCTCCAGCACGTCGCGGCTGGGGTTCTCCAGATCGATGATGATGACGTCGGGATCGACGCTGTAGATGCGGTCGAGCAGGCCGGTGGTGTCGCCCAGCAGCGGTGATGTTCTCGAAGCCCGGCATCCCGCAGCCCCGTTTCGAGGATGGCGCGCCGGATGGGATTCTCGTCGATGACGAGGATCTTGAGGGGGGCGTCCGAATTCATCGACCCGTCCCGGTCTCATTCGCCGTCAACGCGAGCACGAGGCGCTGGACCAGAGGTGAAATGACCACCACGACGGGCAACATGACGAGCCAGGAGGCCAGCCACGCTTCCGCCCAACGCACCAGGGCGCTCGGGCTCAGCCCCATGGACTGGTAGATGGCGATGGCCGTAGCCACCGCGGTAGTGATCGCAACCTGAATGATGCCGTAGATCAGCGGCGCATATCTGTGCGGCAAGCGGGACATATCGCTCCGTGCGAGGGCTTTTCCGTGTCCTCTGCATAGCCTGCCGAGAGCGCCGGCGGAATTACACAAGATTGGGCATCGTGCCCAGTTTTTGGACATTGCTTCGCGGGGGGGCGGTGTCGCGGTGAAGATGGAGACCACGCGCTGGTTCGGCGTGTCGGCAAGGGCGCAAATTAACCATCCGCCGCGAGCTGTTTGCGCACCGGCGACGGTCGAGACCCGGATGTCACTTGCGTGAAGGCTAGGCTCCGAGACACACACAGCTTTCTGAAACGCCACGCATCAACCCCGTGGCCTGTCGATGTCCGAGTGCTAGCTTCGTCCAACTGATTCGCGCCACTGTCCCGCGTGCCGGCGCCTCCATGAGGGAGCACGCACAATGGCGGACGGAAGCAGGACGCTCGCAATCGAGGCAGATGCTGCGGCGGCAGAGGCTGCCCGCGAGGCCAAGGCCGACGTGCTGGCGCGGGCCGTCACCGTCGAAAGTTCCACCTCCCTGCCGCGCACGGCGCGGCCCTCCAAGGCGCGCGCTCGCAAGGAATGGTCTGAGTTCAAGGTCGACGTCTGGATCACGTCCTTCAACTCGATCGAGTTCGGCATCTACAAGCACAGCCGCAACCGCGCCAAGTCGCGCCAGTTCACCTCCGACATGGATATCTTCGCCGAAGTCACCGAGAACGGCGAGCGTACCGGGCTGCTGGGCTATCGCGAGGATCTCTGGCGCAAGAACACCGGCATGGACAAGCGCCTGGTGTTCAAGCTCTTCAACGAGACCATCAACTGGCGCGCCACCATGGACCTGATGATCGGTCGCAGCCTGCAGTTGACGCTCGGCGCACGCGGGCTGCCGGTCACGTGCTTCTCCATCAACGTCGGCGACCACGACAGCGTGGTCTATCTGGAGCGCTCAGCCAACAAGTGGCCGATGCTGCCGGAGAACTTCTCGTTTTTCCTGCTCGACGACGGCAAGCCCCGGTTTTACCGCCTCAGGCGCGACCTGATCGACTTTGGCGGCGACTACACACTTTACAATCAGCGCAACGAGAACATCGGCAAGCTCGATGGCAAAGTGTTCTCGATCGGCGGCAAGTGGTACGGCCGAGTCAAGCATGAGCACGCCGATCAGCGCCTGATGATCGTGCTCAAGCTTTTCTGCGGCATGCTGATTTTCAACGATGAAACGCGCCGGCACATGCGCCGGCTGGCGCGCGACGTATCGAGGGGCACGTACGAGCCCAAGCTCGAAAAGCAGGAAGCCGACCTCTACATGAACCCGCGCCGCGTGCGCTGACACATCGGGCTGTCGCGCACGAGGCCTTTCGACACTTGACAAGTGACAATTGTCACGAGACAGTGCGATGCATGCCTGTCCAAAGCATTCGCCACAAGGGTTTGCGGCGACTGTTTGAGAAGGGCGAGGCGCGTGCTCTGCCGGCTGCCTCCGTGGACAAGCTGCGCGATATGCTGTTGGCGATCCACACCGCCGCGACGGTCGAGGACATCGGCGTCGTGCCCGGCTGGAGGCTTCATCCACTTAAGGGAACTCTTGCCGGCTACTGGAGCCTGACGGTGACCGGCAACTGGCGCCTCATATTTCGCTTCGAGGATGGCAATGCCTTCGATCTCGACCTTCTGGACTACCACTAAGGAAAGCTAGCCATGCGCATGAAGGACCCGCCCCACATCGGCGGTTTCATTCGACGGGAGATTATCGAGCCCCTTGGCCTCAGTGTCACCGATGCCGCTCGGGCGCTCGGCGTCACCCGGCAGGCGCTCAACAATCTGCTGAACGAGAAGTCATCGTTGTCGGCAGAGATGGCGCTGAGGATCGAGAAGGCGTTCGGGCCCAAGATGGAACACCTGCTGCGCATGCAGTTGGAATACGACATGGCTCAGGCGCGCAAGCGCGAGGCCGGCATGAAGGTTCGCAAGGTGCAACGCGCCGCCTGATCGCCGGATGAACCCGCGCGCCGGATGTGTTAGCGCTGGATCTTCTCAACCGCCCGCCGCAGCGCCGCCCGCGCCAGCAGCCGCGTGGAATCGAGCGTCGGTAGCGGAGAGTTGTCGTCGTTCATGATCAGCGGGATCTCCGTGCAGCCGAGCACGACGGCATCGCAGCCCGCATCCTTCATGCGCCGCATCACCCGCTGATGCGAGGCGACCGCCTCTGGCTTGAAGATGCCGTAGACCAACTCGTCCATGATGATGCGATTGATCTCTTCGCGCTCAGCGTTGGTCGGGCGGACATACGCGAGACCACGCGCGGCAAGCTTCTCGGGATAGACCTCGCTATCGACGAGCCAGCGGGTCCCGATCAGGCCAAGGCATCGCAAGCCGCGCGCGACCGCCTCATCGGCCACGACCTCGGCAATGTGCATCCAGGGCAGGGGGGATCGCGGCGCCACGTAGCCAAACGCCTGGTGGACGGTGTTGTCGGGGCAGATCAGGAAATCGGCGCCGATGCGCGCGAGCTTGCCAGCGGAGGCGAGCATCAACTCGCCCACGCCCTGCCAATCCTCGCGGTAGCCCAATTGCGTGTATTCGGCGAGCGATGGCGTGTGCATCGAGACCTCGGGATGCGCGTGGGGTCCGAGCAGCCGAGGGCCTTCCGTGCAGATGGTGCGATAGCAAAGTGCGGCGCCTTCGGCGGAGCACGCGACGATGCCGATGTGACTGGGCCCCGCACGGCTACTCTCGTGGCCCGTATCTGCGTTCACTGTGCTAGACATGTCCCCAGTGTCCTCTATCCACCGACCAAAGCGGTTGCGTCGGGCGGCAAACCGGTCGGCGTTCGCCCCTCAAGTATGGGTACCGGCCCCGCCAGCCGTGTGGTTAGCCTTCCGATATCCGTCTGATACTTGCGCAATTGCTCTTTGAGCTACGACAGATACTTGACAGATAGTTGCAGGGCTTTGCCTATGTGGCGGGGAGGCTGCCTGCCCAACGAATAGGCAACCGCAAGACCCTGGGGGGAGATTGTCGCATGCCTGAGCTTCAAAAAGCCGTCCAAGGTCTGCAAAGCGGCGCCGACGTGCTGTTCCTGCTCGTAGGAGCAGTTCTGGTCTTCGCCATGCACGGCGGCTTCGCTTTCCTGGAAGCCGGCACGGTGCGCCATAAGAACCAAGTCAATGCGCTGTGCAAGATCCTGGTCGACTTCGCCATCTCGACGGTCGCCTATTTCTTTGTCGGCTTCACCATCGCCTACGGCGTCGCCTTCTTCGTCGGTGCGCCGGGTCTCAGCGGCGGCAACTCCGGCTTCGGGCCGCAGGGCCTCACCCTCGTCAAGTTCTTCTTCCTGTGCACGTTCGCGGCTGCGGTTCCGGCAATCATCTCGGGCGGCATCGCCGAGCGCGCGCGCTTCCTGCCGCAATGCGTCGCCACCGGTTTGATCGTCGGCCTCTTCTATCCCTTCTTCGAAGGCATCGCCTGGAACAAGAACTACGGACTGCAGGAGCAATTCTTCAAGGCGAAGCTCGGGGAGGAGTTTCACGACTTTGCCGGCTCCATCGTGGTGCATGCGGTGGGCGGCTGGATGGCTTTCTCCGCCGTGCGCCAGCTGGGCCCGCGGCTTGGCCGCTTCGACAAGGGCCGCACGATCGGTATTCCGCCATCGTCCATTCCGTGGCTCGCCATGGGCTCCTGGCTGCTGTGCATCGGCTGGTTCGGCTTCAACGTCATGAGCGCGCAGTCACTGCAGTCGGTGTCGGGCCTGGTTGCCATCAACTCGCTGATGGCGATGTGCGGCGGCATCATCGCCGCAACGATCGCCGGCGACAGCGATCCGGGCTTCATCCACAACGGTGCGCTCGCCGGGCTGGTGGCGGTGTGCGCCGGGTCGGACGTCATGCACCCCATCGGCTCGCTGGTGGTCGGCGGGGTTGCGGGCGCGATCTTCGTCTACGCCTTCCAGGCGACGGCCGATGCCAAGTGGCAGTTCGACGATGTGCTCGGCGTATGGGCGCTACATGGCCTGTGCGGGTTGTGGGGCGGAGTTGCGTGCGGCATCTTCGGGCTGACGATGTTCGGCGGCATGGGCGGGGTGAGCTTCTGGTCCCAGTTCATCGGCAGCGTGATGGGTGCTGCCTATGCGGCGGTCGCTGGTTTCATAGTCTTCTCGCTCGTCGATACGCTGTTCGGCTTCAGGCTAGCGGCCGAGGACGAGCGGCGCGGGGCGGACCTGACGATCCACAGTATCGGGGCCAATCCCGAAGAGGATGTGCGCATGCCGCGCGCCTGAGCGCGTTCGAGGCTGCGCCAACGGGTGGCCGCCGCAGTCATCGCTCGGACCATCTCCGTTTTCCGTGCGGGGCGGTGACGCTGTTTGCTACCTTCGCTGTGATTGGCAGAAGGAAACATTCTGAATGTCCGAGCTCGATGGGGTTCGCGCGCTTGCTCATGGCGGCGTCATCTCGCCGTTCACACGCACGCGGCGCCTGCTCGATGGCATAGCACCCGGCCACGCCAAGCCCATCGATTTGACGATCGGCGATCCGCGCGAGGTCATGCCGGCCTTCATCGCCGAGCGCCTCAACGAAGCCAGCGCGTCGCTTGGCACATACCCTAAGATCCGCGGCACGGACGAGTTGCGCAAGGCAATCGCCGCTTGGATCGGGCGGCGCTACGGCATCGCCGGCGCCATCGATGCGACGCGCGAGGTGCTGCCCGTCAGCGGCTCGCGCGAGGCACTGTTCTTCGCGGCGATTCCCGCGGCGGGTCGCAAGCGCGTGCCCGGGCGACCAGCGATCCTCGTCGTCAATCCCTTCTACCAGGCCTATCTCGGCGCAGCGTTGGCGAGCAATTGTGAGCCCGTGTTTCTCAATGCCACCAGTGCCACGGGTCATCTGCCCGATCTCGATGCACTCGAGCGCGAGACCGAGCTGCTGGCGCGCACGGTTGCTTTCTACGTCTGCTCGCCCGCTAACCCGCAGGGCGCGGTGGCGGATGCAGCCTACATTCGCAAGGCACTCACTCTCGCTCGCCGTCACGACTTCATGCTGTTCTTCGACGAGTGCTATTCGGAGATCTACACGCGAGACGCGCCGATCGGCGCGTTGCCGGTGGCGGCTGGAGACGCCCGAGCGCTTCGCCAACCTGGCGATCTTCAACTCGCTCTCCAAGCGCTCCAACCTTCCCGGCATGCGCTCTGGCTTCATGGCCGGCGACGGCGTCTTCCTCGAAACGCTGGCCGAGATCCGCAACATGGTCGCGCCCACCATGCCGGGCCCGATCCAGCACGCGTCGGCGGCAGCCTGGTCGGACGAGGCCCATGTCCTGGCGATCCGCGCGGCCTACTGCGCCAAGTTCGACATCTGCGACGAGCTGCTCGATGGGCGCTTTGGCTATGCAAGGCCCGCCGGCGGCTTCTTCCTGTGGCTCGATATGAGTCATCTTGGCGACGCCGAAAAAGCCGCATTAACCATCTGGCAAGCCGCAGGCGTCAGAGTGATCCCCGGTGCCTACCTGGCCGAACGGGATCGCGCAGGGGTCAACCCCGGTCATTCCTATGTCCGCGTAGCCTTGGTTGAAGACGCAGCCACGGTCAGGGAGGCGCTCGAGCGTTTGGTAGTGGTGTCAGCGTAGCCGCGCGTGATTGGTATGGCGTCCGTGGGCGAGAATGCCGCATTGGCGCCGAGCTCTTTGGCGGCGCGGTTCAATGCGTGGCTGTGTGGTGTGGTGGGCTATGCCCTGCTGGCCGTGTTGGTGGCTGGCGCCGCAAGCCTCGTCACCTGGAACATCGCCGACCCGAGCCTCACGCACGCAACGAGCGGCCCGACCCGCAATGCGCTGGGTCCGGTCGGCGCGATCTTTTCCGATCTCGTTATGCAGCTGCTGGGTCTGGCCGGCGTCTGCGTGATCCTGCCCCCCGTATTCTGGTCTCTGGAGCTGATCGGCAAGGGCAAGCTTGATGGTGCGCGCGCCAAGCTCGCGCTGGCGCCGGTGGCGATTGTGCTGCTGGCTTGCGCGGCCTCGTCACTTCCCAAGATTGCAGGCTGGCCGCTGCCCTATGGCCTGGGCGGGCTGCTCGGCGACGTTGCGCTGAGGGCCGTCACCAGCGTGCTGGCGATGATCAGGCCGGAACGGGCCTCGGCCGCCGCGGGCCTCTTCTGCTTCGCCGGTGGCATCATGCTGTTCATGACGAGCCTCGGTCTG
The DNA here is from genome assembly GCA_963724565.1 of uncultured Alphaproteobacteria bacterium. Lineage (GTDB taxonomy): Bacteria > Pseudomonadota > Alphaproteobacteria > Rhizobiales > Hyphomicrobiaceae > AWTP1-13. The sequence continues at coordinate 580,815 of CAVRVK010000007.1, forward strand.
TCGCAGCGCGACCTGAAGCTGATCTTCAAGACGCCGCGCGGGGCAAGCTTCGGATTCGTCAAGCGGGCCTGGCGACGGCTGGGCGAGATGTCGGAGCATCGAGCGACGGTCGCCAGGCGCGAGCCTGTGCTCGACGCCCCCGCTCCGCCCCACTTTGCCATGCCGCCCTACGCCCCTTCCGCCGGACCAGCCTTTGGCCCGGCACCGCCAGACTATGCCCAGCCGAGGGTGCACCAACCTGCCTTCGATCCCGCCTTCGACGTCCCGGTGACCGACAGTGTCGACCCCGATGTGAAGCGCATCGCCGGGCGCTTCGCCCCGAAGTCGCCCGCCGGTGGTGCGGCCCGCGCCGGCGACGAAAATGACCGGGCAGAGCTGCTCACGCCACAGGCCGGTGCCGCCCATGCCGAGGATCCCATTCATGCGGCGAGACAGGTGATGGCCTCTCCCAGCGATCCCACGTGGCAGGCTCGCAGCCCCTCGGCCTTCCGCTTCCCAGAGCAAGCGCCCCAAGCCTCCGCAGACTACGTGCCGGAGCACAGGGTGCCGGAACGCAGGCCGCCTGCGGCGATGGCCCCGCCAGAGCCCGAGGGCTGGCGCCCGCAGAACATGCCTGGCGGCGATGCTCTCTACGGCCAGGCAGTTGCCATCGTGCTGGGAGACCGGAAGGCCTCGGCCGGGTATCTCGAGCGGCGTTTGAAGATCGGCTACATGCGCGCGGCAGACCTGATCGACCGCATGGAGCGCGAGGGCATTCTTGGTGCACCCGTCTACAACGGGCTGCGGCCGATCCTGATCGGTGGGCCTGGCTCAAGCGAGGTATAGGCCAGCCGCAGACTGCGCGGCCGCTGTGTGCTGTCGGATGGCCCGCCCCGTCCTGCTCACAATCTTGTCCCAATGTTGCGACAGACGGTGGCCAACAGGGCCGAATCACTGGCTCACTGCGTTGAAGCAGGCTTGGGGGAAGTCGATGCACTTACGCCTAGCGGGGCGCTTCGCGCTCATTGCTGTCACGGGCCTGGCGATCGGCGGTGCCGCCCTTGCGCAAGGCTCGAAAAGCCCGCCTCCGGCGCAGAACTGGAGCCAGACGGTCACCAAGGATCAAGCGGGCGAGAATGGCCAGGAATTCAGCCCCAAGCAGATGGAGCTGATCCAGAGAGTTTCGAAATATTTCAACGATATGGGCGACGTGAAAGGCACGTTCGTCCAGATCAATGCGGATGGCAAGCGCCAGCGCGGCAAGTACTACTTCAAGCGACCCGGCCGCTTCCGCTTCGAATACGCCTCTCCGAGCAGGCAAGTGATCGTCTCGGATGGCAAGTACATGGCCGTCCAGGACCATGACTTGAAGACAGATGATCGCTACGGCCTGGACCAAACGCCTTTCCGTGTTCTGCTGCGCAAAGACGTGGACCTGCTGAAGGATGCCAAGATTCTCGGAAGTGGGTGAGGCCGACGACCGGATCGTGCTGGCCCTGCAGGACAAGAGCCCTGATACGGTCGGGCGTATCAAGCTGTTTTTGCAGAGAAAACAGCCCTTCGACCTGAAGGAATGGATCACCACGGACGCGCAAGGCCTCGATACGAGGGTCGAGCTCACAGACTTCCAGAAGGTCGACGACTTGGACGCCAGCCTGTTCGTGCCGCCACCCATCGCCTTGCAGAAGATCCAGCCCTGACAGACCGAAAGCCTAGCCAAATCAATGCCCGAATCAGCCCCGCCCTGACGGTCTGAAATATTTCGTAACAATTTCGTGATCTGTCACAGCGGGCATTGAAATGGCCTCTACAAGGTTTATTTATGGGGGACAGCGAGTGGCGTCGCTCTTCATCGGTAGTGCCCCCCGTCTAGCCGAAAGACGCCATTCGCGAGTGCCGGCTTCCCTCCTGGCACTATGCGCATGACGCGCTTCTCGCGCCCAACTCCTCCCCCGGGGTTGGGCGCTTTTCTTTTCGGGCTACCTTTGCGGTCCCGCGGCGCCTGTGTGGATGAGGCCCGGCGCGGGAGTGGCGGTGGCTGGAGCTGAGGGCGAAACAGCCGAGCGCGTCTTGCCCGAAGCGATCGCAAGCAGCTCGTCGATGCTGCGCATCTCCACCGCCACTTGCTTCAGGCGCTCAGTCAAGAGACCCGTGAAATGCTCGGCCAATCGCGGGTCGTCGCGCATCTGCGCGTGCAGGCCGGCGCGGGTGATCTTGAGCGCGTTGACGCGCCCCAGCGCTATGACCGTGACGCCGTAGATGTGCTCGGTCAGCATCGCCAGCTCGCCGACCAGGGAGCACGGCTCGATGGGTTCGGGACGGCCCCCGTCCGTTGGGGACGCGTGCAGCTTCACCCGAGACGATGAGGTAGGCGCCGTCTCCGGGCGCACCAGATGTGGTGATGGTGCTGCCGGGGCGAAAAGCAATCCTCTCGACGTGGCGCGCAAGCTCGGTCAGCTGCAGCGGCTTCAGCGTCGCGAACAACGGCACACGCATGAGCGGTGCCACCAGCTTGTCGATGGCCATTTCCGGCAACCCCTACCGAGTGCGACGCGGCACCGTCCCGCGATTCGCGCGATCGGTCCAGCCGGGTGCCCAACCCGTTCACGGAAGTTGCGGCAGGTATGCAGGGATGGCTAAGGCACCAGCTTGTAGCCGCCGGTCTCGGTCACCAGCAGCTCGGCGTGCGAGGGGTCTTTCTCGATCTTCTGGCGCAGGCGGTAGATGTGCGTCTCGAGCGTGTGCGTGGTGACGCCTGAATTGTAGCCCCAGACCTCCTGCAGCAGCACGTCGCGGGTCACCACCTTCTCGCCGGCGCGATAGAGATACTTGAGGATCGACGTCTCCTTCTCGGTCAGGCGGATCTTCGAGCCCTTCTCGTCGATCAGCATCTTCGATGCCGGCTTGAACGAGTACTGGCCGATGGCGAATACGGCATCCTCGCTCTGCTCGTGCTGACGCAGCTGCGCGCGAATGCGCGCCAGCAGCACCGCGAACTTGAAAGGCTTGGTTATGTAGTCGTTGGCACCCGAGTCGAGGCCCAGGATCATGTCGGCATCCGAGTCGTTGCCCGTCAGCATGACGATCGGGCTCTTGAAACCGTTCTTGCGCAGCAGCTTGCAGGCCTCGCGGCCGTCCATGTCGGGCAGGCCCACGTCGAGCAGGACCAGGTCCAGGTGATTGCCCTTGGCCTGCGTCGATCGCCTTGGCGGCCGTGGCTGCGGTGGCCACTTCGAATTCGTCATGCAGCGCCAGCTGGTCCTTCAACGACTCGCGAAGGTCCTCGTCGTCATCGACGATGAGAATCTTGCGTGCGGTGCTCATGCGTGTCGGCTCCAGTTAGAGGACTGTTGCCGGAAGCCCCGAAGTCTAGCATCAGTTGCCGCCGCGAAACAGGGCTTGTGCGGGCGGAGAAACAAAGGACGCGCCATGTCGGAAGGAGTTCCGCTTCGGTTGGCAGGCATGCAAGGAGCGACCGCCGTCGTCGGGGCTGTACGGCGCGAGGGCAAGCGCGGCAGCGTCGAGACTTGGCATCCTGAACCTTCCCTGTGCGCTGGGCCGAAGCGGCCGGCGGGTGCGCAAGCGCGAAGGCGACGGCGCAACGCCGTCGGATGTTGGCGCGCTCTGGGCGTGCTGTATCGCGCCGATCGTGTCGGCCGCCCCTCGACGGGTCTGCCGGTCAAGCGCGATACGGCCGGAGCGATGGCTGGTGCGATGCGCCAGCCGACCGCAACTACAATCGGCTAGTGCGACTATCCCTATGCGGCCAGCGCCGAGTCGCTGTGGCGCATCGGACCGTCTTTACGACGTCGTCGTCGTGCTGGGCCACAACACCGTGCCGCGCGTGCGGGTCGCGGCAGCGCCATCTTCATGCACGTGGCAAGGCCGGGCTATCGCGCCGACGGAGGGCTGCATTGCGCTGCAGCGCGAGCATCTGCTGCTGCTCCTGCGGCAGCTCAGGCCCCGGCTCGAGAGTGCGCGTGCCGTCCTGAGGCGACACAAAAAACGCCCGAAGCTTGCACTCCGGGCGTCGGTGAGCACGTACCGGGGAAGTGGCGTGCTCGAGAAGGCGGCGAGGCCCGATGGAGCGCAAGCCTCGCCGCAAGCTTGCAGCTCAGTAGTTGTAGGCCCGCTCGCCGTGATCGACGAGATCGAGGCCCTCGCGCTCCTGGTCGGTGGCCGGCCGCAGGCCCGACGACCACGCGCACGATCCCGAGCAGGATCAAGGTGCCGAGGCCCGACCACACCGAGCGTGAGGCACACGGTCTTGAACTGCGTGATCAACTGCGTCGACCATGTCGTACTCGCGCGATCTTGCCGATCGTGTAGTCGAACACGCCGGTGCCGCCGAGCATCGGCGCCGCCAGGATGCCGGTGCCGAGCGCGCCGACGATGCCGCCGATGCAGTGCACGCCGAACACGTCGAGCGCATCGTCGTAGCCCAGCGCGTTCTTGATCGCCGAGCAGGCGATGAAGCACACGATGCCGGCAACGACGCCGAGCACGATCGCGCCCATCGGGCCAGCGAAGCCCGACGCGGGCGTGACCGCAACGAGGCCGGCGACGGCGCCCGTCACGGCGCCGAGCAGGCTCGGCTTACCCTTGGAGATGTTCTCCGCCAGCAGCCAGGCGAGAGCCGCCGCCGCGGTGGCGACGAAGGTATTGGTCATCGCCAGCGCGGCAGTACCGCCGGCCTCGAGCGCGGAGCCCGCGTTGAAGCCGAACCAGCCGACCCACAGCAGGGCGCCGCCGACCAGCGTCAGCGTCAGCGAGTGGGGAGGCATCGCTTCCTTGCCGAAGCCGACGCGCTTGCCGACCATCAGCGCGCCGACGAGCGCGGCGATGCCCGAGTTGATGTGCACGACCGTGCCGCCGGCGAAGTCGAGTGCACCCCACTGGAAGGCGAGACCGGCGTTGGCTTGCACCGCAGCGAGTGCGGCCTCGGCAGCCTGCTTCTTGGCCGCGTCGGCGCCAGCTTCGGCAATGGCCTTGGCGGCAGCGACGGTCGCCTCCGGGCCGGCCCAGTACCAGACCATGTGAGCGATCGGGAAGTAGACGAACGTGACCCACAGCGGGATGAACAGGGCGATGGCCGAGAACTTCATGCGCTCGGCCATCACCGCCGACGATCAGCGCCGGGGTGATGGCCGCGAACGTCATCTGGAAGCAGATGTAGACGAGCTCGGGGATGACGACGCCCTGGGTGAAGGTCTCGACGTTGAACTCCGGCGTCACGCCGGACAGGAACGCCTTGGTGAAGCCGCCGAAGAAGGCGTTGTAGACGGTGCCTTCCGTGAAGGCCATGCTGTAGCCGTACAGCACCCAGATGATGCACACGACGCAGACCGTGTAGAACACCTGCATCAGCATCGACAGCATGTTCTTGGTGCGCACCAGGCCGCCGTAGAACAGGGCGAGGCCCGGGATCGTCATCAGCAGCACGAGCGCCGACGACGTCAGCATCCACGCCGTGTCGCCCTTGTTCGGCGTCGGCGGTGTCGGGGTCGCTTGAGCCAGGGCTGGCTCGATCGCTAGCCACGCAAACAGCGCCATGATTGCGATCGCTGCAATCCGGCGGGAAATCCAAGCTGTCATGTGTACTGCCTCCAAGTGTCTGCGGCGAACGTCAAAAGCTGCAAGGTGAAGATCAGATAGCGCTGTCGTCGGTCTCGCCCGTGCGGACGCGGACCGCTTGTTCGATCGGAGAGACGAAGATCTTGCCGTCGCCGATCTGGCCGGTTCTGGCCGAGCGGACGATGGCCTCGACGGCCTTGTCCACACTGCCGGACGGCACGACGACCTCGATCTTCACCTTGGGCAGGAAGCTCACCGCGTATTCTGCGCCGCGGTAGATTTCCGTATGACCCTTTTGCCGGCCGTAACCTTTCACTTCGGTCACGGTCATGCCCTGCAACCCGAGGTCGGTGAGCGCCGAGCGCACCTCCTCGAGCTTGAACGGCTTGATGATGGCGGTCACCAGCTTCATTGCGGTTTCCCCTTGATCTCTGGCTGCCGCCTGGCCCACGCGAGCACAGACAGCATCCTCGCCGCGCGCGAAGGCGGCGTCGGTTCGTTAAGAGTCAAAAGGCGTGCCAGTCCCGATCCAGGGCTTTACAACTTTGAAATCGCACAGAAAAATATGATATTATGGCTGCCTACATGAGCATCGCTTCGTGCATAAAATGCAGGCAATCGATTAACGAATGCCTATTATCTAGGCACGAAGGCGGAGGCGCGCTGGGCGCATCAATCCTTCCTGGGCGACAGAGGCCACCAGCACACCCTCGCGCGTGAAAATACTGCCCCGGCAGAACCCGCGCGCACCGTGGCTCGAGGGGCTGTCCTGGGCGTAGAGCAGCCAATCGTCGGCACGGAACGGGCGGTGGAACCATAGCGCGTGGTCGAGGCTCGCGAGTTGAATGTCCTTGTCGAACATCAGCTTGCCGTGGGCGATGCAGCGCGGTGTCGAGCAGCGAGAAGTCCGACGCATAGGCCAGCACGCACTGATGCAGCGGGGCGTCGTCGGGAAGCCGGCCGGTCGCCCGCATCCAGACGTACTGCTGGGGCGTGCGCTTCTCGCGTGCGAAATAGCGCGAGACATCGACGGGCCGCATCTCGATGGGGCGGTCCTGCTCCCAGTATTTGCGCATGGCCGCGGGCAGCTCGGCAATCATGCGCGCTCTCAGATCGCGCTCGCTCGGCAAGGTCCTCGGGCGGCGGCACGTTGCGGCATCGGATCCTGGTGCTCGAGGCCTGGCTCGGACTTGTGAAACGATACGCTCATGACGAACATGGCGCGGCCGTGCTGGGTGGCCGTCACGCGCCGCGTCGTGAAGCTGCCGCCATCGCGTACGCGCTCAACGCCGTAGATGATGGGCCGCGTCAGGTCGCCGGGCTGCAGGAAATAGGCGTGCAGCGAATGGGCGATGCGCTCGGGCGGCACCGTGCGCACGGCCGCCACCAGGGCCTGGCCCAGGGTCTGGCCGCCGAACACGCGCTGCCAGGACTGCTGCGGGCTGCGGCCACGAAACAGGTTATCCTCGAGCGGCTCCAGGTCCAGAATCGAGAGCAGGTTCTCGATGGCGCCCGGATTGGACTTAGGCTCGGATTCAGGCTGGGGTTCTGCGGTCGGCATGACGGGGCCTACGAATGATCAGCAGGCCAAGGGAGAGCCGGCCGGCGATTCTGTCAAGCTGGCCGCGCGACGCCTGAGCGAACAGGCGCGATGCAAGGACCAGGCGAGCGCTACGACATTGTCATTGCCGGCGGCGGCGGTGTCGGGCTGACGCTCGCCTGCGCGCTGGCCGATGCGCTGGGGCCGGCGATCACAGATCGCCGTGGCCGATCGCCAGGCGTTCGGCAGCGAAGCTGCCCACCGCGACGTGCGCGCCTCCGCCGTCTCGGCCGGCTCCAAGCGCCTGCTGGCGACGCTCGGCATCTGGCCGCCGCTTGCCGAGCATGCGGAGCCGGTGACGGCCGTCGACATCACCGACTCCGCGCTGCGACGACGCATTCCGGCCCGTGCTCGTCTCCTACGACAACACCGTGGAAGGCGGCGAGCCCGCAACCTACATCGTCGAGAACGAGCGGCTGCACGCTGCCATTCTCGCAGGGCGCCTCCGCGGCGCTCGTCCATCGCTCTGATGGGCGGCGCGGCGGCCGAGGGCTTTGCCGCCGACGAGCACGGCATCACGGTTTCGCTCGCCGACGGCCGCTCGCTGCGCGCGCGCGCTGCTGGTGGCGGCGGACGGCCGCGCCTCGCGCCTGCGCGAGGCGGCGGGCATCGGCGTCGTGGGCTGGAAGTATCCGCAGGTCGGCATCGTCACCACGGTCGAAGCACGAGAAGCCGCATCGCTGGCGGGCAATCCAGCACTTCCTGCCGTCGGGCCCGTTCGCTATCCTGCCGCTGCAAGGGCAATCGCTGTTGCATCACGTGGACCGAGGAGGAGAGCGAGGGCCGCGCGCATCGCGGCGCTCGACGATGCGCGACTTTCTCGCCGAGGTCGAGAAGCGCTTCGGCTATCGCCTCGGCCGCACCGAGCTGGCGGGCCCACGCGGCGTGTGGCCGCTCGAGATGCACCTCGCGCGCGCGCTGGTGGCGGATCGGCTGGCGCTCGTCGGCGATGCCGCGCATCTGGTGCATCCGATCGCCGGGCAGGGCCTCAATCTCGGGCTGCGCGACGTTGCGGCGCTGACGGAGGTGGTGGTCGATGCGGCCCGGCTCGGCCTCGACATCGGCTCGGGCATCGTGCTCGCTCGCTACGAGCGCTGGCGCCGTACCGATGCAGCGCTGTCGGCCGCGGCCTTCGACGGCCTGAACCGCCTGTTCTCCAGCGACTGGACGCTGCTGCGCACGGCGCGCAGCGCGGGCCTCGGCGCTGGTCGAGCGGCTGCCGGCTCTGAAGCAGTTCTTCGTGGCTGAGGCGGCGGGCCTCACCGGCGAGGTGCCGAAGCTGCTGCGCGGCGAGCGGGTATGAGGCGGCCGCCTCATCATGGCCAACACCGCTTCGGCACAATGTCGTCGCGGCGCCACATGACAGACGCGATTCGACGGTGCCGTTCTTGCGCCTCTGCAACATCTGGGCGTATCCAGATTTTGAGCGAGGCGGGGCGAGCCTTTGCATGGACGGGTATTGGCCCTATTGCTACTGATCTGCCGTACCCAACACAGGGAGTAGTATCATGGCGCGTACCTCTGCCGCCCCGGCCGTACCGTTCAAGTCTGTCAATGCCGGCTCCGGCAGGCCGCTGAGCAGCACGGGCGCAACCGAGCCCGGCAAATCCGTCATCGGCAACGATCTCAAGATCACCGGTCAAGGCTTGAAGATCATCAGCCGCGGCGTGCTGCAGGTCGACGGCGATCTCGAAAGCGATGTGGTCGGCGCCGAGATCATCGTCGGCGAGCAGGGGAGGGTGACGGGCACCATCGCCGCCGAGCGCGTGATCGTGCGCGGCACGACATCTGGGGCCATTCGCGCCAAGACGGTGGCGCTGCAGGCGTCTTCCAACGTAGAGGGCGACATCCACCACATGTCCCTCACAATTGAGGAAGGCGCCATGTTCGAGGGGCGCTGCCGGCGGCCAGCCAACGCGTCAGAGCTGAACGTTGATCTGGACGCGCAAAGCTGAGAACGTTTGAGCAGATGTAGGTTGGGTCAAGCGAATGCGCAGACCCAACACGTTGCGCATAAGGTGCGTTGGGTCATCGCTTCGCTCGACCCGACCTACTCGTCCGTCTGCGGGATGACCACCACCGCCCGGCGCGCCGCGATGTCGACTTCCGGCACGGCGTCGTCGGTGAAGGGCACCAGCTCGGTCTTGCCCGAGCCGGCAAGCCGCACCTCGATCAGATCGCCGGCGCCGAAGTTGTGGACGGCGACGATCTCGCCCACGGGCCTGCCCTCGCCATCGACGGCGGCCAGGCCGATCAGGTCGGCATGATAGAACTCGCCCTCGTCAGCGGCCGGCAGCCGCTCGCGCTCGACGTAGAGCTCGATGCCCTTCAAGGCTTCGGCGGCGTTGCGGTCGGCGACACCCTTCAAGCGGGCGACCACGCCCTTCGCCGTTACGCGCACGCTCTGGATTTCGAAGGTCCGCGCGCCGCTCTTGTCGGCGAGCGGCCCGTAGGCGCCGATCAACTCCGGCGCCGCTGTGAAAGTCTTGATCAGAACGTCGCCGCGGATGCCGTGCGCACCCGCGATGCGGCCGAGGAGGACGCGATTGGGCTTGGCCTCGGCCACGGCCATCACGCCGCGGGCTTGGCCTCGCCGCCTTCCGCAGCGGCGCCGGCCGCGGCTGCCTCGCGCTCCTGGCGCTTCTTGCGGGGCTTGGCCTTCTGCGGGTTGTTGCGCGCCTCACGCTTCATGAGGCCCGCCGCATCGAGGAAGCGCGCCACGCGATCGGAAGGTTGGGCGCCCACCGACAGCCAGTGCTTGGCCCGATCGAGATTGAGCCTGACGCGGTCGGTGTTGTCCTTGGGCAGCAGCGGATTGTGCGTGCCGATCTGCTCGATGTAGCGCCCGTCGCGCGGCGAAGTCGATTCGGCCACGACGATGTAATAGTAGGGGCGCTTCTTGGTGCCCCCGCGCGAGAGGCGGATTTTCACGGACATTGCTCGTTCCTTTCTAGTTATCAGTAGTGAACAGGGAGTAGGGAGATCGGGAGTAGGGAATTGGTGTCCTACTCCCTATTCCCCACTCCCTACTGCCCCTTCTCATTTCTTCTTCCCCGGCAGACCGGGGAGACCGGTGAACCTCGGCGCTCCACCGCCGGGCAGCCCCGGAAGGCCAGGCAGGCGCGGCGCGGGTCTGCCGCCGCCGCCCATGCCGGGTAGGCCCTTCGGCAACTGATCCTTGAGGTCCTTGGGCAGGCTCTCCAGCGCACGCGGGTCGAGCTGGCCGAGCTCGGCCTGCATGCGTTCGAGGTCGGCTTGGCTCGGCGGAGCGGCGCCCGCTCCCATCATGCGCTGCATGATGCCCCCGCGCTTGCCCATGCTCTTCATCATGTCCGCCATCTGACGGTGCATCTTGAGCAGCTTGTTGATGTCCTCGGGCTTGGTGCCGGAGCCGGCGGCGATGCGGCGCTTTCTCTTGCCGTCGAGGATCTTAGGCGTGCGCCGCTCCTTGGGCGTCATCGACGAGATGATGGCGCGCTGGCGCTTGATGATCTTGTCGTCGATGCCGGCCGCATCGATCTGCTTCTTCACCTTGCCGATGCCTGGCAGCATGCCCAGCATGCTCGACATGCCGCCGATGCGCTCCATCTGCTTCAACTGATCGGACAGGTCTTCGAGGTCGAAGACGCCCTTGCGCATCTTCTCGGCGATGGCCTGTGCCTTCTCGACGTCGATCGTCTGCGCGGCCTTCTCGACCAGGCTCACCACGTCGCCCATGCCGAGGATGCGGCCGGCGATGCGCTGCGGGTGGAAGTCTTCGAGTGCGTCCCACTTCTCGCCGGTGCCGATCAGCTTGATGGGCTTGCCGGTGACCGCACGCATGGAAAGCGCGGCGCCGCCCCGGCCATCGCCGTCGACGCGGGTGAGAACGATGCCGCTGATGCCGACGCGCTCGTTGAAGCTGCTGGCGAGCTTGACAGCGTCCTGGCCGGTGAGGCTGTCGGCGACCAGCAAGGTCTCGTGCGGCTGCGCGATGTCGCGCACTTCCGCCGACTCCTGCATCAGCGCTTCGTCGATATGGATGCGGCCTGCGGTGTCGAGCAGCACCACATCGTAGCCGCCGAGGCGGGCGGCATCTATGGAACGCTTGGCGATCTGCTGCGGCGTCTGACCGGCGACAATAGGCAGCGTGTCGACATTGGTCTGCTCGCCGAGCACGCGCAGCTGCTCCTGCGCCGCGGGCCGCCGCGTGTCGAGCGAGGCCATCAGCACCTTCTTCTTGTCGCGCGTGGCGAGCCGGTAGGCGATCTTGGCCGTGGTGGTGGTCTTGCCGGAGCCCTGCAGGCCGACCATCATGATGGCCACGGGCGGCTGGGCGGCGAGATCGATCGGCGCGGCGTCGGAGCCCAGCATGGCGACCAGCTCGTCGTGCACGATCTTGACCACCATCTGCCCCGGCGTGACCGACTTGATCACGTTCGCTCCGATGGCCTTGGCCTTCACCTTGTCGGTGAAGTCGCGCACCACCTCGAGCGCCACGTCTGCCTCGAGCAGCGCGCGGCGCACCTCGCGCATGGCCTCGCTGACGTCGCTGTCGGTCAGCGAGCCGCGGCGGGTGAGCTTGTCGAGTACGCCCGAGAGGCGCTCTGACAGACTTTGGAACATCGAACCCTCTTCGGCTCGCGCGGGAACGGCCAAGCGCGCCCGCGGGCGCATCGCGCTGGCGGACGTTGACCCCTCTGCCTCCCGATCCTGGGCCCCAAGAAGGGCCGCATCATGTGCAGAGCGGCGGCTCGTTCCCACGGGCCGTCTGGATGGCGCGCACAATCGTGGAACCGCTCCCGCCTGTCAACCGGCGCCCGAAATGCGGGGATTTTTGCGCTTGGGGCCTGCTCCGCCCGCGCTTCTCTCGATCTCGCACTAGCCCCAATTTTGACCATGTGCGAAGTCATTGGGGTTGACCGGCTTTTCGATTCGGGCCACGTGCCCAAGGGGAGGGGGAAGCACAGTGAGCAGGCGCCGAGGTGTCTCCAAGGGATGATTGACGCAAGGCTCAGACGCGCGCTGTACGCCTTCGCGGCAATCCTGGTCCTGCTGCATTCGGGCAGCGGTTTGGCGCAGCAACCGAAAACGCCAGGTCCCGGCCCGGACTCGGCGGCGGCGGCCAGCGACATGGCGAGTTTCTTCAGCCAGGTCGGCGACCAGATCTACGAGGACTGCATCTTCGAGCTCTCGCAGGAGCAGATCGAGGTCCAGCAGGCGCTCGCCGTGGCCTACGTCAAGATCGGAGCTTCCAACGTCGTTGCCCGTCAGCTCGCGGCCCAGCAGATCGAGCCGCCGAAGCTCTCCGACAGGTGCGAGCAGATCAAATGGGCGCCGAGAACGGCGGCACCGCCCGGCGTGGCCGACAAGCCGTCGGCGGGCCCCAAGCGCAAGCTCGACATTGCCATTTCCAAGGCCCCGGCCAATGGGGCTTTGGTGCCGGCACCGCTGGCCAACATCAAGACACTGCCGCAGTGGGACTGCGCCGCCAATGTCGACTACGTCACCATCACCCACAAGGGCTACGAGCGAAAGCTGACGGGCGGCGAGATCTGCAGCCCGTTCGAGGATGTCGTGCGCAGAGTTCCCGACACCACCAAGCCTTTCCGGCTCGGCTATACGATCAGGACCGGGCGTCTGTTCGTAGTCTCCGACGATCCGCCGGCAGGCGGCAAGACCATCGCCTGGGCCATCTCCGGACGCGAGCAATGCAGGAACAATCCGGAACCCGAGTGCTTCGCTGCGAGAGCGGTCGGCCCGCTGCCTCCTGGGGAGTACGCGTTCGCATCCGAGAAAGACAAACGGGTGTACTGGGGCCCTCGAAGCCAGCGCATGGTGGCGGGCATCTATCTCACCAAGCTATGGCACAAGGAGAACTTCACTCCGGCACAGACCGCCGCCATCCTGGCGCGGGGCAGCATCGCCATTCATGTGCGTCTGAAGGGCGAGATGTCGGAGGCCTGCCTCGGGCTGGGGCCGAACGGCTGGGCCTATGTGGCGTCGCTGATCCAGGAAGGGCGCGCGACAGGGGTCAACGTCTACATTGACGAGCCGCATCCCAGGATCGCCGAAGCACCGCCGGTGGTGAAGGTTTCGTCGTTCTCGCTGTCGTCGTTGTTCAAGTAGGCCGAGCGCGGCCCTACTCCGATACGAGCCGCAGCACGCGGCCCTCCGAGCTGTCGGTCAGCACCCACAACGCGCCGTCGGGGCCGTTGCGCACGTCGCGGATGCGCTCGCGCAGGTCGGCAAGCAGCCGCTCCTCGCCGACCACAGTCTCGCCGTCCAGCACCAGCCGGTGCAGCGCCTGCCCTGCGAGCGCGCCCACGAACAGATTGCCCTTCCACTCGGGAAACAGATTGCCCGTGTAGAAGGCCATGCCGGACGGGGCGATCGAGGGATCCCAGTAGTAGATCGGCTGCTCCAGGCCGGCCTTGGCGCTGCCCTCGCCGATCTTGGCGCCCGAGTAGTCGCGCCCATAGGTGATGACCGGCCAGCCGTAGTTCCTGCCGGCCAGCGGAATGTTGATCTCATCGCCGCCGCGCGCTCCGTGCTCGACGGTCCACAGCTTGCCGCTCACGGGGTTGATCGCCGCCGACTGCACATTGCGGTGACCGAAGCTCCAGATCTCGGGTCTTGCGTCGGTTTTGCCGACGAAGGGATTGTCCGGCGGCACCGAGCCATCGGGGCGGATGCGCACGACCTTGCCGTAGTGGGTGAAGAGGTCTTGCGCCTTGTCGCGCTGGTAGCGCTCGCCGAGCGTCACGAACAGGTTGCCGTCGCGCGCAAAGGCCAAGCGCGAGCCGAAGTGCAACCCGCCGGTGGCGGCTGGCTCCTGGCGGAAGATCACCTTGACGTCGTCGAGCCTGCCACCTCCAGCCTCGGCCACCAGCTTCGCCCGCGCCACGCTGGTGCCGTTCGTGCCTTCGCCGCGAGGCTCCGAGAACGTGAAATAGATCGCGTTCGACGTGGTGAAGTCAGGAGCGAGCGCCACGTCCAGCAGCCCGCCCTGCCGGCCGGCGAACACCGGCGGCACGCCGCTCAAGGGTTGCGACAGGCTGCCGTCCTTGCCGATCAGGCGCATGCGCCCGGGCCGCTCGGTGACCAGCACGCGGCCGTCGGGCAGGAAGGCTATGCCCCAGGGGTTCACCAGGCCTTTGGCGAACGTCTCGACCTTGGCGGCGTTTGCACTCTTGCGCGCCGCCGCTTTGGTGATCTCGGCCGAGGCAGGTTGAGCTGCTGCGGCGAGAACGCCGGCAACCGCAATAAGGCCGAGAGCGCGCATGATCACTCCTTTGTTGTTGAGCACTTGGGATACGCGCCGTCCGAACGCAAGTGGCGGCCGCGAAGGTTCACACGGGTCGCGGCACGCCGGCGCGGCCGCGCGCGCACTCCAATGCCTTGCGGTCCCAGGCGCCGAGACGCGCCGCCGCATCGTAGGTCGACTCGAGAAAGCCGAGCAGCACCTGGTCCGGATCGCTGGCGGTGCGCACGGCATCGTAGGGGAGGATGAACTCACCTGCGGTCGCGTGAAAGAAAGCAGCGTCCGGCGTCACCTTCTGCTGGGGGAAGCCTTGCGGCGCGGGATAGGCGTAGGAGTAGAAGGCAGCGTAGTCGACCGGCCCGCCGCCGGGCCAGAAGCCGGCGGAGCTCACCTCGTGCGAATAGGCCTCGCGCGTGACGACATCGGGCAGCGCGGGAATGCCGCCAGGATGCTGCGGCGCGGTGCGGCCCGAGAAGCGCGTCACCGCCATGTCGAAGCTGCCCCAGAACAGGTGCACCGGACTGACCTTGCCGAGGAAACCGGTGCGGAAAATCTTGAGCACGCGGTCGGCCTCGACCAGGGCGCGCCAGAAGCGGGCAACCGCATCGGCATCGTAGGAGGCATGCGTTGTGTCCCGCGCGAAAGGGATCGCGTCCGCCACCTCGTTCGGCGTGCCGCTGAACTTGGCGCGCACGCCGAGCGCATCCGTGAGGGCAAGGAAGCGGGCGTAGAAGTCGGCAACCGTCATTGGCTCGAGCGCGAACGACCGGCGGGAGCCATCGCTGGCGCTGCCGTTGAGCTTGTGCTCGACGAAATCGAATTCGAACTCGACGCTGCAGTTCTCGGCCGGAATCGCCGAAGTGGTGAGCCCGCGCGGGGTCACATAGAGCGTGGCGTGCCAGGAGTGGTTGACCCACGGCGTGCGCGCCAGACGGTACTTGCCGACGATCTGCACCCACAGCTGCAGCGTGGCGCAGGTGTCCTTCCACGCGACGAAGGGGATGTCGGGCCATGCGCGGGTCATTGGGCCAGCTCCTCCGCAGTGATCGAGAAAGAATTCAGCGCCGGGTGAAGGGACCCGAACTCGGGCCCGCCGAGCAGCACGGATCGGTTCGCAGCTTGCCGTAGGCCGCCATCAGCCGCTGCGCAAGCTCGGCGTTATGAGCCATGTAGTCGGATAGCACATCGGCGCTGCAGGCGCGCCACTCCGCCACCTGATCGGGAGTCAGCTCGCGGACCTTGATGTTTTTCCGGCGCGCAAAGGCGTAGGCCCTGGCCTCGATCTCCGCCACCCGGTCGCGCGTCTCCCGCTCCACGTGCTGCGCTGCTTGCGCCATAGCGGCCTGGTGACTGGGAGGCAGCGACCGCCAGATCGTGTCGTTGATGACGAGGAAGTATTCTACCGGGGCATGCTCCGTTCGCGTGATGGTATCGGTCACCTTCCAGAGCTCGCGGGCTTCGAAAGCTGCGAGGCCTGCCATGGCCAGATCGACAGAGCCGTCTTTGAGGGCATCGTGGAGCTTGGCGACGGAGAGCATGGTCGGCGTCCCACCGCAAAGCGCCGTGAACTGTGCCAAGGTCTTGCTGAATACCCGCACCTTCTGATCCTTGATGCGCCGCGGTTCGCTGACGTCCAGCCCTTTGGAGAGGAAAATGGTATTGCCGAGCGATTGCCACCACAGAATGCGCAACCCCGTCGAGGTCAGCACAGCCTCGTCGATCAGGGTTCTGATCTCGCTGCCGGGACGAGCCGTTGCGCGCACCAGGGCATCGAAATTGAAGAGGAATGGCTGCTCCAGGATGCCGACAGCGGGAAGCTTGTTGGCAACCCAGTTGAAGCCCACGATGCCCATCTCGATGGCGCCGGATGAGACGGCGTCGACGACCTGATCGTCCTTGAACAGTTGTCCCTTATCGAAGATCTCGATGGAGATGGCCTTGTCGGTTCGCCTCTCCACCTCCTCCTTGAACCGCACCAGGCTCACGCCGAAGAACGGGTCGGTGGCCGGCACCTGCAAGGTGGCCCTGAGTTTGACCTGTTGCGCGCCGGCTTCGAAGGCTGGGAGCAGCAGAGAGATGAGCACCACGCGGAACAAGCGGCTCGTCATCGGAGAACTCCCTGGTGTGGAAAATCCCGCGAAGCTAGGCGCCGCACGATCTGGGCAGCAGGATGACCTTTTTCCCGTTCAACCCGCAACGACGCGGAATCGGCTATGCCTTTGTGCTGCCGTGTAGCTTTGGCGGCACGCTCTCGCCGAAATAGAAGCCCAGCGCGGTCTCGCCCAGGATCTTGCGGCGCGCGTTGGCGTCGGGCGCGCAGCGGATGAGCCAGTCCACCGTTTGCTGATAAGTGACCTCGCGCTCGCAGCCGACGAAGGGGCAGTCGCTGGCCCACATCAGCCGGTCCGGCCCGGCGGCGCGCACTAGCTCGCGCGCATAGTCGTCGCTCTGCGGGCCCTGGCGATAGGCGGCTGACAGCTTAACCCAGGTGCGTCCGCGCTCGACCGCATCCAGCATGGCCTTGAAGCCTGTCCCGCCGATGCCGGTCTCCGGCTCGGGCCGCCCCATGTGGTCGATCACGAGCTTCACGCCCGTGTCCTCGATTGCCGGCAGGAGCGCGGGAATGCGCGCGCCCTCGACGTGGAGGTGGACGTGCCAGTCGAGGTCGGCGAGGCGGCGCAGGAACCGGCGGTAGTCGAAGCTGGTGATATCGGGCAGCTCGGCGAGCCCCATGAACGGCAGCCGCACGCCGAGGAAGCCGTCTCGCGCCATGCCTTCGAGCTCGTAGCGGCCGATGGTCGGCTGCAGGATGGCGGTGCCGCGCAGCCGGCGCGGATGCGCGCGCAGGGCGGCCAGGATGCAGTCGTTGTAATCGCCCCAGGGGCTTGCCGCCGCGATCACGGCAAAGGGCACGCCGTGTGCGTCGAGGGTGGCGATGAGCTGCGCATGTGTGAAGTCGTAGTCGGGCCGATGGCGCGGCTTGCCTACCAGCGGCATGTCCCGGGTGAACACGTGGACGTGGGTGTCGACAAGTGGTCGTTCGCTCATATCTGCCTCTTCGGTGCCACCGGCTATTGCGGCTCGATCCCGGCCTGCTTGACGACTAACGCCCATTTCTCGATGTCGGCTTTGAGCCGCGCGCCCAGCTCCTGCGGCGTGCTGGAGCGCGCCTCGGTGCCGAGCTCGCGCATGCGCGCCTTGAACTCCGGGCTGTCGACGATGGCGCGGATGTGGCGGTTGAGCGTGGCGACTGCCTGCGGCGGCGTGCCCGCGGGCGCTACCAGCGCGTTCCACCCGACTACCTCGGCCTTGACACCGCTCTGGCGCAACGTCGGCACATTGGGCAGCAGCGCCGAGCGCACGTTGCCGGTGCCGGCGATGGCGCGGAGCGCGCCTTCGTCGATCTGGGCTTTGAGCGCCGCATAGCTCTCCACCGCGACCGTGACATCGCCGCGCAGGAGAGCGGTCGCCACCTCGCCCGTGCTGCGGAACGGCACGATCGTCATGGCGACGCCGGTGGTCGAGCGCAGCAGCTCCCCGGCGGTGTTCTGGGTGCTGCCACGATTGATGGTGCCGATGTTGAACCTGTCGGGCGCGGCGCGCGCGGAGGCAAGCGCGTCGGCAATAGTGCGGAGCGGGGAGTCGCCCTTGACCAGCACCAGCAGGTCGAAGAAGGCAACCGTGGAGACGGGTGTGAACGCCACTTCCGGATCGAAGGGGAGGGATTTCATCAAGGAGCGGCTGATAGCGATGCCGCTCGACAGCACGAACAGCGTGTATCCGTCGGGCGCTGCGGAAGTGACGGCGGCTGCCGCCAGGATGCCGCCCGCGCTCGGGCGGTTCTCGATCACCACCTGCTGGCCGGTGCGCTCGGTCAGCTTCTGGCCCAGGTGCCGCATGGTGATGTCGGCCAGGCCGCCGGGGCCGAACGGGACGACGATGCGGATCGGCTTATCGGGGAAGTCCGCCCGTGCGAACGTCGGTTGCGCGGCAGATGCAAGCAGTATCACAATCACGAGCGTTGCCTGCCAAGGCCGCATGGTGGCTCCCTTCCTCGTCGCGGGGTAGCTGTACCCCTTCGACTTCCCATCGCAACCCAAGGTTGCTGAAAGGTAGGGCTACCACATAGAAGCCTGTACGCCAGCGCAAAGCTCGCTTCCGGCATTCTTTTCAGTGGGTAGCGCGCCCCGTCAGATCGCGCGCCATCAACCCGGGCGCGCGGGCGAGCAGGCCGATGCTGCTCAAGGGCAGCATCAAGGACGCCCGGCGATTTCCAGCCGTTCCGACGCAGCTATCCGCTGCAGATGCTGCTGTCGCGCGCCGGCGACGCCGTTTGCCGCGCCCAGCCCAAGGTTTCGTGAACGCAGCTGTTGTCGAGCCAGCTTGGATAAGACCGGTTCGATTGCCCCGGCCCGGGGCCGGCGTGCGCATCGCGAGAGCGCGGCAAGGCTACAGGATGAACTTGCTCAGGTCCGCGTTCTTGGCGAGGTCGCCGATGCGTGCCTTCACGTAGGCCGCATCGATCCTGATGGTCTCGCCGCCCTTGTCGGTGGCTTCGAACGAGATCTCGTCCAGCACGCGCTCCATCACCGTCTGCAGGCGGCGCGCGCCGATATTCTCCACCGTCGAGTTCACCTGCGCGGCGATGTCGGCCAGCGCATCGATGGCATCCTCGGCGAACTGCAAGCGTCACGCCCTCCGTCGCCAGCAGCGCCACGTACTGCTTGATCAGGCTCGCCTCCGGCTCCACCAGGATGCGGCGCAGATCCTCCGTCGTCAGCGGCTTCAGTTCCACGCGGATCGGCAGCCGGCCCTGCAGCTCGGGCAGCAGGTCGGCGGGCTTGGCCATGTGGAACGCGCCGGAGGCGATGAACAGCACGTGGTCGGTCTTCACCGGCCCGTACTTGGTGGAGACGGTGGTGCCCTCCAGCAGCGGCAGCAGGTCGCGCTGCACGCCTTCGCGCGAGACGTCGGCGCCGATGCGGCCGCCTTCCGAGCGCGAGCACACCTTGTCGATCTCGTCGAGGAACACGATGCCGTCGTTCTCGACGCTCTTGACCGCCTCCTGCACCAGCTGGTCCTGGTCGAGCAGCTTGTCGCTCTCCTGCGCCACCAGGATGTCGTAGGCCTGACCCACGGTCATCTTGCGCGGCTTGGTGCGCTGGCCGAACGCCTTGCCCAGCATCTCGTTCAGATTGATCATGCCGACCTGGCCGCCGGGAATGTCGAAGGTGGGCAGCTGCGGCCCCGCCTCCGCCACCTGAATCTCGATCTCCTTGTCGTTGAGATCGTTGGCCCGCAGCTTGCGCCGGAACTCCTCGCGCGTCCCCGGCCGCGATTCGGCGCCGACCAGCGCATCGATCACCCGCTCCTCGGCGTTCTTCTCGGCCTGGGCCTTGACCTCCCGGCGCTTGCTGTCGCGCATCAGCGAGATTCCGACCTCCACCAGGTCGCGTACGATGGAATCGACGTCGCGGCCGACGTAACCGACCTCGGTGAACTTGGTGGCCTCCACCTTGAGGAACGGGGCACCGGCGAGCCGCGCCAGGCGGCGCGAGATTTCCGTCTTGCCGCAGCCCGTCGGGCCGATCATCAGGATGTTCTTGGGCAGCACCTCCTCCTTCAGATCGTCGGCGAGCTGCTGGCGCCGCCAGCGATTGCGCAGAGCGATGGCGACCGCGCGCTTGGCGTCCTTCTGGCCGACGATGAAGCGATCGAGCTCGGAGACGATCTCGCGGGGGGAGAAACTGGTCATTGGCTGCTTTCCAGCGCCTCGATGACGATCTTAGTGTTTGTATAGACACAAATCTCGGCAGCTATCGCCATCGCCTTGCGGGCGATGTCTTCCGCACCGAGGCTGGTATCCATCAGGGCCTTGGCGGCCGCCAGCGCAAAGTTGCCGCCCGAGCCGATGCCCATCAGCCCGCCCTCCGGCTCCAGCACGTCGCCTGTTCCGGTCAGCACCAGGGTCACCTGCTTGTCCGCCACGATCATCATGGCTTCCAGGCGCCGCAGGTAGCGGTCGGTGCGCCAGTCCTTGGCGAGTTCCACGCAGGCGCGGGTGAGTTGCCCCGGATACTGCTCGAGCTTGCTCTCCAGCCGCTCGAACAGGGTGAAGGCGTCGGCGGTGGCCCCGGCGAACCCGGCAATCACGTCGCCTTTGCCGATCGAGCGCACCTTCTTGGCGTTGGCCTTGATGACGGTGGCCCCCAGGCTCACCTGGCCGTCGCCGGCGATAACCACTTTCCCACTTTTGCGGACAGTCAGGATAGTGGTGCCGTGCCAGAGGCCGGAGGATGGGGCGGGAGATTGGGCTGGATCGGTCATGCGAGCCTTCCGCGATGTCGGCATGAACGGCCCGTAAATCAAGGGGCGCGATGATGGGGCCGCAACTATGGTAGCTGGTGGATCAAGCTGATAAAGGCTTGGGTTCCGCCCCGCAAGCAAGGCCAGATTGACGTGAAACGCCAAGCCACTATCGACCGCTCCACCAAGGAGACCAAGATCAAGGCCACTGTCGACCTCGATGGCACGGGTGCCTTCGACATTGCCACCGGCGTCGGCTTCCTCGATCACATGCTGGAGCAGCTCTCCCGTCATTCGCTGATCGACATTGCGCTCAAGGCCAAGGGC
The DNA here is from genome assembly GCA_963724565.1 of uncultured Alphaproteobacteria bacterium. Lineage (GTDB taxonomy): Bacteria > Pseudomonadota > Alphaproteobacteria > Rhizobiales > Hyphomicrobiaceae > AWTP1-13. The sequence continues at coordinate 601,844 of CAVRVK010000007.1, forward strand.
GACCTGCACATCGACTTCCACCACACCACCGAGGACTGCGGCATCGTGCTGGGCCAAGCCGTGGCCAAGGCGTTGGGCGACAAGCAGGGCATCGCGCGCTACGCCAGTGCCTACCTGCCCATGGACGAGACACTCACGCGCGTCGCCATCGACGTGTCGGGGCGGCCGCACTTCGTGTGGAAGGTCGAATTCTCCAGGCCCAAGCTCGGCGACATGGATACGGAGCTCTTTCGCGAGTTCTTCCAGGCCTTTGCGCAGCACGCCGGGATCACACTGCACATCGAGAACCTGTACGGCGAGAACAACCACCACATCGCCGAGACCTGCTTCAAGGGATTGGCCCGGGCACTGCGCGAGGCCATAGCCATAGACCCCCGCCAGAGCGGTCGCATTCCCTCGACGAAGGGAACGCTGTAGCGCGGGTGATACATAGAATCATGCAGCCTGCATTCGGCAGTGTCTGTATTGGCCAAACCAGGCTGCCTGCCAATACTGGCTTGGGATAGATACGCATATGAGCTTCACCGTCTCCAGGTATCGCAGCCTCGGCCACCGGGTACGGACCAGCACGGCCTGCGTTGGGCTCGCCCTGCTCGGGGCGTCGATCGCCGGTCCCGTGTCGGCCCAGAATGTGCGCACCGCCAAGCTAGAAGAGGTGGTGCAGGCGCGGCCGGTAGGCGCGCCAGTACTGGCGGTGGTGTCGCTAGGCCGGCAGCGTGTCACGGTCTACGACGCCGACGGCTGGATCATGCGCGCGCCCGTTTCCACGGGACGTACGGGCTACGAGACCCCCGCCGGCATCTACAGCATCCTGCAGAAGAAGGTGGAGCACTACTCCAACCTCTACGACGATGCCTCCATGCCGCACATGCAACGCATCACCTGGTCGGGTATTGCCATGCATGCGGGAGCCCTCCCCGGATATCCCGCCTCGCACGGCTGCATTCGCTTGCCGCCGGGCTTTGCCGAGCAGCTGTTCGAGGTGACTAAGCTCGGCATGCGCGTGGTCGTGATGCGCGACGACATCGCCCCAATCCAATTCTCCCACCCTTTCCTGTTCAAGCCTGGTCCCGTTCCGGCGCCGAAACCCGAGGCTGCGTCGGGCACTAGTCCTGTCGCCCTGGAGGGGGATCGGCCGGCTCCGCCTCCTCAGAATCTGAGAGCGCTCGCAGCCGCCAAGGCGGTGGAAGCGCAGGCCGCCAAGGCCGCAGCCGACAAGGCGCGCCTTGCCGCCGTGCAGCAGAACAAAGAGGCGGCACGCACGGTGCGAACCCTGCGCATGGCACAGGCGGCCAAGACCAAGGCCGATGCGCTGGTGTGGAAGGCAGAAAAGCAGAGAGAGCTGGCGAGTAATTCCGACGCGGTCCAGCGCGCCGAGGAAGCCAAGGCGCTTGCCGTGGCGCAGCAGGCTCAGGCTCAGGCGGCCCTCGAAAAGGTGGAGGCCGACGTGGCCCCCATTCACGAGAGAGTGGCGCGCCTGCGCGAGGCGGCACGGGCGGCCGAGGACGCTAGGCTCGCCGCCGAGGAGCAGGCCAGGGAAGCGGCGCGCAAGCTCTCGCCGATTTCCATCTTCATCAGCCGCAAGAGCCAGCGCCTCTACGTGCGCCAGTCTCGCGAGCTGCTGTTCGACAGTCCGGTCACCATCGGCGATGCCGACCTGCCTCTGGGCACCTACGTCTTCACCGCCCTCGCCTACACCAATGACGAGACCGATCTGCGCTGGACCGCAGTGTCGCTGTACAACGGTCTGCCCATGCCCGCTGCTGCGCACCCGGCTGCCAAGGGCCAGCGGCGTCACGGCTTCGACGGCCCCGCGGTCGGGACCAATGTGGCGGCCGCCAAGTCTGCGCTCGATCGCATCGTCATTCCCAAGGAGGCGGCCCAGCGCATCGCCGCTGTCGTCTCTCCGGGCTCATCCCTCATCATTTCGGACGAGGAGATCAGCCGCGAGACCGGCAGCGGCACCGATTTCATTGTCCTCATGAGCACCGACCCTCAGGGTGGCATTGCCATCCGCCGCCGTCGCGATCCGGAGTCTGCACGCTTCCGTTTCCAGCGCCCGATCGGCGGCAACCCGTGGGCCTGGGGCCGTTCCTACTGGTGATCGCGTCATTGCCGGTGCGCTTCGCGCGCCTACCGATTGCCTTGCCAGCCACGCGGGTCAGAACGGAAGAATGCGAGGATGTCGCCGCAGCTCAGTGCGGAATTTGATCATACGCCGGGTCGCGCAGCCACGCTTCGGCAACCGACCATTCATGCAATTTTCCGCATTTTGGGCATTTGAAGCGCATGGTCTTCTCGGCGAGCGCTTCGAAAGTTCTCACATCGCAGACGGTGCCCGTAGGCACTGCCTTGTCGACTTCCGGACACCGAACCATAACGTCGTAGGGCATGGCGACTGTCCAAGGCGGTCAGGTGAAACACGCTTCGCAGTGACAGCGCCGCAAAGGCCAACGGCAGCGCAGCTCAGAAGAAATGGCAACCCGTTGAGCGGCTAGGTCCCGAACAACCACAAAATGCCGAGCGTAGCGCCGATGATGGCTGCCACCGCCAGTAGCCCCGGAAGCTGTTGGTCGAGAGGCGGCACCGCTCGAAATCTCCACGATCATACCCCGCCACCGGTAGTCGCCGGCGCAACATGCCTCTGGCTGCAGTCATGTGCAAGCCTCGGCTAAACCGGAAGACTCGCCATCAAGATGAGTGCCGTCCACACGACAACAGTGAGGGCCGCTACCCACACAGGCTTAGAGCCAGGTCCAATCAACATTGCGTCTACCCCACGCATAAACGCTATTAATTCAACGCCGACTGAAGATCGTTCGTAGCAGCGTTCGTCGATCTATGTGTCACCCTTACGACACAGCGCGTGCTGGAGCAGATGCTCCAAGGACTTACGCTCCGGCCTCACGCCGGCGCCGCGGCGCGCTTCCGTATCAGATACTTCTGCACGCCTTCCATCACCAACTCGCCCTTCTGGTTATGCACAGTTGTGGAGAGCGTCAGCACGCCGGTGGTGCGCTGTGGCTCGAGCGCACAGACGACCAGGCGCGGATAGAGGGTGTCGCCGGCGTAGACGGGCTTCACGAAGCGTGAGGACTGCTCGATGAAGCCGATCAGCGTGTCTTCCACCAGGAACGGAAACTGCCCCGCGCCAGCGGCCGTCTGGATCAGCACCTGGTAGCCGTGTGCCAGGAGGTCCCTGTGGCCGTGGCGGCGGCAGTACTCGCGGTCGTAGTGGATTGGGTGGTTGTCGCCGGAGGCGGCTTGGAAGGCCAGAAACTGCGCCTCGGTCACCGTACGCGAGGGGATGTAGAAGCTTTCGCCCAGCTTGAAATCCTCGAACGCGCGCGATGGTCCGAGGCGGTGGCCGGCTGGGTCGAAGGTTTCTGGCATCGTCGCTTCCCGCGTGCGCTGTTACTCGGCAGGCGCCGGCGCGGCGCGCCTCTGATAGGCCATGAGCCACAGTGCTGAACCGGTGACGGCCGCCATCAGCGGCAGGGCAGCAAGGTTGATGACGAACCAACCGGCCGTCGCCGCGAGCACACCTGAGAGTGCTGCCGCGGATGCCGTCGCCGCATAGACGGTGAAGTCATGGCTGGCCTGCACCTTGGCGCGCTCGCTGGGCGTGTATGTGGACGTCAGCAGGGTCGACCCTCCAACGAAAGCGAAGTTCCAGCCCAGTCCCACCAGTACGTTGGCAATGAGAAAGTTGGTGAAGTCGACCCCGGCGAGATTCACCACCGCACAGCCCACCTCGATCAGGCCGCCCGCCGCTATCACCGGCAGCACGCCGAAGCGACCGATGAGGTGACCGGTGAAGAACGACGGCAGGAACATGGCGATGATGTGCGCCTGGATCACGGTGGCGCTGTCTGCGAACCCGAAACCGCAGGCCAGCATGGCAAGCGGCGTTGCCGACATGGTGAGCGTCATGACGGCGTAGCCGAACACGGAGGCTGCGAGTGCGACGCGATAGTTGGGCTGGCGCAGGATTTCACGCATGGGCCGGCCCGGCACGGCGCGCTCCGCCGCCGCCAGCCTCGGAATGCGCACGAGCTGCACCAGCGCCAGAACCGCGACGGAGAACACTGCCATGGCGACATAGACGCCGGCGAAGGTGACGGGCGCCAGCCAGTCCACCGACCACTTGGCTACCTGTGGGCCGGCGAAGCCGGCGATCACGCCGCCCGCCATCACCAAAGAGATGGCTTTGGCCCGGAAAGCCGGCTCGGTCGCATCGGCGGCCGCGAGCCGGAAGTACCAGAAGAACGCAGCCTGCATGCCCTGCAGCAGTGCGGCCGCGCACAGCCAAGGGAAACTCTGGGCATAGAGCGCCGCGCACGCGACCAGGCCCGAGGCGATGCCGATCAGCGCGCCCAGCGAAAAGCCCGCGCGACGGCCGATGACGCCCATCAGCAGCGAGGCTGGAATGGTGGTGCCCATGATGCCGAGGTGCACGAGAAAGATCGGCAAGGTGGCCAGCCACTTCTCCTCTGCCCCGAGCAGGCTGTAGGCCGCGAGAGGGGTTGCCGCGATCCCCATGCCCTGCACCGACATGAACAGCGCCTGGGCGAGCGCCAGGATACCGACGTTGTGACGGTGTTGACCTGCAAAGGTGGCGGGGAGCGGCATTTTTTTGCGCTAGGACGGGCCGAACGAGACGTCGCTTGCTTAGCGCGGCAGGCGAAGCGTGTCTCCCAAATCTCGCTGCATGTCTAAGCCGCGAGATCGGTATGCCTCACATTTTCCGGCCATGGGCCCGAAGAGACGCAGTCGCTGCCCGGGCTGGCATGGGGCACGGTCATCTCGCGGTCAGAATGCGCTGCCAAATGGCGATCGAGATCGAGCAAGAGGGCGAGACGATGCAGAACTCGGGCGCGGCAGGCCTCATTCCTCGCAGGAAGCTGTTCGGCAATCCGACGCGGGCGCAGGCGCAGATCTCGCCCAATGGGCAATGGCTGAGCTGGCTCGCCCCCAAGGACGGCGTGCTCAACATCTGGATCGCTCCGGCAGCAGGCGACCTCGAGGCTGCCCGCGTCGTCACCGACGACCGCAAGCGGGGCATCCGCTTCCATGGCTGGGCGCTCGACAGCGCACACGTCCTCTACATGCAGGACGAGGGCGGTACGGAGGAGTGGCACATCTATGCGGTCGGGATACCCGGCGGAAAGACGCACGATCTCACGCCGCTCGCCGGCGTCAGCGCATATGTGCACTCCCTCAGTCTCGATGAGCCGGGCATCGCCGCAGTCGCCGTCAACGATCGCGACAAGGCCTGGCACGATCTCTTCAGGATCGAGATCGCGACGGGAAAGCGCGAGCTGCTGCTCGAGAACCGGCAGCAGTTTGCAAGCATCGTGCTCGACCGCCAGCTTCACCCGCGCCTTGCCACCAAGACCCGCGCGGCCGAAGGCGGGAGCGAGGTATTCCGCATCGAGGGCGGGCGGCAGGAGCTGATCGGTGTGGTCGAGCACGAAGATGACATGACCACCCACTACCGCGGCTTCACGCGCGACGGCGACACGGTCTACCTCCTCTCCTCGATCGGCCGGGACAAGGCAGCGCTTTTGGCCCGGGACTGGCAGACCGGCACCGAGCGGGTGCTGGCGGAGCATCCCAAGGCCGACATCTCCTCGGTCGTCACCAACCCGCTGACCGGCGTGGCGGAGGCCGCCGCCGCCGAGCATCTCAAGCAGGACTGGATACCCTTGAACGAGACCATCGCCGGCGATCTCAAGCTGCTGCACGGGTTGCTACCTGGCGACATCGAGATTGCCGACCGCACGCTGGACGACACACGCTGGATCGTGCTGGCAAGCGCCGCCGAGCAGCCGGGCACGTATTACCTCTACGAGCGCGGCAAGGGCACGGTCAGCGAGCTGTTCACAACCAGGCCCGAGCTCAAGATGCATCGTCTGGCTCCGATGCACGCCGACACCGTACGCGCCCGCGACGGCCTGGAGCTCGTGGTGTATCTGACGTTGCCCGCGGGCACGGACCGCAAACCGAAGGCGCCGTTGCCGACGGTCCTGCTTGTGCACGGCGGCCCGTGGGGGCGAGACCGTTACGGCTATCGCGCGCAGCATCAATGGCTGGCCGATCGCGGCTACGCGGTGCTGTCCGTCAATTTCCGCGGCTCCACCGGCTTCGGCAAGGCGTTCCTCAATGCCGGCGACCTGCAGTGGGGCCGCAAGATGCACGACGACCTGCTCGATGCCGTGGCATGGACCGTCGACCAGGGGGTCGCCGACCCTAAGCGGGTCGCAATCATGGGCGGCTCCTACGGCGGCTATGCCACGCTCGCGGGTTTGGCGTTCACGCCGCAAGTGTTCTGCTGCGGGGTGGACATCGTCGGGCCCTCCAACCTCGAAACGCTGCTGGCGACGGTGCCGCCCTACTGGGCCGCCTTCTACGAGAGCCTCGCGCGCCGCGTGGGCGACCCGCGCACGCAAGCCGGCCTCGCCCTGCTACGGGAGCGATCGCCGCTGCACTCGGCTACCAACATCATCAAGCCTCTGTTGATCGGCCAGGGGGCCAACGACCCGCGCGTGAAGCAGGCGGAGTCCGACCAGATCATCGAAGCCATGCGCGCAAAGGGCCTCCCTGTCACCTACGTGCTTTATCCTCAGGAGGGCCACGGATTTGCCGTGCCGGAGAACAGCCTGTCGTTCAACGCCATCGCCGAAATGTTCCTTGCAGCGCACCTTGGAGGCCGCTGCGAGCCGGTCGGAGCCGATTTCGCAGGCGCCGAATTCGAGGTGCGTGTCGGCGCAGAGCAAGTCCCGGGGCTGGAGGATGGCCTCGCCCGGAAGGCGTGAGAGGCTGATCTGGCGCTGCTGAGACAAGCGTACAAAGCCGACCGCACCTGCTGGCGTCATTGTGGTGCCATGCCGCTGTGGCGGCATCGGCCGCCTTTCTCTAGACTGGTCGCATACTGGCGGGGTGTGGGGAGGCGTATTGCTAGGATCGGGGAGCATGCAGTCGTCATATCTAAGGACTGCCGTCGCCAGCATGGTTGTCGGCGTCGTCGGCTTGGTGTCCTACGGGTTCGTGCGTGAATCGCAGAGCATCGGGGACGGCAAGATCGTCATTGCGACCGGCAGCTCGCAATACTTCGAGCTGGCCGAAAGCTATCGCAAGGACTTGGAGCGCAATGGCATAAAGTACGAGGTGCAGCGGACTACCGAAGGCTTCGCCACGCTGACCGCCCTGCTCGATCCCAAGTCCACCATCAACGCCGGCTTCATCAAGGGCGGCCTGGTGGGCAGCCTGCAAGGCCGCCTTGCCAGTGAGAAGGCCAAGGGGCGCCACGAACTGTTCGGCAAGCTGCTGTCGGTCGGGCGCGTGTTCTACGAGCCGATCTGGGTGTATTCGCGGGGGGACTTGCATATCAAGAGCCTGCGCGACCTCCAGGGCAAGAAGATCATGACCGGCACCCGGCAGAGCGGTGCGCGGCGCATCGTCAACCACCTGCTCAAGGCCAACGGCATCAGCAAGGAAAATGCCACGCTGATCGACGAGGACCTGCCGGCTGACGCGGCGCCTCTGTTCGACGGCCGCGCCGATGTGGCGATCACGATCGCGCCTCCGGACTCCGACAAGATGCGGTCCCTGCTCGAGGTGCAGGGCATCCGCCTCATGGATTTCTCGGGGGAAGCGGAGGCCTACGACCATCGGTTCCCTGCTATCACGATAGTCCGGATGCCCAAGGGCGCCGTCAGCTTCAACCCGCTGATCCCGTCGGACGACATCACTCTGCTCGCCACTACGGCTGCGGTGGTGGTGCGGGCCGACATGCATCCCGCCCAGGTGAGTCTGCTCACGCATGCGGTCATCAGCAACCCCAGGCCTGGGTTCGACAGAGACGGCGAGCCGGTGCTGTTCTACAAGGCCGGCCAGTTCCCGAACGCCAATGACCCTGAATTTCAGGTGTCGCCCGACGCGCGCGCGGTCTACCGGTCGAACGAGCCCCCCCTCGTGTTGAGGTTCCTTCCCGAGCTGAACCAGCGCTTCGGCGTTCCCTTCGCAGTCACGGCGTTTGTCAGCAGCTACGCCGCGCACATGCTTCTCATACTCATCCCGGTGCTCGCCATCCTGATGCCGCTGTCGAGAGCCCTGCCGGCGCTCTACGTGTGGAATGTGCGCCGGCGGCTGGTCTACTGGTACCGCCAGCTCAAAGCGCTGGAGCGCGAGCTCGACGCCAGGGGGGCCAAGTACGACCTGAACGCTCACCAGGCGGAGCTGGAACGCATTGACGGGGCAGTGCGGCGCATTCGCGTGCCGAACTACTTCTCCAACGAGCTCTACGACCTTCGCATGCACATAGACGTCGTCCGCAAGCGGCTGTGGCCGAGCACTAGCCTGCAAATGGCGGCCGAATAGAAGGCCGAGTGCGGGCCGGCTGCGCAACCGGCGCACGTGCGCCTTTCCCCACGTTGCTGCCGTATCCGGCATGCGTTCCCATGGTGGGCAAGCCGCTAGTGTGATGATCGAGAAGTCCGCCACATCGCTTGGGCTGGGGTCGAGAGGCGGACTTCTCGATCTGAATCACACTAGCATCCATGATTTCGCTAGTGTCCTTCAGATCGCGAAATTCGTACCGAGTTCGCCGCACAGTGAGACGAATTTCGCGATCAGGACACTAGGGCGGCTGTAGGTTGCCGCGTTCGCTTGCAGGCTGGGGATGGAAAATGGCGACCAACAAGAAGAAGGTGCTGCTGCCGGAGTCGATGGCGCAGTCGAGCTGGGCCCTCCTGCGTGAGCGTGGCGACATCGCGGCGGTTCCGTTTGCGATCGCGACACGGGAGTTCCGGGAGCTGCTGGAGCGGCATGCGCCGGTCCACGGCGTAGCTCTCGGCGTCACTCCGTTCAGCGAGCCGGAGCTGGCGGCGGCCAAGGAGATGCAAGTGGTGGCGCGCATCGGGGTTGGCTACGACGCCGTCGATGTACCGGCCCTGACCGCGCGCAAGGTGCCGCTGATGGTGGCGGGCACGGCCAATTCGCCGTCGGTCGCCGAGCAGGCGCTGTTCATGATGATGGCGCTCGCCAAGCGCGCCAACGAGCTCGACGCCATAGTCAAGGACGGGCGCTGGGGCAAGCGGCTCACCGCCCTGCCGTTCGATCTCTACCAGAAGACCGTGCTGATCGTCGGCTTCGGCCGCATCGGCACGCGCAGCGCCAAGCGCTGCCAGGCCATGGAGATGAACGTGCTGGTCTACGACCCGTACGTGCCGGCCGCGACCATTGCCGCGGCGGGGTGCGAGCCCGTCGCCGACCTCGACGCTGCCCTGCCGCGTGCCGACTTCGTCTCCATCCATTGCCCCAAGACACCGGAGACGGTCGGCATGTTCAACGCGGCGCGGCTCGCGCGCCTGAGGTCGACTGCGTACCTGGTCAATACCGCGCGCGGCGGCATCGTCGACGAGCCGGCGCTGCACGCGGCACTGACAACGGGAAAGCTTGCCGGGGCTGGCCTCGACGTATTCCTCGAGGAACCGACGCCGACCGACAACCCGCTGCTGAAACTACCCAACGTCATCAGCACGCCACACATGGCCGGGGTGACGCGCGAGGCGCTGGAGCGCATGAGCCTACAGGCCGCGCGCAACATTCTGAGCGTGTTCGACGGCGCGCCCATTCGCGACAACGTGATTAACAAGGAAGTGCTGGGCTAAGGCCCCTCTTGGCCGCCTTTCCTGGGATTGCCGACATTCTCCACACCGCCTGGCCGTGGTCATACCAATGGTCGCGTTGCACCGAGATATTCGCTGTGGCCTAGTGCCAGCGACCGAGGATGGAAAGACCGATGCGCGCGAAGAGCTGGATCAGCGGCGTGGCGGTGCTGGGTGTGCTCGTGTACGCCGCAGCCGTCGTCCACCACGCAACGCGCCTCACCGGCGCCGCCCTGCAGCATCAAGCGCTGGTGGCCGATCTGGCCAAGCTCTGCCACGGCGGCGCCCGGCCGACGGGCCCGACGGAGCCGGAGCTGCCTGTCGTCCCGCCGCCCGGGAACGGGGACCAGGGCGGCTGCCAGATGTGCTGTGGGCTTGGCTCCGCGGTTGCGTTGCCCGCGCCTGAACGGGCGAGCCTTTTCGTGCCGCCGCCGGCATCACAGGCTGTCAGCGTTGCCATCCATTGCGCGCCCCAAGCGCACCACGCGGTTTGCCCTCCTGCCCGCGGCCCTCCTGCCCTCGCCTGAGCCTCTCCCCACATAGATCTCAATCCAGCAGGAGCGCGTCAGGCGAGACCGGCGCGATGTCGAACATGAAGTCCAACCGTTTCCACTACGGGTTTGCAGCCGCCGCCATGCTCGCGGGGCTGCCGGTCGCATTCGGCCACGTCGCCCAATCCCCGACCGCGCCGCCTACCGAGCCGACAGCTCTTTTGCGCGTCCAAGACAAGAAGGCGGCGCCGACCTTCAAGATCGGCGCCCTGGTTATCGAGGCCCCCTGGATGCGGGCCACCCCCGGCGGCGCCAAGGTCGCCGGTGGCTACGCCAAGATCACCAACACCGGCAAGGAGTCCGACCGGCTGGTCGGCGGCAGCCTGGCCGTTGCCAAGGACGTCGAGGTGCACGAGATGACGATGGCCGACAACGTCATGAAAATGCGCCGCCTGGCGGACGGCCTGGAAATCAAGCCGGGCCAGAGCGTGGAGCTGAAGCCCGGCGGCTACCACCTCATGTTCATGGGGCTATCCTCCGCGCCCAAGGCGGGCCAACCCATCAAGGGCACACTGGTGTTCCAGAAGGCCGGCGCGGTGGAGGTCGAGTTCCGCATCGCGCCTATCGGCGCGCAGTCCGGTGGCGGTGGCCACGCCCACCAGTAGTGTCCGCGGTGCGCGGGCAGCGTTGAAAACCCTCGCGTTCTCCTGTGCGGGCGACTAGAAGGGGCCTGCAAAGCCTTGGGTTCCAGCACCCCATGCAGACCTACACAGTACATGAGCCGCCGCACCCCCCGGCCGAGCGCATCGACCGGGCGGCCAGCCTCGTATTCGTCAAGGATGGGTTCTCTTGGGGCGCGGCGCTGTTCGCTCCATTCTGGCTCATCGCCTATAGGCTGTGGTGGCCGTTGCTCGGGTACATCGTGCTGAGCGGCGTGTTCGAGGCGCTGCGCTGGGTCGGCGTGCTCGATTCTGGCTGGGTCACGATGGCGGTCCTGGCTCTGCATCTCCTGATCGGGTTCGAGGCGGACACGCTGCGCCGCTGGACGCTCGAGCGTAACGGTTGGCGCACCCTTGGCTCCGTGTTGGGCCGCAACTACGCGGAATGCGAGCGCCGCTTCTTCGACGAGTGGCTGCCGGAGCAGCCGGTGATTGCGCCAGCGCCAAGCCCCACTGCGCCGCGCATTGGCCCGCCGCCCCGCAGGACGCCGGTCATCGGCTCGCTACTGGGCATCCGCTCCTGAGCCCTCCATGCAGCGCCTTGTCATCATCGACTACGGCTCCGGCAATCTGCATTCGGCGGCGAAGGCCTTCGAGCGAGCTGCGCGCGAGAGCGAGGCCGATGTCGGCATCGCCGTGACGTCCGACCCGGCCGATGTCGCCGCCGCCGACCGCATCGTGCTCCCCGGCGTCGGTGCCTTCGCCGACTGCAAGAGCGGGCTCCAAGCGGTTGCTGGCATGGGTGACGGGTTAGAGGAGAGCGTGCGCCGGAAAGGCCGGCCGTTCCTCGGCATCTGCGTCGGCGCTCAGCTGATGGCCGAGCGTGGGCTCGAGTTCCGCGTCACGCCCGGGTTCGGCTGGATCAAGGGCGACGTGAAAGCTATCGAGCCCAGAGATCCCGCGCTCAAGATCCCGCACATGGGCTGGAACACGCTGAGCGTGGTCAACGACCATCCCCTGCTTGCCGGCATCGAGACCGGCCCGGACGGGCTGCACGCCTATTTCGTGCACTCGTTCCACCTGGTCACGCCCGATCGCGGGGCGTTGGTGGCTGAGGCCGACTACGGTGGACCGGTGACCGCGATGGTGGGAAAGGACAACATGGCGGGCACCCAGTTCCATCCGGAGAAGAGCCAGACGCTTGGCCTGATGCTCATCGCCAACTTCCTCAAGTGGCGGCCCTGAGGGTACTCGCCGCCTGCGCGAAGTTCCCAAGCTGGGCCGACGCGTGGCCAGCGTGTGTTGCGTCCGCTTTCGGAGCCTTTCCCGCCAGACGGGCCGCAATTGCACGGTAAGTTTTGACCCCGGGCAGAAACTACCAGCCGACACCCTGACCCTGTAATGGCGCCTCTCGTTCGTGCCGGCATCCGGTTTGGCGCAGTGACTTGCCTCTCCTCAGCAATACACAGAAAGCGGTGCACCGATTCCAATATTCGTTTGTGTGGTGAGGCAACTCATTGTGTGCATCCCATCCGCCGACATCCTTTTATCTTGTTGCGGCAATTTGAGATGATTTGGAAAAAGGGAACAGCATGAGAACCGCCTTATCAGCACTCGCTGCCGTCGCGCTCATCGCCGGCACTGCGGTGGCCGTGGATGCGCAATCCGACCCAGCTAAGGAAAAGACGAAGATATATTCCTACCAGAAGCGAGCTCCTGGTCAGGCGAGTCCTGCCATCAATGCCAATCCTCCGCCCCAAGCGACAGCAACTCCACCGCAATTCTCAACGACCCCACCTTATGGGTCGTCGGGTTGGTGGATAGGAAGGGAGACGTCCGCCACGATCAGTGATTGACGGGCCGGTAGCCGCAAGCGAGTCAGTTGTCGGAGGGGAGCCTAGGTCTCGCGATAGGCTGATAGCTGTCTTCCGCACCGAACAGCCAGTTCGGCTGGGCGCCTCCCTTCGAGAGGCGCCCTTTCATTGTGCGGTATCAGCAGTCGCCCGCCATCCATGTCCGGTCTCGCGCAGACACGCGGCAGCCTTAAGGTGTTAGCGTGCACCCTTCCGCCCGCTCGGGAAACAACTCAAGCTGAGCCGCTGCCTGAGCGCGCGGACGATTGCGCGCATGGCAGACCCTGCCGGTACGCTTGCGCCGAACACAAGGCGGGGGATGCTATGCCGCGCGCGCCTCGGGCATTGCGGCAGCCGTCGGGAACGCGACTACGTTGGTTGCGGCCGCGGCCTCCTGGCGGCGCTTCCTGAACCAGCGCACGGCCGTGTTGAGCAGCACCGCACTCTCCTCCACTTGCTGGATCAGCAGCCCGTCCTCGCTGTCCAGCAGGGCTTTGAGCCGCTGCTCCAGCGCGCCGGGGCGCTCGCTGGACTGGACGTACCAGGTGGCATCCAGGGGGCGCGCCCAGGCCTCGCCCAGCTGCATGATGGCGCTGGCAATGCTGTGGCGGCTGGGGGCGGCGGTGTCGTAGGTGATGAGATAGGTGCGCATGGCGGGGCTCGCGGGGATCGGGGTTCGGAAAGAGAGAGGGCTGTCCCCGCCGTGCACGCTCAACTCGGCGGCCGGAACGTAGAGTGAACATGCCGCGATTCGCGCGGCTTGTCGAGCAAAAGTTCTAATTTTGTTCTGGACCGGGCTCGGCGTCGAATAGCCCCGGCTGCAGCTCCGGCGGCGGACGGCGGGGGATGCGCCTGTGCGGGCCGAAGTCGATGCGGTCGATGAGGCCCGGGTGGCGGGCCGCGAACAGCTCGGCGGCCTTGGCCCGGCTGCCGGGAAACCGCGTCTCCTCCCAAATTTCGTACAGCCGACGTGGGTCGCAGCCGTAGCGGGCGATCAGGTCCTTGCGGCGGATCCTGAGCCAGCGGGCGATCCAGATGTCGACGGCATCGGCCTCGGTCAGCGGCCGGCCACCTGCCCGGGCTGGGGCTACGCTATTCGGCGCAACGCGATCTTGACTGAGAAGCAACATGACGCCCATTGATCCCGCAAATGATAGCGAACTGATGGCCGCTGTTGCTCCAATGGCGGCCACGCGAGGCCCCGAGCGGTGATCCTGTTTCCTGCCATTGATCTCAAGGACGGCCAGTGCGTGCGCCTCAAGCGGGGCGAGATGGCTGAGGCCACTGTCTTCAATGACGATCCGGCCGCGCAGGCGCTCGTTTTCGAGGTGCAGGGCTTCCGCTACCTGCACATCGTCGATCTCAATGGGGCTTTCGCCGGCAGGCCGGTCAATGCGCCGGCGGTGGAGGCGATCCTTGCCGCCATTTCCATCCCCGTGCAGCTCGGCGGTGGCATCCGTGATTTGGCAACCATCGAGGCCTGGCTAGGCAAGGGCGTCGCCCGCGTGATCCTAGGAACTGTTGCCGTGCGCGATCCCGCTCTTGTGCGCGACGCCTGCCGGCGCTACCCCGGCCGTGTCGCGGTCGGGATCGATGCTCGCGGCGGCAAGGTCGCGGTCGAGGGCTGGGCCGAGACCAGCGAGCTCACCGCGATCGATCTCGCCCGGCGCTTCGAAGACGCCGGCGTTGCCGCAATCGTCTACACCGATATCGACCGCGATGGTGTGCTCACGGGCCTCAACTTGCCGGCCACCGCGCAACTGGCGCGCTCGACAACGATTCCCGTTATCGCCTCTGGCGGCCTCGCCGGTATCGAGGACATCAAGGCCCTGTTGCGGCCCGATTGTGCTATGCTTGAAGGTGCGATTGCCGGCCGTGCGCTCTACGACGGGCGGCTGGATGCAGGTGAAGCGCTGGCCCTCCTATCAACGGTCGCATAGCAGTGCTCAAGGTCCGCATCATTCCCTGCCTCGACGTCAAGGATGGCCGCGTCGTCAAGGGCGTCAACTTCGTCGACCTGAAGGACGCGGGCGATCCCGTGGAGGCCGCCGCTGCCTACGATGCAGCCGGCGCCGATGAGCTCTGCTTTCTCGACATCACCGCCAGCCACGAGAACCGCGACACCATCCTCCACATCGTCGAACGCACCGCCGAGCGCTGCTTCATGCCGCTCACCGTCGGGGGCGGCGTGCGCACTACCGAGGATATCCGCAAGCTCCTCACGGCCGGCGCCGACAAGGTTTCCATCAACACCGCCGCCGTCCATCGCCGCCGGTTCGTCGCCGAAGGCGCCGACAAGTTCGGGGCGCAGTGCATTGTGGTCGCCATCGACGCCAAGCAGGTGTCGTCGCCCGGTGAGCCCCCCAGATGGGAAATCTTCACCCACGGCGGCCGCAACCCGACCGGTCTCGATGCCGTCGCCTATGCGCGCGAGGTTGTCGACCTGGGGGCCGGCGAGGTCCTGCTCACCTCGATGGATCGCGACGGCACCAAAGCCGGCTTCGACCTGGCGCTGACCCGTGCCGTCGCCGACGCCGTCCGAGTGCCCGTGATAGCCTCTGGCGGGGTTGGCAACCTCGATCACCTGGTCGAGGGCGTCCGCCAAGGCCACGCGAGCGCCGTGCTGGCCGCCTCGATCTTTCATTACGGAGAGTTCACTATCGGCGAGGCCAAGCGGCACATGGCCATGGCGGGAATCCCTGTCCGCTTGGATGCCGCCGCTGACCGGGTCTGACAGGCCCGCACTGTAGGTCTTCGCGATTCAAGTGATTCGCGCAGTAGATGGGGCCGCGTTGCCAGTTTGCCGCTGGCGCGAGCGCCCAGTGGTGAACAAGCGTTCAATCGGGCGTTGCCGGACCCGCCAAGGCGAGCACCGTGCGCCAGTGCCACGTTGCCGGCTGGTTACCGAGACTTGTAGAAATTCCCTTCTATTTCGGCAGTTACGATACCATCTCTAACGCGGGAAACATCGGGCGTGGCGGAATGGCCATAGACCCGCAGCCAAGAAGGCCGCAATGCGGGGTACTTATGCCCGCCGCATTTTTTTGGTCTAATCTTTGCTCAGATACGCCGTCTGCAGAGGCGAAGAGACATGACAACGAAGGATAACATCTTCGACGTCTATGCACAGGCTTACGAAAGCCAAAAGCAGCACCGGTTGACTTTGCGGGACTACTTGGAAGGCTGCCGTTCTGATCCTTCCATGTACGCGAGTACTGCCGAGCGCATGCTGCGCGCGATCGGGGAGCCTGAGCTCGTCGACACCGCCAAGGACCCGCGCCTTGGCCGCATCTTCATGAACCGCACGCTCAAGGTCTACTCGGCCTTCAAGGACTTCTACGGCCTGGAGGAGACAATCGAGCGCATTGTCGGCTTCTTCCGCTATGGGGCCCAGGGCCTCGAGGAGAAGAAGCAGATTCTCTATCTGCTGGGGCCCGTCGGCGGCGGCAAGTCATCGCTGGCGGACCGCCTCAAGGACTTGATGGAGAAGTGTCCGGTCTACGTGCTCGCCACCAACGACGGGCTGAGCCCCATTTTCGAGAGCCCACTCGGGTTGTTCGAACCCACCTCCATGGGGCGTATGCTCGAAGACCGCTACGGTATCCCCGAGCGCCTGCTGATGGGCAACATGTCGCCGTGGGCGGTGAAGCGGCTCGACGAGTTCGGCGGCGACATCTCCAAGTTCTCCGTCGTCAAGCTGCACCCCTCCAAGCTGCGCCAAGTCTGCGTCGCCAAGACGGAGCCTGGCGATGAGAACAACCAGGACATCTCGGCGCTGGTCGGCAAGGTCGACATCCGCAAGCTTGAGCACTTCGGCCAGAACGACGCGGACGCGTACTCCTATTCCGGCGGCTTGAACCGCACGACCCAGGGCGTCCTGGAGTTCGTGGAGATGTTCAAGGCGCCGCTCAAGATGCTGCACCCGTTGCTCACCGCCACACAGGATCGCACCTACGTCGGCACCGAGAATGTCGGTGCCATGCCCTATCAGGGCCTCATCATCGCCCACTCCAACGAAAGCGAATGGCAGAGCTTCCGCGCCAACAAGAACAACGAGGCCTTCCTCGACCGCATCAGCGTCATCAAGGTGCCTTACTGCCTGCGCGTGACGGAGGAGAAGCAGATCTACGAGAAGCTGCTGGCCTCGAGCGAGCTCAAGGATGCCAATATCGCGCCGGGCACGCTCAACATGCTGGCGCGGTTCTCGGTGCTGACCCGCCTCAAGCCGCACGAAAACTCCTCGCTGTTCTCCAAAATGCGTATCTACGACGGCGAGAGCCTCAAGGACACCGACCCGCACGCCAAGACCATCCAGGAGTACCGCGACGCGGCTGGCGTCGGTGAAGGCATGGACGGCGCCTCGACGCGCTTTGCCTACAAGATCCTGTCCGAGACCTTCAACTTCGACACGCACGAGGTGGCGGCCGATCCTGTCCACCTGCTGTACGTGATCGAGCAGGCGGTCCGCCGCGAGCAGCTCCCCGAGGAGACCGAGGCGCGCTGGGTCGAGTTCCTCAAGGAGGAGCTGTCGCCCAAGTACGCCGAGTTCATCGGCAACGAGATCCAGAAGGCCTATTTGGAATCCTACAACGACTTCGGCCAGAATCTGTTCGACCGCTATGTCGCCTACGCCGACGCCTGGATCGAGGACCACGACTTCAAGGACCCCGACACCGGCCAGCTGATGAGCCGGCAGGTCCTGGAGCAGGAGCTCTCCAAGATCGAGAAGCCGGCCGGCATCGCCAACCCCAAGGATTTCCGCTTCGAGGTGGTCAAGTTCTCGCTGCGCGCCCGCTCCAAGAACGGCGGCAAGAACCCGAGCTGGACCAGCTATGAGAAGATCCGCGAGGTGATCGAGCGGCGCATGTTCAGCCAGGTCGAGGACCTGCTGCCCGTGATCAGCTTCGGCAAGAAGCAGGACAGCGAGACCGAGAAGAAGCACGAGGAGTTCGTGCAGCGCATGGTCGAGCGCGGGTACACCCCCCGGCAGGTGCGGCGGCTGGTCGAATGGTACATGCGGGTGAAGAAGTCGAGCTGATCGACCGCGTGCGGGCCAAGCGTCTCCGTGTTACATCCTGGGCTCGCGCGGCCGCCGGCGCAGCTTGTTGCGGCGTGCGACATTGGCTTCGATCCCGGGAAACCTGGTAGCGGATGGCGTGATGCAAATCGTCGATCGGCGGCTCAATCCGAAATCCAAGAGCCTCGGCAATCGCCAGCGGTTCCTGCGCCGGGCCAAGGCCGAGATCCGCGAGGCCATCAAGGACTCGCTCAAGACGCGCAAGGTGTCGGAGGCCGAAGGCTCGGAGAAGGTTACCATCCGCTCCAAGAGCCTGCGCGAGCCCTCCTTCGGCCTCGGCCGCAATAGCGGCGTGCACGACTACGTGCTGCCGGGCAACCAGGAGTATCAGGTCGGCGACGAGATCCCGAAGCCGCAAGGCGGCGGTGGTGGCCGTGGCAGCCGCGGCAGCCCTGACGGCGAGGGACAAGACGAGTTCACCTTCACGCTGACAAAGGAAGAGTTCCTCGATCTTTTCTTCGACGATCTGAAGCTGCCCAATCTGGTCAAGGTCAAGCTGAAGGACTTGAAGGCTCCGAAATCGGCGCGGGCAGGCTTCACCACCGACGGTCCGCCCGCCCGCCTCAATCATTCGCGCACCATGCGCAAGAGCATGGGCAGACGCATGGCGCTGCGCCGGCCGAGCGAGGCCGAGATCAAGCGGCTGGAGGAGGAGCTGGCGGCCGCCGAGGCGGAGGACCCGCCGAGCGCTGCCAAGCTCGCGGCGCTACGCTCTTCACTCGAGCACAAGCACCGGCTGAGGCGCACCATCGCCTACATCGATCCCATCGACCTGCAGTACAACCGCTTCGAGCGGGTGCCGAAGCCCACCACGCAGGCGGTGATGTTCTGCCTCATGGATGCGTCCGCCTCCATGACCGAGCCCCTGAAAGACCTCGCCAAGCGGTTCTTCATGCTGCTGCACGTCTTTCTCACCCGCTACTACCGCGAGGTGCATCTCGTCTTCATCCGCCACACCAGCACGGCGGCCGAGGTCGACGAGGACACCTTCTTCCGCGGCACCGAGACCGGTGGCACCGTCATTTCCACGGCGCTGGAGGAGATGCTGACCGTGGTGAAGGCGCGCTACTCGCCGGCCGACTGGAACATCTACGCGGCGCAGGCCTCCGACGGCGACAATTTCCACGACGACATGCCGCGCTGCATGCAGCTGCTCGACAAGGACGTGTTGCCCATCTGCCAGTACTTCGCCTACATCGAGACCACGCATGGCGAGCGCTTCAACGATGCGCAGGAGACGCCGGTATGGCATGGCTATACGGCCGTCGGCCGGCGGCATAAGAACTTCGCCATGCGCCGCGTCGCCGCTCCGGAAGACATCTACCCCGTCTTCCACGAGCTGTTCTCCGCCAGCGACGCTGCGGCTTGAGGAGCGTTGAAAACGTGGCGACGACACAGGCGATGAAGCTTCCCAAGCGCAAATCCTCCAAGGTGCGGCCGCTGTTCGACGGACCGGAGTGGACCTTCGAGCTGATCCGCAAGGTCGACGAGACGATGGGCGAGATCGCCGTCGGCGAGCTCGGCCTCGACATCTATCCCAACCAGATCGAAGTCATCACCGCCGAGCAGATGCTCGATTCCTATTCATCGATCGGCATGCCGCTGATGTACCGGCACTGGTCGTTCGGCAAGCGCTTTGCCCGCGACGAGGCCTACTACAAGCGCGGCATGCGCAGCCTCGCCTACGAGCTGGTGATCAACTCCGACCCCTGCATCAGCTACATCATGGAGGAGAACTCCATGACCATGCAGGCCCTGGTGATTGCGCACGCAGCCTATGGGCACAACCACTTCTTCAAGAACAACTACCAGTTCCAGATGTGGACGCAGCCCGACCACATCATCGACTACCTGAGCTTCGCCAAGAGCTACGTCGCCGAATGCGAGGAGCGCTACGGCGAGGACGTGGTCGAGAGCGTGCTCGATGCCGCGCACGCCTTGATGAACCAAGGCGTCAGCCGCGATCTCAGACCGCGGCCTCGCAATGTCATGCAGCGCGAGAGGGAGAAGGCCGCGCAGCGGCGGGCCTACGAGGAGGCGACCTTCGATCCCATCTATCGCACGCTGCCGGAGATCGTGCGTGAAGGTGCCGCCGAGCCTACCGACGTGCAGAACGAGCAGCGCCGCCTCGGCCTGCCTGAGGAGAACCTGCTCTACTTTTTGGAGAAGAACGCGCCCAAGCTCCAGGACTGGCAACGCGAGCTGCTACGTATCGTGCGCCTGCTGTCGCAGTACTTCTATCCGCAGCGGCAGACCAAGATGATGAACGAGGGTTGCGCCACCTTCGTCCACTACGAAATCCTGAACCGCCTCTACGAGCGCGGCCTGCTGACCGACGGCACCATGCTCGAGTTCCTGCACTCGCACTCCTCGGTCATCTTCCAGCCGGCTTTCAACGACCGCCGCTTCAGCGGCATCAATCCCTATGCGCTCGGCTTCGCCATGATGAACGACATCCGGCGCATCTGTACCGAGCCCGAGGCCGAGGACCGTGAGTGGTTCCCCGAGATCGCCGGGTGCGGGGACTGGATGGGCACCTTGCGCCAAGCCTGGGCCGATTACCGCGACGAGAGCTTCATCCTGCAGTTCCTGAGCCCCAAGCTGATCCGCGACTTCCGCCTGTTCGCGGTCAACGACGACGCCAAGGAAAGCGCCATGGATGTTGCCGCCATTCACGACGAGCAGGGCTATCGAGACCTGCGGCGGCGGCTGGCCCTGCACTACGACATTGCAGCGCAAGACCCCGACCTGCAGGTGACGGACGCCGACCTGTCGGGCAGCCGGCGGCTGGTGCTCACGCATCACGTGCGCAATGGCGTGTTGCTGGACAAGACGGAGACCGAGCGCACGCTGCAGTACCTGGCGCAGCTGTGGGGCTATCGCGTCAAGCTGGTCGAGACGGAGAACGACAGCGGCCGCGTGCTGAAGGAGCACGAGGCCCTACCGATGCCATAGGGCAGCCAGCGCGCCTGCTTGGCGCCCGGCTCGGACTGCCGACCTACGCACCCACGGCGGCGCCTTGCGGCTGCGGCAGCCGCTGCGGCAGCAGGGCCACGGCGGCGAGGATGACGGCGGCCGAGGCCGCGAGCACCCTGAATAGCGCATCGAAGCCCCAGTTCTCGTAGACGAAGGCGATCAACGGCAGCGCCGCCGCCAGCACCGTGAAGCTCACGACATAGCGCACGCCGTAGATGCGCGCGCGATACTCGCCCTCCGCCAGCCTCCCGATCATGTAGTCGTTGATGGGGATCTGCCCGAACGCCGCCAGCATGAAGGCCATCGCGCACAGCAGCGCCGCCCAGTCGGAGAGGCCCGGCATGACCGCGAAGAACACCACCTGGATGGCCGCGGCCGCCATGAATACGGTGCGGGGCCCGACCCGGTCCAAGAAATGGCCGACGATCAGCTGGCCAATCGAGGCCAGCGCGAACACCAGGAACGCGAGCTGGCCAAGCGCGGTCGCCGACACGGCAATACCCCCTAGGCGCTCGTCGAAAACCTTGGGTAGGGCGAACGTCGTCGACTGGAACACGATGCTCGAGACGGCCGTAGTCAGGAACACGATGGCCGAGACCCGCACGAGCAGGGCCTTGATGTCGGGGGCCAACGCCTTGGCCGCCGCCTTGGCCCGACCCGGCGCTCGGGGCTGCACGATTTGCGGCCACACGAGAACGGTATAGGCGATGCCGATCAGGATCGAGACAACGCCCGGCGCCACGAACGCAATGCGCCAACCGCCGTGGTCGATGAAGTAGCCCGTCACCAGCGCGGCGCTGGCGACGCCGAGGTTGCCCCACACGCCGTTCACAGCGATGCGCATGCCGGTGTTCTTCCACTTCTCCACCACGATGGCGAGGCCGACGGGGTGATAGATGGCCGCGAACACGCCGATCACGAACAGGCCGAGCGCCAGCTCCAGCGGCGAGCGGGCGAACGAGGTGGCAATGGAGGAAAGGCCGATGCCGACGAAGAACACGCTCATCATGCCCTCGCGGCTCCACCGGTCGGCGAGCCAGCCGGCGGGCAGCGCGAACACGCCGAACGCGAAGAACCCAGGCGTGGCGTACTTCAACAGGTCGGCATAGCCGAGCCCCCACTCGCGGTGCAGAGCGAGCGCGGCGACCGTGGCGAAGATCAGCGTGAACAGATGATCCAGGAAATGTCCGACGTTGAGCAGCAGGAAATGCAACCTATCGCGCATGCGGGCTCTCCCTGGGCCGCCCATTTTCGAGGCAAGGTAGCTGCTTTGGCCTGTTCGGCAAACCGAAACGGCGGCATACCTGAATTGACGCCTGGGTCGCCCGACCTGGGGGAGCGTGCTACAGGGGACGGATACAAGAAGCGCGTGCAATGGCGCGCGCCGGCGGCAGGGGGATCGCAAGGAGCGCAACCATGACAGAGGGTGCAATCGAGCGCCTCGCCGAGCTGGCCAACGCCAACGCCTGGCTCGTGCACCGGGGGCGCTTTCTCGACGTCGTCTTCCTGATCGAGGTCGGGCCCGCCCAGTACCTCGTTCGCATCCACCGCGGCCGCATCGAGGCGATCGAAAAAGGTCCGCTCGTCATGCCGCGCTGGACGTTTGCGCTGCGCGGCTCGGAGGAGGCTTGGGCGACGTTCTGGAGGGCGGTGCCCCCGCCCGGGTTTCACGACCTGATCGCCATGCTGAAGGTGCGGGCCTTGCGCATCGAGGGCGACCAGCACCCCTTCATGGCCAACCTGCGCTTTTTCAAGGACCTGCTGACACTGCCGCGGGCAAGCTCGGGAGTTGCACGATGAGCAAGGAGGGGACTGCTCAGTTCGAGCCGATCGTCGGTCGCTACATGCGTCTTGCCATCGGCGGCAGGTCGCACCGGCTTTATGTCGAGGAAGCAGGCAAAGGCATTCCGCTGCTCTGCCTGCACACTGCGGGGGCCGACAGCCGGCAATATCGTGGGCTTTTCAACGACCGCGACATTCTCGAGCGCTTTCGCGTTATCGCTTTCGATATGCCCTGGCACGGCAAATCCTCGCCCCCGGCCGGATGGCACAATGGCGAGTACCAACTGAGTGCCCGCGCCTATGTCGACACGATCATGACCGTCGTCGAGGCCCTCAGTCTCGAAAAGCCGGTGGTGATCGGCTGCTCAATCGGCGGCCGTGCCGTCCTGCATCTCGCGCTGGAACATGCCGATCGCTTCCGCGCGCTGATCGGCCTCGAGTCCGGGGCCCACGCCGATCCCTACTACGATCTGGACTGGCTGCACCGCCCCGACGTGCACGGCGGGGAAGTATGCGGCGGTCTCGTCTCCGGCCTCGTCGCGCCGACCGCACCTGAGACAGACCGCTGGGAGACGATCTGGCACTACATGCAGGGCGGCCCCGGGGTATTCAAAGGCGACCTGCACTACTACACGTCCGACGGCGATGTGCGCGCGCGCGTCGCCGAGATCGACACACGCGCCTGCCCGCTCTATTTCCTCACCGGTGAGTACGACTACTCCTGCTCGCCCGCAGACACGCGCGATCTGGCAGCACGCATCAAAGGCGCACAGGTCACCATCATGGAAGGGCTGGGCCACTTCCCGATGAGCGAGGACCCACTCCGGTTCCTGGGCTACTTGCGGCCCGTGCTCGAGAGCGTGCTGGATCGCGAAACGAAATCCTGAACGGGGTCGGGCTCACGCCGCCCGGCGGTCGTGCTTGGGCGGGTCGGCCGAACTCACGGTGGGCTCAGGGAACGTGATATAGTCCCGGGCCGTGGCCGCGCTCTTGCCCCATACGGCGCCGAAGCCGGGGCCAGCGAGCGAAGCGAAGGTGGCCGACAAGCGGCGCGCCCCCTCACTGTAGTCCTGTGCGGCCGTCTGCCAGAACTTGAGCTGCGCCGCGAAAAGCTCCTGAGGCGTCTTGCACTGGGTGGCGCTCGCCGGAACCTGCAGCCATGCCTGTGCGCGCCGCGTCATGAGACCCAGGAGCTCGAGATTGATGCGGCCGACATTGCGCAAGGTCGGTTCGTAGCCCTTGGCCAGCTGATCCAGCCCACTGCACCACGCCTGGCTCAAATTGCCGAAGGGACCCGCAACGGGGTCTCCGCGCTCATTCGCGCTCATAAGCCCTCTCCTACTGTTCCTACCCAGAACTGCCGCTCCGGAGACGAGGCCGCATCCCGGAAGAAGCATTGCCAAAATTATAGTCAATGGGTCCCATCGGCAACACTGAAACGCGCCAGCTTTGGTATTGCTCGATATTCCTCAATCCTTGGATGAGCTTCCAGTGCTGCGCTCACACGGGCGCAGTGCCGATAGGTGTTGGCACAGCAACGCAAGTACACTATCCGTGATCCAAAGTTCCACGGGGGCCTCAATTTCCTCAATCTAACTTTTTGTTGGCAGAGTACTTGGCGGTGTTGCGTTCCGGCTGCCATTTGTTCTTGCTTTGTATCGCAATTTTGGTTGCGACGACTGTCCATTGCCCGGCGCAGCCTTCCACGGTGGTCGAGACCGCTACGCCTGCCAGTCAGGCGCCCCCCAAGTTCGAGTTCTGGACGGGCGCAGAGGCCTTTCAGCAGGTTTGGTCGATCTACGGTGGTGGTCAGTTCGCCCCCTTCGGCGGTGTCCAGCAGGACGGATTCAGGGTGCGCGTGGTGGGCGGGTACGGGGCCTACCGGTATACGAGCCCCCGTTGGACCGGCCTGACAACGCAGGAGGTGAGATTCCACGGCTCAGTCACATTCGCCGACCTCCTCGCCGGATACCACCACCAGCTGGGGTTGCTCACCATCAAGATACTTGGCGGTCTCACGGTGGCAGACCGGATCGTCGACGACCCAAACGCTCGAAACGTGGGTACGCGGGCTGGGGGAAAGGTCATCGTCGAGACCTGGTGGAACGTCACTGACCGGGTTTGGGCGTCGGTGGACCTCTCCTGGTCCACCCTCGACAACGTCTACGGCAGCCGGGCACGCGTCGGTTGGCGGTGGCTGCCGCAGCTCTCCGTCGGGCTCGAAAGCGGCGCGACTGGCAGCTTTGATTATGACACGGCACGCGTCGGGGGCTTCGCGCGGTACGAGTGGGCGAGCGGCGAGCTCTCCGTGTCGGGCGGCATCTCAGGTGACGGCCCAAGCAGCGGCTTCGTGGACGTGCAGGGGTCCTTTGCCACGGTCAATGTGCTGACGCGTTTCTGAAGCGGCACCAGCTTTGCACCAGCGCAAGGCAGCTATGTGTGCTAAGCTTGTCGTCGTCCGAAACAGCGGGGGGAATGCCATGAAGAGCATTCTTCTACCAGTCGACCAAAGCGAGCAGATGCCCGCGGTGCTCGAGACCGCGCGTCTGCTGGCCAATCAGTTCGGCGCGACCATCGAGGGTGTCGCGCTGCGTCCGGCGTTCGCAGAGATCGTGGCGCCGGACCCAATCGTTGCTGTCACCATTCCGCCAGCCGACTGGAACGAAGCCGAATTCTGCCGC
This sequence comes from uncultured Alphaproteobacteria bacterium, assembly GCA_963724565.1. Classification (GTDB taxonomy): domain Bacteria; phylum Pseudomonadota; class Alphaproteobacteria; order Rhizobiales; family Hyphomicrobiaceae; genus AWTP1-13. The sequence goes on from CAVRVK010000007.1 coordinate 627,034, forward strand.
AATGCGCGCCAGGTATTCGATGCGTTTGCGGCGCGGTACCCAGCGGGGGCCGAGGGAGCTGCGCGCTTCCGCTGGCGCGGGGGCTCGGCAATCGACGATAGCACGCTGGGCAGCCTCGGGCGGGTGCACGACATCTCCGTACTCGGTCGGCCCGGTAGCCGCGGTGCCCGCATGACAGCCATGGAGGCGGCTCTGTTCGACAGCGGCCGGCCCGTGTTGATGGCCCCGTCCGTGGCGCCGAAGTCGTTCGGGCAGACTGTGCTCATTCACTGGAATGCCAGCACGGAAACGGCGCGCTGCCTTCTGTTTGCGTTGCCGCTGCTGAAGAAGGCCAAGCGCGTGGCGCTGATCGCCGTCGAAGGCGCGCTCGTCCCGGGCCCCAGTGTCAGCGAGGCGGTCGGTTATTTGGGGGCGAACGGCGTCACCGCCACGGACAAGACTGTGAGCGGGCGCAGTTTGCGCGCCGGCGAGATCATCCTTGCCGAGGCCGCGTCCATGGGTGCCGATTTGCTCATCAAGGGCGCCTATACGCAGAGCCGCCTGCGGCAGATGATCTTCGGCGGCCCCACCAGCCACATCCTGTCGGCGGCGGAGCTGCCGGTATTCTTCGCGCACTGAGCCGGATGTCCGCCGCGTCGGACGAGATGCGCTCTTCGCTCTGTACGACGCGTTTCGTCTCGCGTGCCGGCTCTCCTCAGATGCGCCGGAACTTGGCCATCGCTGCAGTGAACGAGAGGCCGTTGGCGAGCTCGGCAGCAGCCTGCTCGTCATCCTTGGCATAGCGGCCAGCCAGCTCGGCAACCTGCGCGGCATGCTCGGCTGGGACACACACGACGCCCGAGCCGTCGGCAACGATGATGTCGCCGGGGCGTACGCGCACGCCGCCGCAGCTGACGGGCATGTTGATGTCCGTGATGGCAAGCCGCGTGCGCCCGGTGAGCGGCGTCATGTGCCGCGCGAACACGGGAAAGTCGTGCTCGATCATCTCCTCCCGGTCGCGTACCCCGCCGTCGGCAACGAGCCCGCCGATGCCTTTCGCCTTGGCGGCGAGCGTCGCGAGCCCGCCGAACGTCGAGACGCAATGCCCGCCGTTGTCGATCATCAGGATGTCGCCGGGCCGGGCGGCGTCAATCATTTGGCCGACTTTGAAATCCTCGGACTTGAAGTCACCGCGCTGGCCGGTGATCTCTCTCACGGTCACAGCCCGCCCCACGCAGCGCGTCCCAGGCACCATTTGCGTCAGGCCTTGCATCACGCCCTCGAAGCCAACGTCGTCCAGCGCGTTGGCGACGGTGGGGGTGGCGAGGCCGGCGAACGCCTGCAGGATCGCGTCGGAAACCGTCATAGGGTGCTCCTTGCCATGCTGAAGCCGGGCTTTGCGGTCGAGGCCAGAAGTCGTATCTTCCGCGCCCCTCGTCCACAACCGAAACGCACGTAGCACATGCGCACACGATCCTGGCGCCTTCACACGCTGGCCTTGGCCCTGGCAGCATCGGCCTGTGCTACGACAACGGCTGCCGCTGCAACGTGTGCGGACCGGGTGGTGCGGGCGCGCGGAGAGCCGTCGCGCTTCGAGGTCGTGGCGAAAGCCAAAGCCCGCGGCAACTGGCGCGCTCAGGTGCGCGCCATGCCGGCGCTCGGGCCGTCCTATGCGACCTGGAGCATAGCGGAGGCAGCCGACTACAGCTGCGCCGAACGCGACGGCCGCTATGCCTGCACCGCGGTCGCGCGGCCCTGCCGCCGCTAGCGCCGGCTACATTCCGGTTGACGGCTAACGAAGCGTTTCCGCATTGCATAAAATTCGCGGGAAACTCTGAGTACATTTGTTACGCAATATCGCGTTAGTCGGTGCAATGTTGCGTCAACACGAGCATGATGCTTGCGCGCTTGGGGAGCGGACGCGGCGACGCCGAGAATATGGCAGGACGCAATGCTTGGAACTGATGAGGAATACCAACTGCTGAGCAGGCTGCGCTCTTCGTTCGCCGAGGATGCGCGCGGCTTCACGGCCGAAAGGGACGGGCAGTCCGGCGTACTGGTGCTCAACCGCGGCCACTACCGCGGGGTATGGCGCTGGGTGGGGGAAAACTATTCCTTCACGCCTGGCGGCTACGGCAGTTCCACCCACTCCGCCCCGACACCGCAAGAAGCAGTGCGCTACACCTTGGACCACGTCTGCCGCCAGTAGGCAGGCTTGGCCCGCCCTGCGGGTCAGAACAGCCCTTCGATCTGTCCCTTGTCGTTGAGCCGGATGGTGTTGGCAGCCGGCGCCTTCGGCAGGCCCGGCATGGTCATGATCTCGCCGGTGATGACGACGATGAACTCGGCGCCTGCCGATAGTCTGAGCTCGCGGACAGGCACGATGTGGCCGGTCGGCGCGCCCTTCTTGTTGGCATCCGTCGAGAAGGAATACTGCGTTTTGGCCATGCACACCGGCAGGTGGCCGTAGCCCGCGCCCTGGAGCTCGATGAAGCGCGCCTCCACCGATTGATCGCAGGCGATATCGGCGGCGCGGTAAATCTCGGTGGCGATGGTCTTGACCTTCTCGCGCAGCGGCATCTCGTCGGGATAGAGCGGCTTGAACTTGGACTGCCCGCTGTCGGCGAGGTCGACCACCTGCCGGGCGAGCGCCTCGGTCCCCTTGCTGCCGTCGCGCCCAATGCGTGCACAGGAAGGCCTTGGTGCCGACTGACTCGGCCGCCTTCATCACCTCGGCGATCTCCTTGTCGGTGTCGGTGATGAAACGGTTGATGGCCACCACCGGCGGCACGCCGAACTTCTTCACGTTCTCGAGGTGGCGCTTGAGGTTGTCGCAACCCTTGGCGACAGCTGCGGCGTTCTCCGCCCTCAGGTCGTCCTTGGCGACGCCGCCGTGCATCTTGAGCGCGCGCACGGTGGCAACGATCACCGCGGCCGCCGGATTGAGGCCCGCCTTGCGGCACTTGATGTCGAAGAATTTCTCGGCACCTAGATCGGCGCCGAAGCCGGCTTCCGTGACCACATAGTCGCAGAGCTTCAGCGCCGTCTTGGTGGCCAGCACCGAGTTGCAGCCGTGCGCGATGTTGGCGAACGGACCGCCGTGGATGAAGGCGGGATTGTTCTCCAGCGTCTGCACCAGGTTCGGCATCAGCGCGTCCTTGAGCAGCACGGTCATGGCGCCGTCGCCCTTGAGATCGCTGGCCCTAACGGCCTTGCGGTCGCGCGTGTAGCCGACGACGATGTTGCCGAGGCGCCGCTCGAGATCCTTCAGATCCATGGCCAGGCACAGGATCGCCATCACCTCGGAAGCGACGGTGATGTCGAAGCCGTCCTCGCGCGGAAAGCCGTTGGCCGTGCCGCCGAGCGAGTTGACGATGGATCGCAGCGCGCGGTCGTTCATGTCCAGCACACGGCGCCAGGCGATGCGGCGCGAGTCGAGGCCGAGCTGATTGCCCCAGTAGATGTGGTTGTCCAGCATCGCCGAGAGCAGGTTGTGGGCGGACGTGATGGCGTGGAAATCGCCGGTGAAATGCAGGTTGATGTCCTCCATCGGCACCACCTGCGCGTACCCGCCGCCCGCCGCGCCGCCCTTGACGCCGAAGCACGGGCCGAGCGAGGGCTCGCGCAGGCAGCTCATGGCCTTCTTGCCGATGCGGTTGAGGCCGTCGCCCAAGCCCACCGTGGTCGTGGTCTTGCCTTCGCCCGCCGGCGTCGGCGTGATGGCCGTGACGAGGATCAGCTTGCCGTCCTTGTTCTTCTGGACGGAGTTGATGAAGTCGGCGGAGATCTTGGCTTTATACGGACCGTAGTTGAGCAGCGCGCTGTCAGGAACGCCGATCCTCTTTCCGACCTCGCCGATCGGCTTCATCTTCGCTTCGCGTGCGATCTCGATGTCGGACTTCACGGCCATATGCTTGCTCCCGTCTCACCAGCGTCATCCCCGCGAAGGCAGGGTTCCGCACCACTCTCAAATTCTACTTCGGTCTGGAAAGGCCCACTTTGCTCAATTTCGCCTCGCGTGGGAGCCCACCCGCGTGAGGCACGATGATCACGACTTAGGCGCGGGCTTGTCGAAGATATCGCCGGTCTTGATGCCCGCCGCCTTCGCCCACTCGGCGGCTGCGACCTTCTTGCCGTCGGCGCCGCGCACGCGCTTTGCCAGGATGGCGCCGCCGCCCGTGGCGATGGTCATGCCTTGATCGTTGACGCTGAGCACCTCGCCGGGCTTGCCGCTGCCTGAAACTTTGCCGCTGTCGAAGATGTCGACCTTGCTGCCCTTGATCGTGCCCCAGGCACCAGGCGCCGGGTTGGCGGCGCGGATCAGGTTGTAGACCTCGGCGACGGGCTTGGCCCAATCGATCTCGGCCACGTCCTTCTTGAACCAGCTCTCGTAGGTCTTCTTGGAGTGGTCCTGCGCGACCTTGGGCGCCTTGCCGGCGCGCACCAGATCGACCAACTCCATCATGGCTTCGACGCCGAGCGGAAACAGCCTCTTGAAGTAGACGTCGCCCAGCGTCTCGTCGGGGCCGACCTCGACCGTCTTCTGCAACAGGATTGGACCCTCATCGAGCCCCTCGTCCGGCCAGAAGATCGACAGCCCTGTCCGTTTGCTGCCCCAGGCGATGGGCCAGTTGATGGACGACGGGCCGCGATGCAGCGGCAGCAGCGAGGGGTGATACTGGATGGTGCCGAGCTTGGGCGCATCGAGCACCGGCTGGGGCACGAACAAGGTCACGTAGGCCATGACGCACAGGTCGGCGTTGGTGGATTTCATCAGCTCGAGCGCCTCGGGCGTCTTCCAGCTCTTCGGCTGATGGACGGGGAGCCCCTTTTCCTTGGCGAACACCTTGAGCGGGTCCTCGGCGCGGCCCGCCTTGTCCGGCGCGCAGAACACGGCAACCACATTCTCTTTGCGCTCGAGCAGCTTCTCGAGCACGGCCTTGCCGAAGGCCTCTTGTCCATGCACGACGATGCGCATCACGTACTCCCGTCCCTCTGCGTGGGTGCCCGCCTATGGGGGCATGGCGTTACTCTGCCGCTGCCTTTTTCTGCGGCTCGGTCGCCCCGGCCGCCTTGATTGCCGCGATCTCGTCGGCGGAGTAGCCGAGCACGTCGCGCAAAATCTCCTCCGTGTGCTCGCCAAGCAGCGGAGAGCGCCTCACCTCGGAGGCACTGGCGGAAAGTTTGATCGGGTTGCCGACCGAGAGATACTTGCCGCGCGTGGGATGATCGACCTCCACCATGGTGCCGGTGGCGAACAGAGACTGGTCCTCCGCGAGTTCCTTCATGGAAAGGATCGGCCCGCAGGGGATGTCGTACTCGTTCAGGATCTTCATGGCCTCGAACTTGGTCTTGGTCATGGTCCACGCCTCGATGCGCGCGAAGATCTCGTTCAAGCGCGGCAGGCGCGCGGGCGGTTTGGCGTAGTCGGGGTGCGTCTTCCAGCCGGGCTCGCCGATGACGTCGCAGATCGCCTCCCACACCGGCGCCTGGGTGATGAAATAGATGTAGGCATTTGGGTCCTGCTGCCAGCCCTTGCACTTGAGAATGCGCCCTGGCTGACCGCCCCCGAAGTCGTTGCCAGCGCGCGGCACCGCTTCGCCGAAGGGGATGCCCTCGCCGTGCTGGCTGTACTCCGTGAGCGGTCCGTGCTTGAGGCGCTGCTGGTCGCGCATCTTGACGCGCGTCAGGTTCAAGAACTCCGTCCTGCATGGCCACCGTCACACGCTGGCCTTTGCCGGTCTTGCTGCGATGATAGAGGGCGGTGACGATGCCGAGGCCCAGATGCAACCCGGTTCCCGAGTCGCCGATCTGTGCGCCGGTGACCAGCGGCGGGCCGTCGCGGAAACCGGTGGTGGAGGCGGCGCCACCCGTGCATTGCGCGACGTTCTCGTAGACCTTGCACTCCTCATAGGGTCCGGGCCCGAACCCCTTGATGGACGCATAGATCATACGCGGGTTGAGTTCCTGGATGCGCTCCCAGGTGTAGCCCATGCGGTCCAGCACGCCGGGCCCGAAATTCTCGACAAGCACGTCGCAGGTCTTGATCAGCCGCTCCAGCACCTCCTTGCCCTTGGGGTTCTTGGTGTCGAGCGTGATCGAGCGCTTGTTGTGGTTGAGCATGGTGAAGTAGAGACTGTCCGCCTTGGGGACGTCCTGGAGCTGACCGCGCGTGATGTCGCCAACGCCGGGTCGCTCGACTTTGATCACGTCCGCGCCGAACCACGCGAGCAGCTGCGTGCAGGTCGGCCCTGCCTGCACGTGGCTCATGTCGAGGATGCGGACGCCTTCCAGTGCCTTGCCCATGGCTCCCTCCCTTACTTCTTCTTCAGTGCGCTCTGTGGATTGAGATTGCCGATGCGGCCGCTCTCGCTACCGGCCTTGGGGTCGATCACCGCGTTGATCAGGGTCGGCTTGCCGAAGTCCATTGCCGTGTTCACGGCGCGCCGCAGCTCGTCCGGCGAGGTGGCATTGACGCCGACGCCACCGAAGGCCTCGATCATCTTGTCGTAGCGCGCGCCCTTCACGAACACTGTGGTCGCAGGGTCGGAGCTCGCGGTGTTGACGTCGGTGCCGCGATAGATGCCGTCGTTGTTGAAGACCACGACGCAGACGGGAAGCTGGTAGCGGCAGATGGTCTCGATCTCCATGCCGGAGAACCCGAACGCCGAGTCGCCCTCCACCGCCAGCACCGGTTTGCCGGTCTCGACCGCTGCGGCGATGGCGTAACCCATGCCGATGCCCATGATGCCCCAGGTGCCGACATCGATACGCTTGCGCGGGCGGTACATGTCGATGACGCCGCGCGCCAGATCGAGCGTGTTGGCGCCTTCGTTGACCAGGATGGCGTCAGGGCGCTCCTTGACAATGGTGCGCAGTACGCCGAGCGCGCCGTGGTAGTCCATCGGCACGTTGTTGTTCATCAGCCGCGGCGCCATCTTGGCGACGTTCTCCTCGCGCTTGGCGGTCACGGCCTTGATCCAGTCCGCAGGCGGCGCCGGCCAGCTGCTGCTCATGCCGTTGAGCAGCGCGGAGACGCACGAGCCGATGTCGCCGACCACCGGGGCCGCGACCTCGACGTTGCTGTCCATTTCCTTGGGCTCGATGTCGATCTGGACGAATTTCTTGGGCGCTTCGCCCCAGGTCTTGCCCTTGCCGTGCGAAAGCAGCCAGTTGAGGCGCGCGCCGATCAGCATGACGACGTCGGCGTCCTTGAGCACGGTCGAGCGCGCCGCGCCCGCGCACTGGGGATGGGTGTCGGGCAGGAGGCCTTTGGCCATGCTCATTGGCAGGAACGGTGCGCCGCTCTTCTCGACGAACGAGCGGATTGCATCGTCGGCCTGCGCGTAGGCAGCACCCTTGCCGAGAATGATCAGTGGGCGCTTGGCGCCCTTGAGCACGTCGAGCGCGCGCTTCACTGCATCGGGAGCGGGGATCTGCGCCGGCGCAGCATCGATGACCTTGACCAAGGATCGCTTCCCGGCTTGCGCATTCATGACCTGGCCGAACAGCTTGGCCGGCAGGTCGAGATAGACGCCCCCCGGGCGCCCGGAGACGGCGGCGCGGATGGCGCGAGCGATGCCGATGCCGATGTCGGCAGCGTGCAGGACGCGGTAAGCGGCCTTGCACAGCGGCTTGGCGATAGCGAGCTGGTCCATCTCCTCGTAGTCGCCCTGCTGCAGATCGACGATCTCGCGCTCGGAGGAGCCAGAGATGAGGATCATCGGGAAGCAGTTGGTCGTGGCATGCGCCAGCGCGGTCAGGCCGTTTAGGAAGCCGGGCGCCGAGACGGTGAGGCAGATGCCGGGCTGCTTCGTCAGATAGCCCGCGATCGATGCCGCGTAGCCGGCGTTCTGCTCGTGACGGAACGACAGCACGCGGATGCCAGCGGCCTGCGACATGCGCAGAAAGTCGGTGATCGGGATGCCGGGCACGGCATAGATGGTCTTGACGCCGTTGAGCTTGAGGGCATCGATGACAAGGTGAAAGCCGTCCGTCAGGTCCTGCTCGCCTGCCGCTGCGCTTGCATCAATACTGTGTGCCGTTGCCGACATTTCGCTCCCCTGAGTAAACTTCTTCTGCACCGTTCGACCATGCTGCCTGCGGCGCGTGCGGGCGACCGCTTGTGCCGCACCAGAGTTCACCACGGGCGCCACCGAATGGCCGCTGAAGGTCACGCCTCTTGGCTTTGCGTGTCTTCCGCAGCATCGCCTAGTCCTCGACTTGGATGCCTCCTTCCCGTCAATCGAGCGTAACGAAACGCTCCACGTGGTCCCGCAATCGCAAGGTGTGCTCGCGCACCAGGCGCTCGGCGCGCTCGGTGTCGCGTGCCTCCAACGCCGCCACGATGTCCTTGTGATCCACCACCGATCGCTTGGCGCGATCCTGCTCGAAAATCGTGCGCTGTCTGATGGCGCGCACATGAAAGAACAGGGTGTCGGTGATCTCTGCGATGAGTGGGTTCTTTCCCAAACCGATGATGGCCTGGTGGAACTTGATGTTGGCGTCGGAGTACTCGCCCGTCTTGGCGGCGACTTTGTCCTGCGAGAATTGATCGACGAGCGTGTGCAGAGCGGCAAGCTCGGCGGCGCTTGCCTGGCGGGTTGCGAGCCTGGCTGCCATGCTTTCGAGCGCCGCCCACACGGTGATCATGTCGAGGATCTCGGCCTTGGTCTTGCGCACGATGAAGATGCCGCGCCGTGCCACGATGCGCACGAGGCCTTCCTGATCGAGCTGGGCCAACGCCTCGCGCAGGGGCGTGCGGCTGACACCGAAGCGCTGTGACAAGTCGCGTTCGTCGAGACGCAACTCGGCATCGTCGGCGTAGATGTTCATGTTGGTGATAGCGGCCTTCAAAGCCTCATAGGCCCGTGCCTTGAGGCTCAGTCCCTCGCCTATGGGGGCGATCTTCAGCTGGGTATCGGCCACGTCACACCAAAGCAATCCACGCGCAGATCAACGTGTCACTCGAGCCCGCACTGGCACTTGGTATGCCATACACCAGTCCCTTTCAAGGGACAAGGCTGACGGTGTGGGAGGCTGCGACCGAACGAAACCTCAGGGCACGATGCTGCGGGGGCTCAAGCCCCGTATTGCGTTGGTCGCGCAATTGGCACAATGTATACCAGACAAGCCCAACGATAATGGGATAAGACCCAAGGGCCTCCGGCCGCGACGGGGAAACGACGGGAAGGCACAACTCGTGGACGAGATCAACTCGCTCATCGGCGGCTTCTATGTCGCCCTCTCCTGGTACAACCTCGCCCTAATGCTGGTGGGCATCCTGCTCGGCGTCATCATCGGCGTCTTGCCGGGCCTGGGCGGCGCCAACGGGGTGGCCATTCTGCTCCCCCTCACATTCACCATGCCGCCCACCTCGGCCATCATAATGCTCTCCTGCATCTACTGGGGCGCCTTGTTCGGCGGGGCCATCACGTCGATCCTTTTCAACATCCCGGGCGAGCCCTGGTCGGTGGCGACAACCTTCGACGGCCATCCCATGGCCCAGCAGGGCAGGGCGGACGAGGCGCTGACCGCAGCGTTCACGTCCTCCTTCGTCGGCGCGCTGGTGGCGGTGATCCTCATCACTTTCCTGGCGCCGGTGGTCGCCAGGTTCGCCCTTCAGTTCGGGCCCGCCGAGTTCTTCTCGGTGTTCTTCCTGACGTTCGCGAGCTTCGTCGGCATGGGCAGGGGATCGCCCTTCAAGGTGCTGGCGTCGATGTGTCTCGGCTTCGCGCTGGGGGCCGTCGGCCTCGACAAGATGACCGGCACACTGCGCATGACCTTCGGCCACGACGAGCTTCTGATCGGCTTCGACTTCCTGATCGCCGTGATCGGCCTGTTCGGTATCGGCGAGATCCTGTCGTCCATGGAAAGCGGACTGAAGTTCGCGGGCACCAGCGCCACGATCAAGTTCGACGCCGTGCTGCAGACATGGAAGAAGCTGCTGAAATACTGGATGACGTCGATCCGCAGTTGCATCATCGGCTGCTGGATGGGCATCACGCCGGGCGGGGCCACGCCGGCCTCGTTCATGAGCTATGGTCTCGCCAAGCGCTTCTCCAGGCGCGGCGACAACTTCGGCAAGGGCGAGATCGAGGGCGTGGTGGCACCGGAGACAGCCGCCCATGCCGCCGGCACCAGCGCCCTGCTGCCGATGCTGACGCTGGGCATTCCTGGCTCGCCCACTGCCGCCGTGCTGCTGGGCGGCCTGCTGATCTGGGGCCTGCAGCCGGGTCCGATGCTGTTCGTCGAGCAGAAGGACTTCGTGTGGGGACTGATTGCCTCGATGTACCTCGGCAATATCGCCGGTCTGGTCGTGGTCCTCACCTGCGTGCCGCTGTTTGCCGCAATCCTGCGGGTGCCGTTCTCGATCATCGCCCCGGTCATTCTCGTGATCTGCGCCGTCGGCGCCTACACCGTGCACAACAGCATGTTCGACGTTTGGCTGATGCTGGCGTTCGGGGTCGCGGGCTATGTCTTCACCAAGCTCGGCTACCCGCTGCCGCCGCTGGTGCTGGCGATCGTGCTGGGCGACAAGGCCGAAGAGTCGTTCCGGCAGGCGATGCTCGCCTCGCAGGGGAGCCTTACCATCTTCTTCTCGAACTGGCTGGTAGGGTCGATCATGACGCTCGGCCTGATCCTGTTGTTCTGGCCCGCGGTCTCGTGGCTTCTGGACAGACGCAGGTCCAGTCCCCAGCCAGTTGCAGCTCCAGCGGGGGCGGCGGTGGTAGATCGGAAGCGCTGAGAGGACGGAACTGGCGGCCAATCAGCAAAAGCAAAAAAGCAAGCAACCCAAGGAGGAGGAAACAATGGAGCGAAAGACACGAACTCGTAGTTGGACCGGAATGGGCGTCGGCGCCGCTGGCGCATGCGCCATAGCAGCAGCACTCGCGGTGCAGGGTCCACCCGCGTTCGCCCAGGCCTGGGAGCCTACCCGACCCGTTCAGTTCATCATCCCCGCCGGCACCGGCGGGGGCGCCGACCAGATGGCGCGCTTCATTCAGGGCGTGGTCGCCAAGAACAACCTGGCCAAGCAGCCGATCATCACGGTCAACAAGGCCGGCGGTGCGGGTGCGGAAGGCTTCCTGGAGGTGAAGAAGTCCGCGGGCGATCCCCATACCATCATCATCACGCTTTCCAATCTCTTCACCACGCCGCTCGCCACCGGGGTGCCGTTCAGCTGGAAGGACATGACGCCGGTTGCGATGCTGGCCCTCGACCAGTTCGTCCTCTGGGTCAATGCGGAGGCGCCCTATAAGACCGCCAAGGACTACATCGACGCGGTGAAGGCCGGCGACGACAAGAGCTTCAAGATGGGCGGCACCGGCTCCAAGCAGGAGGACCAGATCATCACGGTGGCGCTGGAGAAGCTGACCGCGCCCAAGAAGTTCACCTACATCCCGTATGCGGGCGGCGGCGCCGTGGCGGTGCAGCTGGTCGGCAAGCACGTCAACTCGACGGTCAACAATCCGATCGAGGCGGTGTCGCAGTGGAAGGCAGGCGCCCTGCGTCCGTTGTGCATCTTCGACGGCAAGCGCAGCGTGTACACGCAGAAGGTGACGACCACGATGGCTTGGTCGGACATCCCGACTTGCAAGGAGTCGGGCGTGAACACCGAATACCAGATGCTGCGCGGCATCTTCATGCCGCCCGGCGTCAAGGCCGAGCACGTCGCCTACTACGTCGACCTGTTCAAGCGGGTGATGGCGACCAACGATTGGAAGTCGTTCATGGAGCAGGGCGCATTCAACCAGACCTTCATGACGGGTGACGCCTTCAAGACCTGGGTCGCGGCCAACGACAAGCTGCACTACGACCTGATGAAGGAGGCTGGCTTCCTGGCGGCCGGCAAATAGGCGAGCCTACAGGATCGGTGCGGGCGCCCGCACCGATCCGCAGTCGAGACCGCGCGCAGAACGACCGCATCGCCGAATTCGAGGCTTGAGCGACATGCACAATGAGAAGGACGGCGACGACAGCCGACCGCTGGTGTCGAACCGGACCATGGAAGTCCTGGTCGCACTCGTACTGCTGGGCGGCAGCGCCGTCGTCATCTACGACAGCGCCCGGCTGGGCTTCGGCTGGCGTGAGGGCGAGGGGCCCGCTCCCGGCTATTTCCCGTTCTGGGTCGCAGTCATCCTGGGCGTTTCCAGCTTCATCAACCTGGTGGGTGCGCTGCGCGGGCACGGCGCTGGCGAGATTTTCGTGTCCTTGCGCCCGTTCGGGCGCGTTCTGGCAGTGTTGGTGCCGAGTCTCGTCTATGTCGCGCTCATCGGCGGTATCACGCTGGGCCCGCTCGAGGTACCGCGGCTCGGGATCTACGTGGCATCGGCGATCTTCATATTCGCCTTCATGATCGTCGTCGGACGCGAGAACCCGCTGAAGGCTGTTGCAGTCTCCGTGCTCGTGCCGGTTGCCCTGTTCCTGATGTTCGAAAAGTGGTTCCTGGTGCCCCTGCCCAAGGGCCCGATCGAGGCGTGGCTGGGCTACTGAGGCGATCAATCCGACGCGCGGCGCCGCTACCCAAGGTGAGCGGCACCGCGCTTGATCGAGGCTTTACTCGGCAGCGTGGTGCTGCGTCCCCCCGCGCTCTGTCTTGCGCGTCAGTATCCAGCCGGCCAGCAGCACGATGCCCCCGCCGATGACCTCGAAGCTGCGCAGGATGAACTTGGTGCTGACGCCCAGGTACTGTGCCAGCGAGGCCACGTAATCCTGGAGCACCGGCTCGGTCGCGATAAGCTCGCCGGCGATCCATCCGAGCAGTGCGGCGCCGGCCCACACCAGGATCGGATAGCGCGTCAACAGGTTGACGATCAGGGTCGAGCCAGCAACCACGAGCGGAATCGAGATGACGAGGCCCGTGATGATCGAGCCAGATGCGCTGATCGGGCGGGGCAGCCTCCGCCGCGCCGGCAATGGCGAGCACGTTGTCGAGGCTCATGACGATGTCGGCGATGGCGACGATCTTCACCGCCTCCCACAGACTGCCGCCGCCCGCGACCTTGTCCTCGCCAGCCTCCTCGTCGCCGACCAGTAGCTTGATTGCGATCCAGAACAGCAGCAGGCCGCCGGCGAGCTTCAGCCAGGGCACATTGAAGAGGAACTGCACCAGCACGGTGAAGATGATGCGCAGAATCACCGCCGCCCCGGCACCGAGCATGATGCCGAACCGGCGCTGGCGCCGGGGCAAGTTGCGGCACGCAAGCGCGATGACCACCGCGTTGTCGCCCGACAGGACGATGTTGATGCCGATGATTTTGACGACGGCGATCGCGGTGAGGGCGTGGGCGCCGAAAAGCGATCCGAACCAGTTGAGCCACTGTTCCGAAATCGACGTCTGCGCAAATACGGTGGCGATGCTCGCCATCCCCGCCAGTTCCATCTTCCTGTTCCCTCCTACGGTGTTCTTTCTTTTTCTTGGCCCAACTTGCAGTCGAGCTGTCAAGGATAATGCGACATGAGCTTCGCCGGCCAAGCGGTCGCAGGGCGCAGCATCGACCGTTGCTGCGTGCAGCTGGCCGACGCCGTTTGGATGTGCGGCGTGCCGTACATCGACCGTAGCACTGGCGATGTGTCATGCTGGCGAGAGGCGATGAGCCGGACTTTGGCGCTCGCAGCAGGGAACGCGACAGCGGCACGCCGCTCTCGACAGGTGACTTGATGCTGGTATATGGTATGCCAAACGCCATTGCAATGGGGCGCTGGGCGGCTGACAGGCAATGAAGGACGCATCGCATTCGCCGGGCGGCCGTGGCAGCCGCGCGATCCATCCAGGCTCAGGCAGGCGCAAGGCGGCACCGTTTCCGCGCGGGCGCGTGCTGAGGCAGGAGGAGGTGGCGGCCATCAAAGCGCTGCTCGGCAACCGGCCGCGCGAGCGGGCGCAGCTAATCGAATATCTGCATCTCATCCAGGATGGGGAGGGCTGCCTGCCGGCGGGACATCTGCATGCCCTGGCGGAGGAACTGCGCGTCCCGATGGCGGAGGTGTACGAGGTTGCGACCTTCTACGCCCACTTCGACGTGGTGGCCGACGGCGAGCCGCGTCCGCCCACGGTCACCATCCGCGTCTGCGATAGCCTGAGCTGCATGCTGGGGGGCGCAGAGAAGCTGATCACCGAGATGCGGGCGGCGAACCTCCCCGGGGTGCGCGTGGTGCGGGCGCCGTGCATCGGCTCGTGCGACACCGCGCCGGCAGCAGAGGTCGGCCACCATCATGTCGACCATGCCAGCGTGCCCAAGCTCGAGGAGCTGGCGCTGGGCGGCCACGTTCACCCGGAGATGCCGGCCTATCAGGACTTCGACGCGTACCAGAAGGCGGGCGGCTATGGCGTGCTGCGGTCTTGCGTCTCCGGGCAGCGCAAGCCCGAGGATGTGATTGCCGCGCTGTCGGACGGCGGCTTGCGCGGCTTGGGCGGCGCCGGGTTTCCGACAGGACGCAAGTGGGGCCTGGTGCGGGCGGAGAAGGGTCCGCGGCTGATGGCCGTCAACGGCGACGAGGGCGAGCCCGGCACCTTCAAGGACCGCTACTACCTCGAGCGCGAGCCGCACAGGTTCCTCGAGGGCGCGCTGATCGCCGCCTGGGCCGTGGAGGCCGAGGAGGTCTTCATCTATATCCGCGACGAGTATCCCGCCGTCCTCAAAATCCTGGCCAACGAGCTCCCGAAGCTCGCAGGCCGCGGGTCTTTGCAAGCACACCAAACTCACCGTCCGCCGCGGCGCCGGCGCCTACATCTGCGGCGAAGAGAGCGCCATGATCGAATCGATCGAGGGCAAGCGGGGCTTGCCGCGCCACCGACCGCCTTACGTGGCGCAGGTCGGCATCTTCGGGCGGCCGACGCTGGTCAACAACATCGAGACGCTGTTCTGGGTGCCCACCATCATCGAGAAGGGCGCGGCGTGGTTTGCGAGCCAGGGCAAGAACGGTGCGAAGGGCTTGCGCTCCTACTCGGTGTCGGGGCGCGTCAAGAAGCCGGGCGTGGTGCTGACGGCGGCCGGCTCCACCTGCAAAGACCTGATCGAGCTCACCGGCGGCATGGTCGATGGCCACAATTTCAAGGGCTACCTGCCGGGCGGCGCCTCGGGAGGCATACTGCCGGCCTACATGGCCGACATCCCGCTCGACTTCGGGCAGCTCGAGAAGCATGGCTGCTTCGTCGGCAGCCACGCCGTTGTAATCCTGTCCGACAAGGACGACATGAAGGCGGTGGCGCTCAATCTGATGCGCTTCTTCGAGGACGAAAGCTGCGGCCAGTGCACGCCCTGCCGCAACGGTACCGAGAAGGCCGTGCAGCTGATGGCCGCCGGCAACTGGAGCGAAGAACTGCACAACGACCTGGGCCAGGTGATGGGCGACGCCTCGATCTGCGGCCTTGGCCAGGCGGCGCCGAACCCGGTGCGGTGCGTGTTCAAGTTCTTCCCGGAGGACCTGCGATGAGCGGGCTGCCGCAGGCGGTTCCTACGGTGCAGGTCGACAACGAGCGCGTGCGTGTGACCGAGTGGCGCTTCGCGCCGGGCGCAGAGACCGGCGAGCACATCCACCAGATGGACTACGTGGTGGTTCCCTCGGGCAACGGCCGCCTGAAGCTGGTGTCGCCGCAGGGCGAGGACAGCTTTGCGGACCTGAAACTCGGTGTACCCTATTTCCGCAAAGCCGGCGTGCATCACAACGTCATCAACGCAAACGCCTATGAGTTCGCCTTCGTCGAGATCGAGCTGAAGAGCTAACGTCGTTCCCGCGAAGGCGGGAATCCATGCCACCGAGTCGAGAAGGTGCAGGCTTGAGTAAAATGGAAAACGCCCCAGGCAGAGGAATGAACGACAAATATCATCGGCACCTCGGCTGCACCGTGCACTGGGTCCCCGCCTGCGCGGGGATGACGGTCGCGCGCGTGGAACCGCTGCGAGACCAACAATGACGGACAAGATCACCTTCGAGCTGGACGGCAAGCCGGTGGAGGCCGAGCCGGGCGAGACCATCTGGCAGGTGGCGCAGCGGGCGGGCACCAAGATCCCACACCTGTGCTGGCATCCGGCCCCCGGCTATCGCGCCGACGGCAACTGCCGTGCCTGCATGGTGGAGGTGGAAGGCGAGCGGGTGCTGGCCGCCTCCTGCCAGCGCAAGGCCGCGGCCGGCATGAAGGTGAAGAGCGCGAGCGAGCGGGCCAAGAAATCACGCGAGATGGTGTTCGAGTTGCTGATGGCGGACCAGCCGGTGCGCGAGACGAGCCACGACCCCAAGTCCGTCTTCTGGAACTGGGTCGACGCCATGGGCGTCACGCCGACCAGCCGCTTCCCGCGCGATCACCGGCCCGTGGCCGACGTCACGCATTCGGCCATCGCGGTCAACCTCGATGCCTGCATCAACTGCGGGCTGTGCGTGCGCGCCTGCCGCGAGGTGCAGGCCAACGACGTGATCGGCATGGCCTATCGCGGCCACGGCTCCAAGGTGGTGTTCGACTTCGACATGGGGATGGGCAATTCCACCTGCGTCGCCTGCGGCGAATGCGTGCAGGTGTGCCCTACCGGCGCCCTGATGGAGAAGAGCCTGCTCGACCAGGCCGGCAAGCGGGTGAACTACGAGACGAAGTCGGTCGACACGCTGTGCCCCTACTGCGGAGTGGGCTGCCAGACCAAGGTGCACGTCAAGGACAACAAGATCCTCTACGTCGATGGCCGCGACGGGCCCGCCAACAACAACCGCCTGTGCGTCAAGGGCCGCTTCGGCTTCGACTACATCCATCACCCGGACCGGCTGACCAAGCCGCTGATCCGGCGCGACGGAGTCGCCAAGGACGCCAACATGCAGATCCGGCGCGAGGAGATCGGACAAGTACTTCCGCGAGGCGACCTGGGAGGAGGCGCTGGCCAAGGCTGCCGGTGGCCTCAAGACCATTCATACTCGTGACGGCGGCAAGGCGCATCGCCGGCTTCGGCTCGGCGAAGGGCTCCAATGAGGAGGCCTATCTGTTCCAGAAGCTGATCCGCCAGGGCTTCGGCACCAACAACGTCGACCACTGCACGCGGCTGTGCCACGCCTCGTCGGTGGCCGCGCTGATGGAAGGGATCAACTCCGGGCGCAGTCACGGCGCCGTTCACCGCCGCCAAGGACGCCGACTGCATCATCGTCATCGGCGCGCGGCCGACCGAGAACCATCCCGTCGCCGCCACCTTCCTCAAGAACGCGGCGGCGCGGGGCGCCAAGCTGATCGTCATGGACCCGCGCGGGCATTCGCAGGGCCTGGCGCGCTACGCCAGCCACATCCTGCAGTTCAAGCCGGGCCGCGACGTGGCGCTACTCAACGCCATGCTCTGCACCATCGTCGAAGAGGGCATGGTCGATATTCAGTACGTGCAGGCCCACACCGAAGGCTTCGAGGCGCTCAAGGCCAAGGTGAAGGACTTCACGCCGGAGGCTATGGAGCCGGTGTGCGGCATCCCCGCCGCCACCATCCGCGAGGTGGCACGCCTCTACGCGCGCTCGGAGCGCTCTATCATCTTCTGGGGCATGGGCATCTCCCAGCACACGCACGGCACCGACAACGCGCGCTGCCTGATCGCGCTGGCGCTCGCGACGGGGCAAGTCGGCCGCCCCGGCACCGGCCTGCATCCCCTGCGCGGCCAGAACAACGTGCAGGGCGCCTCCGACGCCGGCCTGATCCCGATGTTCTTTCCGGACTACAAGTCGGTCGAGGACCCCGCCATCCGCGGCATGTACGACGAATTCTGGGGCACAACGCTGCCGCCCAAGCGGGGGCTCACGGTGGTCGAGATCATGCACGCCATCAAGGACGGCGTGATCAAGGGCATGTACGTGATGGGCGAGAACCCGGCGATGTCGGACCCCGACGTGCAGCACGCACGCGAGGCGCTGGCCAAGCTCGAGTGCCTGGTGGTGCAGGACATCTTCCTCACCGAGACGGCCTGGCACGCCGACGTGGTGCTGCCGGCCTCGGCGCATGCGGAGAAGTGGGGCACCTTTACCAATACCAACCGCCAGGTGCAGATCGCGCGCCCCGTGATCGATCCGCCGGGCGAGGCGCGCCAGGACTGGGCACTGATCCAGTCGCTGGCGCAGGGCATCGGGCTGAATTGGAACTACAAGAACGTGTCGGAGGTGTTCACGGAGATGGCGCACGTGATGCCGTCGCTCGCCAATATCACCTGGGAGCGGCTGGTGCGCGAGGATGCCGTCACCTACCCCTGCGATGCGCCCGACAAGCCCGGCAACGAGATCATCTTCGCGCAGTCGTTCCCGACCAAGTCGGGTCGCGCCAAGATCGTGCCGGCCGACCTGCTGCCGCCCGACGAGCTGCCGGACGAGACCTATCCGATGGTGCTCACCACGGGCAGGCTGCTGGAGCACTGGCACACCGGCTCCATGACGCGCCGCGCCTCCAACCTCGATTCACTGGAGCCTGAAGCGATTGCGGGGCTCAATCCGCGCGAGATGGACAAGTTGGGCGTGCCGCCCGGCGGCTTCATCCGTGTGTCGACGCGGCGCGGCGAGGTGACCTTGAAAGCGCGCGCCGACCGCGACGTGGCGGAGGGCATGGTGTTCATTCCGTTCTGCTTCGCGGAGGCGGCCGCCAACCTGCTCACCAACCCGCAGCTCGACCCGATGGGCAAGATCCCGGAGTTCAAGTTCTGCGCGGCCAAGGTTGAGCGGGCGGAGATGCTGTCCGCCGCGGAATGAGGTTGCGCCGGGACGGCGCTGCGTACCTGCGGCTGTGGCGAGCCGGCCCTTGCCGGCCTCCAGGAACTCGTTGGACCAGTCGTAATAGAGACCCGCGGCAATGCCTTGGCGGCGGCGCGGGTCGGCGATCGAGTGCTCGCAAGCCGTCCAGGACTATGCGGATCTACTCTTTCGGCGGGTAACCGCATGCGGGGTCGCCCTGCGGGTGGCCTGGACGATCTGTTCGCAGGACATCGTTGGAGTTGAATTTCCTCAAGCCGCTAGATCTGTCTCGCAAGTGCTGATGTCGGACAGTCGCGCACCTCACTCAGTTGCTGTGCGCAAAGATCGGCGATCTCGCCTTTCTTGAAGAAACCGTGACTTACCACATAGCGAGCGCGCTGCTTCTCCACATCCGTGAATAGGCGAAGAGTTGCATTCACATGAGCCAAGTCGTGCTTGGCCTGTGCGATTTGCGCTTCGTATGCCGTGATCCACCCATGGATCTCCGCCCGCTTGTCCTCTAGCGCCTTGATGATCAACGGCTCGTCCATGAGCCCCATTGAAGCCGCTTACGACCGCAAAGCCCAGCCGCGAGCTTGGTGCGCTTGCGCCATAAGTCCGGAGGAGCTCATCACGCAGTCGGCCGTTTAACGCCTCGATGAAGGCGTTGTCGGTCGGCTTGCCGGGGCGCGAGAAGTCGAGCGTCACGTTGTTCTGATACGCCCACAGATCCAGATCGCGGGAAACGAACTCGCTGCCCTGATCGACGCGGATGGCGCCCGGATAGCCCATGGTCTTGCATACACTGTCGAGCGTTGCGACCACGTCAGCGCCGCGATAGGCAAGACGCGGATCGACCACCGGCGCATAGCGCGAGAAAGTATCGATCACGGTCAAGATGCGCAGCTTTGCCCCCGTCGCCAGCTGATCCTGCACGAAGTCCATCGCCCACACCTCGCCCTAGCGTGAAGGCGCCGTGCGATCCGCACGCAAAGCCGCCTTCACGCTGCGCGTAGGCGTTTCGCTGCGCAATTGCAGGCCTAAGTCGCGATTGAGCCGATAAACGCGCTTCTCGTTCACGACCCAGCCCTCGCGCCTCAGCAGCACGGCGATGTGTCGACAGCCGTAGCGCACGCGCACCTTGGCAATCTCCTTGCAAGCGCGAAAAGCCATCGATGTTCATGCCGCAAGTTCGCGGTGGGATAGCTCCGGCATCGCCTACGAGTTCAAGTTCGATATCACGGAAACGAACGCCGTCGGCGCGTCTGCCGACCTGCTCCGCCCCTTCACCAATGGCAAGCTGCTGTTCGGCATCGGCGCAAGTGAGGAGAGGCAGCGCGAAGGTACGCGCAATTTCCAGATCGTCGAGACCTTCGCCGAATTGCGCCGAGAGGATTGTTCGGTCGAAGCGCTTGAGAAAGACTGGAGATACCCGATCACTGGCGTTGTCGGCATGGACGAAATCGTTTCGACATTCGCCAAGTTGGCAAAAATGAACCTGCTGGAGAAGGGTGGCGGCAACGCTGCGTCGTTCACCGACATTTTGGAGTTCACGACGACCATAAAGGCGAGTGTTAATCCCTCGATCGAGCTCAACGCGGTTCCCGGTCACCTCCGTCTCACCGAGGCCAAAGCGAGTTTGTCAGGGGAACGCAAAGACGTGCACCGATTGACCGTCGCTTTGTCGATCCCGGATCCGGCGGCGGGACCTGGACGCGAGCGCGCGCGCAGAGATGTTGGTGGTGGAACGGCCAAGCAACGCGCGCTGCGTGGCCTTGACCGACAGCTCTACCGTGATACACAGGAACGTATACTGGAAGAGCTGAAGAGGCGGTAATTGCTGAACTGAATACTTGAAGCTAAGGGGGCTCTCATGCGAGCGGGCTTGCGCGCGTGTGGTGCGGTGATTTTGGCGGCCGCCCTTGTTCAGGTGCCGGTGTTGCATGCTCAGGAACGCCGCGCCCTTCCCTTGCCGCCAAAACAAGCCCTTGAATACGAATCCATCTGCGGTAAAGAGGACAACTCCGTCGACGTTGAGGATTACAAAGGGGACCTGTCCGCAGCGTACATCGCAGGGGGATCGGCAGCAACCGTCTTGCTGCGATGGATAAAAAAGACGGAATTAGAGATCGCGCTTCCAAACTATAAACTCGGCGATATTCCTGGCAAAAACTGGTGTTCCGGCACACGTGTTTCCGAAGATTTGGTGTTGACCGCGGCGCACTGCTTCGATCCGCTCGACGGAACCAGCAAGAGTGATTACATGAAGACGCCACACAAGGTAGCTGGCGGCAAGGTCGAATACGTCGCTGCGCCGGAATTGGCACTGCTCATGGAGGTCGGGTTCCACTATCAGACCGATCCTACTGGCAAACTCCGCGATGCGGACTTCTACCCGATCGTCAAGCTCGAGGAATGGACAGCGGACAATAGTCAGCGGGTCGACTACGCGGTTGTCCGGATTGGGAAAGACAAGGTTGGCAACCTTCCAAGCACCGCAAAGTACGTGCCGTCCAAGCTCGGAAAGATGGAGCCACAGGTGGGCGATCGTCTGGTGGCCTTCCAGCATCCGCAGGGCGAGCCTATGCGGGTGGCATCCGGAAAGCTCAAGTCCGCGTCCATAGGTGAATTTCGCTATGCTGAGCTTGACACCCTTTATGGCTCATCCGGCGCTGGCCTGAGAGATATCAGCGGTTACATAGTAGGAGTGCACACCCATGCGGGCTGCACGAAAAAGGGCGGCACGAATCGCGGCACACGGAACTCAGCGATCGTCCCAATATCCAAATTGCTTCCGCCATTAATGCAGTGAGTTGGTGCGGAGATTGGAAGTGTTCCCTCTAGGAGGCATCTGTCGACGGATCGCCGGCTGCTCTTGGCTGCTCGCGTTGTTGGCGTCTGTGGCCGCCGGCATTGGCCACGCGCAAACGGGTCTCCCTCAAGAGGGCATCACGATACGCGGTTTCCGGGACATGCCTCTAGCTTCGGTGCAGCTGCTGGCGCGCAGTCTCGAGCCGACAACGCTTGTTGCACCCATGGAAGGCGCAACGGTCACTGATGTACTTGACCAGCGTTGTGGGGACGGCCTGCTGCCGCAGACTAAGCAGGTGCTCGCCAACGAATTCGCGGCGCTCAATGCGGAGGTTGTGCCCAAGGCCACGCTCACTACGCGCCTTGGGGGCGGGACTACGGTGCGCGTGCCGTTCTGCGCGCCCGTCCGGGGGCCCATGACGGTCCCGTATGTCCCGGCGGCCAATGGTCTCGAAGGGATCCTGAAGACCCACTATGCCTTGTGGGGACCGGAGACTAGAAGAAGGCATCTGCGCTCACGGATGCATGCAAGGGGTCCACACCGGAATCGTGCAGTCGCAAGCTGGTTGTCGGCACCCCGATCACAATTCCGTTCTCTGCTGATTGGGTGCAGGGTCGCATTAAGGACACGGCGTCGCCGGACAGCTTTATAACTGAACTGAAGTTTCTAAACGCGAGCTTCGAGAGAAACCTTGCGGAAAATTTGAGGACTCAAGAATTTGTTCTTGAGTACGTCGGCTTATTGGGAGCAGCCGACATTAAGGGCGACGATTGCAGCGAGAACGCATCGTCGGACTGGCCGATGAATGAAGGCCTTGTGTTGCAGCGAATGAGGGATGCCCAACGGACTGCAGCAAAAAGAGGCACGCTTACGCGAGCGCATGTTTCGATCATAGACTCCGGTATTGGTAGCGCCGTCTTCAGCAAATATTTCCTCCCCATACTGGCGTGGACGAACACTGGTGAAAAATCCGAGGACGACAGCCCCGGTGATAACGATCAGAACGATATTGACAACGACCTTCATGGCATCGGGGCTGCTTACTATGGGCTTAGCGGCGATTTTTTCGCGTTCGAGGAGGCAGCTGACGAGGTTCAGCGGACGCATGGAACGCAGGTGGCAACCGCGGTGCTGGGTGGAACGTCGCTGCTGGAGAAGCTTCTTGCATCGGCAGAGACGCCTCCGTTCGTTGTGTCGTTTGTCCGCGCATCCGAACGGATCGGCGGCGTTGTGAGGCCGCAGCCACACTTGATACCGATTGCGGTTGGTTGGCTCGCTTCCCGGAAACCCCACGTTTTGAATGTCAGTCTCCGGCATCCAATCAGAGATGACTCCTACTCAAAACTGTACGCCAACACGCTTATCGTTGCTGCCGCAGGAAACCGGGTAAAGAAAGACATTGCGGATATCACCGAGCCGCAGAGAATTTATCCTGCTTTGATGGGTGGAATGCAGGAGGCGCCACATGTGACAGTGGGGGCGCATGATCGCAGCTTTCAGCGCCTGAGCAATTCTAACTACAGCAAGGACAAGGTTGATTGATGGCGCCGGGTTGTGCGATCCCTGTGTTCGACGAAAAGGGAGACAAGCTGTTTGGCGCCGGCACATCATTTGCGGCGCCCTTTGTAAGTTTTGCAGCCGGCGTGCTGAGCTCTCTTGGAATGGAGGGACCGCTGGAGATCAGAAATAGGATCGTCGCCTCAACAAACTTTCGGCCCCATCTAGCGCCGTTTGCTTGGTCGGCGGGGACGCTGAACATTGAGAAGGCGATCAGTATCTTTGATGACAGCATCACTGTGCGCCGGGCCGCTGAGGGCGAGAAGCGCTTGGAAGAGACGTTATTCGGCACTTTGTTGGCACCGGGCGGATCGGCTATCAAGGATAGCAACGCGATGGGCGATGCGCTGATATCGCTTTGTGAAGATAACGATACGCAAAAATGGCTGCGCAGGACCCGCGTGGTCAAGTTTAGTACGTACAGTGATCCGGCAACCGGGAAGCTGATGGGGCGCTATTTGGTTGCCCCTTTGATTGGGACAGATCGCAAACTGGAAAAGAAGGAATGCCGGGTAAAGGCGAGCATGGCCCTGGCCTTTCGGGTCAAGCCGACCGACGGGCAAGAACAAGAGCGGGACGAGTTGTTTGCACTGGTGGACGTGCAGGACATTGTGCCCAGGGCGGTGTGGTGAGCGCCCGATCGGCGTCGGCTAGAAGCAAGGCCAAGGCAAGTTGTTCGGTCATGGCCGCTGCTGCTTCTGCTGCAGGAGTTGGTCATTGCGTTGCGGTGAACTCACGCCTCAGCTTACGGGCGATTGCCGTGGTTGAAGTCGTTGTCTCCGGCTGCCGCGACAGGACGCGGCTGGTCGCGGTCGGGCGCGCTCGTGAGGGCGCGTCCCGGGATGTGGTGTAGGAGGCGGGCGGCGGCGTTGCGCGGAAGGAGCCCGTAGGGCGACTGGAGAGCAACGCCGCGTAATCCCTTTTCCCCAAGTCGTCCACAGCGGCGCCGGGGAAGTCGAGGTCATGGGCCAACTCGCTGTTGGTTCGGGTTTCCACACTCGAACAGACAGGAACCGAATCCCATGACCATCGACAGAGTGGCAATGAAGGAGCTGCTTGAGAAGGGCTCCGATCAAGATCTCCTCAGGGAGATGCTGGCCTTCGTCGCCGCGCGCATGATGGACGTCGAGGTCGAAAGCCTCACGGGTGCGGCCCACGGCGAGCGGTCGCCTGAGCGAACGAACCAGCGCAACGGCTATCGCACGCGCGAGTGGCACACCGGCGTCGGCACCGTGCCGGTGGCAATCCCGAAGCTTCGCAAGAGCACGTATTTCCCGTCGTTTCTCGAGCCTCGCCGCTCCGCCGACAAGGCCATGATCGCGGTGATCCAGGAAGCCTACGTGCACGGCGTCTCGACGCGATCCGTCGACGATCTGGTCAAGGCGATGGGCATGACCGGCATCTCCAAGAGCCAGGTGTCGCGGCTTTGCGAGGAGATCGACGGCCGCGTCAAGGAGTTCCTCAACCGGCCGATCGAAGGCTCCTGGCCCTACGTGTGGATCGACGCCACTTACGTGAAGGTGCGTGAAGGCGGCAGGATCATCTCGGTCGCGACGATAGTGGCTGTCGGCGTGAATACGGACGGCCGCCGCGAGGTTCTGGGCAAGGCTCTCGGCCCCTCGGAGGCAGAGCCCTTCTGGACGCAGTTCCTTCGCTCCCTGACGGCGCGCGGGCTGCGCGGCGTCAAGCTCGTCATCTCGGACGCCCACGAAGGCATCAAAGCCGCGGTGAAGAAGGTGTTCCATGCCGGCTGGCAGCGCTGCCGCGTGCACTTCATGCGCAACGCCATGGCGCACGCCGGCGTCAAGCAGCGCGCCATGGTCGCCGCCGCCATCCGCACCGCCTTCGTGCAGGAGACCGAGGAAGCCGCACGGGCCGAATGGCGCGCCGTCGCCGATCGACTGCGTGCCAAGTTCCGCAAGCTCTCCGAGCTCATGGACGGCGCCGAGAACGAGGTGCTCGCCTACATGGCCTTCCCGAAAAGCCACTGGAGCCAAATCCACTCGACCAATCCCATCGAGCGGCTCAACCGGGAGATCAAGCGGCGCACCAACGTCGTCTCGATCTTCCCCAACGAGGCCGCGATCGTGCGGCTCATCGGCGCCATCCTGCTCGAGCAGAACGACGAGTGGGCGGTGAGCCGGCGCTACATGAGCCTGGAAACGCTCGCCGCCCTCTGCGATGATCCACAGGTCAGCAACAAGGCCATCCCGGCCGCCTGACGCCCGAGCCTCAGCGCTCGGACCATGATCGCTCCTACACCACGCCCCGGGGCACTACCGCTCGTGATGTCGTCCATGCTGGAAGTGTAGCAGTGCCCACGGGCGGGCGAGCAGCGTCCGCCAAACACGATTGCTACCTATAAGCTACCTAGCGAATTTTTGATCCGATAACGGATGGATCTAACTTATTGAAAAATATGGTGCCCAGGGGCAGAATTGAACTGCCGACACCATGATTTTCAGTCATTTCCAGAGCGATACACCGTGCGATAGAGGTGAGACGCGCTGACACCATAAATTGTCTGTAGAACAGTGGCATTAGGCGTTTGTCCTCTGCTTCTCTGTGCCTCACCTTGTCTCCTGAAATCGCGCACTCTATAACCCCAGGTTAACCCCAGAGGTTATGCGGAGAGGCGCACACATGCCGAGAAAGAGCGGAGCCCTTCTGTCAACGGATCGGCAGGTGGCGGGCGCCAAGCCACCGGCTCCGGGCACCAGTCGTGCAGAGTACCGCGTAGCCGGCACGCCGAACCTCGTGTTGAGAGTGAGCCCGACCGGCCGGCGCACCTGGATGTACTGGCTCAAGCGGCCGAAGACGAGCCGCTGGCAAAAGTTCACCATCGGTGATTACCCCGCAAAGACGCTTAAGCTCGCACGCGAGGAGACTGTGCGGCTCAAGCGGTCTGTCCTCGACGGGGATGATCCGATCGCAGCGCGGGACGCAGCCAAAGCAGCAATGACCGTTCGGGCACTCGGCGCTGACTTCATCAAATGGCACGCAAGGCCGAAGAAGCGGTCGTGGCGGGACGACGAGCGCAAGCTTGAGCGTGAGGTCTACCCCAAGCTCGGCCACGTCCTGATCGATCAGGTCACCACTGCTGATCTGGTTGAGTTGCTCAACGGCATCCTCGACCGCGGCGCACCAATTCAGGCCAACCGAACGCTGGCGCTCCTGCGCAAGCTGTTCAATTGGGGCGTGGCGGAAGGCTACCTTGGGGCGAGCCCAGCTCGGGGCATCCCCTCGCGGGCAAACGAGGAACCGCGGACGCGCTCGCTGAGCAACGCCGAGATCAGACTTTTCTGGAGTGCGCTCGACAACTTCGAGGACATCACCGCGGATGCGCTACGCCTGCAGCTGCTCCTGGGAGCACGGGTGCGCGAGATCACCGGTATGGCGCGCAATGAGCTCGACATGAGTGCAGCAACGCCGGTGTGGACGCTGCCGAAGGCCAGAGCGAAGGCGAATCGGGATGTGTTGCGGCCATTGCCCACACTGGCACTCAACATCATCGAGCGCCGTTTGAAGGTTGCCGGCACAAGCCCATACGTATTCGCTTCACCGGCTGAACCCATGCAGTCGCTCACGGCTCGCGCGCCATCCAATGCCTTGCGTCGCGCCGGCGAGGCGGGGCGTATCCTGGTCCTGCCGACGAAGACCAAGCGCAATGGCGAGCCACGCACCCCGACGCCCGCGGAGCGCAAGACGGCGTGGCAGACGATCGGCTTCACACCGCATGATCTGCGGCGCACGTGCCGGACCTACTTGGCAAAGCTTGGTGTGGCGGAGACGGTCGCGAAAAAGATCCTGGGCCACAAGCCGCCGCGGTCGGACGTGACTGCGGCCGTCTATGACATGCACGACTATATGCCCGAGATGCTCGCTGCGCTGAAGCTGTGGGAGCGCCACCTGCTGGGCATCGTCGAAGGCAGCGAGCAAGAGGCGAACTTGACCGCGTTTCAGGCTGTATAGCAAATCGTTGCAAGTGTCGTCATCATCCTGCTCGACGCGGCTAGGGAGCTCCTTGAAAAGCTAGATCCGACCAGGTTGCCGCATCGCCCATATCGGAACAGTGCACGACGGAGGTGCGCTCTATGAAATTGCCAGCGGGGTTGCGTGTCGCTGCCGTCCCACAACGGAAGTTGAACGAGCTGGAGCTATTTCTCACCAGCCAACTTCCCGTTTACGATGTTGGACGGTCACTACGCTAAGAAACAAACCAAGCAAACCAAAGTAGAGGAGTTAGAAGCCTTCAAGAGAGAGGTGCAGGCGGTGAAGAACCGCCTCTCGAAACCGAGGTTTTTTCATCAGTTGGTTGGCGACTTCCAACTCAAGCAGGTATTGGGCAAGAAACTGCCAGCGGAGATGTGTGAGTCGATTGCACTGGAAGCCGAAGAGTGGGGCCGACGACAATTTGTGCAGATCCAGGAACTGCTCCATGTTTTGGAGTTCGGGGTCAAGCTACTCAAGAGGCGCCCTGAAAACGGTGACGAGCGCTTAGCCCGAGCCGCCAAGCCCGCCGTTGATCACATCACTGAGGTGACTAGCTTCTGGTGGAAAAGGCACATGGGGCCCATTGACGCCAGGGAAAGCTCTCAGTGCAACAAGTTCTTCACCAGAATGTTCTAGGCTCGTTGACCATCGCACTGCCTCGACACAGAACACTCGGAACAGGCTGAGAAAACTGCTGGACCGCCAGGCCGGTAAATTAGCTCCAACATAATTCGTGATTTACCGGCCCACACCATCAATCTTCGTCTCACCGAGCACTCACGTGCCGCATGAGACGAGGATAGACAAATGTCCGGTAGAAGGCGCAGACACAGCGATGGTGCGGTGGAGGCAGCTGCACGCGGCTACATCTCCATCAACGACTTGGCGAAGCGGCTTACGATTTCGCGGGCGACAGTTTACCGCTGGGTTGAGGATGGGCTATTGCCGCACCCGGTGAAGTTGGGGCCGCGGGCGACTTCGCATTCATCGAGTCCGAAATCGCCAAGTATCAGGCTGAGAGGCCTCGCGCTCTCGGTGGCAACGCCGCCTGATGCGCCCGACGATCGACACCCCCGAAAAGAAGATGCCCGCCGGGCTGCGATCCCGCGACGGGCAAATAGAAATCAGCGATGGCGGGTGTGTACCACACCCCGTGGATGACCGCAATGTAGCGGCCGCCGTCTCAGCAAGCGATGGCGACGATGATCCACAACGACATGCACGAATTCAGTTTCTGTGAGCTCGACCGGGTGATCGGAGGCCGGCTCGGCAAATTTGACATGCCGTGTCCTGCCTGCAGCCCGCATCGCCGCAAGCGGCGGATCAAGGTTTTGCGCGTTTGGCACGACGACCCAGGCTTCTTCACGTATAGCTGCGCCCACTGCAGTGCGCATGGTTATGCCCACAGCTCAAGAGCGGAGGGCATTGCCATCGATCCGGCTCGCCTCGCCCAGCTCAAGACCCAGGCCATGGCCCGCAACAGTGCGCATCGTGTGGAACGGCGCGCGAAGGCGCGTTGGCTCTGGCAACGATCCGTTCCAGCACGAGGCACGCTGGCCGAGGTCTATTTGAATGCGCGTGGCATCACTTGCCCGGTACCGGCGACGCTGCGTTTTCTCTCCGCGTATGACGGATATCCCCCGACGATGCTCGCGGCGTTCGGGATGCCGGGCGAGCCAGAGCCCGGCATCCTTGATGCCGCGGGCATGATGATACAGGACATCCACCTAACCAGGCTCGCGCGCGATGGCAGGGCAAGGCTGACGTGGACAATCCCAAGATCACCTTGGCGCCCACAAGCGGGCTGCCGATCATCCTGGCACCGGTTAACGATATCGGCGGTCTTGCGGTCACCGAGGGCATCGAGGATGCGCTGTCGGTGCATCAGGCGACGGGCATGGGTGCGTGGGCCGCCGGTTCGGCGAATGGGTTGCCGGCGTTGGCCGCAGCGGTTCCCCCCCACGTCGAGTGCGTGACCATTCAAGTCGACGACGATGACGCCGGACACCGTGGCGCGTCCGATCTGGCCAGCCGGCTCACGGCACGCGGCATCGAGGTCGAACTCTTCTCGATGGGGACCGCGGGATGACCAAGGGAGCGGACGCGAACGATATCCTGCACGGCAAGGGTGAGCATGCCCTACGCGACTATCTCGACTTAAGTCGGCACATCTTCAATGACACCGGGAATGAACTCTCCAGGGACGATGCTCATGCCGACGAGAGTCAACCCGAGGTGCCGCACGGAGTCGGCGTTGATATCGAGCAGAGGCTCCTTGAGTTGATGGATCGTGGCCTCAGGGATGACGAGGTTCGCGTCGAGATAGGACGCGACGATATCGACGGTCGATATCGCACGCGCTCGGGCCAGATGGGAGGGTGAAGCAAGCGCATGCGCGCGCACGCCAAGACTGTCGAGCGCCTGCCTCAGACAAATGCGCCGACTGATGGTGCCGCACTCCTCGATCAGGTACACGCCTTCCTAGGCCGATTTGTTGCCTACCCGTCCAGGAGGCGCAGGACGCACACACTGGATCGCCCACACGCATGCAATGGACGCCTGGGAGAGTACACCGCGGCGGCATTCCGTCCCGAACCTGGCTCCGGCAAGACGCGGGCGCTGGAGGTGACGGAACCGCTGGTGCCGCGTCCGGTGGAGGCGGTTAACGTCTCGCCCGCCTACCTATTTCGCAAGGTGGCTGATGAGGACGGACGCCCCACGATCCTGTTCGATGAGATCGACACGGTGTTCGGGCCCAAGGCCAAGGATAACGAGGAAATCCGTGGTCTCCTGAATGCCGGCCATCGCAAAGGAGCTGTCGCCGGCCGCTGCGTCGTCGCCGGCAAGCAGGTGAAGACCGAGGAGATCCCGGCTTACTGCGCTGTCGCCCTGGCAGGCCTCGGTGGACTACCTGACACCATTCTGAGCCGCGCTGTCGTTCTTCGGATGCGCCGTCGCGCTCCTGATGAGCAGGTGAGGCGTGGCGCCGACGCATCCATGCGCGGGAGGGCGAGGGATCAGGGACCAGCTCGCACTATGGGCCGCGGGCGCCCTGGGCACGGTCATCGACCAGTGGCCGGATATGCCGGCTGGTGTAACTGACCGTGACGCCGACGTGTGGGAGGCCCTGCTGGCCGTCGCCGACGTTGCCGGCGGCACCTGGCCGGAACGTGGCCGAGCCGCGGCTGTAGCGCTCGTAACGGAATCCAAGGCGAGCAGTCCGAGCCTGGGCATCCGGCTTCTGTCGGATCTGCGCGACATCTTCGTCACCGCGCAAAAGATGTTCACGAAGACCATACTCGAAAAGCTGCATGTGATCGACGAAGCGCCCATGGGGTGATATAGGGGGAAGGCGCTCACCGACACCCAGCTTGCCAGGCGTCTGGGCGCTTACGGCATCAAACCAAAGCTCGTGCGGCTCGGAGAAGACGTGTCCCGCGGCTACGACCGCTCCGACTTCTACGAGGCCTGGAAGCGCTATCTCCCCGCGCTAGGCGCCAGTGGCGTTACACCCGTTACGCACGTTACGGAGGGTCAGAAATGAGCCAACCATGCGGGTTTCTGCGTAACGCCCGCAGAGCCTCGCCTGCCGCTACGCCCGTTACCTCTCAGGCCGATCCGTCCCCATTGGAAAACAAGGATTGTAGCGCCTGTAACGTCTGTAATGGCTTTCTAGCCAAAGGCGTCCGTGACCAGCGCCGGCTGCCCGTGAGCGCTAGGCTCAAGCAACGAAACTCGACACGCGTGCGCGTCGCCAAGAAGAGCGGATCATGACCGAGCGCGCCACCATCTCGCCCGCGGCGCAGCGCCGGAGCCACCGACCAAAGATGGGCCAATGCAGATCGTCCGAGGGTCGGCGATCGCCCCGCCGCAGACCGCAGTTCGCTAAGTGCTAGGAGGCAGTCGACCACTGGAGCGCCAGGGGAGCTGGCCCCCGAATCTGCAGCGAGATGAGCAGTACGGTCGCGCCTGCGCCTGACTGGCAAGCAAGAGGGTATGACACGAGCCGGCTCCCATCCCGCCCGACCTTCTCCAGGGCGATGCTCGCTCGTGAACTAGATGATTGTCCGTGAACGGGATTGTCTAAGCGCACCGCCGCGAAGCGGCGTACATTCCGGTAAGTGCAAATCGTTACCGGAGTGCACGATCAGATGGACCACGCCGACTTTCCGCAATATTTGAGGCGACCACAGGCGCCGGAGTACCTGCGGCTGGGTATGGGGGCTCCAGTTACGCCGCCGGCACGATCGCCAAATGTGCTGCCTCGGCACTCGGGCCCGAGACGCGTCACGCGGCAGGATCGCCTTGCACACGCCGGCGAGTTTCGACGCATTTGCGCGCGCAAGGATCAAGGCGCCGACATCCAAATCGCCGGAAAGGCTGCCGCCGAGCAGATCGAAGCCGAGGGCGACGTTGCCCGCGCCACTCGGCAGATCGAACTCGAGCATGAGAGGACAAGCCAATGAAACTCCGCCTGCCTGAAGAGCCGAACGCTCGCAAGACATCGGCAGGCGGTCAAGGGCTTCGTCCAGCAGCTCGGCCACCTCGTGGCCTTCGCCGAGAAGATCGACACCATCGACGAGGCCGAGGGCCGCGTTGCGCCGCCAAGGTGACGCTCGGCTGACGTCGAGGCGCAGACGGCAAGGCGCAGGCGCGCGTCGATGATGCGAACACGGCCGCCGAGCAGGCGGTCGCAGCCGCCCAGCATCGCGTCAGCGGTGGCCGAGCAGGAGGCTGCGGCAAGCATCGCCCGCACCGAGCGAGCCCACGCGGCACGCATCGCCGAGCTCGAAGCCCAGGCCGCCGGGAAGATCGATGACCTCAATGGCCGTCGGGTCGCAGCCCGAGAACGCAGCAGCGACCGCCGAGCAGCAGCCTGCGGGACGTGGCCGGCCAGCTCGCCACCGCTGAGCAGCGGCGCCGCTGCGAGGTCCGCGAAAATCTCGAAGCCCTGCAGCGCCAGTTCTAACCTCTAGGAATCCGCATGCTCGAACCAAACGCACCCGCCGCTCCGCCCCAGCGCCTCGACCCGCGCCGGCGCCGGGCGCACCACCCGCAACCTGCGGCAAGGGACCAGGCGCTGGCAAGGCCGCCGGCTGCTCCTCCTGCTCGAGGAAGTCGATCATGGCGGTGCGATCTCCACAGCCGAGATGATGATCTTCTAACTGACGCTGCACTACAGGGCGAAGACGAGGGCGACCAGAATGCCGAGGTCGCACGCCAGAGCCCCGATCAGCGCGCAGCCGATGTGCCGGCCGATCCCGACGGCTACGAGATCAAAGTTGAAGGCGTCGAATTTGGCGAACGCGACCAGCCGATCCTGCAAGAGTTCACGCAGACTGCGCACGAGCTGGGCTTTCCAATCGCG
>CAVRVK010000008.1:0-227753 GCA_963724565.1 uncultured Alphaproteobacteria bacterium
TGTAAGCGCCGGAGCAAAAATCCCTCAGTGAAGCGGCCGATTCGGTCGGTTGCGCCGGAGTAAAAATCCGGCAGCTGGAAGCCCTGTGCCGGCGTCGGCAGAGGGCGGGGGATGAAGGAGGTGGAGCTCTACGCGAGGGTCAGGTACGCGGTTCAGGTCGAGGGTTTGAGCGAGCGGGAGGCGGCGCGGCGGTTCGGGATCGATCCGAGGACGGTCGCCAAGATGCTGCGGTTCTCGGTGCCGCCGGGCTACCGGCGCACGCAAGCCGCCGGTGAGGCCGAAGCTGGACGCGTTCATCGCCATCATCGACGGGATCCTGGCCGAGGACAAAGGCCGGCCGAAGAAGCAGCGGCATACGGCCAAGCGGATCTTCGAGCGGCTGCGGGACGAGCACGGCTTTGCGGGCGGCATCACGATCGTGAAGGACTATGTCGCCGGCTGGCGGCAGCGGGCGCAGGAGATGTTCGTGCCGCTGGCGCATCCGCCCGGCCACGCCCAGGCCGACTTCGGCGAGGCGATCGGCATGATCGGCGGGGTGGAGCGCAAGATCCACTTCTTCGCGTTCGACCTGCCGCACTCGGATGCCTGCTTCGTGAAGGCCTATCCGGCCGAGAGCAAGGAGGCCTTCTGCGACGGCCACGTGAAGGCCTTCGCCTTCTTCGGCGGCGTGCCGCGGTCGATCCTCTACGACAACACCAAGATGGCGGTGGCCCGCATCCTTGGTGATGGCAAGCGCCAGCGGACGCAGGTCTTCAGCGAGCTGCAATCGCACTACCTGTTCGACGACCGGTTCGGCCGGCCCGGCAAGGGCAACGACAAGGGCAAGGTCGAGGGCCTGGTCGGCTATGCGCGGCGCAACTTCCTGGTGCCGATCCCGGTGTTCGACAGCTTCGCCGCGTTGAATGCCCATCTCGAGGCGTGCTGCCGCCGGCGGCTGGGTGATCGGCTGCGCGGCCATGCCGAGACCATCGGCGAGCGGCTGGAGCGCGACCTCGCCGCCCTGCGAGCCGCTGCCGCCGCCGTACGACGCCTGCGAGAAGGTGCCCGCCACCGTCTCCTCGCTGTCGCTCGTGCGCTACGAGCGCAACGACTACTCGGTGCCGACCAGCTACGGCCACCGCGCGGTGCTGGTGCGCGGCTACGTGGACGAGGTGGTGATCGCCTGCGGCACGGAGGTCATCGCCCGGCATCCGCGCTCCTATGAGCGCGAGGACTTCGTGTTCGACCCGCTGCACTACCTGGCGCTGATCGAGCAGAAGATCAACGCGCTCGACCAGGCCGCGCCGCTGGCCGGCTGGCAGCTGCCGGAGGAGTTCGCGACGCTGCGCCGTCTGCTCGAAGCCCGCATGGGCAAGCCGGGCAAGCGCGAGTACGTCCAGGTGCTGCGCCTGATGGAGGCGTTCCGGCTCGAGGAGGTCGCCGCTGCCGTGCGCGAGGCGCTTGCCCGCGGCGCGATCGGCTTCGATGCCGTCAAGCATCTGGTGCTGTGCCGGATCGAGCGGCGGCCGCCGCGGCTCGACCTGACGATCTATCCCTATCTGCCCAGGGCGACGGTCGCGACGACCTCGGCGCGCTCGTACATGGCCCTGCTGGCGGGAGCGGGATCATGAGCGACACGCCGCAGGTCCTGCTGGCGCATCACCTCAAGGCGCTGAAGCTGCCGACCTTCCTGCGCGAGTACGACAAGCTGGCTCGACAGTGCGCCGCCGAAGGCGTCGACTATCCCCGCTACCTGCTGCGGCTGGCCGAGCAGGAGCTGATCGATCGCGAGCGGCGCATGGTCGAGCGGCGCATCAAGGCCGCCAGGTTCCCGACCGTGAAGAGCCTGGACAGCTTCGACTTCGCGGCCCTGCCGTCCCTGAACAAGATGCTGGTGCTGGAGCTCGCCCGCGGCGAGTACGTCGAGCGGCGCGAGAACGTGATCGCGCTCGGCAACTCCGGCACCGGCAAGAGCCACATCGCCTCGGGCTCGGGCTGGCCGCCTGCCAGAAGGGCCTGTCGGTCGGCTTCACGACCGCGGCCGCCCTGGTCCACGAGCTGATGGAGGCGCGCGACGAGAAGCGGCTCCTGCGCCTGCAGCGGCAGCTCGCCGCCTACAAGCTGCTGATCGTCGACGAGCTCGGCTACGTGCCGCTGTCGCCCACCGGGGCCGAGTTGCTGTTCGAGGTCTTCAGCCAGCGCTACGAGCGCGGCTCCATCCTCGTCACCAGCAACCTGCCCTTCGACGAGTGGACCAGCGTCTTCGGCGCGGAGCGCCTGACCGGCGCCCTGCTCGACCGGCTCACCCACCACGTCCACATCCTCGAGATGAACGGCGACAGCTACCGCCTCGCCCACTCCAAGCGCCGATCACGCCGGCCTCGGGCAGACGCTGCGCCGGAAGCTGCCCCTCCAGATTGAAACGCGAAAGCACGAAGGCCCCCGATATCGGGGGCCTTCGTGCTCGCCGCGGTGATGGATTTTTGCTCCGGCCCGCCGATGCAATTTCTCTCCGGCGTTGACACGGCTCACGGCGTCGCCGATATCAATGAATGCGCGCGTCTGGCCGCCCGATCCGTAGACGGAGATAGGGTGCCCGAGCGTCGCCTGGAGTACGAAACGATTGAGCACGGTGCCGTAAACCGCATCGTAGTCGAAGCGGTTGATCAGGCGTTCGTCCCGCGATGTCTCGGGGAGTCCGCGTACCCACACGATGCCCTGCAGCAGATCGGCGATGCGGATGCCGTCGTTCTTTGCGTAGTAGGCCAGCAGCACCTGATCCAGCGCCTTCGTCATGTGATAGACGGACGGCGGGTTGACGGGATGCAGCATCTCGAATGCTTCCGGTGCCTGTGGCTCCGATACTCTTGACTTCCGGATATAGCCTCGGGGATGCGGTAGCCTAGGGTCTCGTAGCCATAGACTCCAACCGATCCCAGGTGCACCAGATGCGCGTCGAGTTTGCACTCGGCTAGCGCAGCTAGGACGTTGTGGGTGGCGCTGACATTGTTGTCCACCGTGAAGCGGCGATGCGCCGCCGAGCGCATTCAGTAGGGACGGAGCGGGCTGTTCGGCCAAGTGCACGACAGCTGCCGGCTTGTGCGCGAGCAGCAGGGCGCGAAATGCCTCGTAGTCGGCCGCCACATCCACCTTCTCGAAAAGGATTTGTTGGCCGGTAAGCTCGCGCCACGCGCTCACACGCTCGTGGATCGAGCGGATCGGGGCTAGCGACGCATTGCCGAGCTCTTCGTCAATGCGGCGACGGGAAAGGTCGTCGACGATCAGCACCTCATGGCCGCGGTTGGCAAGATGCAACGCTGTCGGCCAACCCAACCGACCGCCGAAGAAGCAACACGATTTCGTCACTCGCCCACTAGGCAACGCCTCGCGACCACGCACTCGACCAGATCGCAAACACCGACTCGCATATACCAGGCCGGGTTGCAATTCTTGCATCCACATCCAAGCTTTCAGCAAAAATCGACGACAATCAAGATGGTGTCAGTGTTGAGATTAAATTGGTGCGGCTTTCCGGCCATGGTGGGCCGAAACCTCAGGCCCGGCAGCGTCCGCCGCGCTCCTTGGACAGTTCGGCTTCGACCTGTGTACTGAGCATGCGGGTGCGCGACACCTGTTCGGGGAAACCCCGGCACGTCGGCGGCGAGCAATTTGGAGGCAGTGCGCACCTCCGTGAGCGCCAGAGCTAGCCCCCCGGCAGACAGCTTTTTCCGCAGGGCGCGGTAGGCAAAGAGGCGCATGCCGTCGGAATAGGCTGCGGCAGACTGTTGCTCGCCGACCACACCTGATCGGGGTCATCGACCATCCTCTTGAGCGAGACTTGCATCTCGGTGCCGGGGCGCCGCACCCCTCAAAGTCTTGGGCGCAGGCGCCGCCGCCTGCGGCGGCGGAGTGGCAAGCAGCTTGTCGAGCAGGCCCTGCGCGCCGTAGTCTTGATTTGCCGAGGTGGAGCAGCCTGCCAGCAATACAGCCGCCAAGACGCCCGTTGCGTGTTGGGCCGCGTAACGCGGGAAGAACGCACAAAGGCGCATGGTCGGAACGTTTACGCTCGGCGGTCTGACCGCGAATGACACTAGGCTTGTCGAAAGGGCGCCTCGCTATCTCACATGGCTTTGTGGTTAAATCTGGCCTTGGCAAGCTTGCGGCAGGGGCCGGTCGGCTGGCTGGCAGAAAACCCCCTTACTAGCTTCTGCGACACGGATGAGGGTGCTGACGGCCACAAGAACCGGGGGGAAAGCGTTGGGAGGGTTGAAGATGCGAGGCGTCCGAATATTGTGGCTGGCCTGTGCCGTATTTGCCGTGGCAGTGCCTGGTGCCCAGCGCAGGATGCTGCGAAGTATCCCGAGCAGCTCGTGCGCATCGTCGTGCCGTTCTTCGGCCGGCAGCATGACCGACCTGCTCGCCCGCGTGATTGCCGACAAGCTGCAGCAGCGCTGGGGCAAGGACGTGATCGTCGAGAACCGGCCCGGCCTCGCCGGCACGTCCAGCGTCGCCAAGGGCGCGGCTGACGGCTATACGCTGATGCTCGACCTCCAACGGGCACACGGTCATCAGCCACCTCAACAAGAACCTGGCCTTCGATCCCGTGAAGGACTTCGTCGGAGTATCGCAGGTGGCCATTACGCCGCTCATCTTGGTGGTGCCGCCCGATTCGCCGCCAAAGACCGTCAAGGAGCTGATCGAGATGGCGAGGGCGAAGCCGGGCGCGCTCAACTACAGCTCGGCCGGCCTCGGCAGCACCACCGGCATCGCCGGCGCGCTGTTCAGGCAGACGACCAAGACCGACATCGTCCATGTCGCCTTCAAGGGCCTGCCCGAGACGCACACGGCCATCATCCGCGGCGACGTGGCGCTTGGGCTTCTCGTTCTTCTGCGGCAGCCGGCGATCTCATTCAGAGCGGCAAGGTGCGTGCGCTGCGAGTCACCGGCTCCAATCGCCTGACGTCCTTCCCGATGTCCCGACCTTCGCGGAGGCGGGACTGCCGGAGTTCGAGTACGACTCATGGTTCGGCATCCTGGCGCCGGCCGGCGTGCCCAAGGCGATCGTCGACAAGGCCAGCCAGGACATCCGCGAGGTGCTGCAGATGGCCGACGTCAAGGCCCGCTTCGAGCCGCAGGGCGCAGTGCTCGCTTCTCATCGCCGGAGCAGTTCGACGGATCATCGCCAGGGACGTGGAGCGCTACGGGCTGTTCAAGACGAATTGAGGGGCCGGTCCCGGGCCCCATCTTTGCGAGCCAAGCGGTCGCGTGGCATTGCATTCGTACGTCTCGGCCGAAGCCCCCTCTTTCAAGGACCGAGTGTCATGATCAAGCAAGTTCGCCCACATCTACTCTGGGCCGCGCTCGGCAGGCGCGCACCTTCTTGACCCTGATCACTAGCATCATGATTGCGCTAGTGTCCTTCAGATCGTGCAAGCCGTACCGAGTTCGCCGCCAGTGAGACGTATTTTGCGACCAGGACGCTCATGGCCGACGCCCCCGAGTTCAGGACGACGATGAGCTTCGCCTACGGCGTGCCGCGCGAGCTGGCGCCGGGCGTCGTGCGCATCGTCGCCAACAATCCGGGCCCGTTCACCTTCAAGGGCACCAACACCTACATCGTCGGCAGCGGCGACGATCTGGCGCTCATCGATCCCGGCCCCGACGACGCCGCGCATCACGAGGCCATCCTCGCCGCCATCGGCAAGCGCCGCGTGAGCCACATCCTCATCACCCACACGCACCGCGACCACACCGACGGCCTGCCGGCGCTGCTTGCTGCCACCGGCGCCAAGACCGCGGGCTTCGGCCGCCGCGCGCGCGCGCGCGGCACCGCGCACCAGCCCGTCCGGCGGCGAGTTCGTCGAACCGGGA
The DNA here is from genome assembly GCA_963724565.1 of uncultured Alphaproteobacteria bacterium. GTDB lineage: Bacteria > Pseudomonadota > Alphaproteobacteria > Rhizobiales > Hyphomicrobiaceae > AWTP1-13. Next base: position 5,851 of record CAVRVK010000008.1, read on the forward strand.
TTTCGCGCCCGACGTGCCGCTTCGCCGACGGCGACGCGCCTCGCCGGCGACGGCTGGGCTTTCACCGCCCTGCACACGCCCGGCCACGCTCCGGACCACCTGTGCTTCGCGCTCGAAGGCACCAAGGTGCTGTTCTCCGGCGACCACGTGATGGGCTGGAACACCAGCGTCATCGCGCCGCCCGAAGGCAACATGGGCGACTACCTCGGCGCGCTGGAGCGACTCGTGGGACGCGACGATGGCGTGTATTTCCCCGGCCACGGCGGCCGTGTCGAGGAGCCGCAGCGCCTGGTGAAGGCCTTCCTGCTGCACCGGCGCATGCGCGAGCAGGCGATCCTCGACTGCATCCGCGACGGCAGGAACACGGTCGACGCGATCGTGCCGGCGATCTACCGCGGCCTCGACCCCAAGCTGCACCGCGCCGCATCGGCGTCGGTGCTGGCGCACGTCGAGCATCTCATGGCGCGCGGCCTCGTGCGTTGCGATCTGCCGCTTTCTTCTGATCGCGTGCTTTCTGCTGTCTGAGCTTGAGCAGCGCGCGCGCGACCGCGCCGCGCGTCCGCGCGAGCCGGCAATTCCGGTGGCGGTCGCGTCAGCACGCGCGCGCACCTCCGCCAGGAAGCGGCGCACACGCGCGGCGTTCTGGCCGAAATCGCTGGTGCCGTAGCGCGAGGCCGAACGCTCTCGAACCTCGCCGGCCGCCTCATGCGGATTTTCAGATCGCCGCGCTTGTCGAGCCGCCCTTGTTTGCCGACCATTAGCGGGTCGCCCAGCGCTGCCCACGTACCAGCGGGGTCGCGCTACCCGTCAGGCGGGGTGCGCGTCGGCCGTCGCGACTTCCAGGGTGACAGGGGACGCTCGTGGCGTAGGATTGCCCGCAATTGCGACCAACCCGCGGTGAGCCCGTGCGCCCAATTTCCAACTTCGCCGCCCGCGACGTCGAGGCGCTGCTGCACCCGGTCACCAATCCCTGCCGCGCACCGCGCCATGGGGCCGCTGGTGTGGAGCGCGCTGAGGGCGTCTACGTCTGCGACAACGCGGGCAAGCGCTACATCGAGGGGCTCGCCGGCCTGTGGTGCACGGGGCTCGGCTACGGCAATGCCGAGCTGGTCGAGACCGCGCGCGAGCAGATGTCGCGGCTGTCGTTTTCGCACCTGTTCGGCGGGCGCAGCCACGAGCCGGCCATCGCGCTCGCCGAGAAAATCAAGGCCCTGGCGCCGGTGCCGGCGTCGAAGGTGTTCTTCACCAACTCGGGCTCGGAGGCCAACGACACGCAGGTCCGCATCGCCTGGTACTTCAACAACGCGCGCGGGCAGACCAAGCGCAAGAAGTTCATCGCCCGCCATCGCTGCTATCACGGCACCACGGTCGCCGCCGCCAGCACCTGTGGGCTCGCCGCCTTCCACGCCGACTTCGATCTCCGCTGGCGCGCTTCCTGCACACCGATTGCCCGCACTACTGGGAGGACACCGAGTCCGCGAGAGCGAGGCGGACTACTCCTCCCGTCTCGCTCGCAGCCTCGAGGACCTCATCGACGCGAGGGCCCGAACGATCGCCGCCTTCATCCCGCCGAGCCGGTGATGGGCGCGGCGTGCTCGTGCCTCCCGCCACCTACTTCGAGAAGGTGCAGGCGGTGCTCGACACACGGCATCGCCTTCATCGCCGACGAGGTGATCTGCGACTGCCCGCCGGCAACGTCGGTATCGAACTTCGGGATCGGGCCCACCACCATCACCATGGCCAAGGCGGTCACCTCGGCCTACGTGCCCATGGGCGCGCTGACGGTGCCGGAGGACGTCTACGACGCGCTGGTCGAGACCAGCGGCCGGCATGGGGTGTTCGCCACGGTTCACCTGGGCCATCCGCTCGCCTGCGCTGTCGCGCTCAAGACCATCGGATTCCGAGCGCATCAAGATCGTCGAGCACGTGCGGCGTGTTGCGCCGGTCTTCCAGCTGCACGCGGCTCGAGGCGCTCGCCAGCCATCCGCTGGTGGGCGACGCGCGCGGTGTGGGCTTATCGGCGGGCTCGGGTTGGTGAAAGACCGCCCGGCAGAGCTTCGAGCGCGAGCTCGGCGTCGGCGCCAAGGCTGCGCGTTTCGCGAGGAGGAAGCCGTGCTCGCGCGCGTCGGCGGCGACACCCTCGCGCTGTGCCCGCCGCTTCGTCGTCGACGGCGCTGAGGTCAACGCCATGTTCGACGGCATCACCCGCGCGCTCGACCGCACGACCTGGGCCCGCAAGGAAGGGCATCTATAAGCGCTGCATGGTCACTTGACGCCAATACCGCATTCCGCTGCGAACGCCTTCCTTTGGGAGAGGGATCACGTAGAGCCGCCGAGGCCTCTTCCTTGGCGCGCGCGGATCCCGAGCAGCGCGGCGCCGTGATCCGATCGAGAGGAGCCGCATTGATCTCACGAGCTTCGTCGGCGGGCATTGGTGAGCTCATCCATGACATCGGTACGCCGCCCGGTAGGATGATTGGACGCCTCAGCTCCGGCTTGAGCTCGGGTTCTCGACGTTCGACGGCGGCGCCGAACTTCCTGGGCGAGCTCGCCAAGAAGGCCGGAAAATCGGTCGCGCGCTGTCGGCAGTTGGAACGCTGCGCCGATCAAGGGTCGAGATCGGCCTCGAGACGCTCGTCTGTTGCCAGGCGGTCGATGCAGGACGCGAGTTGGGGATCGCGCTCGCTGGCCGAACCTCTCGGGCCACGCGCTCGGCTTTCGCAAGCCGAAGCGTCCGGATCGTGCGCGGCGGTAGTCATCCTGCGGTCCCTGGGCATGCGCGAATTCGGCTCGCCAAAGCGATCGCCATCGACGCCGGTATCCAGAAAAGCCACTGCATGGGACGCCTATCGGTCGCCCTGCGGGGCCTTGTTCAACTGGAAATCCTGATCGGCTTGCCGAGCGAGCCAGGCCTCGATCCGCTCGCCGCCACCGTGCGCCGAAGAAGTCGCGGTCAGGTTTCCTCGGTGACGTAGCCCAGGTGCGGGGTGAGCAGCGCGCGCGGCTTCGAGCACAGCGGGTGGTCGGCGGCGGCGGCCGCGTCGTAGGTGTCGGCGCCGAAGCCGGCGATGCGCTCTCCTTGAGGGCCGCAGCACGCTGCATCGACGATGGGCCGGCGCGAGGTGTTGATGGCGGCGCCGTCGGCTTGCATGAAGCCGAACTCGCGTGTGCCCACGATCCCGCGCGTGCGCGGCGACGGCGCCGGTTGGATAGTGACGATGTCGGCGCTGCGACAGCTCGTCCTCCACCCGCTCGGCCCCGCGCTCGCGGGCCTTCTCGGGCATGATGCCGCTCCAGGCGATCAGCTTCATGTCGAAGGCCGTGCCGATGCGGGCGACCTTGGCGCGGTTGCTGCGCGAGCCAGGATGGTCGGCCGCGTAGCTCGATGGAAGCAGCAGGTGGTCTTGCCAGCCGCCGCCGGGGCGCATCGTGTTGAACTCGTCACGCAGGTGGCGGGCTAGGCCCAGGCGTCGAGCGCGAAGGCCAGCTCGGCGGTGGCCCTGCCCGAGCCGCCGGTGTTGGCGCACCGTCACGCCGCGCGCCTTGGCGGCTTCGAGGTCGATCGAAGCGTTGCGCTTGCCCGTGGTCACCAGCAGCTTGAGGTTGGGCAGCTTCTCGAACAGGGCGCGGTTGAACGGGGTGCGCTCGCGCATGATGCCGATCACGTCGAACTCGGCGAGCGCACGCGCTGCGCTTTCCGTGTCGGGCAGGCGCTCGGTGAAGACGTGGATGCGGCTTGCCTGCTGCAGCCGCGACCAGTCGGCCATGCGCAGCGACACGTTCTGGTAGTCGTCGAGGATAGCGATGGCAGCCATGGGCGCTTCCCCTGATGTGATTTTGCGCCATCATACTCGTAGGTTGGGTTGGCGAAGCCCGTAACCCAACGATGACCTAGCCGCTCGCCCCTTTCTTTCCGTCCCACTCCGTCTATGTGTTGAGCCGCCTTGCTCTAAGGGGAGCACCACCCTGCGCTCCGTGCTGATCGTTCTGGCTTCGTCCTCGCGGTGCTGCCGCAGATGTGGGTGTGTTGGGTGAGTACGACCGGCGTTTCGCACGATCGCGCCGATATCCCGGGCACCGGCGGTCAGTTCGCACGCCACCTGCTCGACGGAACTCAAGCTCGGCCACGTCAAGGTCGAGGAATCCAGGGTCTCGGCGATCACTACGATCCGGAAGCCAAGGTCGATCCGGCTCCTGCCGCGATATGAACGGACACTCGCTTTCCGCGCTCGTCATCGCCGCGCACGAGACCGGGCATGCCATGCAGGATGCCACCGGCTATCAGCCGCTGCAGGCGCGCACGCAGATGGCCAAGCAGGCGATCCAGGATGGAGAAGATCGGCGCCGTGGTGATGCTGGCCGCCCCGATCGTCATGGCGCTGGCGCGCGCGCCGCACGTCCTGGTGTTCGAGGTGCTGGCAGGCGTGTTGATCCTCGGCATGTCGATGGCCATGCATGCGGTGACGCTGCCGGTGGAGTTCGATGCGAGCTTTCGCCGTGCGCTGCCGGTGCTGCAGGCCGGGGGCTACATCAAGGCTGCGGACATGCCGGCGGCGCGCCAAATCCTCAAGGCCGCGGCCTATACCTATGTGGCCGCCGCGGCCATGAGCCTGCTCGACGTGGCGCGCTCGATCCGCGTGCTGCGGATGTAGCCCAGGAGACTTGTGTCACGGTGACCACGTCTCGCGAGCCGGTCGGTCCGGCATTTTCATGGCATTGACGATGAACAGCTTCTTCATGCGCGACATGCTCGGGTGGGGCCTGCTCCTATGGCTTGTGGGCTACCTGCTTGGTTTCGTTTTCTACGCTTTCGTGTCGCCAGAGCGCATCGGATTGTATGTTCTTCCCTGGCATCGCGGTGACCTGCCTTGCTCTCTGGAAATGGGTTCGAGTTTACTCGATACGCGATGCCGTGCTGCTCGGCCTTGGGTGGAGTGGTATCGCCATTGTTCTCGACTACGTCTTTATCGTGCGCCTGCTCACTCCCCCCGACGGTTACTACAAGTCCGACGTATACTTGTACTACATCCTCTGCCTCGCGCTCCCAGCCGCAGCCGCTTGGCTGCGACGCGGGACAGATGCGGTTCGGCCGCCCCAGGAGGGCCAAGCTATGGCGGGCGGCGGTCCGGATGCGGCGCGCGCGCTCACCTCGGCGGCGAGGCTCGGAGACGGCAGCGCCACCTTGGTCGCAAGGCCGAGCCACGTCAGCAGTGCGAATGACCAGCCAGGAGGAGTCGAACTCCCACCAGCGGTGACCGTGGCGCGCCGACGTGGGATAGGCGTGGTGGTTGTTGTGCCAGCCTTCGCCATAGGTGATGAGGCCGACCCACCAGTTGTTGCGGCTGTCGTCGGTTGTCTCGTAGTTGCGATAGCCCCAGATGTGCGTGGCCGAGTTGACCGACCAGGTGGTGTGCCACACCACCACCATCCGCAGCGCGCCGCCCAGACCACCAGGACTGGAGCCGAACTGCAGGGCTTCTCCCGAGCCCCGCCCGACGCCATCACCCAGCCGTAGCCCGCCACGAAATAGACGGCCGAACGGAAGGAGATCTGATCCAGTTCTTTCTGCGCTCGAGGAACGCGTAGAGGGGATCGCGCATGACGTCCTTGGCATAGCGGTCGATCAGGGGGCGGACGCATGTCAGCCCGAGCGCATCAGCAGCCAGCCGAAATGCGCCCGAAGAAACCTCTGAGCGGGGAATGCGGGTCTTGCTCGTCGTCGGCGTGGTGGTGGTGGCGGCGATGCGCGGCCACCCACAAGGCGGGCGAGAACTGCAGCGAGAAGGTGCCGAGGACAGCGAAGGTGTGTTCCAGCCAAGCGGCACCGTGAAGCCGCGGTGGGTTATGAGCCGATGGAAGCCCAGATTGATACCGAGGAACGCCAAAAGCGAACATCCCGAAGGCCAGGAGGGCGACCCCGGTCCAGCTGAAGAACCAGGGAAAGAACGCCAGCACAGCAAGCGAATGGCAGAGAACGAAGCCGATAAGGGCGTCAGCCTTGAACTTCATCACGCACTCCACGCTGTGCGCGATGATGGGCTGTGCGGCCATCATCCGGACCGCACTCCGGCCTCGGCAGGGTCTTCATGCTGCGCCCTTCTTGCGGCTGGGAGGGCCGAGCAGGCTCAAGGCGCGCGTAACGGCGTAGACCTTCAAGGCCTCTGGGTCGCGCTGGCCGGCCCGGGCGTAGGCCAGGATGCCGTCGGCAACGTTGCAACGTCCTGCCTTCTCCGCCGGGGCGCCCACGTAGCGCGTACTTATCTGCGCCCATCCCTCGTCGAGGACGCGGCACAGCATGTGCGCGGTCGCCCGGTCGAAAGGCCCTTGCTCGATAAGATGGGTGGCCTGATCCATGGCTCCCTCATGGAGTGTCAGGCGGGAGCGGATCGTAGGCTCTCTCAGTCGGCGACGCCTGGGATGCCATGTCGCCGATGCACCGCAAGGTAACGCAATCGTGCGCCGAAGGACAGAGCGGGGGTCACTTTATTTGGCCCGCAAGCTCACAGGAGCAATCGCTTCCGTGCGAACGTGCGCGAGGCCAGGTTCGCAAAGCGGACTTCTCGAACTGACGGACACTAGAACGATAGTGCTTGCTTATCCCTCTGATTGAGCGCCTAGTTTGGCGGGAATGGTGGCGCCACGAATCAAGTGCCTCTCGTCTTCACCGCACATCCCGAAGCGCGACCTGCGGCGATCTCGGCACGCTTGGTCCCTGAGCAAGATGTGTAGCGTAGCCACGTTCCCTTCCCTCTGCTGCTTCTTCGATGGGTGGCCGGGGTCTCTACAAAGAGACGTTGGAAGATGCCCAACGTCGACCGTTTCGAACCATGAGAGGCGATGAATGCGAGGAGACGCTCGGCGACCGCACGGCGGTCAGCGTTCGATCGAAGGGGTGTCGTCTGGTCACAGCCTCGTTCTTCCCGCCCTGACGGTGTTCGTTGTTGCGGCGGCCATTGTCGGAGGAATCTTTCGTCGGGGTGCATTTCGGGCGGATGCAGCTCGGAGCCGTCCCGCCCATGAGGAGACGCCATGTCTGACACCTCCCGAACCGCCTACCTGTTCCAGTGCGAGGGCGAGGACCTGTACGCGGTGTCGCACGACAGCACGGGCGGCAACATCCCCCGGTCGCCCTGCACGCTCGGCTGGCGCCTGTGCGAGAAGTTTCAGCTTGGCCTGCGCACACCCGTGCCAGCTCCGATAATGCCGGACCCCATCCTCAGGGGCATCGCCGACGTAGGCTACTATGTGGCGCGGCTGGAGCGGCGGCGCTTCCAAGCGCCCGACGCGATAGGGCCGATCGCCGCTGACGCAGTGCGGCCCAGCACGAACCGCCACGGCCTGATGTGGCCGCCCGCGACCGATAGCGGACGCAGGCAGCGTTCAGCAAGAGCGCACCTTTGCTAGTGTCCTTCAGATCGCGAAATTCGTACCGAGCTCGCTGCATTTGAGACGGATTCCGCGATCGGGCACTAGCGGCCCGCCGACAGCCTCAGCTCGGAAACGCCGGCTGCGATGTTGAGGCCCTGCTGCGCCTGCACGCTCAGCGGCTGCAGCACGATCGACTTGTCGGAGCCGCCGACGAGCGCGTTGGCGCCGACGCCGACGCCGACGGTGGCCTCGGCGCTGACGCCGCCGTAGCTGCCGTTGAGCGAGCGGCGGCGGCAGGTTCGCCGTCGGCGCCAGCACGGCCCAGGCGATCGTGCGCCTGCTTGGTGGTGCCGATGTCGATGCCGAACTTGTTGATGGTGCCGCGGTAGAACTCGTCGCGGCCCGGCCGGTTGAAGCGGCAGCGCAGATCCTGGTCGAGCCGATGATGAAGCCGGTCGAGCCGCGCGCGGTGCAGGTCAGCACGCCGACTTCCACGCGCGTCTGGGCGGCGCGGCCGGCGGCCATGGCCAGCGCCGCCAGTGCGGCACCCGCGGTTGCGATCATAGCTCGTTGCATGTGTTCTCCCGTGCCCCCAGTGACTCGAATCGCGTTGACTGACCATGATTCTGACCATGCAAGTCCGTTAGGTCAAACACCACCACTGATTCATGACCACGCCGTGTCGGCGGCAGGGTGAGCAAACGCGGCCTAGACGCGTGCTGCTCGGCGATCCCGCGGATGGTTCCGGCGGACGGCGATTTGCGTTGCAGCACGGCCGGCGCTACAAGCCGCGGCCATGCGGCAATCTGCCAGTGAAGCAACGCCACAGCCGAGCGCAAAGCTCCGCCGATGCTGCAGCCAAGCCCGCACCCCGCGTCGGGCTGGTGTCGCTCGGCTGCCCCAAGGCGCTGGTCGACAGCGAGCGCATCATCACCAAGCTGCGGTCGGAGGGCTATGAGCTGTCGGCCGACTACGCCGGCGCCGACGTGGTGCTGGTCAACACCTGCGGCTTCCTGAACTCGGCCAAGAAGGAGAGCCTGGACGCGATCGGCGAGGCCATGGCCAAGAACGGCCGCGTGGTCGTCACGGGCTGCTTCGGGGTGGAGAAGGAGCGCATCCTCGCCGCGCACCCGGGCGTGCTGGCGGTGACGGGGCCGCACCAGTACGAGCAGGTGGTGGCCGCCGTGCACGAGGCGGTGCCGCCGCTGCACGATCCGTTCGTCGATCTGGTGCCGCCGGAGGGGTTGCGGCTGACGCCGCGCCACTACGCGTATCTGAAGATTTCCGAGGGCTGCAACAACCGCTGCTCGTTCTGCATCATCCCGCAGCTGCGCGGGAAGCTTGCGAGCCGTCCGGCGAACCAGGTGATGGCGGAGGCCGAGCGGCTGGTGAAGGCCGGCGTGAAGGAGCTGCTGGTCATCAGCCAGGACACCTCGGCCTACGGGCTCGACATCAAGTATGCCGAGAGCCCGTGGAAGGGCCGGCCGCTCAAGGCGCGCTTCCTGGACCTGTGCCGAGGCGCTGGGCTCGCTCGGCGCCTGGGTGCGGCTGCACTACGTCTATCCCTATCCGCACGTCGACGCCGTGCTGCCGCTGATGGCGGAGGGCAAGATCCTGCCCTATCTCGACATCCCCTTCCAGCACGCCTCGCCGCGCGTGCTGAAGGCCATGCGGCGGCCGGCGCATCAGGAGAAGACGCTGGAGCGGCTCGGCGCGCTGGCGCGAGATCTGCCCGGACCTCGCCATCCGCTCGACCTTCATCGTCGGCTTCCCCGGCGAGACGGAGGAGGATTTCCAGCTGCTGCTCGACTGGCTCGAAGCGAGGCGCAAGCTCGCGCGCGTCGGCTGCTTCAAGTACGAGCCGGTGGAGGGCGCCACGGCCAACGATCTCGGTGCCGACGTCGTGCCCGACGAGGTGAAGGAGGAGCGCTGGCACCGCTTCATGGCGGCGCAGCAGGCGGTGAGCGCGAAGCTGACGGCCGCCACGGGTCGGCAGGACCATCGACGTCATCATCGACGAGGTGGACGAGGACGGCGCCGTCGGCCGCTCCAAGTGGGACGCGCCGGAGATCGACGGCTCGGTGTTCCTCAACGGTGCGAGCCGGGGTGAAGCCGGGCGACATCGTGCAGGCGCGCGTGACCAACGCGGATGAGTATGACTGTGTGGGGTGAGGTGGCACCGCATTCCCTCTCCCCGCTCTTCAGCGGGGAGAGGGTTAGGGTGAGGGGCGAGACGTAGCATGCTCGTCGGTTGCGCGGTTCGATCTGCCAGCCCCTCACCCCCGCCCCTCTCCCCGTAAGTGACGGGGAGTAGGGGGAAGTGTGGCCGCGCCGTCTCCTTGTCGCGGGCGAGCACCTGCTCCAGCGCGTGCGCCACCTCCAGCACGCGGGCGTCGGCGCCGTTGGGGCCGATGACCTGGATGCCGAAGGGCATGCCGGCGTGGTCGACGCCGCAGGGGATCGCGGCGGCGCAGGCCAGCGCCATGGTCGGCGCGTAGGTGATGGCGAGCCAGCGCATGTAGGTCGGCATCTTCTCGCCGTTGATCTCCTCCACGAACAGCTGCGAATGCGGGAACGGCGAGACGGACGCGGCCGGGCAGATCAGCACGTCGACGTCCTTGAAGAAGGCGAGGAAGCGCTTGTAGAGCTTGGTCTGCTCCACGTGCGCGCGGGCCACGTCGCCGAGCGAGTAGCGTCGAGCCCGCGCTCGGTGTTGTCGATGACGTTGCGGTCGAGCAGGTCGCGGGATTTCTCCAGCCGCTCGCGGTGCGCGGCGACGAAGTGCACGCCGCGCAGCACCTCGAACACCTCGTGCACGCCGCTGAAGTCGGGCGCGCGCTCCTGCACCTCCTTGAAGGCCGGGCGGAAGGTCGCGACGCGCGCGCGTGAAGATCGTCGGCGATGCGGCGGTCGACCGGCGCGCAGCCGAGATCGGGCGAGACGGCGACGCGCAGCTTGCCGAGATCGGCGCCGGCCAGCTCGGCCGGGAATGCGCTGGCTGTCGCTGGAGGAGAAGGGATCGCGCTTGTCCTCGCCCATCTGCGCGCGCAGCAGCAGGTGCGCATCGGCGATGGTGCGGCCCATCGGGCCCGGTGACGCTGAAGGGGCTGAGGCTCGGCCGGCGCGATCGACGGCGGGCACGACGCCGGGCGAGGGGCGGAAGCCGGCCACGCCGCAGAACGACGGCGGGCGTGCGCAGGCTGCCGCCGTAGTCCGAGCCGGTGGCGAGCGGCACCTGGCCGAGCGCCAGCGCGACGGCCGAGCCGCCCGAGGAGCCCGCGCATGTCTTGGAGGGATCGAAGGGATTGCCGGTCGGGCCGTAGACGCGGTTGGTGGTGTTGGCGCCGGCGCCGAACTCGGGCGTGTTGGTCTTGGCCAGGATGACGCCGCCCGCCTTGCGGATGTTGGCGACGCTGAATTCGTCCTCGGCGGGCACGTTGTCCTTGAACAGCAGCGAGCCCGAGGTGGTGCGCAGGCCCGCGGTCGCCTGCAGGTCCTTCACGCCGATCGGCAGCCCGGCCAGCAGGCCCGAGGTCCTCGCCGCGGCCGATGGCCTGCTCGATCTCCGCTGGCGCGCTTGCGGCGCGCGGCCTCACGTCCATGGCGACGATGGCGTTGACGGCCTTGTTGGTCTTCTCGATGCGGGCGATGCAGCTCTCGAGCAGCTCGACCGGCGACAGCTTGCGCTGCGCCGATCAGGCGGCGCGCTTCGACGTGCGGAAAGATCGCAAGGCTCGGTCATTGATTTCGGTCCCTCGGTCTCGATGCTGGATCGCCACGTCGGATAGTGCGGCGCGCCGCATTCCGCTGACAGCCCGCAGTTCGGTGCGGCGCTGCGTCGCGCATGACGGCCATGCGCCGCGCATCGCGGTGCTTGCGCTTGCCAGGGGCGGCATGGCGAATAGCTACGCGGCGACGAAGAAGCGCGCACGGCGCCGCACGGAGGGAACGTCGCGCACCATGCCGGTCTTCGCGCCGCGCGAGGTGACGGCCAAGCGCAGCGATCCGCATCGCCGCGGTGGTCTGGGTGACGATCGCGATGGCCCTGTTCGCCGGGCTGGCGGTGTTCGCGCGCGCTGGCCATGAACACGGGCCTGCATCCGTTCGTGGTGGTGTTCCTGCGCAACGTGTTCGCGGTGGCGATGCTGCTGCCGCTGCTGTTCTGGCGCGGGCCGCGGCCTGTTCCAGTCGCCGCAGATCGGGCTCTACGGCGTGCGCGTCGCCGTCTCGCTGCTGTCGATGCTGGCCTGGTTCTACGCCATCTCCCTCATTCCGATCGGCGAGGTGACGGCCATCAGCTTCCTGGCGCCGCTGTTCGGCACGCTGGGCGCCATCTTGCTGCTGGGCGAGAAGGTGCGCATGCGCCGCTGGGCCGCGCTCTTTGTCGGCTTTGCCGGCGCCATGATCATCCTGCGGCCCGGCGGCACGTCCGCATCGGGCTCGGCCAGGTCTGCGCCATGCTGTCGGCGATGCGTGACGGGCGTGACCGCGGTTCTCATCAAGCAGCTCACCGCGCGCGACGATCCGGACAAGATCGTGTTCCTGACCAACATCATGCTGCATGCCGCTGTCGCTGGTGCCGGCGTTGTTCGTGTGGCGCTGGCCGACGCTCGACATGCTGCCGCCGCTGCTCGGCATGGGCGTGTGCGCGGTGGTCGGCCACGTCGCGCTGGTGCGCGGCTACGCCGTCACCGATGCGTCGCTGGCGCAGACGTTCGAGTTCTCGCGGCTGCCGTTCACGGTGGCCATCGCCTACGTCGCCTTCGGCGAGACGATCGACCTGTGGACCTGGGTCGGTGCGCTGATCATTTTCGCATCCGCGGTCTACATCACGCGCCGCGAAGCGCAGCTGCGGCGCCGGGCCTTGCAGGACGCGCAACGCAAGAACTGAGCAGCGTTTCCATCGCTGCCGCGTGGAACTCGTCACCCCTCACCGCGTTTGGGCTCCACCGGGGAACACACGCTCGGCGTCGTGTGACGCCTTCCCCGAGCAAGTAGCAAGGAGATGGACATGACACTCAAGTATTGGCTGGGCGGCGTGGTCGGAGCCATGGCGCTCGGCATGCTGTCGCTGTCGGCCCAAGCGGCATCGCTCGGTAGTGCGGCCGAGGGCGTGAGAGCGAACGCCGCCGAGAACTCGATGGTGCAGGAAGCGCGCTGGTACCGCCGTTGCTGGTGGCACAGGGGCCATCGCCATTGCCGGCGCGTCTGGCGCCGCTGGGGCGGCTACCCCTACCATCAGCGACACTACGGCTACGGTTACGGCGGTCCGGCGATCTATGGTCCGGGCTTCAGCTTCTACTTCGGCCCGCGCCGGCATTACGGCTACTGGTAGGTTATCGACATGGCGATCAGGCGGGCCCAGCACCCTCCCCCCGAGGGCGCCAAGCACCGCCTGATCTTCTCCCCCGTAGCCATTGCGGCCGGTTTTGCCCGAGCCGCCTTCCGCCCCTTCTGCCGCAGGGCGATCCCGATCACCAGGACTTGGGCCCGACTGCAACAAGCACGGCGTCCGCCGATCTTGCGGCGCGCGCCTCCGGCTCCGCCTCTTGCTGACCTTGCACCTCGATGTAGGAGCGCGCGGTCTGCCGGACATGGACGCGCAGCAGCTTCTGCAGGCCGGTGACCTCGCCGGCCTTGATCAGCTTCAGCATGTTGCAATGGTCGCGGAATGACAGCCGGTTGAGGGCCGCCTCGTCGGACAGGCGCGAGCGCAGCGCCTGGATGCGCAGCCCGATGGGCTCGTAGGCATCCACGATGTAGCTGTTGTCACAAGCTTCGATGAGGGTGCGATGGTAGTCGCCGTCGAGCGTGCGATAGGCGACGATGTCATCAGCGTTGTAGGCCTTGCGCATATCTTGCAGGATCGCGGTCATGCCTGAGACCAGCGCTTTCCGATTGCGCTTCATCGCGATCGCTGCCGCCTCGACCTCCAGGACTTCCCTGAGCTCACTCACCTTGACCACGTCCCCGGGGCCCAAGCGAAACACGTAGGTGCCGCGCTGCGGGTGAATTTCCACCAGCCGGTCGAGCTTCAGTTGAAGCAACGCCTCCCGCACCGGTGTCTTGGAGATGCCGAGCTCGGCCGCCAGGGCGTTCTCGGACACGTGCTCGCCGAGCCGCAGGCGGCCGCCGATGATGCGGGCGCGCAACTCGTCGACCACCAGCGCTGTCAGCGAGCGAGGGCGCTTGATGGCCATGTTCATCACTGGGGCTGCCATGCGCTGCGGTTCTTGTCTTTGCCGTCTCATATCTGATATCTTAGATACTAAACTGCAAAACTCAAAGATTCCGCGAGCGTTAATTTGGGCTCGCCCGAGGGAACGACGCCAACGGGAGGGAAACGATGCGAATTGTGCCGAAGTTGACGGCTGGCTTCGCGATACTGAGCCTGGCCATGCTGGGGACTGCAGCCGCGCAGACCACCCACACCCTCAAGTTTAACCACGTCCTCGGCCCCAAGGAGCCCTACCACGACGGCTTCCTGAAGTGGGCCAAGCGCGTCGAGGAACGCACCAAGGGCGGCCTCAAGATCGACGTCTTCCACTCCGCGCAACTCGGCCGCGAGGAGGACATCATCGAGCAGATCCGCCAGGGCGCCAACATCGGCCAGAACACCGATTCGGCGCGCATGGGCAACTACGTGCCCGGCATCGCGGTGATGAACGGCCCCTATTTCGTCGAGACGCTGGAGGAGGTGGCCAAGCTGCGCAAGGCGCCGACCGTCATCAAATGGCAGGAGGAGCTGGCCGGCAAGTTCGGCCTCAAGGTGGTGTCGTTCAACTGGGTGCAGGGCTACCGCCACTTCTTCACCAACAAGGCGATCAAGACGCCGGACGACTTGAAGGGCCTGCGCATCCGCACGCCGCCGGCGCCGATCTGGCAGGAATCGATCCGCGCGTTGGGCGCCGGTCCGGTGGCGATGGCCTTCGGCGAGATGTATCCGGGCCTGCAGCAGCGCGCCATCGACGGGGTGGAGCTCGTCTACAACAACATCCCGGGCGGGCGCTTCTACGAGGTGCTGAAGTTCGCCAACGAGACCAAGCACATCATGCTGGTCAACTTCGAGGTGGTCAGCGCCAAGTGGTTCGATGCCTTGCCCAAGGAATACCAGCAGGCCCTGATCGAGGAGTGCGACAAGGCGGGTGAGGAGACCTCGCGGGACATCTTCCGCCTCGAGGCCGAGGTCGAGCAGCAGCTCAAGGGGCGCGGCATGACCATCGTCAAGGACGTCGACCTCGGGGCTTTCCGCAAGGCCGGCGACAAGGCCTACGAGACCCTGAAGATCATGGACGCCAGGATCGCCGTGCACAAGGAGATCGGCAAGAATTAACGGGGGGAGGTGGCAGCGATGAGATCGGTTTACGAGCGCATCTGCGCAGCCGAGGCGCTCGTCGCTGCTACCTTGCTGGTGCTGATGGTGCTGCTGATCTTCCTCGGCGGCGTCATGCGCACGCTGGGCGAGCCGATCAACTGGTCCAACGACGCTGCCACTGCCCTGTTCGCCTGGGCCTGCTTTCTCTGCGCCGACATCGCCTGGCGCAAGAACGCGCTGATGTCGATCGATCTCGTCACCGCCAGGCTGCCATTGCGTGCACAGAGGCTGCTGGCGCTGTGCAACTACGCCATCATCATTGCCTTTCTCGTCTACGTGCTGATCGGGGGGCTCTACCTTTCCTGGATCAGCCGCGCGCGCAGCTTCCAAGGCATCCCCGAGGTCAGCTACTCCTGGGTTACCTTGAGCATGCCGTTCGGCGCAGTGCTGCTGCTCGTCACGGCCTTCCTCAAGGTGCGCGAGGAGATCACGGGCGGCCTGGCAGGCAAAGCCGCGTCCGACGCCCGCCCGTCAGGCTGAACGCGGCAGCCCGTCCATGCTGATCGTCACCTGCGCCTTCATCCTGTTCCTGATCATGGGCATGCCCGTGGCATTTGCCATCGGCATCTCGGGTGCCTTGTTCTTTCTGCAGCGCCCGGAGCTGCCTTCGACCATCCCGATCCAGCTGACGCTGACGCAGACGCAGAACTTCGCGCTGCTGGCCGTGCCGCTCTTCATCATGGCCGGCAACTTCATGAACAAGTCGGGCATCACCGAGCAGCTCCTGAAGCTTGCAACCGTGCTCACCGGCCGCCTGCGCGGCGGGCTGGCGCAGGTGTCGGTGGCAATGGCGGTGCTGATGGGAGGCGTGTCGGGCTCGTGCATCGCCGATGCCGCCATGCAGACGCGCATGCTGGGCGACGGCATGCTGAGGCGCGGCTTCTCCAAGGGCTACGCGGCAAGCGTGCTGTCCTACGGCTCGCTGCTGACGCCGATCATTCCGCCCGGCATCGGCTTTATTCTCTACGGCACCGTGGGCCAGGTCTCCATCGGGCGGCTGTTCGCGGCGGGCCTGGTGCCAGCTTTTCTGCTGTGGGTGGCGCTGGCCGCCACCATCATGCTGACCGCCAGCCGGCGCGGCATCGAGACCGAGCTCGAGAGGCGGCCGACGGTAGGCGAGATCGCAAGCGCCATGCGCGGCGGCATATGGGCGATCCTGTTCCCTGTAGCGCTGCTCGTGGGGCTGCGGGCGGGCGTGTTCACCCCGTCCGAGGTCGGCGCCTTCGCGGTGGTCTATGCCGTGGTGATCGGGGTGCTGGTCTACCGGCAACTGCGCAAGGCAGCGGTGGCCGAGGCGCTCGAGGGCACGCTCGCCGATGTCGGTGCCGTGATGTTCCTGATCGCGCTGTCGGGGATCTTCGGTTACGGGATCGTATTCGAGCGTGTGCCGGAGCTGATCTCGGGTGCGCTGCTCGGCGTCACCGACAGCCTCTACGGCGTCATGGTTCTGGTCGTTGTGCTGCTGCTGATCGCCGGTTGCTTCATCGACGGCTCGGTACTGATCATCATGCTGACGCCGATCTTCCTGCCGCTGATCCGCGACCTTGGCGGCGACCCGGTGCATTTCGGCCTGGTGTTCGTCATTGCCGTGACCATCGGCAACTTCACGCCTCCGGTGGGCTCGGCCATGTACGCGGTGTGCTCGATCCTGAAATGCCCGATCGGCGACTATGCGCGCGAGTTGATCCCGTTCCTGATTGCGGTGAGCGTCGTGACGCTGCTGCTGGTGTTCGTGCCGGGCGTGGTGTTGCTGGTGCCCGACCTCATCTTCGGCAAGTACTGAAGCGGCCCGCGCATATGGCCCGCGGCTAAGCCCCGCGCACGCCCCAGGTCTCGGCCGCGAACGCCGGATAGGTGTCGGCGACGGTGCGGGCGATGTCGCCGCGCAGCAGCGCCAAGGTCGCGGCATCGGGTGCGGGCGTTGTCGGCATCTGCGGCGGGCTCGTCGTAGTCGAAGCCGGTGGCGGCGCGAACTGTTTCGCGTGAGACATCGGGGTGTGTGCTGGCGAGGGTGAAGCGGCCGCGGTCGCGGTCGAAGCCGAACACGCACAAGCTCGTCACCAGCGCATAGGGTCCGCCGGGCCGGTAGACCTCGGGCGGGCTCGTGCCGGGCGCGCTGACGAAGCTCACCTTGGCACCAGTACGCGCGGGGTGTGCTCCGAGTGGAACAGGATCACCCGCGGCACCACGAAATAGAGATAGGCCGAGCCGAACGAGCCCGGAAAGCGCGCCGGCGCCCGCGGGTAGTCGGCCACGTCGCCGACGCCGACCAGGTTGATGTTGGCGCCGCCGTCGATCTGCCCGCCCGAAAGGAAGAACGCATCGATGCGCCCCTGGCCGGCGCAGTCGAAGAGCTCGCGCGCCCCGTCGGTGAAGGAGCTGTGACGGCGGCTGCCGAGGATCGACAACGCGCAAGCGGCCGCCCGAGCGCGCCCGCGCCAGGTGGGCCGCGCTGCCGGGAATGGGCGAGCGGGCGCCCGACCGCCACGTGGCCGAGCCCGTCGAGCATCGCGGCAATCGCCGTGATCATGATCTCGATATTGGTGGGCGCGGTCGCGGCCGGCTGCGCGCTGTCTGGCATGGCAGCCCCAGTTCTAGGCAGGTTCGCCCCAGCTGCCAACCGCGGCGCAGGCCGCTAGCCATTGGGCAGGCTTAAGGCGGCGCGCCGGAAGGCGCTGGCGCCATTTCCGGACGCCATTCTTGACGCGGCGCAGCGTCATGCAATACCGGTAAACATGGCCGCGAAAGCTCAAGTATCTGTTGGCGTTGGCAGTGCCGGCGGTCGTGCTCGTCCTGGCGGGCACGCAGATGCCGTCGACTGATGGGCGGCACCAGCGGCGGTCTCGTCTACGAGACGGCCGACGGTCGACTACGGGCCGATGCGCAAGTTCGTATCCACCTCGGGTCCGGTGCGCGCCTTCGTCACGGTCAGCGTGGGCTCGCAGCTGTCCGGCCAGATCAGCGAGCTCAAGGCCGACTTCAACTACGGAGGTGAAGGCCGGCGACGAGCTGGCCGTGATCGACGACAAGACGTTCGTCGCCAGGGTGGCGCAGGCGCGGGCGGACCTGACCGCGGCCAAGGCGATGCTCGCCAACCAGGAAGCGGCGCTGCATGAAGGCCGAGGCGATCGAGCGCAACGCCGAGCGCCTGCTGGAGCCGGCAGCAGACGCTCGCCGGCAAGGGCATCGCCGCCACCACGACGCTCGACAACGCCACGCGCGACGCCGAGGTGGCCGAGCGCCGAGGTGGCGGTCGCCAGAGCGCAGGTGGAGAACGCCAAGGCGACCATCGCGCAGCGCGAGGCGCAGCTGGCGCAGGCCGAGATCGATCTGGAGCGCACGCGCATCCGCTCGCCGATCGACGGCACGGTGATCGCGCGCACGGTCGATGTCGGCCAGACCGTGGCGGCGAGCCTGCAGGCGCCGGAGCTGTTCAAGATCGCGCAGGATCTGCGCCGCATCCGCATCGAGGCGCAGGTGAGCGAGGCCGATGTCGGCAGCGTCGCCGCCGGCAATCCGGTCGAGTTCAGGGTCGATGCCTACCCGGAGCGGCGCTTCCAGGGAAGGGTGGCGCAGGTCCGGCTCGGCGGCATCGAGCTGAACAATGTCGTGACCTACACCGTCATCATCGAGGCGGCCAACGACAGACCGCATGCTGCTGCCCGGCATGACCGCCGAGGCCAGGATCGAAAGCGCCAAGCGTGGAGCGGGCGCTGCGCCTTCCCATCGATGCGCTGCGCTTCAAGCCGCGCGGCGCGGCGGCGCTGGCGTCGGCGCGCAACCAGGCGCAGCAGCGGCTCGAGCGCGAGCTGGAGCGGGTCAAGCGCGAGGTGGCGCTCGACCGAGCGAGCAGGCGGCGAAGGTGCCGCCATCATGAAGGGGCATGCCGGCCGAGCAGGAGGGCAGGCCGGCGGCGGGTCGGCGGTCGCGTCCGGCGGCAAGCGGCCAGGCGCTCGAGGGCGAGCCCGAGTGGCGCGTCATGCAGCGGCTGGTGCAGGCGGTGGCCGGCGTCATCACGCGATGCGCAGCGGCCCGCCTTCGAGGCGTGGAAGGCGCGCGCGCGAGGCGGCCGCCGGCCGCGGCAGCCGGCGCGACGTGACGGTCTGGGTGCTCAATGCGTCGGGAGCGATCGAGAGCGCGCAGGTCGACCTCGGCCTGGTCGACGACCACTTCGCCGAGGTGCTGGGCGATGCCCTGAAGGAAGGCGACAGGGTGGTGCTGCGCTCGCGTCAAGTCGGCAAGCAATGAGCCAGTCGCTCGAGCATCCGTCGCGGCCAGCGGCGGCCACGGCGGGCTCGCAGCCGCCGCTCATTGCCGCGCGCGGACGTGCACAAGACCTACCGGCTCGGCGACCAGTCGGTGCGGGCGCTCGATGCCGTCTCGTTCGATATCCGCGCAGGGCGAGTACGTCGCCATCATGGGCCCGTCGGGCTCGGGCAAGTCGACCATGATGCACCTGATCGGCGCGCTCGACGTGCCGACCGCAGGAGAGCTGCGCATCGCCGGCCGCGATATCGCGCAGCTCTCGAGCGACGCGCTCGCCGCGCTCAGGAACCGCACGATCGGCTTCGTGTTCCAGCAGTTCAACCTGCTGCCGCGCACGAGGCGCTGCGCCAGGTGATGCTGCCGCTCGCTCTACGCCAGGCCGCGGCCGGACGACCCCGAAGCGGCGGCGCGGGCCAGGCTCGAGCAGGTGGGCCTCGGCGACCGGCTGCAGCATCACGGCCCCAGCAGCTGTCGGGCGGCCAGCAGCAGCGCGTCGCCATCGCGCGCGCGCTCGTCAACAATCCGCAAGCTCCTGCTGGCGGACGAGCCGACCGGCGCGCTCGACAGCAAGACGTCGGAGACATCATGCAGCTGTTCGACGATCTCAACGAGCACGGCATCACGATCGTCCTCGTCACGCACGAGACCGACGTGGCGCGGCACGCCCGGCGCCGGATCGTGTTGCGCGACGGCAGGATGGTCGAGGACGTGCCGCAGGTCGCGAGGCGGCCCGGCTCGCGGTTCTGCCGCGCATGCGTGCACAGGCACAGCCATGACGCCTGCTCGATTTCCTCAAGACCGCACTGCAGCGCGATCGCCACCAACACGCTGCAGGAGCGCGCTGACGACGCTCGGCATCATCATCGGCGTCGGCTCGGTGATCGTCATGGGCGCCGTCGGCGCCGGCGCACGCTCCGAGGTCGACCGGCAGATCAGCAACCTCGGCACCAACGTGCTCGTCGTCAACCCGAGCGCGCGCGTCTACGGCGCCCGCTCCAGCGGCCCCGGACACCAACCGGCCCCTTTCCGAGGACGATCTCGCCGCCATCGAAGACCAAGGTTGCCGGGCGTGGTCGCCATCTCGGGCCAGCTCTGGGCCAGCACCACCGTGGTGCGGGCCAACGCCAACACGTGGACGCGCATCTGGGGCGTGCACGAGCAATACCTGGACGGTGCGGAACTGGGAGCTTGCTGCCGGCCGGCGCTCACGGCGGAGGATATCGCGGCCGGAAGGCGGGTGGCCCTGCTGGGCCAGTCGGTCGTCAAGAAGCTGTTCGGCGACAACGATTCCGGTCGGGCAGATGATCCGCATCGCCGACAGGCCCTTCACGGTGATCGGCATCTTGATCGCCAAGGGCAGGAGCATCAGCGGCGACGATCATCGACGACAGCATCCTCGTGCCCATGACGACCGCGCGCAAACAGCTGATCGGCTGGCGCAGATGATCGGCCAGGTCGGCCAGATTTCGGTGAAGTTCGCGGAAGGCGCGAATCTGGCGGACGCGCAGGAGGAGATCGAGCAGGTGCTGCGCCAGAGCCGGCGCGTGCCGCCGGGCGACGACGACACCTTCTCCGTCGGCAACCTGACCGAGATCGCCAAGGCGCGCACGGCGGCGCAGGCCACCTTGAGCTGGCTGCTCGGCGCCACCGCCGCCATCTCGCTGATCGTCGGCGGCATCGGCATCATGAACATCATGCTGGTGTCGGTGACCGAGCGCACGCGCGAGATCGGCCTGAGGAAGGCGCTGGGCGCGCGCGGCTCCGACATCACGCTGCAGTTCCTGACCGAGGCCGTCACGCTGTGCATGCTGGGCGGGCTGGCCGGCGTGGCGCTCGGCATGGGCGCGGCCTACGCCACGGCCAGCATGGCGGGCTGGCGCATCCTGATCGCGCCGGAGATGGTGGCGTTGGCGCTCGGCGCAGCTGCCGCGACCGGCGTCGTGTTCGGCTTTCTCCCGGCTCGGCGGGCCGGCCGCATGAGCCCCATCGACGCGCTGCGCAGCGAGTGAGCGGGCGCCCGCTCGTCTGCCGCGGATCCGGTAACCCCTTCACCGCCCGTCGATGGCGCTCAGGTCCACATGCTCGGGGCGAAAGCCGATTCCGATCTGCCGGGCGGGAATGCCCTGCAGCACAGGCCAACGCTGCATCAGCCGCACGATCCAGGGCGGCTTGAGTTCAGCCGTGCTACGCAGGACCGGGTCGATGACGCGGTTCTGAATTGCGATCTGAAGCCTTTGCGTTGCCCATGTCGGGAAGGTCCGGCGCTTCTGGACGCGGTGCAGGTCCTCCTCGGTCAAATGGCCCTTGCGTAGCGGCTCGGCGAGAATGTTCGCCGCCGCGATCGCGTCCTGAATGGCAAGATTGATTCCAACCCCGCCGACGGGAGACATGGCATGGGCTGCGTCCCCGATGCACAGCAGTCCGGGTTGGTGCCATCGCTTCAGGCGGTCCACAGTTACGGTCAGCAGCTTCACGTCGTCGAGGCTCCGGATTTCGTCAACGTTCTGCCTGCGCGCGAGCTTCGCCACGCGCGCGCGGAAAGCCTCCAGGCCCCCTGCCTTGACCATCTCCGCCATGCCCTTGCGAATGATCAGCGCGCACTGCCAATAGTCGCCGCGGTCGAGCCTGATCAGGGCCTGTCCGGCCTCGATGCGGCCGAGCACGGCGTGCTGGTCGTCGGCGTGCCTGGCCAGCTTGAACCACAAGACGTCCATCGGTGCGGCGAAGTCTTCGACCTCGAGGCCCGCCACGCGGCGCAATGTGGAATGCCGGCCGTCGGCGGCGATGACGAGGTCGGCACGGATGGAGCCGGGGCCGGATGGCGTATTTGCGCGTACGCCGACGACGCGCTCACCCTGGCGCTCAAGGTCGACCGCCTCTGCTTCCATTACGAGAGTGAAGTTGGGGTATTGCCTTGCGTGCGCCGCCATGAAGTTCAGGAAATCCAGCTGCGGGATGAAGGCGATGAACTTGCAGCGGGTCGGCAACCTGGAGAAATCGGCGAGCCGGACGCGTTCGCCGCCGATCTCGCCCTCGGCGTACTTCACCTCCTGATGGGGGAGAGCCAGAAAGGCATCGAGCAGCCCGAGCTCGGCCAGGACATCCATCGTCGAGGGGTGAATGGTATCGCCGCGGAAGTCGCGCAGGAAATCGGCATGCTTCTCCAGCACCACCACGTCGATACCGGCGCGCGCGAGCAGATAGCCGGCAACCAGTCCGGCAGGTCCTCCGCCGGCGATCACGCAAGTGGCTGTCTTGGGCAGCATTGCCATGGCTACGTTGATGGTGTCCTGGCAGACGGCGCGACGGCGTCGCCGAGATCCATCGCAAAGCGCAGGCGCATGGCCACGTCCAGTCACGGAAAGTTGTGGCAGCGTTGCGCCTTCGTGACGTGACGCAGGATTGGCCGTTGCTTGTGGCAGATCCGTTAGCGGCCTCCGCGAGCGGCTGGTTGCCGACGACTACCGGATGTTTCCGGTCCGCCGACAAATTCAATCTCGGCGGTGGAGCTCTCTCGCAATCCAAGTCGTCGTGCCTTGACAACATACCAACTGGTCGGTATGTGTGATTGAAGAGTCTGAGGAAGCGGCATGAGCGCGAGCATCAAGCAGTCGGCGAAGGGTAGGATCCTCGACGCAGCCGTGTCCGTGATCAGGGCCAAGGGCTACGCGGCGACGACCGTCGACGACCTGTGTGCGCAAGCCGGCGTCACCAAGGGCGCGTTCTTCCACCACTTCAAGAGCAAGGAAGATTTGGGCGTAGCGGCTGCCGCCTACTGGTCGGAGAGGGCGCGCAACCTATTCGAGGGCGCGCCCTTTCACGACCGCGCCGATCCACTCGACCGGCTCTTGGGCTACATCGAATTCCGCAAGTCGCGGCTCACCGGCGCAATACCCGACTACACCTGCCTGGTCGGCACCATGGTGCAGGAAACCTACGGCAGCAACCTCGCCATTCGCGACGCCTGCGCGCGGTCGATCACGGGGCACGCCGCGACGCTGGAAGACGATATCCGCCAGGCGATGGAGAAGCACGGCATCGAGGCGTCGTGGACGCCCAAGAGCCTCGCCCTCTACACGCAGGCCGTGCTGCAGGGCGCCTTCATCCTGGCCAAGGCGACGGGCGGCGCGAAGGCCGCGGCCGACGCCGTCGACCATTTGCGCCGCTATGTCGAACTGCTTTTCCACAAGCCCCCAAGACCAGGTCGAGACCAACCCAGGAGAAGGAGGACGTGAGATGACCGTGCAGACCCTGAGCAGACCCAAGAACAAGCCCAAAGCCGCTGCCAAGCGGAAGCAGCCGCAGGCCGTGACGCCGCATCTGGTATGCGCCGGCGCGGCAGAGGCGATCGAGTTCTACAAGAAGGCGTTCGGCGCGGTCGAGGTGATGCGGCTGCCCGGCAAGGACGGCCGGCTGATGCACGCGGCGGTCGAGATCGGTCGCGCCACCATCATGCTGGCCGACGAGATGCCCGAGTGGGGTTCGCTGTCGCCCACGTCGCTCAAGGGCACGCCGGTGACGATCCACCTCTATGTCGACGACGTCGATGCGTTCTTCGAGCGCGCGGTGGCGGCGGGCGCGACGGCGAAGATGCCGGCTGCCGACATGTTCTGGGGCGACCGCTACGGCGTGCTCGTCGATCCGTTCGGCCACAGCTGGTCGGTTGCCACGCCGCAACGCGAGGTGACACCGGAGGAGATCCGGGATGCGCTGAAGAACATGCAGCCGCAGTGCGGCGAGGCCAAGCAGCAGCAATAGCAGGTAGCGAGTCCTCGGGCGGGCGCCGGCGTCGGCCCGAGGATGCTGGAGACAGGGGAGCGGGAGCGAGGGGCGGCCAATGCAACTTTCCTACAGGTGGGTGATCATTGCCGCAGGCGCGCTGATGACCTGCGTCGCCATCGGTGCCATGTTCTCGCTCGCCGTGTTCCTGGAGCCGATGTCGACCGCCACCGGCTGGTCGCGCGCCGGCATCTCGAGCGCCATGACGCTCAATTTCCTGGTCATGGGCCTCGGCGCCTTCGGCTGGGGCGCGGCGAGTGATCGCTTCGGTACGCGCATCGTCGTGCTGATAGGCGCGGTGCTGCTCGGGCTGGCGCTGACGCTCGCCAGCCGCGCGCAGTCGCTGATCCAGTTCCAGCTCACGTACGGCATTCTCGTCGGCCTGGCGGCGAGCGCGTTCTTCGCACCCATGATCGCGGCGGCCACCGCGTGGTTCGAGGACAACCGCAGCCTTGCCGTATCGCTGGTCTCGGCCGGCATGGGTGTGGCACCGATGACGATCTCGCCCTTTGCGCGCTGGCTGATCTCGACCTACGACTGGCGTGTAGCCATGCTCAGCATCGGCATTCTCGCGTGGACGCTGCTGCTGCCGGCCGCGCTGCTGATCCGCCGGCCACCTGTTGTAACGGCCGCCAGCGCGTCGGGAGCCGGCGCCGCCGGTGCCGGCATGTCGGTGGCGCAGGCGCTGCGCTCGCCCCAGTTCTGGGTGCTCGGCCTCACGTTCTTTGCCTGCTGCGCGGCGCATTCGGGGCCGATCTTCCACATGGTGAGCTATGCCATTCTCTGCGGCGTGCCGGCGATGGCTGCGGTGTCGGTGTACAGCGTCGAGGGGCTGTCGGGGCTCGGCGGCCGCCTGCTGCTCGGGCTGCTCGGCGACAAGTATGGGGCCAAGCCGGTGCTGATCGCTGGCCTCCTGGCGCAGGCCGTGGCGATCGCGACCTACATGTTCGTCAACAGGCTGGGCGAGTTCTACGCGCTCGCTGTTGTGTTCGGCACGGCCTACGGTGGCGTGATGCCGCTCTATGCGGTCTTGGCGCGCGAGTATTTCGGCCAGCGCATCATGGGAACCTTGTTCGGCGCGGCGACGATGCTGTCGAGCATCGGCATGGCGCTTGGCCCGCTGGCCGGCGGCTGGGTGTTCGACACTTTCGACACCTACACGTGGCTGTTCGCCGGCTCCTCCGCCGTGGCGCTCGGCGCAGTGGCCGTGGCGCTCGCCTTCCCGCCGCTGCCGCGCGAGCGATTGCAGCCGGCGTGAGCATCGCTATCTCGGTGTCGCGCTCTTCTTGGCCTTGGTGGCATCGACGTAGGAGCGATGCCGAGCCATCGCCTCCTCGTCCCAAGGCTGGCCGCGACACGTGCAATCGGCGACGTACTCGGTGCGGTAGAGGAAGGCCTTGGGGTGGTTGCGATAGCCGCGCCCCTCGAGGTCGACCATGTCGTCCACCTCCTCTCCGGGATTGCGATACAGAAAGAGCCGCGCCTTGCCGGGGCAGCTCTTTTCACACTGCTCTGCATCGCGCTTGGCGCGATCGTGGGGAACGGAGTAGCTGATCGGCCAGTAGAAGCCGTCGCAAAGCCTCACACACAGCGTCCGGTACGACGCCGGTGGCGGCGCAGCCTTGCGTACCGGTTGCCTCTCCCTCCTCTCGAGCCTGGGGGGAGGCGGCGGCGGGGCGCCGAAGAGGCCGCCGAACCAATCCAGCCAATCCCGCTGCGGGATCATGTGGCCGGTAATCGTCTCCGGTTCGGCGGACTTTGGAGCGGGGTCGGCGGGCGGATTCTTGTCGCTAGACCGAGCGAGCGAAGGCGCCTGGGGAGGCGACGAGGGCAAGCTCACGAGGGCCAGCGGGGTGATCGCGCATACGGCACCCACAGCGAGCGGCATTGGCCTCAAGAGTTGGTGGAACACCATTGCCGGTCCTTGCCACCAGGCTCGTTTCACGACCGATTGCCCAAGGGCGCTGCTTCTCGACGCCGCTTCAGGCCGACGGATTTAGGGCCTTGGAAATCTCGGTAAGGGTGGCCTTCTCGGCTTCGCTCACCTGCACGCCGCCGAAACCGAGCGTGCCGCCCTCAGAAGCGGCGTTCGCAACGCGCTGCCCGATCGTCTGCAGCCATGTTCGGACCGACGCGGCATCTTCGGGCGCCTTGGCCGCGAGCAGCCTAGAGGCTTGCTGCAAGGTCTCGATCGACTTCGTCTTGACCTCGCCGGGCTTGGCGCCCTTCAGCTTCTTACGCATGCCGTCCTGGACGCGGCTGCGCCCGTCCGACGTCTCAAAGTCCGCGACGATGGCTTTGATCAACTCGCTCGATTGGGGGTCGCTCTTGGCGGCCGCGAGTGTGCTGGCGCTGGCAATTCCTTCCTTCAGCAGGCCCCAGAGCCCGCTTGGCTCAGCCGCCGTCACCGCCATGCCGCTCGACATCACGCTTTCCATCAAGAGCTGCCATTCTTCGGGTGTGAAGGTGGTCTTGTTGGCCATGGCCAATTCCTTTCGTATCCACGAGTAACCGCAATAACGCGCCTTACGCGGACCCCACCTCGCCCGCAGGCTCGAGCGCCCGGCAGGCCGCAGGACCGCGCCTCGTCAACCGTTGCTAGTGCTTGAGGTCCGCCGGCACCTCGCCGCCGTTCTCGGCCAGCTTGAGCATGACCTGCTTGTGCAGCCAGATGTTCATGGCCGCCGTGTCTTTGGTGTCGCCGGCGAACTTCAGCTCCTGGGCAAGCTGCTTGCGGGCACCAAGGCTGCTGTCGAGCTTGAGGAGCTTCATCAGGTCCACGATCGACTTGCGCCAATCGAGATCCTGATCCGATTGCTCGGCCAGCTTGTCCATGACCGCGGCGACGTCGACCTTGGGTGCTGAACCCGCAGGGGCACCCGGCTTGATCGCCGGCTGTGCCTGAGGTGACGAAGCCAAGGCTTGCGCGGTCGCCGCCACGGCTGGCGCCGCCTGGCTGCTAGCGAAAATCGACGACATAATGCTACCGAACATGCTCATCGCTGCACTCCCGATCTCTTGAAATTGCTGCCCGTCGGAACCTTGTCGCTTCCGCCACAGAAGTCCGCTGCGGCTCCATCGCCGCCACGGTTCGTGCCTGCTGCGAAGCGAGGATGCCTGCCGCGTCGGCGTGCAACCATCAGGGCTTGCCCCGAGAGTGCCGTTGGATTTCCCGTGCTCAGAGGCTGCGCTTATGCCTAGGGCAGAGTTTAAGGGGTAGGCGCAGGGGCCGAAGTCCGCTCAGGCAGGAACGCTGCGCCATCGCCTGGCGAGCGTTTGACTCGGCCCAAGCCGTTTCCGCCTCCCTTCAGCCGAAGGTGTCGCAGCGGCTCGAGCAATACGACCGGCGTTTCGAGCAAGACGACCGGCGTTCCGATCATGGAAAACGACCCGGCAAATGACTACGTGTCCGGCGGCCGAGCAAAAAAACGGCTGGGGGCGAGCTTGTAACGACCCGCCCCCAAGAAAACGAGAATTGCGGAGATGATCATGAATGCGGTTTCAGACACGTCCCCGGCAGGGGTCGACACAGATTCGCTCGCAGCGTGTGAACGGGTGCTCGATCTGTTGCTTACGCATCGCGGAAATCCTTCCATTGAAGTCGAGCGGCTGCTTGCCGACCATCCGCAAAGCGTATCGGGCCATTGTCTGCGCGCCGCGATGATAGTACGCAACGACGATCATAGCGCACGTTCCTTACTGGCAGAGAGCGTGGCCGTCATCGAGGCGGCGTGCCCGGCTGTCGACGACCCCGCGCGTCGTCACGCGGCCGCCGCACGTGCCTGGCTCGAGGGCGATCTCTCCCTTGCGGCTGAAATCTACGGCGGCATTGTCATCGATTGGCCGCGCGACATTCTCGCGCTGGTGGTCGCACATGCGCTCGACTTCCGCCTCGGGCGGCGGCGCATGATGCGGGATCGTATCGCCCAGTTGCTCCCGGAATGGGGACCCACAGTTCGCGGCTACGCGAGCGTCCTGGCCATGTACGCATTCGCACTCGAGGAGAACGGCCAGTACGGCCGTGCCGAACGGATGGCTCGGCGTGCACTCGATCTCGACACCGGACATCCCGGCGCCATTCACGTCCTCGCCCATGTGATGGAAATGCAAGGGCGCGCCCGCGAAGGTCTCGCCTTCCTCGCCGCAACCGAACCGGCATGGTCCGCGGGCACCGCATTTTCCGTGCATCTTGCATGGCATCGCGCGCTGTTCCATCTCGACGCGAACGATCCGCAGTCCGCGCTCGCGACCTACGATACGCAGATCGCAAGTACCTCGGACATGTCTGCGCTCGCCGATGCTTCGGCGCTGTTGTGGCGGCTGCAACTGCGCAACATGGAGCTGAGCGCGCGGTGGCAGCTGTTGGCCGATCGCTGGGAGCTGCAAAGGCTGGCCGGCGCAGGGCCCTTCTACGTGGCGCATGCGATGATGGCGTTCGCCGCCGCCGGACGGACTGTCGCCGCTGCACGGTTGGTCGAAGCGCTGCCGAACCCCGACGCCAGCGGAGCTTTGCCGTCGCTTCCTGAGAACGCACTCACGTTGCCGTTTTGCGAAGCGTTGCTCGCCTTTGCCCGCGGCGACTACGCCGCATGCGTCGAAGCGCTAACGCACGTACGCCACATCGCGCATCGCTGCGGCGGCAGCCTTGCGCAGTGCGACCTCGTCCATCTCACCTTCACCGAGGCGGCATTGCGCGCGCAAAGGGCGCGTTTGGCCCGGGCGCTGGTGGCGGAGCGCACGGCTCAGAAGCCTGGCAGTCTACTCAATCGGCTGTTGCGGGAACGGCTTCAGGCGATGCCGGCGGCGGCATAAGGGCCGGTCATGCCCGGAGCTGGCGGTGAGCGGTATGGCTCTGACAGTCTGCCGCGAAAGCGGGCAGATCAGCGCTTGGTGCGCCGACCTGCCCGCTGCTAGCTCGTGTACCTAGCGGCTAGTTCCGACGCTGCGGCTGGGAGGGCTGAGCCGGCACCTCGCTGCGTTTCCGCTCCTGCTCGACGTCGCGCAGAGACTTGAATGCGGGAGCGTTGGCCAGCTCCTCTTTCTTCGCATCCATGGTCAGCTTGACGCTGCCATCGGCTGCAGGAGTGATCTTGAGCTTGTCCATCTGCAGGGCAACGCTTCTCTCGCCGATGCCGAGGAACCCGCCGATGCCGATCACGAACCCTTGCACGTTCCTGCCGTCCTTGCTGACGATCAGGTCGCTGATGCTGCCGATCTTCGCATCATCGGGCGCATAGACGGTCTGGCCGATGAGGTCCCTGCTCGCAAGGACCGTGTTGGCATCCTGGATCATGATCTGCCCGGCGACAGGCGTCTTGGGTGCGGGCGGCGGCTGTGGGGCCGAGGTGCCCTGCGCCAAGGCGTGCGCGGACAATCCAAGCGTGAGCGCCAGTGCAGAAAAGCTGGTTGCAGTTCTGAGCCTCATGGTGAACCTCCGTGACAATGTTGTTTGGTGGCAGAGCCCGCGGAGCGCAGCTCCAGGTGTCAGATCAACGCGCAAGGGCGGCAGGAGTTGCACGCTGTTGACGGCAGCCGTGGAGGGCAGCTGACGGTTGGGTCGGCCGTCGGGGGAAATCGTGACGTCAAAAAAAGTCCGACTACAGGCTCCACGTGGGCGTGGTAGTTTCCATTCCAAACGGCGCATGATCGTGACAGGGGAGGAGACCAATATGGTAGTGCGTGGTTTCATCAAGGCATTGGCGGTCGCGGCGGTAGTGTGGCCGGTTGCGGCCCGGGCGCAGGACTATCCCTCGCGGGCGATCACGGTGGTTGTTCCCTTTGCGGCGGGGGGATCCTTCGACACCGTCGGCCGCATCATCACGGCGCGCATGCAGGAGCTGCTGGGGCAGCCGGTCGTCATCGAGAATGTCGGCGGCGCCGGCGGCATCGTCGGGGTCAAGCGTGTCATCGCTGCCGAGCCCGACGGCTATACGGTGCTGCTCGGCACGATCGGCACCCACGCCTACAACCAGAGCATCTACAAGAAGCGACGCTACGACGCGATCGCCGATTTCACCCCTGTCACGCTGTGGTCCGAGCAGCCGATGGTGCTCGAGGCACGCAAGGACCTGCCCGCCAATACGCTCGCGGAATTCACTGCGCTCTTGAAGGCGAACGGCTCAAAGATGCAATTCGGCTCCGCCGGCGTCGGCTCGACCACGCATCTGGGCTGCGCGCTGGTCACGGCGCGCATCGGCGCGCCCGTCGCCCACGTGCCCTATCGGGGCGGCGGTCCCGCGGTCAACGATCTGCTCGGCGGACAGCTCGACTACTTCTGCGGCAACCTCGGCGGGGCGTTGCCACTGATTCAGGCCAAGCAGGTGAAGGCCATCGCCGTGCTGTCGCGCGAGCGGTCGCCGCTGATGCCGGACCTGGCGACCGCGCACGAGCAGGGCATGACCGGTCTCGATGTCGTCACCTGGACGGCGTTCTTCCTGCCGAAGGGCGCGCCGAGACCGATCGTGGACAAGCTGATCGCTGTCACGCACGCGGCCATGGAAACCCCGGCGATCAAGAGCCGCATGCTCGAGATCGGCGTGACTGGGGTGGCGCCCGAGCGCAGGAGCCCGGAGTACCTCGCCAAGTTCGTGGTGGACGAGGTGGCGCGGTGGGAGGAGCCGATCAAGTCCGCCGGACTGCAGGTCGAGTGACACCCAGACCTTGCGGGATTATCTGCCCCGACAAGATCGGTGAAGCCTTTGGCGTGACCGGTTGGCGCTTACTCGCGCTGCTTGACGACGGCGGCACAGGCCTGCTGGCCGGCGATCGGGGCCAGCGCCTTCACGGCGCGGAAGCGCGGCGCCTCGAGACCGAGGTTGCGCCGGTCGCGTTCCGCCTCGGCCTGATGTTGCGTGGCATGCTTCGACATGAGGCGCAGCTCGCCGCCGCCCAACGGCTCCACTACCACCCAGGTATCGAGCGGCAAATCCGACGTTTTCATCCCGCGTCTCCTGTTGTTCGTCTTGGTCTTGGCCCTCAGGGTAAGATGTGCGCGATAGCTGCTCACAGCGCGGCTCGCCCGTCTCCGGCAGCTAAGCACATTTTGCGGCGAGACGGCGGACCGAGCCTTGCGCTGCGTCAAGTGGCGCACGCGTTGCGCTACGGCATCAGGTGGCGCAGCGCAGCATCACGCGGGCGCGAGCCGATCGGATGACGCCGCCGCCCATTTCGCGAATCCCTGCGAAGTCGCAGCGGCGGTGGCATATTCGGCGAGCGCGCGAGTGTCAGGCGGATAGGCGTTGTCGAGCCCCACCGGCCAGGCGCCGTGCTGCACCTGCGCAATCGCAGTTATGTACAGGCCCGGAATAATTCCGGGGGCAAGTGCGGGATCGCGCAGGAAATTGCCCTCCTCGACGCGCTCGACGGTGACGAGCACGGATTTAGAGGCGTGCGCCATCGTCATCAATTCGCGCTGGACGCCGATCCAGACGTTGCCTTCGCTGTCGGCTTTCAGCGCGTGAAACAGCGCCACGTCCGGTCGGATCGCGGGCAGGATGACGATCGGGTCGCGTGCGCCTCCCTCGGCGAGCGGATTGTCGATCACCTTCCAGTCCGGCCGCACGCGCAAGAGGTCGGAGCCCAGGATCCCGCGTAGCGGCATGAACGGCACGCCCTTTTCCGCCGCCTGCAGCCCCGCGTGGATCGCCGGGCAGGTGGCGTCGCGCATGTCGATGGCGCCGGCCTTGATCGCGGCGGTGAACCTGGGTGCGGCCCCGTGCTCGCCGAGCGTGACCGCTGCGGCCTCCACGCGGGCCACGCAACCGGCCCCGATCAGCATGTCCACTTGGAAACCGCCTTGCGGCACGCACACTACATGGAGATCGCGCACGCGCCGCCGCATGAGCTCGCGCACGGCCGCCATCGCGCAGCCCGAGTAGTCCGCCGGCAGCGCCACGCTTGCGCCATCGGCGATGAGCGCTGCAAGCGCCTGTAGCGAAACCAGTTGCGGCCCGGTTGTCATGCGCGGCCTGTCCCGATTCCATGCCCGTGGCACGTTTCTAGCTTGCATGCGGCAGAAAGGGAACGCCGTGGCGGGGCGTGCCTTGTGAGGCGCCCCGGCAAACGCTAAGGGAACGGCCATGCTCGATCATCTCAAGGCCAACAATCGCGCCTGGGCGCGCAACAAGGTGGCCGCCGACCCCGAATTCTTCCAGCGCCTGGAGCGGCAGCAGGCGCCAGAGTACCTGTGGATCGGCTGTGCCGACAGCCGGGTGCCGGCGAACGAGATCGTCGGGCTCGACCCGGGCGAGCTGTTCGTGCATCGCAACGTCGCCAACCTGGCGCCGCCGCAGGACGCCAACTATCTCTCCGTGCTGCAGTTCGCCGTCGATGTGATCAAGGTTAAGCACATCATCGTCGTCGGCCACTATGGCTGCGGCGGCGTGAGCGCGGCGGTCGACGGCAAGCGCCGTGGGCTCGTCGATCACTGGCTGCACCCGATCCGCGAGGTGTTCCACGATCACCGCGCCGAGCTCGAGGCCATCGCGGAGGAGCGCGCGCGCCTCGATCGCCTGTGCGAGCTCAACGTCATGCGCCAGGTAAAGAACGTGGCGTCCGACGTGTTCGTGCAGGAGGCGTGGGCGCGCGGCCAGGCCCTCTCGGTACACGGCTGGGTCTACTCGATCGCCGACGGCCTGGTGAACGACTTGGGTGTTACGGTGAGCCGGCCCTAGATCGCGCCCGCGCGCGCCGGGCCTGCGTTGGTTAATCCGTAGCCTGCGTGATTTACCATCCTTGTTGGTGCAAATTTAATCCGGCATCGCACAAACTGCGCTCCCGCTGCGAAGGAGCTGTGTCGTGCGAGCATGCGTTCCCGCCGTTGCGCTGGCCGTGGTGTTTGGGGCTATGGTCGCCACGGCCGAGAAGGCGCCAGCTGAGCAACCAGGTTCATCTGCTTGCGCCGCCTCCGCGGTCGACAACGATCTGCCCGACGTCGGCGAGCACTGCACCGCCATTTTGAACGACGCCTCTACCACCACCCAAGCCCGAATCGACGCCTTGCTGATACGCGGCGTCTGGCACTACCGCGGAGGCCGACTGGAGTCCGCTAAGCGCGACTTCGACGCGGGCCTCGAGCTGGCGCCGGAGAATGCCAAGCTCCTGCAACTGCGCGCTTCCCTGCATCTCGACGAGGGCGAGCTGGAGCAGGCCGAGGCGCTCGCCAAGAAATCCGCCGAGATCGACCCCAATCGCGCGTCGACGTTCGAGACCCTAGCTGGAGTGGCTGAGCTCAAGGGCGACCGCCGCTCACGGCTCGCTTATCTCAGCCGGGCTATCGAACTGCGGCCCGACTATGTGAACGTGCGATTCGCCCGAGCGCGATTGCTGATGAGCATGTCACGCGCTCCGGAGGCCCTTGACGACACCACCTGGCTCATTTCACAGCCGCCGGCAGCCAACGATCGGGCGGGCTGGGCTTGGATCAATTTCCAACGCGTCAGGCTGCACATCGCTGCGCTCGTCACGCACGGGGAGGTGCTGCAGGCGATGGATCGTTTCGAGGAAGCGGAAGCACATTTCAACAGCGTCGTCGCCCGTCAGCGCGATGCGTTCACCCTCACGCAGCGCTCCATATTCCTGCACGGCCTGCCTGTAGGGGCCGGTATGAAGAGCCGTCTCATGGAGGCGATGGAGGACGCCAAAGAGGCGGTGCGGATGGATCCGCGAAACACCCGTGCGCTCAAGCAATATTCGTCGACGCTGGAGTACGCCAAACGTCCTGGTGAGGCACTGATCATGATCGAGATGGCCATTGCGCGCGAGCGGGCAGAAATGGCATTGCCGGCGCTCATTTGGATGCGCGCACGCAATCTGCGGGCGTTGCACCGACGCGAGGATGCGGCTGAAGCCGCGCGCGAGTCGCTCCAGCTGGCGATGGTCGCCAATCCGACGTTCCTGAGGGATCGCGTCTCGCGGCTCGTAGCTCTTGGATACCTGCAAAATTCCGGCATGGAGGAAGCCGCCTGGGCGTCGGCACTGGACGACGCAGTGACGGCGTGCATGTCCGACGAGGCGTGCTGGTGATGGCGCTTTCGGCCGCAAACGCAAGCAGGTGCAAAAGGCAGGTGACTGGGGTGCGGGGTTTGCGCCTGCTTGGCGTGAGCATGCTGCTAGCAGCCGCGATGGCGCCGACCGCAGGCGCAAGCGAGCGCATTCCGCTCTCTTGGGCCCCGGCCGGTCTTCTGATGGTACGTGGGCTTCCGCCCTGTCTGATGGAAGACTTCGCCACGACCCGCGAGCGGTGCCTTCCGGCCCCTCCGTCGAAGGACGACGCGGAAGAAGCGCACGTGAGCCGGATTCTGGATCGGGCGGTGGTGCTGATCTATCTGATGAAAGATGAAGAGGCGGCACAGGAGCTTGAAGCCGGTATTGCCGCCTTTCCCGCATCGCTCGAGCTGCGCCACCTCGCCGCGCGACTGGCGATCAGCACCTTCAAGCGGACCTACCAGGATTCGGCCATGGCATCCGCGCGCACCCACGCGAATGCCGCCATTGTTCTTGCGCCCGACAATGCCGATGTGCGCACCACCGACGCCTACATCATGTCGGTCAAGGGCCAGATCGAGGACGCCATCACCGCCTATGGCGTGGCGATCGCGCTGCAACCCAGCCACACGGTCGCTATGGGCCAGCGCGCCTTTCTGCTGGGGACCAAGGGACGCTACGCCCTGGCCCTCAAGGACTACGAGGCGGCGCTGGCGGTTGCGCCCTCCGATCGCCTGCTGCGCCGCGGTCGCGGGGCCCTGCTGATGGAGATAGGCCGGCCCAAGGATGCGCTTGTCGATCTCGATTTCCTGATTGCGGATAACCCGCAGAGCTATGAGATTTACATGATGCGCGCCGGCGCTCATCAGATTCTCGGCAACTCCGAGGCCGCGCTCGAGGATCTCACCTCGCTTCTCTACGGGCCGAAAGGCGGGGCGCCTTTCGCCATCGGCGGCGAGCACCTCGCCAACACGTTCATGCAGCGGGCGTTCGTGTTGAGCGATCTCGACCGGCACGACGAAGCGGCCAAGGATGTCTCGCGCGCGGCCAGCCTCGGGACCAAGCAGAACGTCCTGCGCCTGCAGGTCTACCTGCGCCGAAGCGGCTACCTCGCCGTGCCAGTGAATGGGCTCACTTCTGTCGAGCTCGAGGCCGCCATCCAAGGTTGCTTCCGCGACGCCGATTGCCGACGCGGCCTCCACCGGCCCACCTGAGGCTTGCGGTGCTCGGCGGCGCACGCGCATGTGGGCGGCGGGCGCGCGCACCGCGTTGCGGTGGCAGCGGGCGTGCCGCTGCGGTCTACTCTCGAGCGGAGCGGATTGTGATCAGAACATACCGTTCTTGTTCAGCGCGGTAGCCGGATCGGGGATCGGCTGCACTGCGTCCCAGTGCTCCACCACCTTGCCGTTATCGTCCATCCGGAACAGATCGAAGATCGCGTTGCCGCGCGTGCCGGGCTCGCGCACGGCATGGACATGCACGATCACGTAGTTGCCCTCCGCGAAGACTCGCTTGATCTCGCTTTTGTTGTTCGGGAACTTCTCGCGCAGGAAATTGATGAAGCCCTGGATGCCCGGGAGCCCGTCGGCGCCGATCGGGTTGTGCTGGATATAGGTAGCGCCGACATAGGTCTTGGCCTTCTCGAAATCCTTGTCGTTCAGCACCGCGTTGTAGAATTCGACCACGTTCTTCTTGTTGCGCTCCATCTTCTGCGCGTCGGTCAATTGCGCCTGCACCAGCGGCGCGGCGAGCGCCAAAGCTGCGAAGATCACAAAAGCAAGAGCCGATCTGATCATGCTGTCCTCCCGTTGCCCGCTGTTATCACGCGGGTGTGCAAGCATGCGTAAGGCTATTTGGGCGGCCGGTCCTCCGTCAACGTCAAGCCGGGGTCAAAAGCGGATAGTCCTCATTGAGCCTATAGCTTCCATTCCGCATCCTGCAACAGACCTATTCCGACGAGGCGCCGGAAACGGGTCCGGGCGATGGAGAAGTGCAGCCCCACCTCAACCCTTCCCCAGCAGCCCCCGCAGCTCGGTCTTCAGGATCTTGCCGTAGTTGTTCTTGGGCAGCGCCGTCGACGAAGCGGTAGCCCTTGGGCCGCTTGAAGCGGGCGATGTTGTCGAGGCAGAGCCGGTCGAGCGCCGGCGCCGCGACGTCGGCGCCCGGCGCGCGTCACCACGAAGGCGATCACCTCCTCGCCCCAGTCGGCGTGCGGGCGCGCCGACCACGGCGGCCTCCAGCACGGCCGGATGCGTCAGCAGCACCTCCTCGATCTCGCGCGGATAGATGTTGGAGCCGCCGGAGATGATCATGTCCTTGGAGCGGTCCTTGATGGTGAGGAAGCCGTCGGCGTCCATGCGAGCCGAGGTCGCCGGTCCACAGCCAGCCGTCGCGCAGCGCCTTGGCGTTGGCCTCCGGGTTGTTCCAGTAGCCCTGCATCACGCAGTCGCTGCGCCGTGACGATCTCGCCGATCTCGCCGCGGGGCAGCTCGCGGCCGTCCTCGCCGACGACCTTCACGGCGACGCCGGTGCGCGCGACGCCGGCGCTGACCAGCCGCTCCTCGCATCGGGGATGGCCGTGTCGGCGTGCATGGCCTTGTCGAGGCCGGTGATGGTCATCGGGCTCTCGCCCTGGCCGTAGAGCTGGTAGAGCTTGGGGCCGAACAGCTCGAGCGCGCGCTTGAGGTCGGCCAGGTACATCGGCGCGCCGCCGTAGATGATGGTCTTGAGGCCGCGCGTGTCGGCCGAGCCGGCGCGCGGGTGGTTGATCAGGCGCGAGACCATGGTCGGCGCCGCGAACATGGCGACGTTGGCGTAGCGTGCCGAGCGCCGCGAACACGCGCTCGGGCTCGAACGAGCCCGCCAGGATGACGTTGTGGGCGCC
This sequence comes from uncultured Alphaproteobacteria bacterium, assembly GCA_963724565.1. GTDB lineage: Bacteria > Pseudomonadota > Alphaproteobacteria > Rhizobiales > Hyphomicrobiaceae > AWTP1-13. The sequence continues at coordinate 42,507 of CAVRVK010000008.1, forward strand.
GCGCGCGATGTGGGCGAGGCCGTAGAGGCCCGGAGCCGTGGGTGAGCGGCGCGGCGTGCAGGATGGTGTCGCGCGTGTCGATGTAGTCGATGTCGGCGTAGTAGCAGTGGCAGGCGAACAGCAGGTTGCGGTGGGTGAGCATCGGCGCCCTTGGGCCGGCCGGTGGTGCCGCTGGTGTAGAACAGCCAGGCCTCGGCGTTGCGGATCGGCCGGCGCGCGCGTCGACGGCGTCGCCGCCGAGCAGCGCGCGATGGTCGGCGGTGCCGGTGGCGATGATCGGCGGCAGCGGCGCCGACACGCCGCGGCGCGACAGTCCGTCGGCGAGCTTCGGGCTGGCGAGGCACAGCCTGCGTCTCCGAGTCGGCCAGGATCCAGGCCATCTCCTTGGCGTGCAGCTTGCTGTTCATGGGCACGGCGGAGAGGCCGGCGCGCCAGATGCCGTAGAGCAGCGGGAAGTATTCCGGGCAGTTCTCCATCGCCAGCGCCACGCGCGTCGCCGCGCTTGCAGCCCGTGCCGCGCGAGCAGCGCGCCGGCGATGCGCTGCACCTGCGCCTCGAACGCGCCGTAGCTGAGCTGCCGCCTTCCCACGGAGATCGCCGGCCGGTCAGGATGGACCCTGGCCAGCTCTGCAGCGTGAGCGAGAGGTTCATGCGTGGTGCCGGCAGCGGGTCCATCGCGCATGCGCTGCGTGCGGGAGCAGTACTGCGCTGGCCGGTTGCTCGTTGTCCGCCAGCGCAACGGCCAGTCGCTTGCGCCGATGCAGGCGTTGCGCGATGATCCAGGCAGCAAGCACGGGAGCAGTCGAGCAGCCGCATGAGCCTGCAATACGAGACGCTGAAAGTGTACGATCGGCGAGGACCGGGTCGGCATCGTCACGCATGAGCCGGCCCGAGGCGCGCAACGCCATGAACACGCGGATGATGGAGGAGCTGCGCGAGCTGTTCGCCAGCTTCTACGTCGAGCCCAACGCGGCGGCCTGCCTGGTGCTGACGGGCGAGCGGCCGCGGCTTCTGCTCCGGCGCCGACCTCAAGGAGCGCAAGGGCATGACGGACGACGTCTGGCGGCGGCAGCACGCCATCGTCGAGCAGATGATGCGCGCGCTCATGGACTGCCCGATCCCGATCATCGCCGCGGTCAACGGCGCGGCCTACGCCGGCGGCATGGAGCTCGCGCTTGGCGTGCGACTTCGTCTACGCGGCGCAGTCGGCGCGCTTCGCGCTGACCGAGGTGACGCTCGGCATCATGCCGGGCGCGGCGGGCACGCAGAACCTGCCGCGCGCCGTCGGCGTGCGCCGCGCCAAGGAGATCATCCTGACCGGGCACGCCGTTCACGCGCCGAGCAGGCCTGCGAATGGGGCATGGTCAACAAGGTGTGCGCCGACGACCGAGCTGATGGCCGAGGTGCTGGCCGACGGCGCGCCGCATCGCCGCCAACGCGCCGGTGTCGGTGCGCCAGGCCAAGAAGTCGCTCGACAAGGCCACCGAGCTCGACCGCAGTCGGGCTACGCCTTCGAGATCGAGGCCTACAACCGCACCGTGGCGACCGAGGACCGCCAGGAAGGCATCAACGCCTTCAACGAGAAGCGCAAGCCGAAGTACAAGGGGCGGTGATGCGTGTCATCCCGGAGTCTCGCGGAACGCGAGATCCGGGCCAGGGCGACGAGGATGACAGCGTGCCCTGCGGCTGTCGGACTGCACGCTTCGCCGCGACCTCAACCCGTGACGTCAGCGAACGGATGCCGACTGGACCGATGCCATGACCAACAAGACCGAAGCCGTCTCCATCCCGCTCGATCCCGGCTGGGGCGACATCCGCGAGGGGGTGCGGCGCATCTGCGAGCGGTTCCCCAACGACTACTGGGTGAAGCTCGACCACGAGGCGGCCTATCCGACCGAGTTCGTCACGGCGCTCACCGAGGCCGGCTATCTCGCCGCGCTGATCCCGGAGGAGTACGGCGGCTCGGGCCTGCCGATCAGCGCCGCCTGCGCCGTGCTCGAGACCATCCACGACAGCCCCTGCAACGCGGCCGCCTGCCACGCGCAGATGTACACCATGGGCACGGTGCTGCGGCACGGCAGCGAGGCGCAGAAGAAGAAGTACCTGCCGGGCATCGCCTCGGGCGAGCTGCGGCTGCAGGCCTTCGGCGTCACCGAGCCGACCACCGGCTCCGACACCACGCAGCTCAAGACGCGCGCCGACAAGAAGGGCAACGACCGCTACGTCGTCAACGGGCAGAAGGTGTGGACCTCGCCGCGTGCTGCACTCCGACCTGATGCTGCTGCTGGCGCGCACCACGCCCGCCGACAAGGTGAAGAAGCGCTCCGAAGGCCTCTCGGTTTTCCTGGTCGATCTGCGCGAGGCCAAAGGCAAGGGCGTCGAGATCCGCAAGATCGACGCCATGCTGAACCACAACACCTGCGAGGTGTTCTTCGACAACCTGGAGGTGCCGGCCGAGAACCTGATCGGCGTCGAGGGCCAGGGCTTCAAGTACATCGTCGACAGCATGAACGCCGAGCGCATCCTGATCGCCTCGGAGAGCCTCGGCGATGCGCGCTACTTCATCCGCCGCGCCAGCGGACTACGCCAAGGAGCGCATCGTGTTCGGCCGGCCGATCGGCCAGAACCAGGGCGTGCAGTTCCCGATCGCCCGCGCGCATGCGCAGACGGCCGCCGCCGAGCTGATGGTGAAGAAGGCGGCCGCCCTGTTCGAGGCCGGGCGCGACTGCGGCGCGGAGGCCAACATGGGCAAGATGCTGGCGGCCGATGCGGCCTGGGCGGCGGCGGACGCCTGCATGCAGACGTTCGGCGGCTTCGCCTACGCGCGCGAGTACGGCATCGAGCGCAAGTGGCGCGAGACGCGGCTCTACCAGACCGCGCCCATCTCCACCAACATGATCCTGGCCTACGTCGCCCAGCACGTGCTGGGCCTGCCGCGGTCGTATTGATGGTGCGTTCCCTCTCCCCGCAGGCGGGGAGAGGGGGTCACTGCTTCGGCCGCGTCGCCTCGAAGGCCGGCACCGTCTCGGCGAACTTGTCGAGCCAGGCGACCAGCTTGGGATGGCCCGCCCGCCATTTCCCCTCGTGGCGGAAGTCGAGGTAGCCCAGCGCGCAGGCGAGCGTGAGGTGCCCGTAGTCGGGGCTCGCGCCCCAGGCCGGCGGCGCCTTCTCCAGGTGATCGATTGCGCGGTCGATCTTGCTTTGCTGGCGCTCCACGCCACGGCTGCGTGCCACTTCTCCTCCGGGCGGAAGCGCTTCTCGTAGACCAGCAGCAGCGCCGCATCGAGGATGCCGTCGCACAGCGAGCCGAGCGTCAGCGTCTTGATGCGCTCCACCCCGCCCTTGGGAAACAGCACCGGGGTCGGCGCCAGGCTGTCGAGATACTCGCAGATGACGTGGCTGTCGAAGATCGCTGTATTCCCGTCGACCACCAGGGCAGGGATTTTGGCAAGCGGGTTGACCTGATGGATCTGCGGGTTGTCGGGGGTATTGGTGTCGACGTGGACGATTTCGATCTTGTCGCCTAGCCCCTTCATGGCCATGGCGATCTTCACCTTGCGGCCGTAGGGAGAAAGCGCGTTGGAGAGCAGTTTCATCATGGCATCGGAGCCTTTCCCACCGTTCGCTGCGCGCAATGCGCGGCCCGGCCGCAATGGTGCCCTTGGGAACGGCTCCGGGCAAGCGCGGCGCTCAGCGGTGGCTGCAAGGGAGCCAACCCGCACTGTCAGGCGGCATGCTGTTGCCGCCCAATTTTGCGCCCCCGCCGGGGTTGGCTCCCGCAGGTACACTAGCGGCCGGTCACGCGCATGGCACGCGACGGATGCTGCCGAGACGCAATCGTCTGGGGAAAATTCTCGGGGCGCGCGCGCGCGCTGGGTGGAGTGGCGGCGAGGTCACGCCGCGTCGGTCGACCGATGTCGGCGCGCGTCGGGAGAGGCTTGCGTCAGCCAGCCACCACGGGCCGCAGGGACTCCACCAGCAGACGCATCTTTGCTTCCGCGTTGCCGAGTTCGAGCTGCGTGGCAAACCAGTCGTGCACCATCTGGCACACCTTCGCCGGCGCCGCCTGGGCGAGCGCCCGCTCGTCGGAGAACAGCTGCATGTCGGCCTGCGTCCACCCCCGCTTGGTGAGGTCGGCCGCAAGCAGGTCGTAGTCCGCCTGGCGCGGCTGCGGATAGACGCGAGGCTGCTTGCGGCCCTCAGCGATGGCCTCGAACACCGCCGTCAACTGCGCCTGCAGATGCGCGGTGTGCTGCGGAGCCCTGCAGCATGGCGACGACCATGGGGTGGGCTTCGCCTTGCGAGATGAATGCGAAACACGCGTCTGTGCCCTGCGCCTTGAGCTTTGCCAGGTTGTCGTAGAAGGCCGTGGCGACCAGGTTGAGCTTGGGTAGCGTGGCCGACAGCGCATTTGCCACTTGCTGCCGGCGCAGCTCCACCAGCTTGCTTGGCGATCTGTTGGCTGATCGCGGCCTCGTCGGTGCCGGCGCGGGCTAGCGTCACTCCTTCGTTGAGCCGCTGCGCGTACCAGTCGGGGAACTCGCGCTTGATGACGCGCCACAACGCGGTTTCCTGCAGCTTGGCGTCGGTTGCCTCGGGCGATGCGCTGAACCCTCCGAACGGTGGCGCTTCCAGGCTCTTGCGGTCGGCAATGGCAAGCGCGTCCGATGTCGCAAACAGTTTCACCGAAGCGACGAGGCCTCTCAGCCTGTCGCCATAGGGTGTCAGCCTGTCGCGGAAGAACCAGCCGGCCGCTCCCATCGCCGCGATCAGCAGCAACAGCACCACGCAGCCTGCCGCCGCGACGGGATCGACGTTCCCCTCGCTCGTCTTGGCGGTGGCCGGCCGGTTGTGCGTCGTCCCGGGTTGCGGTTGGATGCTTCCGGCCCGGGTGCGGAGCGGCCGCGCGCCTTGGGGGCAGTTGTGGGCCGCGGCGTTGTCTGGCTCGGTGCGGGAAAGACGACCATCGCCGGCCGCCACTCCGGAAAGCCGTCGCGCCAGAGCAGGTCGTTCGGCTGCAGGTGTCCAAGCTCGATGAACTTGGCAAGCTCGGCGTCCGTGATCGGCCCGAACTGCTGGCCCTCGCGGGCGAGATACCACTGGTTCGATGAAGCTGGCGCTGACATTTCCCGTCACCGGTCCCCGCCCGGCAGGCGACTCACATTTGCGATCTGTGGCCACCCGCTACCGCGGCGGCAACTCGAATACTAGTGCTCCCTGACGTCAATCGTCCAGGAACACAAAGACTTAAGCAGCCGGTTTGCGGCCAAGCGAAGGCAGCCAAATCAGCAATTCCGCCTACCCGCCAATTCTTGGCCGTCCATTGCCGCATGGTCGGGTTGTGGGATGCGGCGGGAGCGGGCTATAAGGCGCGCCGAACGCACCCAAATACCAGCGGAGAGCCGGATGGCCGTCGAGCGTACTTTGTCGATCATCAAGCCGGATGCAACGGCACGCAACCTGACCGGCGCAGTTAACGCCCTGATCGAAAAGGCGGGCTTGCGGATCGTCGCGCAGAAACGCGTGCGCTGGACAAAGGCGCAGGCGGAGAAGTTCTACGAGGTGCACAAGGCGCGGCCCTTCTACGCCGACCTCGTCAAGTTCATGACGTCAGGTCCCATCGTCGTGCAGGTGCTGGAAGGCGAGAACGCGGTCAAGAAGTACCGTGACGTGATGGGAGCGACCGACCCGGCCAAGGCCGAGGCCGGCACCATCCGCAAGCAGCTGGCCGAGAGCATCGAGCGCAACTCGGTGCACGGCTCCGACAGCGCGGACAATGCCCAGGTCGAGATCGGCTTGAATTTCAAACCGGAAGAGATCGTCGGCTAGCCCGCCTGCCGGCCGCGTCGCGGAGGTGCAACATGATCACGCCCGACTACGTGCGCACCATGGCGGACTACAACCGCTGGCAGAACCAGAACCTGTACGGCGCCGCCGACAAGCTGACCGATCAGCAGCGCAAGGAGCCGCGCGGCGCCTTCTTCGGCTCCATCCACGCCACGCTCAACCATTTGCTGTGGGGCGACCAGATCTGGATGAGCCGTTTCGCAGGGACGCCGAAGCCGAAGGCCGACGGGCATCCCGAACTCGATTGCCATGTACGAGAGCTGGGACGACTTGAAGCGCGAGCGGGCTGCCTTCGACCAGGTGATCATCGACTGGGCGTCAAAAATCGATCCGCAATGGCTCGAGGGCGACATGACCTGGTTCTCGGGCGCCGCCGGCCGCGAGCTGTCGAAGCCCGCGGCTCTGCTGGTCACGCACTTGTTCAACCACCAGACGCACCATCGCGGCCAGGTGCACTGCATGCTGACGCAGGCCGGCGTGAAGCCGGGCGCCACCGACCTGCCGTTCCAGCGGGTTTGACGGCTAACGCGGCAGCGCTCGTCGCGGCTTGGCCTAAACTGACCTATCTTTGACCTTTGGGCCAAAGACCGATGCGGTTAGCCTGCAGCCATGGCCAAGCCGCACCGCATCCTGATGCTTGCGTTCCCCGACTGCCAGTTGCTGGACGTCACGGGGCCGATGCAGATGTTCGCCGGCGCCAACGGCGAGCTGGGCCGGCAGGCGTATCGCCTTTCGATCCTGGCTCCCGAGCGCGGTCCGCTCCGGACCTCCTCGGGAATCCGCATCGTGGCGGACCAGGCCATCGGCGACTTCCCTCCAGCGAAGCTGCGTGACTCGGACACCGTCATTGCCGCAGGCGGCAGCCCCGGCCTGCAGCACGCTCTCGAACGTGGCGAGATCGCCAGGTTCGTGCAGCGGGCAGACCGGAGCGGAGCGCGCATCGTATCCGTTTGCAGCGGCGCGCTGCTGCTGGCGACGGCGGGTGTGCTCGACGGGAGGCGCGCTGCTACGCACTGGAGTGCCGTCGAGCAACTTCGCCGCTTGCGGCCGCAGGTCGAGGTCGATGCCGAGGCCATCTACGTACGCGACGGCCACGTCTGGACATCGGCTGGCGTTACGGCGGGCATCGATCTGGCGCTGGCGCTGATCGAGGCGGACTTCGGCCGCGCCACGGCCCTGGCGGTTGCGCGGCGCCACGTGGTGTTGCGCATTAGGCCTGGCGGGCAGCGCCAGTACTCGAGCGAACTCGCCGCGCAAGGCATCCGCGATGAGCGGCTCTCGCGCTTGGCAGAGCGAATCGCGGAACGGCCACAGCAGGACTGGCGGATCGAAGCGCTGGCGAGCGAGGCGGGGATGTCGCTGCGCTCGCTCAGCCGATTGTTCCGCAAGGAGCTGAACGCCAGCCCGGCCGAGTTCGTGGAGCACGTTCGCATCGATCGGGCGAGGCGAGACCTGCTCGACACCAACGCCCCCGTCGCCCAAGTCGCGGCACGCTGCGGGTTCGGGTCGCTTCGACGTATGGACCGCGCGTTCGCCAGACTGATTTCCGCAACGCCCAGTGAATTCCGGGCTCGTTTCAAATCGCCAGGAGCCGCCCCATGAGCACATTCGACATCGGTTTCGTGATCTTTCCCAATCTGACGCAGCTCGACTTCACCGGCCCGCTGCAGGTGCTCAATCGGCTGCCGGGATCGCGCACCCACATCGCCGCCAAGTCGCTCGATGCGGTGCCGAGCGATTGCGGGCTGAGCCTGCTGCCGACCACGACATTCCAGGATTGCTGTCAGCTCGACCTGATCTGCGTGCCGGGCGGCTTCGGCGTTGCCGAGGTCATCGGTGACGGGGAGACGATCGATTTCGTGCGCCGCCAGGCTGGTGCAGCGAAGTATGTGACGTCTGTGTGCACCGGCGCCTTCGTCCTCGGCGCGGCCGGACTGTTGGAGGGCCGGCGCGCGACCACACACTGGGCCTACACCGATCTGTTGCCCATGGTGGGCGCCATCCACGAGAGGGCGCGCGTCGTGAAGGACGGCAGCATCATTACCGCCGGCGGCGTGACATCGGGCATCGACTTCGGGCTCAGCATCGCAGCAGAGCTGGCCGGCGAGGCCGTTGCACAAGCAATCCAGCTCGGCATCGAGTACGATCCCGCGCCGCCGTTCGATGCGGGCCACCCCGATCGAGCGCCAGAAGCGGTGAAATTGGGTCTGTCCGGCCGCTACGAGAAGTCGCGAAAGGCATATCGCGACGGCATAGAGCGGCTACACGCACGCTGAGCCTCCGCGTCGCCAGGGCGAGAACCCGAACGCGCCTCAGCGCCGGCAGCGCCGCCTGCCCCGGTCATCGCGCCAGCAGCGTCTGCCCACCAAGTTCGGGCCGCCAACCCTGTAGCCCGCAACGGCGCCGACGACAGCGCCTACCGGGCCCAGAACGATCGCCCCGGCGCCCGCACCAATTCCGGCGCCTTCCAATCTTCCCGCGTTCGCCACGAGGGGCGCGGCAGACAGTGCCGCCAGGAGCATTCCAACCTTGAGAATAGCGCGCATGATGAACCGTCCTCTGATTTGCGAAGGCTTATCGGTTACGCACCACGACGACACCTGGGCGACTCGTATGGCCATTCCGTGGTGTCACCGCCGCTGAGCGTGTTTACCGGGCCACCTGTGAATGACGACTAAATGCAGTTAGTCCTCAGGTGCGAGACCCGTTCCCCAAGCTGCCGGACTCCGCTACCGTAGGTCTACGCAACTTGGAACGCCGCATGAACATCCGCGCCAAGGTCGATATCGGCCACTCCGTCTGCCCGCACGACTGCCCCTCGACCTGTGCGCTCGATGTGGAGTTGCTGGGCGACAACCGCATCGGCCGTGTGCACGGCGCCAGGGACAACAGCTACACGGCCGGTGTCGTCTGCGCCAAGGTCGCGCGCTACGCCGAGCGCATCCATCACCCCGACCGGCTGATGCACCCCTTGCGCCGCAAGGGCCCCAAGGGCTCGGGCCAGTTCGAGCGCATCTCCTGGAGCAACGCGCTCGACATCACGGCCGAGGCGTTCCTCGCCGCCGAGCGCAAGCACGGGCCCGAGGCGGTCTGGCCCTACTACTACGCCGGCACCATGGGCCTCATCATGCGCGACGGCATCAACCGCCTGCGCAACGCCAAGCGCTACTCCAACATGTACGCGACGATCTGCACCACACTGGCGTGGACCGGCTACATCGCCGGCACCGGCAAGCTGGCGGGTCCCGATCCGCGCGAGATGGGCAAGTCCGATCTGGTGGTGATCTGGGGCACCAACCCGGTCAACACTCAGGTCAACGTGATGACGCACGCCACCCGCGCCCGCAAGGAGCGCGGCGCCAAGATCGTGGCTGTCGACATCTACAACAACGGCACCATGCAGCAGGCGGACATGGCGCTATGCCTGCGCCCCGGCACCGACGGCGCGCTCGCCTGCGCGGTGATGCACGTGCTGTTCCGCGACGGCCACGCCAACTGGCCGTATCTCGAGAAGTACACCGACTGCCCGCGCGAGCTGGAGGCGCACGTGCGCTCCAGGACGCCGGAGTGGGCGAGCGCCATCACGGGGCTCAGCGTCGCCGAGATCGAGACGTTCGCCAGGATGGTCGGCACCACGCCGAAGAGCTACTTCCGCCTCGGCTACGGCTTCGCCCGCTCGCGCAACGGCGCCCACAACATGCACGCGGCACTATGCATCCCGACCGTCACGGGCGCGTGGCTGCACGAGGGCGGCGGCGGCTTCCACAACAACGGCGCCATCTATCATTGGAACCGCTCGCTGATCGAGGGCCTCGACGTTGCCGACGCGCAAGTGCGCGTGCTCGACCAGTCGCGCATCGGCCCGGTCCTGACGGGCGATCCCGCCGACATCGGCAGCGGCCCGCCGGTCACGGCCATGCTGATCCAGAACACCAATCCCGTGCAGGTGGCGCCCGAGCAGCGCAAGGTGAAGGCCGGCTTCGCGCGCGAGGACCTCTTCACCTGCGTGCACGAGCAGTTCATGACCGCTACCGCGCAGATGGCCGACGTGGTGATCCCGGCCACCATGTTCCTCGAGCACGACGACGTCTATCAGGGCGGCGGGCACCAGCACATCATGCTGGGGCCGAAGCTCGTCGAGCCCCCGGGTGAGTGCCGCTCCAACCACGAGGTGATCTGCGGGCTGGCAAGCCGTGTCGGTGCCGAGCACAAAGGCTTCGCCATGAGCCCGCGCGAGATCATCGATTGGACCTTGCAGAAGTCGGGCTGGGGCACGCTGGAGGCGCTGGAAGCGAGCAAGTGGATCGACTGCCAGCCCGAGTTCGACGAGGCGCACTACATCGGCGGCTTCGCCTATCCTGACAGGAAGTTCCGCTTCAAGCCGGACTGGCAGAACATCCCGGCGCCGCGCGCCAACGGCATCCGCATCGAGGCTGATGTGCCGCGGCTGCCCGACCACTGGGACGTGGTGGAGAAGGCGGACGAGAAGCACCCGTTCCGCCTCGCCACCAGCCCCTCGCGCGACTATTTGAACTCCTCCTTCAACGAGATGCCGACCAGCCAGGCCAAGCACGGCAAGCCGCGCGTCAAGGTGCACCCAGACGATCTGGCCAAGCTCGGCATCGCCGACGGTGGGCGCGTGCGCATGGGTAACGAGCGCGGCGAGATCACCATTGCGGCGGAGGCTTTCACGGGTGTGCAGCGGGGCGTGGTGATCGTGGAGAGCATCGCCCCCAACGAGCATTTCGAGGGCGGTGAAGGCATCAACACCTTGACCAGCGCCTTCCAGGCCGCGCCTTACGGCGGCGCCGTCTTCCACGATAATCACGTGTGGCTGCGGGCGGCTTGATTTGTGACAACGCTTCGGGGGTCGGGGAGGGGGTAGTAAAGACCGCGGCATCAGCCGCGGGCAACCGCCGGAGGTAGGCGATGGCGTTCGAAGACATCCAGGCCGAGGTGGGCCTGCTCCTCACGCGCATGCAGAACGCGCCGGAGGACTGGCACGAGCTCTATCTGCAGATCATGCAGAAGCTCAACGAGCTGAAGGCCTACGGCATGCCGCTTCCCGAGGATCTCGTGCAGCTGGAGAAACGCCTGGAGGCGGAGTTCGAGGCGGACTTGCGAGCTTCTCAGCGCAGCTGAGTAGCGGGCAAGGCCCACGACTCTGCGTGCCCTGGACTTGATCGAGGATCAGGCCCGGCGCTGCGGCCGGGGACGCGAGTAGGGAGGATTGCGCCCAACTCGGCGCCAGCAAGCGAAACCGTGCTCGTGCTGGCGGCCGTTGCGCATCTCGGCAGACTGCGCTGCATCACCAACGCTGGGGCCGGCAGGCCCGGCGCGGCCGGTCGCGCGAAAATTTTTTTCCGCGGGAGGAGCAATACCCGCGCTCACGCCCAGGGCGATCATCATACGGTATCGCATAAAAGCCGGATAACTGCCGGTGCCACAAAGATTAACTACGATTGACGCGGGGCGTCGACCTATGTCATCCAAGTGAGACCCTCCGCGGCGGTTGACCATCTTTGCGGTCGAAACTTACCTCGCCGCGCGCGCCCTGGCACGTAAGGCGCAAGGGGGGGCGGGCACGAGCCGTAAGCTTCCCATGGGATCGGGGAAAAGCATGGGCTTCGACTCACCAGCTCCGCTGCGATCCGACGCCGGGGAGTTGGCATCGCTGAGCTATGTCGCCGAGGCGAACGATGCAATCGGCACGCCGCTCGAGCAAACGCGCCTGGATCTGTTGCGGCTGATCGACGGCTTGAGCGCTCTGCTGGGCGAGCATGCCGCGCCCCTGCTGGAGGCCGCGGCCAACCAGCTCGAGCAGCGCTCCTGCCGCATCGCCGTGATCGGCCAGATCAAGGCCGGCAAGAGCACCTTCATCAACGCGCTGGTCGGCCGGCCGGGCTTTCTGCCGGCCGACATCAATCCCTGGACGGTGGTGGTCACCGCGCTTCACTTCCGCAGCAGCCCGACGCCGCCCGAGCATGCAGCAGTGTTCCAGCTCTTCTCGGTCGACGAGTGGAAGGAGCTGGCCGAGGGCCGCGGCCGCCTGCGCGAGCTGACCGAGCGCCTGGTGCCCGGGCTTCCAGCCCGACCTCCTGCGCGCGCAGCTCGAGGTCATGCGCAAGCGCGCGGAGCGCCGGCTCGGGTCGAAGTTCGGCGAGCTGCTCGGCAAGTGCCATCGCTTCGAGACCGTGACGCCCGAGCTGCTGGCCGACTACGTCAGCGCCGGGCGACGAAGGCACTCGAGGCGAAGCGCGGGCGACACCGGCGCATCTACTCCGACATCACGCGCTCGGCCGATCTCTACTTCAACGAGAGCCCGTTCGCCTATCCGATCACGCTGATCGACACGCCGGGCACCAACGATCCCTTCCTGGTGCGCGACGAGATCACCCGCCGCAGCCTCGAGAACCCCGACATCTACGTGTTCGTGATCTCGGCCCTGCAGCCGCTGTCGGCGGCCGACATCTCCATGCTGCGGCTGCTGAACGGCCTGCACAAGGACCGCATCGTCGTCTTCATCAACCGCGCGGATCAGCTGGCGAACCCGGCCGCCGAGGCGCCCGCGATCAAGGCGGCGGTGGAGAAGCGCCTGCGCGTGGAGTTCCCGGCACTCGAGATCCCGGTCATCTGCGGCAGCGCCTGGCTCGGCAGCATGCGGATGCCTGCCGGCGCCGATCCCAGCTCGCGCCACCTCTCCGCGCGCGACCGCTCGCGCGTCTCCGCCGCCATGTACATGAACTCCGGCATGCGCGAGGTGTCGGCGGCCATCACCAGGCTCATGTGCACGAGCAGCATCGCCATGCTCCAGCGCCAGATCGCGATCTGCCTGGTGGAGCTGGTGCGCTCGGCCGACGTGACGGATCGCGCCGAGCTCAAGTCGATCTACGAGCTGCTCGAAGTGCGGCGCCAGGAATCGGCGAGCCTGCGCGCGAGCGTCGCCGAGGAGCAGAAGTCGCTTGCCGCCTTCGCCGAGCGGGCGACCACACTGCAGGCCTCGTTCCAGGACATCGAGGAGCACTTCGACGAGCTGATCGGCTCGGCCAAGCAGATGCTGCGCCAGGAGCTGGCCGCCCTGGTGCGCGAGTTCGCCGACGACCAGGCCGAAGCCCTGCTCTATGCGCTGGACACCGATCCCAAGCAGCGGACCTGGCGCTGCGACGTGGCGCCCTTGCGCGAGCGGATGGAGGCAGCGTGCCTCGTCTCCTTCGAGCAGGCCGCCGCCGACCTGGCCCGCGTCGAGCAGTTCCTCTATCCGCAGCTCAAGGTGATCGTCGCCTCGCTGCTGCCGGGCTATCAGGGCAGTCTCCTGGAAATGCCGGCTTGGCCGCCGGGGCTCACGCCGTCGATCGCACCGCTGTCCGACAAGGTGACGATGGACCTCGGCAGCTCGTGGTGGCGGCAATGGTTCGCGACGCGCCGCGCCGCCGAGGAGCGCGCCAACCACCTCCACCGCCTGATCGAGGACGACTTCCTCAGGATGGCGGACGATCTGGTAGCCGAGACCGAGACCCACCTCAGAGAGCGCGTCGACTACATCATGCAGCGGGTCAACGCGATCAGCAACGGCCTGCGCACAGGCATCGAGCGGCGCAGCGCCAATCTGGCGCGCGAGCACGCGCTGCTCAACGGGTCGGGCGACGAGCAATCGCTCGAACGCTTCGAGATGCGAGCAGAACCAGCGCGCCGAAGTCTGCGTGCGCAAGCAGGATGCCTATACCGCCGCCCTCAAGGAGCTGACCTCACTGCTGCAGGGGCTCGACGACGTGCAGAGCGACACAAGGGTGCAATGAGCGCAGGCGCCGACAGCGCGCAGGCAACCCGGCGAGAGCGGGAGGCGCGCAAGTCTGCACCGGGCTCCGGCGATCGCGAAGGCAAGCGCCAGCGGCCGGCGCGCATCGTCTTGATCGGCGAATTCAACAGCGGCAAGACCTCGCTGGTGAACGCCCTGCTGGGCGCGCCCGTGCTGTCGGCGAGCTTCGTCACGCGCACCGTGCATCCGACGGTGGTCGCCTTTGCCGCCAAGCCGTCCTTCGCGGTCGAAATTGCTCACCGCAGGCGCATTCGCCTCGCCTGGGACCGCATCGACCACCAGTTGCCGCAGGACACCCGCTGGCTGCACGTCGGTTTGCCGCTGGAGCGGTTGCGCGCACTGCGCGTGATCGACACCCCCGGATTGGGCTCCGGCGACGAAGCTTGCGACGAGCACACGCTCGGCATCTGCCGCCAAGGCGATACCGTGGTCTGGTGCACGCCGGCGATGCAGGCCTGGAAGGCCAGCGAGGAGCGGGCTTGGCTGACGCTGCCCGCGCGCGTGCGCCAGCGCGGCATCCTGGCCGTCACGTTCGAGGATGCGATCGCAGCGCCGGGAGACGCGGAGCGGCTGCTGGCGCGCCTGCATGCCGAGGCCGCGAGCCATTTCAGCCGGGTCGTCATGGCCTCGAGGCTGAGCGCGCACGTGCCGGGCCATTACGCCGCCTGAGGAGCGCCCCGAGCGCCGATCAGCCGCGGCAGCGGCCGGCGAACTCAGCGCGCAGCTCCTGGCCGACCGCCGCAGCAAGCGTCAGCACGCTGCTCGCCTGCCTGGCGCTGACGCCGGTCACGGGCGAGCGGAACGTGGTCGCGGCCTGATCGATCTCGCCCAACGCGAGCGTGATCTCGGCGCAGGTGAGCTTCGCGCGCAAGCCGCGGTAGGCGAAGAGGCGGGTGCCGTTGGCGAACTCGAGCGGAGACGGGCGCTGATTGATCCAGCCGGCGCTCAGGGTCCTCGATCAGGGCCTTCAGCTGAACGACGCAGTCCGTTCCCGTGCAGCTCGGCGGCTCCACGCCGACTGCCGGCGGCAGGCTGATAGGGCCTGCGCGGGGCGACCGCCGCCATCTTCTTCGGCGGCGCAGGAGCGGGCGGGGGTGCGAGCGTTGCGGGTTCCGGGTCGTCCTTGATCGAGCGCTGCCCGGCCGCGCCGAGCGCGCTCGGCATGGGATTGCCGCCGAACGTCGCGCATCCTGACAGCAGCGACGCAGCCACGAGCGCCGATATTGCGGGACGCGCCACGCGACACGCACGAACGCACATTTTACGACCTACGCCCTCACCGATCCTTTGTGGATAATCAGGAACAAGCGTTTAGGATCCGCTAACGATGGCGCAGCGCGTGAGCAGAGAGAGTGGGGGAAAACGCGGGCGGGCCGGCCGGGGGTGGACCGGCTAGATGCCGTTGGCCAGGGTCTGATCCAGCGACCACACGCGGATCATGCCATCCTGCCCGGCTGCCAT
This sequence comes from uncultured Alphaproteobacteria bacterium, assembly GCA_963724565.1. Taxonomy (GTDB): domain Bacteria; phylum Pseudomonadota; class Alphaproteobacteria; order Rhizobiales; family Hyphomicrobiaceae; genus AWTP1-13. The sequence goes on from CAVRVK010000008.1 coordinate 57,631, forward strand.
GATGCGCCGGCCGTCGGGCGAGAAGCCGAGCGCGCGCACAGGACCCGAGCCGGCGCCCAGCGTGCGCAGCACCCGGCCCGCGCGCAGGTTCCACAGCTTGACCTTGCCGTCCTCGCCGCTGGTCGCGAGCAGTGCGATCGGGCCCGAAGGCGATTGCCACGATGCGCCGCCGTGGTGCGCCCTGCAGCGTGCGCACTGCGCGCGAGGAGGAATTGGACCAGACGTTGATCGAGCCGTCGGCGGAGGCCGCGGCGACGTAGCGCCCGTCGGGCGGAGATGTCGAGCGCGGTGATCTCGCTGGCGTGGCCCGCGATAGGTGCGCAGCAGGTTGGGCGCCGTCCGTGCGCCACAGCCTGATCGTGCGCTCGCTGCCGGCGGCGGCGACGAAGTCACGCGAGCGCGCCGCCGCCACGATCAGTCCGGTACCGTCGCGGCCGTCGAGCAGCACCGCGGCGGTCGGAGGGCGCGCGCGTATCCGAACAGGGCGACGGTGCCGTCCTGGGCGGCGACGGCAAACGTGTTGGGGTCGGCGGTGAAGGCCAGCGACGACGATGGGCGCGCTGCCGAGCTGGAAGATGGCGATCTTCTCGGCCCGCTCCAGGTCCCACAGCACGATGGCGCCGCCCTTGTGCCCGGCAAGCGCGCGGCGGTCGCCGACGGCGAGCGCGGTCGGCGCGCCCTCGTCGAGCTCGATGGTGCGCACCAGCGCGCCCGAGCCCGCGTTCCACACGCGCGAGCGTGGCGTCGGCACCCGCCGATACGATCCAGCGGCCCTGGTCGCTGCTGGCCACCGCCAGCACCGGTCCCTTGTGCCCGACGAGCTGCATCGGCTGCGCGCGAGATCGGTGCTCTGGCTGGAGACCATGCCGGCGCCGCGGGCCTCCGTGCGCGGCGGTGCTCTCCTGGTAGGCGACGGCAAGGCTGGCGATGGTGACGGCGGCCGCCACCTTGAACGCGGCCGCGCGCCAGCGCCGCGAGGGCATGCGCCACGCGCGGCGCGGCTTCGGCGGCGCGCGCGCCGCTCGGCCTGTCTCGCTCGCGCAGCACGCGCGGGGCCCGGCCTTGGCGCGCTCTTGGTGCCGACGGCGGGGGCGGCCTGCGGCGCAGCCGCTGCCGGCCGGCGCGGCGCTCTCGGCTGCCTTGCGCGGCGGCGCGGCGCGCGGGCTGCGCGCGGCGCCGCGGACGACTTTGGCGTCCGGCTTCTTCTTGCGGTGCCAGGATCGGCGGGCGACGCCGCTTCAGCGCGTCGATGAAGTCGAGCAGCTGCCCCTTGGGCTGCGGCGCATCCGGCGGCACCGGCACCAGGTCCTGCGGCAGCACCGCGTCAGGCGCGACCGTCGGCTCGGCCGGTGCGACGGCTCGGCGGCGGCAGCTCGGCCGGTCAGGCGGCCGAGCGTGCGCGCGATCGGCAGCGCGCAGGCCGAGCCGGCCCGGCGGCGCGCTTGGGCTCGGGCGCCAGCAGCGCGCCGCGCCATTCGGCGATGGATTGCGGCCGCTCGCCGACCTCCAGGCGCAAGCGCCTGTGTCGATGGCGCCGAGGAAGCCCGCTGCGATAGGAGCCCGAGCGCCGCCTCGGCGTGCGGGGACGTACTCGTCGCTGACGACGCGCGAGGGCGCATCGGGCGGACGCTTGCCGGCGATGGCGTGATAGAGCGTGGCGCCCAGAGCGTAGATGTCGGTCCACGGCCCCTGGCTGCTGGTGGTGGTGGCATACTGCTCGTAGGGGCTGTAGCCCGGCTTCACCAGCGCGCTCACCGTGCGCGAGTGCGAGGCGATCTGGCCGCGCGCCGAGCCGAAGTCGATCAGCACCGGCGAGCCGTCCTTGCGCACCATGATGTTGTCGGGCGCGATGTCGCGGTGCAGGAAGTTGGCCTTGTGGATGATCTCCAGCGCGTCGAGCAGCGGCGCGATCATGCTGTCGAGCTCGGCCTGGCGCGGCGCGCGCTTGAGGCCCTTCAGCCACGACTTGAAGCTGCCGCCCTCCTCGAAGTGCAGCACCATGTAGGCGGTGTTGTTGGCGCGGAAGTAGCGATGCACGCGCACGATGTTGGGATGGTCGAAGCGGGCCAGCGTCTGCGCTTCCTCGATGAAGCGGTCGAGGCCCCACTGATAGTCGCCGGCCACTTCCTGCGAGCGCGGCGCGGCGCTGCCGCCCTTGCGGGCCGCGAAGTCGGCCGGGAAGTATTCCTTGATGGTGACGAGCCGGGCCAGCGCCTTCTCGTCGGCGAGGTAGGTGATGCCGAAACCGCCGGCCCCCAGCACCCGCTTGATGCGGTAGTCGCCGACCAGCTCGGTCCCGTCGGGCAAGGCCAGCAGGTTGTCAGTCGGCGCCGGCTTGGCTGGCATCGCCTTCCTCTCGGGCCCACAGGCGAAAGCGCACGCGGGAGGTCGACCTCCCCGATCGTGATCGATGTCCTCCTTACCGCGCCCTGCCTTGCGCCGGCAATTCCGCCTCCTGCGGCGAAGCAGGACGGTGGGAGGTTGTAGGCAATAATGTGGCGGAACAATGGGCCGCCCGTCCCGTCGCGCCTACGGCTTCAGCACTTGCCGTCGTGGAATTTGGCGATTCTTCTGCGCGCGGCGGAAGCAGTCGTTCGAATAGGTCTTGCTGTTGCAACCGCAAACCGGGTGCGAAGCTCTTGCTCCTCTTGCGCGCGAAGCACAGCCTCGGAACGGTCACGCAGGAGCCGGCCTGCGACGCGCATGCTCCCGCGGCCGGTTCGCACCACAGTCCCTTGTCGCACAGCCGCACCGGCGCCGCAAGGCTGCTCCTGCCGGGAGCGCGCCGGCGCGAGCCGTGAGACAGCCAGCACCGCGATGACGCAAAGCGCGAGAGCCAAGGCCAAATACCTGATGCAAAGCATGAACGTGGCTGCGGCCGTCCGCTGAGAAGCTAAATCGGCTTGGAGACCGGAAAACTTCCACGGATGAACGGTCGATGGCAAGTCGCTTGGTGAGCCGAATGGGCGGCTGCGACAGCGTAGCGGTGCCAGCTGCAGGATTGGCGGTTTCGCCCTTGCTTTCGTGGCCATGTTCCTGCCCTCATACTGGGGCAGCGTGATGCGCTTGGAGTGTGGGAATTGACTGACGTGCCATATCTGGCCCCGCCGTTCGCAGCCATCCGTTTGGGTGGCGCCGGCTCTCGTGCTGGCAGCGGGCTTTCTGGAAACCGCCGAATCACTTTTCGCGCAAGGTCTTGCGGCGATCGCGGCAGGCTATCAGCAGGCGCCGGTGCTGATGCTGGTGCTGTCCGCGCTGCTGGTGCTGCCCCGTGGTCGCGCTGATCTCGCTCATGGTTCACCGCAGCGTGCGCCGCAAGGCGCGGCGACAGGCCACTGCAGGCCGCCGAGCGCCGGGCGCATGCGGGGTCGCAATGGACCAGGGCAGGCGTCGCCACTCAACCGGGCTGCCGGCGTGGCCGTCGCAGGCGTGGCTCACCATCGAAGGCAAGGGCGACGGCACCATGCCGCTGGCGGGCCAGACCGTCCGCATCGGACGGCACCAGGACAACGACATTCGTCTCGCCGACAGTTCGGTGCACCGCTATCACGCCGTCATCGAGCGCACGCCCGAGGAGGCCTTCGTGATCACCGACCTCAGCGGCAAGGACGGCAACGGCGTGCGCGTCAACGGCGCGCGCACGGCGCAGGCGCAGCTCGTCGACGGCGACGTGATCGAGCTCGGCCGCATGAAGCTGAAATTCGAGAGTGCGCCCGTGTGAGGGGCTTGTGCCGGCTGCCGAAGCAGAGGAGAGCCGACATGACGGACGACAAGCGCGCCAAGGCCAACCCACCGGCGGCAACGGGCGGCTCGATGCCCAACCGCATCCTGGGCTCGCTGCGCGACGCGCTGGCGGCGGCCAGCCGCGACGCCACCGGCGAGATCACGGTCGGCGAGCGCACCGAGATCCTGCCCAAGGATGCAGCCCCCGGCCGCCAAGGCGCACCCGGCCAGCGCACCGGCCGCCGCCGCCGCGCCGCCTCGCCCGGTCGCCAGCCGCAGCTCACTGCCGCCGAGGCCGTGCGCGAGGCCAAGACGCCGGGGCGCGGCCACTACGAAGCCGCCGAGCCGACCACGCGCGTGGCGCGCGGCAAGAGCGGGGACGCCGGTCGCCCTCGCCGCCGGATCCGGCAGAGACGCAGGTCGTGCGCGGCAAGCCCAAGGTGGCGCGCGCCAGCTTCGAGCAGGACCCGGTGGTCGGCTGGCTGGTGGTGGTCGGCGGTCCCGGCCTCGGCGCGTTCCGGCCCATCTACGAGGGCAACAACGCCGTCGGCCGCGGATCGGACCAGCGCATTCCCATCGACTTCGGCGACAACACCATCTCCTCGACGGAGCAGGCCTACATCCGCTACGATTCGATGGACCGCTCGTTCCTGTTCGTGCCCAATCTCGCCAAGACCAACGTGGTGGCGGTCAACAACAAGAAGCCGACCGGCGCCGTGAAGCTGGAGCTCATGGACGTCATCACCATGGGGCGCACCCAGCTCGCGTTCGTGCCGTTCTGCGGCGAGGAGTTCGACTGGTCGGAGCTGTCGGAGCTCAAGGAGTAGCAGTGGGCTTCGAGCACGCGATCCGCGCCAGCAAGGGTGCGCGCAGCTACCAGGAGGACACGGCCGACGTTCTGGAGAATTCCGGCGCGCTCACGGCCGTGCTGGCCGACGGCATGGGCGGCCACGCCGGCGGGGCGCTGGCGAGCGGCCTCGCCTGCAAGTTCTTCCTGCACGCCTTCGCCACCTCGTCGGGCGAGGTGCGCGACCGCCTGGCCGAGGCGCTCGACCTCGCCAACGCCGCGATCGCGCACGAGACGGCCGAGAACCCGCGCGCTCAGCGGCATGGGCTGCACGCTGGTCGGCGTGGCGTTCGGCCCGGAGGGCGTCGAGTGGGTGAGCGTGGGCGACAGCCCGCTGTTCCTCGTGCGCGACGGCGAGATCGTGCTGCTCAACGAGGACCACTCGCTGGCGCCCGAGATCGACAAGCTGGCCGTCGCCGGCAAGATCAGCTGGGCGGCGGCGCAGGCCGATCCGCGCCGGCATTTCCTGCGCTCGGCGCTGACCGGCACCGAGATCGACCTGGTCGACCGCTCGCACCGGCCGCTGGCGCTGCGGCCGGGCGACGTGGTGATTCTGGCAAGCGACGGCATTCACACGATCTCGCACGCCGACATCGCGCGCGTGGTCGGCGGCGGCCGCGAGCCCGGCTGCGGTCGCCGATGCGCTGCTCGCCGCCGTCGCCGCGGTCGGCGATCCGCATCAGGACAACACCACCGTGGTGGTGGTGCGCGTCAAGGGCTAGCACGCGCGTCCCGGGCCTCGGCGCCCGAATGGGTCGTCGATCGAGTTCTGGCGCCGGACAGCCGGGGCCCTTACCTTTCCTTCAACTAAGTCGGAACGGCGTGCCAACTCGAGGGGCAGGATTCCGGATGCCCTTGGCCCGACCTGAAGGCCGGGCTCGGGCTCCGGGAACGCATTTTCGCGCGAACGCCTTCGGCGCGCGTTGACGCTCCGAGGGCCGCCGCTATGATGCGCCGCTTCTTGCCAGTCTTGCCCAGATTTGCCCTTGGCTTGCCCTGGCCCCAGTGGCGGAACCGGTAGACGCGCCAGACTCAAAATCTGGTACTCGCGAGGGTGTGGGGGTTCGAGTCCCTCCTGGGGCACCATCCGCAGACGCTGAGCCTGAAGCACCGCACTCGAAGTGCGGGTAGGCTGCCAACGCACACGCGCGATGATGATATGCTGCGAGCGTAGTGTTGAAGGAATTCCGACTAGCGAGGGGAAGTTGCTGCCATGCGTGTTTGGAGCGGCCTGATTGCACTAATCCTTTTGCTGTTGCTCGCTGCCGGCGCCGCGGAAGCATGGTTGTTTCTGAGGACAGGTTCGCTGGAAGACCTCCCGCCCAGAATGTTGGGTCTATTGGCAGCGGCGTGCGTCGTGCCCGCGGTGGGACTGCTGATCTGGTTGTTTGCTGGCGTAAGGTCGGTGAGCGCCAATCTGCTTCTGGTCGTCGCCGCCCTTGGCGGAGCCGCCAGCTCAGCAGTCGTGTTTCTGGTGCTTCAGTCGCTGGACTTCTAGAGGGGCCATCGAGCGCCGAACCCGTGACCTACCATGTCGAGGTAGTACGAGACGCGCCTGGTTGTCACTCTCCGTTCCTTGGCGTAGGCTGGTTGCATTGCCCTTCACTTTTGTGCTCGGAGATTGCAAATGTCTCGATCTTTATTGTCATGTTTCAGCCTCATCGCACTTCTTGCCTCGATCGTGATGCCAGCGCTTGGGTGGGAAGCGGCCCATGGTGACCGGGACAACACCGGCTTCACCAATATTAGGACGGGGGTGCTCGGCCGTGGCGTGACTACCGTTCCAAAACTCGGAACATTCGCTCCTGGGAGCGGACCAGTAACGCACGAGACCGGTACAGTTGTGATTGGCAATGAGCAGGGCCGACTATTTGCCTTTACGGCCGACGGAAAATTACTCTGGCGACGAGATTTGGGCAGCGGGTTCTCGATCCGTACGGCAGCGGTGCTGGGAAAACGGTCGGGTGGCCAGACCTTTTCGGTCTATGTGCTCGGCTTTCGTACCTTGACGGACCATAGAGTCTCACCGGCGGTCAAGCGAGCTGAGGCCAAATTGTTCGCTTTCACGGAAACCGGGCAGCCGCTCTGGTCGGTCCTGCTGCCAGTCGAGACGAGCAACATACGCGCCGCGCCGCCGAATATTTGGCAATCGGGCGATACGGAAAGGGTGATCGTTCCGCTCACCTATTTGGATCGCCCAACCAACCAATATGTCACGCGGCTCTATGCGTTCGCGCCGGAGGGGGGGCCCCCCTTGGCGCAGACGATTGCCGGCGCTTTGGTCGTGCCAATCACAGGTGGGGCTGATATCCTATCTATAGTAGGTGATTTCTTCGCCTGCGTTCCAAACCTTGGTTGCAGACTTCAGCTTCACCGGCACTAACCGTGAGTGGGAAAATCTGCCGCTTCCAGGCGCGGCGGTTGAGAAATTCGGCGCGGCGCCGAGAATTGTGGTGGCGGACCGGTTCCATACCCTTGCCGGCTACTTGCTCGAAGGTACAGCTTTTCGCGAAATTTTCCGGCAACAGGTGGGATCAGAATATATCATGTCACCGCCGATGTTGGCGCGTCCCACCGGCATTTTCTACGGGACAGACAAGGGGGTTCGCAGAATCGAGGGAAGGGCCAACGAAACGCCAAAGGGAATTATTCCCAATTCCACGTTTCTATCACCCACACAACTCGATGACCGGAGGGTGATGATTACAAGATTGAAGCAAATCGACATCGTGAGGGCAGACGGCATCGATCCCATTCCCGACAACGAAGTCAATGATATCATCCTGTCCGGCATTTCGCTTCCCAGCGGCACCCTGGTGCCGGCTGTCGCCTCGCTCAACCACATTTTCGTCTCGACCAATGATTTCTTTCTTCAGTACGACGTCGCGACGTTGCAAAAGGTCGGGCAAATCGGCTGGGTGAAGGGTGGCAGGGTGGCACCGGCGATCGGCAGAAATGGCTGGGTCTATGCCATGGCGAACAACATTCTCTTTGTCATTCCGCCGATGAAAAATCCGGCACTTGACGCGGCCAGACCGGTGACCGGCGGCGCCAAGACCAACGCCGGTCCGGGAGGGTCACCCGGGAACGCACCCGGTCCTAGCCCAAAGCCGTCGGTTGGGCCACCGAAGTCCCAGCGCTGAATTCATATGTTCATTCAATGTCCGAAAAGCGTGAGCTTCGACGCGTTGATCGGAGTGAGCAGCGCGCCTTCCCCTATCGGGGGCGCGGAGCCCCGCTAGATAATCTCTCTTTCGTCTCTTGAGAATATGGAGTGCAGCGTCGCGAAGAAGAGGAGCGGCGCTTGCGATGCGATCGCCTCAATCGCGATCCGGTGCGCCAGAAGCAAAGATCTTGCGGTAGGGGGCCTTCTTCGACAGCTCGTTGCAAACGAGGGCTGCGTGAGAACCTTACTTCTACAGGCACGCGCATGCGTCCATGTTTCGGCGATTGGGTGCACCCAATCCGCATAGAACAATGACGGGCTGCGGCGCAGTCGGCCATGGAGAAGCCGTGCGCTCTTCGGACATCAGCGAATTGAGGCGGACGCAAGACCAGCGAGGATCACGGCAATCGCGTCGTGTCTGGCGCAGCGACCTCCCGCCCAGCTCAGGCCGTTGGCCGTTCGAGTGCCACGGCAATGCCCTGCCCGCCGCCGATGCACAGTGTGACCATCCCGCGCCTGAGCCCATCGCGCTGCATGGAGTGCAGCAGCCGCGTGATCAGCACGGCACCGGTGGCGCCGATCGGGTGTCCATGGGCGATGGCGCCGCCTTCGACGTTGATGATGTCCTCCGGCAGGCCGAGCTCCTTGGCCACGGCAAGCGGCACGGCGGCAAAGGCTTCGTTGATCTCGATGCGCTCGATGTCGGCGAGCCGCCAGCCCGCGCGCTCGAGAGCGATGCGCACCGCGGGCACCGGTCCCAGACCGAACATGCCGGGCTCCACTGCCGCGACGCCATAGCCGGCGATCCGGGCCATCGGAACCAGTCTGTGCTTGGCGGCAAAGTCGGCGCCGGCGACGATCATCGCGGCGGCAGCGCTGTTGAGGCCCGGCGCGTTGCCGGCGGTGATCGTGCCGTCCTGGCGGAACGCGGGCTTGAGCTTGGACAGGATCTCGACGGTCGTCTCGGCACGCGGCGCTTCGTCGGCCGCGAACGGCACCGGCCCCTTGCGTCCTTTCACCTCGACCGCGACGATCTCGTCCGCGAAACGGCCCGCGGCCTGGGCCGCTGCGAAGCGCTGCTGGGAGCGGGCGGCGAAGCGGTCCTGATCCTGGCGCGAGATCTGCGACTGCGTCACGAGATCCTCGGTATGCCATCCGGAATGCCGACCTGAAAACGCGTCGTCGAGGCCGTCGGTCAGCATGCTGTCGAGGATCTGCGCCGGGCCCATGCGGTAGCCCCAGCGGCCGCCGCCCATCAGATACGGCGCCCGGTCCATGTTCTCCATGCCGCCGGCAATCGCCGCGTCGATCTCGCCCGCGCCAATCTGCTGGGCGGCCGTGACCACCGCTTGCGCGCCGGAGCCGCAGACGCGGTTGACCGTCATCGCCGGTACCTTGACCGGCAGCCCGCCGCCGATCGCCGCCTGGCGGGCTGGGTTCATGCGATTACCGGCCTGAACGACGTTGCCCATGATGACCGAGCCGAGGGCGGCCGGATCGAGCGACGACCGGCGCAGCGTTTCGCGCACCACCGCCGCACCGAGCTCGGTTGCGGGGGTGTCCTTGAGCGTGCCGCCGAAAGTGCCGATGGCGGTGCGGACCGGATGGCAAATGAGAACCTGGTCGGAGTCGGAGCGAGACATCGGAGATCTCCTTTCAGATCTGGCGTCGGCCAGGCCGGGGCAGAATCGCCTGCTAGCGTGTGGACACAGGCGTGGCCGATGTCAGTGCGCTGGCGAAGTAGGCCGGCGGGTTGGCCGACAGGCCGCGGTGCACCTGGCGGCTGATCTCGTCGGCGAGCACCTGTCCCTCGCCGCGCTCGAGCGCCTCCAAGGTCACCTTGACGATCGCCTCCGGCGAGCTCTTCGGCGCCTCGATAGCACGGGCGAGATCGGTATCGATGAAGCCGGCATGCAGTCCGAGAACCTGGGTACCCTGGGGCTCGAGCTCGAGGCGCAGACCGTTGGTCAGGGCCCAGGCAGCCGATTTCGAAGCACCGTAGGTCGCCAACCTTGGGCTATTCATCCAGCTTGCCACTGACAGAATGTTAATAATAGCGCCGCCTCCGTTTTTCGCCAACACCGGGGCGAAGGCGCGCGCGACGCGCAGCGGTCCGAGAAAGTTCACTTCGAACTGGTCACGGGCGGCCTCCACCGCTCCCTCGGCAAGGAAGCCGCCCGGCTTGGCGATGCCGGCGTTGTTGATCAGCAGCGTCACGTCGGTCGCCTGACGGGCTGCGGCAGTCACGTCCTCGTCCCGCGTGACATCGAGCTGCAGCGGCACGACCCCTGGCAGCGTCACGGCGGCGGGGTTGCGTGCGGCCGCGTAGACCTTGCTGGCCCCTGCCACCAATAGAGCGCGGGCGAAGGCCAGGCCGAGGCCCCGATTGGCGCCCGTAACCAGCGCAACGGCTCCAGCAACTTTCATTCCCCGGCTCCCTTTTTTTGCCTCACGCCCAGCAGGCGGCACCATTTATGATGCTCGTCATGCTTGAGATTACATGATGCTCGTCATATTTAAAGTCAAGGCGAGCGCGAACATTTCGCGTTGCAGATTGCAAAGGGGCCAAAGAGCGTGCGCTATCCCGCCACCGAGACTGCCGAGAAGCACGAGAGGATTCTCAACGAGGCCGCCAAGCTGTTCCGCGAGCGCGGCTTTTCCGGCGTCGCCGTCGCCGAGATCATGCAGGCCGCCGGGCTGACGCACGGCGCCTTCTACGCGCATTTCGATTCCAAGGATGCCCTTGCGGCAGAAGCGCTGGTGCGGGCATTCGCGCAGTCCGACGGCCGCATCTACGCAGCAGCCGTCAACGCAGCCGAGCGCAAGCAGGCCTTCCTGGAAGGCTACCTCAGCGCCAAGCATCGCGACCGGCCCGGCACCGGCTGCGCCATCGCGGCTTTGGGGCCCGAGATCGCGCGCGATAGGGCCATGCGCGGCCCGTTCACCGGGCAGGTGAAGCAGATGATCGCAAGAATGGCGGAGCGCTTCAGCTGGAAGAAGAAGGCCTCGGCGCGCCAGAACGCGATCCACCTGCTGTCGGCGGTGCTGGGTGCCTTGATCCTGGCACGCGCCGTGGACGACCCCAAGCTCTCGGACGAGATCCTGGCCAGCGTGCGCGAAAGCCTTGCGGGCACGTAACGCCGGGCTCAGCAAAGCAGCAGAAATCGAATGCCGGCGTTTCAGCGTCACCGCGGCGTCATATTGCTGCTTTGCGAAAGGCGCGAATCGTGGCAGCAGCAACACCCGTAGGGACCGGGCGGCACGGCAATGCCGCATCAAGCGCTATCCAGGGCCATCCCTATGACTTACGCACAAGCCGAGAAGGAAGTTCGTCAGGCCTGGGCCGAATTGAGCCGCCACTATGGCGCCGCGGTCGGTTCCGCGCGGCCCTTCGACGAGCTGCACCCGGCGCATCGCCATTGGCTGGTGGCGCTCACCTGGCACATTCGCAGCCGCGGGCGATAGGGGCGCACCCAAGCCGCGCCCTAAGCAGCTTCCGCGTCCTTCGCTCGAGATTCAAGGTACGAACCGCCCCTCGTTCGTCATGTATGGACGGGCAGCCGTGTCCCAGGCGCAGGCCCGCATACGAGACGCCGTCAACAGGAACGGCAAGGAGAAGCTGACGGCGCTCCTGCACCACGTCAACGTTGATCTGTTGCGCGCCGCATTCTTCGCCCTCAAGCGCAGAGCGGCGCCGGGCATCGACGCGGTGACATGGGAAGACTACGAGCAGGCCCGCGAGCCCAATCTCGCCAGCCTGCACCGGCGCCTTCATGCAGGGGCGTACCGGGCGCTGCCATCCCGCCGGACGTACATACCGAAGGCGGACGGCAGGCAACGGCCGCTCGGCGTCGCAGCCCTGGAGGACAAGATCGTCCAGGCTGCGGTGGTCATCATCCTGACGCCAATCTACGAGGCGGAGTTCCTGGGCTTTAGCTATGGATTCCGGCCCGGGCGTGGCCAGCACGACGCGCTGGACGCGCTCGCGTACGGGATCAAGGGACGCAACGTCCGCTGGATTCTCGACGCCGACATCCGGTCGTTCTTCGACACGATCAGCCACGATTGGCTGGTCAGGTTCCTGGAGCACCGGATCGGCGATCGACGGATCATCCGCCTCATCCAGAAATGGCTGAAGGCGGGTGCGTTGGACGCGGGGCGCCATGTCGAGACCGAGGCGGGGACGCCCCAGGGCGCGGTGATCTCGCCGCTCCTGGCCAACGTCTACCTCCACTACGCCTATGACCTCTGGGTCCAGGCGTGGCGGGAGCGACACGCCACGGGCGACATGATCGTCATCCGTTATGCCGACGACACCATCGTCGGCTTCCAGCGCCGGCGACGCCGAGCGGTTCCTTGCCAATCTGAAGGAGCGGCTCGCCAAGTTCACGCTCGAGCTTCACCCGGATAAGACGCGGCTGATCGACTTCGGACGGTTCGAATCGCGAACCGCCGCGCTCGGGGCCTCGGCAAGCCGGAGACCAGCGAGCGTGGCGCGCGCCGTGCAAACCTGTTTAGGTCCGCGTCTCCGGCTATCCGATACAACTATCGATTCCACCGGTCCACATGGGCCGGGGCGGGACCAAGCGATGCCAAGAGCGGGCGCTACCCGCCGGTCGCCGCTTGACACGCCAAGGGCCGTTGTCTATGTGAGGCGCTGCCTCTGGCACTCAAGAATGGAAGTGCTAACAGGCCCCATCCAAGCGCGCTTCCCATGCCGCTAGAGGGCACGTAAGCCTCTGAAATCGGAGAAGTTTCTGACATGAAGTTCCGTCCTTTGCATGACCGCGTGGCCGTCAAGCGGGTCGACAGCGAGACCAAGTCGGCCGGCGGCATCATCATCCCCGACACCGCTGCCGAGAAGCCCCAGCAGGGCGAGATCATCGCCGTCGGCCCCGGCGCCCGCGACGAGAGCGGCAAGATCGTGCCCCTCGACGTCAAGAAGGGCGACAAGGTGCTGTTCGGCAAGTGGTCCGGCACCGAGGTCAAGATCGACGGTCAGGAGATCCTGATCATGAAGGAGAGCGACATCATGGGCGTGCTCGACCAGTGAAACGCGCGTGAGTGGTCAGATGGTGAGTGGCTGAGATGACGAGCATCTCCGCTGCACCGTCCGTCCACTCACCACTGACCACTGACCACTCACGATCTTCCCCAAATCCCTAGAAGCTGAGGAGCTAACCCAACATGGCTGCCAAAGACGTCAAGTTCTCCGCCGATGCCCGCGAGCGCATGCTGCGCGGCGTCGACATTCTCGCCAACGCCGTCAAGGTGACGCTCGGCCCCAAGGGCCGCAACGTCATCCTCGACAAGTCGTTCGGCGCCCCGCGCACCACCAAGGACGGCGTCACCGTCGCCAAGGAGATCGAGCTCGAGGACAAGTTCGAGAACATGGGCGCGCAGATGGTGCGCGAGGCCGCCCAGAAGACCAACGACATCGCCGGCGACGGCACCACCACGGCCTGCGTGCTGGCCCAGGCCATCGTGCGCGAGGGCGCTCAAGGCGGTTGCCGCCGGCATGAACCCGATGGACCTGAAGCGCGGCATCGACAAGGCCGTGATCGCAGGTGGTCGAGGAGATCGGCAAGCGGTCCAAGAAGGTCAAGAACAGCGAGGAAATCGCCCAGGTCGGCACCATCTCCGCCAACGGCGAGAAGGCGATCGGCGAGATGATCGCCGAGGCCATGCAGAAGGTCGGCAACGAGGGCGTCATCACGGTCGAGGAGGCCAAGAGCCTCGAGACCGAGCTCGACGTGGTCGAGGGCATGCAGTTCGACCGCGGCTATCTCTCGCCCTACTTCATCACCAACGCCGACAAGATGATCGCCGAGCTGGAGGAGCCCTATCTCCTGATCCACGAGAAGAAGCTCGCCAGCCTGCAGCCGCTGCTGCCCGTGCTGGAAGCCGTGGTGCAGACCGGCAAGCCGCTGCTCATCATCGCCGAGGAGGTCGAGGGTGAGGCGCTGGCCACGCTGGTCGTCAACAAGCTGCGCGGCGGCCTCAAGGTCGCGGCCGTGAAGGCGCCGGGCTTCGGCGATCGCCGCAAGGCCATGCTGGAGGACATCGCCATCCTGACCAACGGCCAGGTGATCAGCGAGGACCTCGGCATCAAGCTCGAGAACGTCACGCTCGACATGCTGGGCCGGGCCAAGCGCGCGCGCATCGAGAAGGAGAACACCACCATCATCGACGGCGCCGGCAAGAAGAAGGAGATCGAGGGCCGCGTTGCCCAGATCAAGGCGCAGATCGAGGAGACCACCTCCGACTACGACAAGGAGAAGCTGCAGGAGCGGCTGGCGAAGCTCGCCGGCGGCGTGGCGGTGATCAAGGTCGGCGGCGCCACCGAGGTCGAGGTGAAGGAGCGCAAGGACCGCGTCGACGACGCGCTCAATGCGACCCGCGCCGCGGTCGAGGAAGGCATCGTTGCCGGCGGCGGCGTCGCCCTGCTGCGCGCCACCCAGGCGCATCACGGTCAAGGGCGAGAACGACGACCAGAACGCCGGCATCGCCATCGTCAAGCGCGCGCTGCAGGCACCGATCCGCCAGATCGCCGAGAACGCCGGCGTGGAAGGCTCGATCGTGGTCGGCAAGGTGCTCGAGAAGGCGGCCGGCTCGGCCTTCGGCTACGACGCCCAGAACGACGAGTACGGCGACCTGTTCGAGAAGGGCATCATCGACCCGGCCAAGGTCGTGCGCACCGCGCTGCAGGACGCGGCCTCCATCGCCGGCCTGATGATCACGACCGAGGCCGGCGTGGCCGAGGCGCCCAAGAAGAAGGACGCGCATGCCGGACACGCCCACGGCGGCGGCATGGGCGGCATGGACATGTAACGTCCTAGCCTCTCTCCACAGACGAACAAGCTCAAGAGAGCGCCACCTTGGCAATCGCCAGGTGGCGCTCTTGTTTCATGGCACGTGGTGCGTGTGGGGTGCACAGAGCTTTACCAAGTCGTTTTACCCTGCCCCAGGATCTTGCGTGCCCGGCAGCCCCGACAACTGAAAATTAAGGAGCTTGAAAATACTGTTACGCACTGGCGGAGCCCGCTCGGTCGCGCTTGCTGCCACCCACTCTCGGGCCGGTCTGCTGGCGCAGCCGGCGCATCCGCAAGGCATGCGAACGGGACGCGGCGGGAATTCGGCGGGGCGATCGGGGTAGCGCGAGACCATGCGCTCAGTGGTTTTCGACGATCGGGGAGAGGTGTGGGACGCGCGCTCGCGCGGTCTCGCCGGCGACCTCAACGCCTCGATCGGCGGCGACGAGCTCGTCGAGTACACCATTCGCAATTTGGGCTTCGTGGCCGTCAAGGAGATGGGCGGCTCGCTGCGCATCTTGCTGCGGCCTGCGGTCGTCTCGCCCATCGCCTTCGGCGCGCTCCTGTACTGGCTGCACGACCGGGTGGTCGACCGGGTATTGGTCTCCTTCCTCGACCGGGACTGGTCGCACGAGATGCTGCGCTCGCGTCAGGACGCGGTTAGCAAGCTGCTCGCGCGCGTCGACCTTGGCCAAGGCGTGCGCCAGGGTGATTTCCTGCAGCAGGAGCTGTCGCTCGAAAGTCTCCCCGAAGCCTCGCCCCTGCGAGGGGTCCTCGACTTGTGGTCGGGGTCGGGCGGCAAGTTCGATCGCGAGCGCCTGGCGCCGCTGCTCGCACGCGCACTCAAAGGCCGCTTCGTGCTGGTAGAGGCTTCGCCCGATCGGCCGTCGCTGGTCATCAAGGATGTCGGCGGCGGCCTCACCAAGCCCGCCGAGTACTGGCTGGCGCGCTCCATCGGCAATCGCGTCGAGGACCAGCCCGACTACGACTACGGCAAGTGGATCGCCGGTTTCTACCGCCGGGTGGTGGCCACGGGAGTGCCGAGCCTCAGCGACGTCGATGCGGTCATCAACTGGCCCCAGCATAGGCGCCGAAGCTTCCGCTACCGGAGGCTGGTGGTCCCGTTCAAGAACGCCGGCCGCTCAACCATGCTCTTGTGTGCGTCGCTCGCCGACCCGCGCATCAATCTGCGTGTCAAAGCCGGCAAGGAAGTTGGCGGCGCCGTCCAATAGCTCGTCGGAATCCATGTAGACCAGCGCACAGCGGATGTCCCCGTCGGGTGCGACCGGCGTGTGCCTGAGCCAGACCTCCCAATCGGCCTTGCTGTAGCCGCTGCGCTTGGCCATGCCGCGCTTGTAGACTTCCTCCGCCATGATGCTGAGCGAGAAGTCGTGCTTCCAGCGCGTATAGGCATAGGTGCGCGACAGCCACGGCAGGATGTAGGGAAGACCGATGCCGCGATAGTCGGGCCGGTACCAGATGCCGCCGGCAAAAATCACCTCGCCGGTGAGCCGCTTGGCTGCCGGCGCTGTCACCTCCACTCGTTCGTCCTTGCCTTTGAGGCGCGCCGGCTCGGCATAGAACAGGCGAAGGCTCGAGGCCTCCTCGTGGAAGGAGGTGTCGGCCCAGTGGTAGAGGCGCGCCGCCTGGGTCGCCACGATCTCGCCTTGGCCGTTGCGCCCGAGGATGCAGAAGCTGTTGTCGTCGGTGATGCCGCCGCAGGCGGGATCGAACAGCGGCAGCAGCGGGCGCCAGGTGTCGGGGTTGGCGCGGTTGATGTCCATCAGGTCCTGCATGGGCGCGAACGACAGCGCCACCCCGCGCCGCCGCGCCGCGGTGTCGGCCTTGAGGAACAGACGGCCGATCACATCGATCGGTCCGTGCCCGACGGTGATCTCCGACAGCAGCGGGCGCAGGACCTTGCCGGCGCTCGCGGGTGCATCCGGTCTTGGCGCCTGCCGAGACGGCCTCGGTTCCAGCCGGGTCACCGGTGTCTGCGCGCTCATTGCTCGCGTTCCTCGCGTTCCGGTTGTAGCATTCTGAAACAGCCGTTAACCGGAAACAAGGATTTGTTAACCTAGGCGGCAGACGAACGGCGGGAGGGGCCGCCGCGCGCGGGGGAGGGACCGATGCCGAGCCGGCGACGTGTACTGACGATGCTGGCGGCAGCCGGCGCCGCCGGCGCCGGGGGGTGGGCCCTGCTCGCAGGCGGGCGCGCCAACGCCTACTACCAGGGGGCCGTCTCGGACCATTTCGATGGCGTGCAAGTTCTTCAACCCCGGCCAGCCCGGACCGCGGGGCGGGCTGGCGCTGCTGCGCTGGAAGCTCACCGACCGCGGCGCAGCGTGGCCGCGCAAGCTTCCCGAGCCCGTTCGCGGCGGACCGGCCGCCCCGGCGCGTCGATGGCGATGCGCTGCGCGTCGTCTACGTCGGCCATGCGTCGCTTTCTGATCCAGACGCAGGGCCGCAACGTGCTGCTCGATCCGGTGTGGTCCGAGCGCGCCAGTCCGCTGTTCCTGGGCCCCAAGCGCGTCAATGCGCCGGGCATCGCCTTCGACGATCTGCCGCCGATCGACACGGTGCTGGTCACGCACAACCACTACGACCACATGGACGTGGAGACCGATCGGGCGGCTGTGGCAGCGCTTTCGCCCGCGCATCGTCACGCCGCTCGGCAACGACACGATCCTCAAGGGCGCCGTGCCGGAGTCTCGCGGCCGATGCGGTCGATTGGGACGCGACGGTCGATCTCGGCGGCGGGCTCACGCGTGCACGTGGAGCCGACGCTGCACTGGTCGGCGCGCGGCGCCACCGACCGCAGCCACGCGCTGTGGGCGAGCTTCGTGCTGCAGGCGGGCGCGCGGAAGGTCTATTGCGTCGGCGACAGCGCGCTTCGGCGACGGCGCCACGTTCGCGCCGCGTGCGCCAGCGGCACGGCGAGCTGGCGCTGGCGCTGCTGCCGATCGGCGCCTACGAGCCGCGCTGGTTCATGCGCTCGAGCCACATGAACCCGGACGAGGCGGTGCAGGCGCTGGAGCTGTGCGGGTGCCGCGCAGGCCCTCGGCCACCACTGGGGCACGTTTCACCTCACCAACGAGGCGCGTCGAGCAGCCGGCCATCGACCTGGCTGCGGCGCTGAAGCAGCGCGGCGTGGCGCCGGAGCGGTTCGCGGCGCTGCGGCCGGGCGAGGTGCGGGTGGTGTGATGTCATCGCGGGGCTTGTCCCCGCGATCCAGCGTCCAGTGATCTCCGCGCGTTCGCCGTTGCATGCAACGGAACCGCGGACCGCTCGTTGCCCGATGGATCCCGGGCATAAAGCCCGGGATGACAGCTACACGCGGAAGCGAGCGGCGATCTGGGCTTCCAGCGCGCGCAGCTCCGCCGTCCAGGGCGCGGCGTTGGAGGCGATCAGGTTGGCCTGTGAGCGTCAGGATCACGCCGTCGTCGAGCACCTTCAGGCCGTTGGCCTTGAGCGTGGCGCCCGTCGTGGTGATGTCGACGATCAGCTCGGCGAGGCCGGCGGCCGGCGTGCCCTCGGTGGCGCCGAGGCTCTCGACGATGCGGTAGCCGGTGACGCCCTTCTGGGCGAAGAAGCGGCGCGCCAGGTTCATGTACTTGGTGGCGACGCGCACGCGCCGGCCGTGCAGGCGGCGGAAGGCGAGCGACATCTCCTCCAGGTCCGCCATGCGCCGCACGTCGAGCCAGCAGGCGGGCACCGCCACCACCACGTCGGCGCGGCCGAAGCCGAGCGGCTTGCAGGAAGCGCACGCGCTCGTCGGCATCCTCCATGGTCTCGCGGATCAGGTCCTCGCCGGTGACGCCCGAGGTGCGCCGCGCCGCTTTTCAGCAGCTGCGCGATCTCGGAGGAGGAGACGAAGGCGACCTCGACGCCGGGCAGCTCCGCGATCTCGCCCTTGTAGCCGCGCGCGGGGCCGGTGCGCGTGACGACGAGGCCGGCCTTGGCGAGCGCCGCGTTGCACTGCTCCATCAGGCGGCCCTTGGAGGGCAGCGCGAGGACGAGCTTGCCGTTGTTGGCGCTGCCGTGTTGCTCCGGTCATGGCGCCGCTCCCTGCAGCACGGCGAGCAGGCGCTCGGTGTGGATCGAGGCGCCGACGGCGGGCACCTGGCGCGGCGCGCCGACCTCGGCGAGCAGGCTGTCGTAGCGGCCGCCGCCGGCGACGGGGCTCTTGGGGCCCAGCGCCGGGGCGATGATCTCGAACACGAAGCCCGTGTAGTACTCGAGGTTGCGGCCGAACTCGGCGGAGAACTCGGCGTCGGCAATGGGCGACGCCGGCCTGCTCGATGAGGTCGAGCCGGCGCCGGAAGGCATCGAGGCCGGCGGAAAGATCGATGCGGTGGCTGCGGGCGAGGTGGGCCAGGCGCGTCGACGGCGACGCGGGCCGGCGCTTTCACGGCGACGTAGCTCTCGATCAGTGCGGCGGTCTCGGCCGGCAGCGGCTTCTCGCGCAGGTCGGCGGCCTCGGCCAGCAGGCGCTGGGCGATCTCGGCCGCCGTGCGCGTGCCGATCAGCTCGTGGCCCGCCTGGTCCAGGTGCTCGATGCACCAGCGCCTCGGCGCCCGCGGGATCGGCCGGATCGAGGCGGTCGATGCAGCTCGCGCGGCAGGCCTGTCGCCGCGCGGCGCCGGAGGTGAGGCGTGTCGAGCTCGGCGCGGAACGCCTCGGGGCGCCAGAACTGGTGCTCGAGGCGCCAGCGCCAGCGCTCGGGCATGGGCGAGCGCGTTGATCAGCGCGGTGAACAGGCCGAGGTCGCCGAGCCGCAAGGTGCAAGCGCGTCGAGGCCCGCTTCGCGCAGCGCCGCGACGATGAGGGCCAGCACGGCGGCGTCGTCCTGCCTCGCGGTCGGGCGCGGCGAACGACTCGATGCCGGCCTGGCGGAACTCGCGCGGGTGCGCGCGGTCGGCGCCGGCCGGCTGGTAGCGGAAGGCGGAGCCCGAGTAGCAGTAGCGGGCTGGCGACGTTGGCGTCGGCGTGGCGCTCCAGGTGCAGGCGGCAGGTGGGCACGGTGAGGTCGGGGCGCAGGCACAATTCCGCGCCGTCGGGATCGGTGAAGACGTAGGTGCGCGCGCGCGAGCGACTCGCCGACCACGTCGAGGAACAGGCCGGCCGGCTGGATCACGGCTGGCGCGATGCGCTCGTAGCCGGCGCGCGCGAACGCCGCCATCAGGCGCTGCGCCTGCGCGTCGAGGGCCTCGATGTCGGCGGATGTGGCGGCGGGGGACATGGGTTTTACAGGCGTCGCGCCCACCTCCACATTGTCATGGTCGGGCTTGGCCCGACCATCCATCCATCGGCTTGCTCTGAGCGCCTGCTGCTCGCTGGATCCTCGGGACAAGCCCGAGGATGACATTGGTTGCGCACATAGCTCAGCCCTTGTGCCGGGCGAGGAGGTCGCGGACGGCGGCGACGAGGTTGGCTTCGGGCACGGAGACCTGCGCCGGGCGGCCTTCGCGCCATTCCTTGCTGTCCTTGATGGTGGCGGCGGCCTTGGCGCCTTCGATCAGATCCTTGATCTGCACCTCGCCCTTGGCGCGCTCGTCGCCGCCCTGGATCACGACGCAGGGGGCGCCGCGCTTGTCGGCGTATTTCATCTGCGCCTTCATGCCGGCGGTGCCGAGGTACATCTCGGCGCGGATGCCGGCGTGCGCGGAGGGACTGCGCCATCTTCTGGTAGTCGGCGAGGCGGTCCTTCTCCATGACGAGCACGACCACGGGGCCGTCGGACGGCGGCGGGCTTGTCCTTGTTGATGGCGGCGAGCGCCGCCTGCAGGCGCGAGACGCCGATGGAGAAGCCGGTGGCCGGCACCTTGGTGCCGAGGAAGCGCTCGACCAGGCCGTCGTAGCGCCCGCCGCCGCCGACCGAGCCGAAGCGCACGGTCTGGCCGTCGTCGTTGACGACGGGGATGGTGATCTCGGCTTCGAACACGGGGCCGGTGTAGTACTCCAGGCCGCGGACGACTGACGGAGATCAGAACGATCCTTTTCGAACCATACCCGCAAGCGCGGAAATACCGGACCATCTCGCTCAGTTCCACCAAGCCCTGCACTCCCTGTTGGGAGCTTCCGAGATGGTTGAGCCAAATGCGAACGAGTTCGTCCTGATCGGAAAGAAATCCTGATCTCAAGCAGCCTTGCCTTCCTCTCCCGGTGAGCAAAAGTCCTTACCCTTGCGGAGCATCTCATCGGAAGTCGGCAGGAACTCAGGGTCACGGACAGATGTCCAAGCGCCTGACTCACCGCCAACGATATCTAGATCTCGTTGATGGCGTCAGGCGTCAGACCGGCGCCCTTAGCAAAGTCTCCGCTTTCGTCTTTCCAGCGACCTTTGCCAAGTAGCTGGCGCACGCCTTCCACACCTAGCCGATCAAGCTTGTCGATAGCGCGTAGCACGATTAGTCGTCGGCCAGCATTCTCCTCGCCTCCAAGGCCGATGGCCTCCATCACTCCGTCTAGCACCTTGCGGCTATTCACCTTGATCACGTAGTCGCCGCGCTTGATGCCGAGGGCCTCCATCGTGTCGGCGGCCAGCATGCAGATCTCCGCGTCGGCGGCGATGTTGTCGGTGCCGACCGTGTCGGCGTCGAACTGGGTGAACTGGCGGAAGCGCCCCGGTCCCGGCTTCTCGTTGCGCCACACGGGGCCCACCTGGTAGCGGCGGAAGGGCTTGGGCAAGTCGCTCGAAGTTCTCGGCCACGTAGCGGGCGAGCGGGGCGGTCAGGTCATAGCGCAGCGAGAGCCACTGCTCGTCCTCGTCCTGGAACGAGAACACGCCCTCGTTGGGCCGGTCCTGGTCGGGCAGGAACTTGCCGAGCGCGTCCGTGTACTCGATGGCCGGCGTCTCCAGCGGCTCGAAGCCGTAGCGCTCGTACACCTGCCGGATGGTGTCCAGCATGCGGTGCGTCGCGCGGATGTCCTCCGCCGGCGTGTCGAGAAAGCCCTTGGGCAGCCGGGCTTCGGGTCCGCTGTTCTTGTTGGACTTGGCCATGATGCGAAAAGCCCTCGAATTTCGGGCGCTTATAGCTGATTGGTTCCTCTGGGGCAAAGGCAGGCGGACAGGGCAACGCAAGCGAACTCGGTGCTCTTGGCCTGGATCTTCAAGTTCGCGCGCACCCACGCAGAGCAGTGACTGGGTCCCGGCCGATTCCCACTCGCACGCAAGCGCGCGAGCGGCGCCGGGATGACGTTGTTGGGAGCGTGGAGATTCACCATGAACCCGGCGTGCTGGGGAACGGCGTTATCCCCGCATGCCAAAGCTGTGCGTATGATACGCCGTCGCTGCCTGCGACGGGACGCGAAGTGCACTCCGTCCTTCACGTGGCAGCGACCGGCGCCTGGAAGGAGGGCCCGCGGGAGGGCTCGAGATCCAGGAGGCCCGCTGTGACCGTTGCCGTCGAAGCGCCAGCAATGGCCGCGGAGTGCGGCGACCGCCGAGAGGCACATGGCCGGCGCCGCGCTCGCAAGAGCAGGCCCGGCTGCAGCTTGCAGCGGTGCCCAAAATCGCCGCAACGCGGGTGCCGCAAGGTAACCCAGGGGACCCCTCCCAGGGTCCCAGGGGGCCCTCGCAAGAGGGCCTCAAGGCAGACCTGGCCGGGTCTGCTGGGGCCGGAGGTCAACCGGCCCCCGGGTCGCCGAGAGGCGCCCGCGTACCCGTCGCACCTTTGTGGGGCCATTCCCCATGGGGCGGACGGCGCGTGCCAGCAACAATCGACCACAAAATAGATTGACATTGGCACCCCAGACCCTAGCTAAACGGCACCTATGAACACAGCTACTCCATTGCAGTTTCCAGTCGCCGTCGATGCCCGTGCGCTGCAGGCAACCAAGCCCGCCAGCGCTTATCTCGACGTTCCGGCGACGAGGCCGCTCAAGCTCGACAGCGGCAAGGAGCTGGCCTCCTACCGCATCGCCTACGAGACCTACGGCACGCTGAACGCGGCCAAGTCGAACGCCATCCTGGTGCTGCACGCCCTGACCGGCGACCAGTACGTCGCGAGCCCCCATCCCGTCACCGGCAAGCCCGGCTGGTGGGAGACCATGGTCGGGCCCGGCAAGCCCATCGATACCGACCGCTTCTTCGTCATCTGCCCCAACGTGCTCGGCGGCTGCATGGGCTCGACGGGACCCGCCAGCATCAACCCCGAGACCGGCAAGGCCTGGGGCCTCGATTTCCCCGTCATCACCATCGGCGACATGGTGGAAGCGCAGGTGCCGCTGATCGATCATCTCGGCATCGACCGCTGTTCTGCGTCATCGGCGGCTCCATGGGCGGCATGCAGGTGCTGGCATGGGCCGCGCGCCATCCCGACCGCGTTGCCACCGCCGTGCCGATCGCCACCGCCGCCTGGCACTCCTCGCAGAACATCGCCTTCCACGAGGTCGGCCGGCAGGCCGTGATGGCCGATCCCAACTGGTGCGGGGGACGCTACCTGGAGCTCGGCAAGGAGCCGCGCAACGGGCTTGCCGTGGCGCGCATGGCCGCGCACATCACCTACCTGTCGGAGGAGGCGCTGCAGCGCAAGTTCGGCCGCAACCTGCAGGAAATCTCGGCCAAGAGCTTCTCGTTCAACGCCGACTTCCAGGTGGAGAGCTACCTGCGCCACCAGGGCTCGACCTTCGTCGACCGCTTCGACGCCAACAGCTACCTCTACATCACGCGCGCCATCGACTACTTCGACCTGCGCGGCCGAGCACGGCGACGTGCTGGCCAACGCCTTCAAGGGCACCAAGACGCGCTTCTGCGTGGTGTCGTTCACCAGCGACTGGCTCTATCCCACGCGCGAGAGCCGCGAGATCGTGCATGCGCTGAACGCGGTGGCGGCCAACGTCAGCTTCGTGGAGGTGGAGTCCGACAAGGGCCACGACGCCTTCCTGCTCGACGAGCCGGAGCTGTTCGCCACCATCCGCGGCTTCCTCAACGCGGCCGCGGTGAAGGTCGGCCTCAAGCCGGCGAGGAAGGGCTAGCGTTGTGAAGCTCTGGCTTGCCAACCGGGTTGTCATGGTCGGGCTTGTCCCGACCATCCATCCATCTGCTTGCGCCGGCGTTTGCTATTCGCTGGATCCTCGGGACAAGCCCGAGGATGACAGCGGGAAACAACTGTTGGAACGGGAACGCTAGATGCTGGCGCCCGCCCCAACGCCCACCAACCGCGTCGACCATCTGCTGATCGCGGAGATGGTGGCGCGCCGCTCGCGCGTGCTCGACGTCGGCTGCGGCGACGGCGCGCTGCTGCAACTGCTGGCGGATACCAAGGACGTGGACGGGCGCGGCATCGAGGTGTCGCGCGAGCGCGTCAACGCCTGCGTGGCGCGCGGCCTCTCGGTGGTGCAGGGCGATGCCGACCGCGACCTTTCCGACTATCCCGACGACGCCTTCGACTATGCGGTCCTGAGCCTCACCATCCAGGCCACGCGCCAGCCCATGGCGGTGCTGCGAGCAGCTGTTGCGCATCGGCCGCAACGCCATCGTCTCGTTCCCGAACTTCGGGCACTGGCAGGTGCGCGGGCGCCTGCTGCTCACGGGCCGCATGCCGGTGACCGAGAACCTGCCCGAGGCCTGGTACGTGAGCCCCAACGCGCACCTGTGCACGATCAAGGACTTCGCCGACCTGTGCAAGCTGGTGGACGCGCGCGTGGAGCGGGCGGTGGCGTTCAATGCCTGGGGCCGCCAGCTCGGCACCTGGCTGCCGCTCACGGTCCACAATTTCATGGGAGAGAAGGCGGTGTTCATGCTGACGCGGAAGGTGGCGCGCTAGCAAAGCCGGGGGAACAGCCGATGAGATTGGCCCTAATCCTACTGGTCGCCTTGCTTGCTGCTTGCGCCCGCGCCGGGACCGGCGCAAGCGACGGAGTCCAAGCTCGTCTCCATTACTACGCCGCGCGGCGCCAAGCAGGCTTTCATCCTGATCAAGCCGGACAGCAAGCCGGTCGCATCCGTCATCCTGTTCGCCGGCGGGCACGGCGCCCTCGGTCTCAGGAGCGCTGCGTCGATGAGGTGGGGCACCGGCAACTTCCTGGTGCGCACGCGCGACAATGTTCGCGGCCAAGGGCCTCATGGTCGCCGTCCTCGATGCGCCGTCGGACCAGCAGGGCGGAATGAACGCCACCTTCCGCATGGGCGGCGGGCATGCGGGCGACATCGGCGCCGTTGCGGCCTATCTCAAGAAGGAGGCCGAGGTTCCCGTCTGGCTGGTCGGCACCAGCATGGGCACCTTCTCGGCCGCGGCCGGGGCGATCGGCGCCAAGGACATCGACGGCCTGGTGCTGACCTCGACCATCAGCCGCTCCAAGCCGCAATGGAAGATCGCCCAGAGTCACCCTGACGGCGTGGCAGCATGGCGCTGGGCAAGGTGACCGTCCCCACGCTCATCGTTTCGCACACCAAGGACGGCTGCGATATCACGCCTGCGTCCGACGCGCCGAAGCTGCGCAAGCGGCTGGCGAACGCCAAGCCTGTCGAGGTCGTGCTGCTCGAGGGCGGCTCGCGGCCCGTGTCGGCACCGTGCGAGGCCAAGGCGCAGCACGGCTTCCTAGGCATCGAAGGCAAGGCCGTCGATGCGATCGCCAACTTCGTCAAGGCCAACAGCAAGTGAGCGGCCGGGCGCGCGTAGGAGCGGTGCGTCATGCGTATGCCTTGGCTCGTCTCGGCGTCCGCTTCCTGGTGCTCGCGCTGACAGGCCTGGCCCAGGCGGCGGCACAGGGCGCCGAACTCGTCGTGATCGAAACGCCCCGCGGCGTCAAACAGCGGTTCGCTGTCACCGCGCCCGCCGAGCCCGTCGCCTCGGTGATCCTGTTCACCGGCGGCGGGCGGCGAGTTGGAGCTCTCCAGTCCGACCGAGATGAAGCGGGGCGCGCAGAGCTTTCTCGTGCGCGTGCGCGACAAGCTCGTCGCCCACAATGTGATGGTGGCGCTGATGGACACGCCGGCGGATCGGCCGGGCGGCATGGACGTAAGCTTCCGCACGGGCAATGCGCATGCCGGCGACATCGGCGCGGTGGCGGCCTTCCTCAAGCTGCAGGCCGACGTTCCCGTTTGGCTCGTCGGCACGAACATGGGAACCATCTCGGCGGCGTGGGCCGCGATCGCGGCGGACAACGTCGATGGCCTGGTGCTGACGTCGACGATCACGCGCCCGAAAGCGGGCTCGAAAACCGCCGAGAAGCTGAGCGACGGCGTGGCGAGCTTGCAGCTCGAGGACATCACGGTGCCGACGCTGATCGTGTCGCATGCAGAAGACGCCTGCGATCTGTCGCCGGCCGACGGCACGGAGAAGCTCAAGAAGCGGCTGGGCAATGCCAAGGCCGTGGATGTGGTGACGCTCAAGGGTAGCGCGCCTGCCGGCACTGAGCAGCCGTGCGGGTCGAGGTCGGCGCATGGCTTCAGCGGTGTAGAGGCCGAAGCCGTCGACGCCATAGCCAAGTTCATCAAGGCGAACAGCCCTGCAGCGGAACCGGAAAAGCAATGAGCGCGCGCTAACGACAGTCCCTCGGCAGGCCGCGCGCGGGCACCAGCCGGATCCTGCGCACCGCCGGCTTGCCCTTGGGGATCGCGCCCATCAGCTCCTTGCGCGCCTCGACGATGATCGACGCCGGCAAATGCCGGCCACAGCCGGGCGCCGACGCGCTCGAACGCCGTGGCCCAGCGGAGCAGCCATTGCCGGTCGACCGGCGGCATGTGCAGGGCGCCACGTCCACTCGATCGGCGTGAACAGGGCGTCCGACAGCAGTCGCTCGAGCTGCCCGCGGCTGTAGGGGCGGCCGTGGCCGAACGGCGTCGTGTCGAAGCGCGCCCACACGCCGCGCCGGTTGGGCACGATGAGCAGCAGCTTGCCCTCCGGCGCGAGCACGCGCCACATCTCGCGCAGCAGGGGGCCGGCGCGTTCCGCGACCTCCAGGCAGTGCACGCACAGCAGCCGGTCGACCGAAGCGTCGGGCAGCGGCAGCATGGCCTCGTCGACCATGACGGAGAGCACCTGCCCCGACGCCGGCCACACCAGCGCGCCCTGGTTGGCCGGCATCAGCGCGCCGAGCCGGGCTGCCTCGCCGCGGAACATGCCGATGTACGGCACGGCGAATCCGAGCCCGATCAGCTGGCAGCCCTGCGCCGTGCGCCAGCGGGCGCGGATGCGCTGGGTCAGCATGCGGCGCACGATGCCGCCGAGCGGCCGGCCGTAGAAGTTGCGCAGCTCGACCACGTCGTGCTGTGCGAGCGCGCTGGCCTCGTTGGCGGCGCCGTTGGATGGTTGAAATCGAGACATCGATCACCAACACTAGTAGGGTGCGGCTCAGCAACGAAAAAGCAAGCACAGCCTGCGAGAGTAGTCGCATGCCAGAGCTCGAGATCCACCAATTTCCGTGCCTGTCGGACAATTATGGCGTGCTGATCCACGACGCCGGGCAGGGCGTGACCGCCTCGATCGACGCGCCGGACGCCAAGGCCGTGGCAGCCGCGCTGAAGGACAAGGGCTGGACGCTCACCCATATCCTCACCACCCACCACCACGGCGACCATACCGACGGCAACGCCGCCCTCAAGGCCGAGACCGGGCTGCACCATCATCGGCCCGCGCAACGAGGCGGCGAAAATCCCAGGGCATCGACAAGCAGGTGGGCGAAGGCGACACGTTCATGTTCGGCGGGCACGAGGTGCATGTGCTCGACACGCCGGGTCATACCGCGGGCCATATCACCTACGTGATTCCCTCCGCCCAGGTCGCTTTCGCGGGCGACACGCTGTTTGCCATCGGCTGCGGCCGGGTGATCGAGGGCAACGCGCAGATGATGTGGAAGTCGCTCAAGAAGCTGATGGCGCTGCCAAAGGACACCGCGGTCTATTGCGGGCACGAGTACACGCAGGCCAATGCCAAGTTCGCGCTCACCATCGAGCCCGAGAACGCCGCGCTGCAGAAGCGGGCCAAGGAGGTCGACGCCCTGCGCGCGGCCGGCAAGGCGACGCTGCCGACCACCATCGGGCTGGAGCTCGAGACCAACCCGTTCCTGCGCCCGCATGTTGCCGCGATCCAGAAACGGCTCGGCATGGTCGGGCGGCCCGAGTGGGAGATCTTCGGCGAGATCCGCGAGCGCAAGAATTGAGGATAGACGGTTGCCGCCTCAACCCGTCAAAACGGCTGGTTGCTCATGTTGAAGCCTTGACGGACATAGCTTAGAGGCTATATCCATGCCTTGGGTCGTTCGGTTGGCGGACGAGTTCGAGCAGGAGTTGGTGAACCTGGAGAGAGAGGTTCGCAACAAGCTGGCAGCAACCGCCAAGCTGCTCGAGGTTGACGGTCCTCGGCTCGGACGTCCGTACGTTGATACGCTGAAGGGGGCCAAGCACCCCAATATGAAGGAGCTCCGTTTCGCGGCCGCAGGGGGAGTTTGGCGCGTGGCATTTGCCTTCGATCCCGCCAGACAGGCCATTCTGCTTGTGGCTGGAGACAAGGCGGGCGTCAGCGAGGATCGCTTCTACAAGCGGCTGATCGCGTCCGCGGATGCACGCTACGCAAGGCATTTGGCCGCAGCTCGGCAAGGCGCAAGGAAAGAAAGGCAACTAGCATGGGGCGCACGCTCGGCGAGTTCATCAGCAGCCTGCCTGAGGAGGATCAGGAGCGCATCGAGGAGCAGTTTCAGCAGCTCAAGCAGGAGGTGGAGAGCCTGAGGGAGCTGCGCCAGGCGACCGGCAAGGCGCAGGCAGAGATTGCTGCCGCGTTGAAGATCAAGCAGCCGTCGGTCTCCAAGATCGAGCGGCAGGCCGACATGTACATCTCCACGCTACGCAGCTACGTGGAAGCGATTGGCGGCGAGTTGGAG
This sequence comes from uncultured Alphaproteobacteria bacterium, assembly GCA_963724565.1. GTDB lineage: Bacteria > Pseudomonadota > Alphaproteobacteria > Rhizobiales > Hyphomicrobiaceae > AWTP1-13. Next base: position 86,003 of record CAVRVK010000008.1, read on the forward strand.
CTCACCGTGCGCTTGCCCCAGCGTCCTCCATTGCGGCTGCGTCAGCTGGGCGACATGCTGGAGCCCGAGCCGCGCCGCAGAACAGCTTCGCCGGCTGCCAAGTCGCGCCGTCGAAGCAACAACGGCAAAGGCAAGCGGACAGCTGCTGCCCGCTGATGTCCCTCGCTCTGGACGCATTCAGGCCAACCCATTGGCACGGAATATCCATCGCTCCGACATGACCGCAGACGACATGATCCGCTCTGCTCGGCCTCGAGCCGCATCCAGAAGGCGGGCATTATCGCGAGACGTTCCGCGACACCGCTGGCGCTGGCGCAGCGAACCGCGCGGCCTCCACCGCCATCTACTTCCTGCTGCGGGCAGGCGAGGTCTCGCGCTGGCACCGGGTCGATGCGGCCGAGGTGTGGCACTGGTACGCCGGCGCGCCGCTCGCTGCTCGGCATCGTCGAGAACGGGCAGCGGCGCGAGGTTCGGCTCGGCGCGAGCTTGCCGCCGGGGAGCAGCCGCAGGCGATCGTGCCGGCGCACGCCTGGCAGCAGGCGAAAAGCCTCGGTGCCTGGACGCTGGTCGGCTGCACGGTGGCGCCGGGCTTCGACTTCGCCGGCTTCGAGCTGGCGCCGCCCGGCTTCGAGCCGGATCGCCTGAAGGGGCGCTGCCTGAGCCATCTGAGCCTTACCCACCGCCGCGGCAGTACGCCAACCCATTGGCGCGCCTAAGTTTATGTTGAAGATACACGAGTGCGCCCTGCCTGCGCTTGCGGCACCAACGCGACTTAGATTTTGCCATGTGCTGCAAAAGAATTAATGCGGGCAAGTGGGGGTAACCGGAATGAAGCGGGAAGCGGGCGGCACAGTGCCTGAGCGCGGTGTTCGTCGACTACGACAACATCTACCTGTCGCTGAAGCGAAAAAGCGATGAAGCCGCCAAGCGTTTCGCCAAGGACGCCGGCGGCTTGGCTGCGCGAGATCGAGAACGGGCGGCTGATCACGCCCACCAACGCGCAGTTCGGCGCCGCCCCGCGCCGCATCGTCATGAACCGCTGCTACGGCAATCCGGTGCCGCGGCGCAACGCGCACGACAACTCCACCGACATGAACTCCTTCCCGTTCGTGCGCCACCACTTCCTGCGCGCCGGCTTCGAGGTGATCGACTGCCCGCCGCTCACCGCGCAACTCAAGAACTCCGCCGACATCCGCATGGTCATGGATATCCGCGACCTGCTGATGCACGACACCTACTTCGACGAGTTCATCATCCTGTCGGGCGATGCCGATTTCACGCCGGTGCTCATCCGCCTGCGGGCGCATGCGCGCCGCACGGTGATCTTCGCCAACGACTTCACGGCGGCGCCCTACACGGCCATCAGCGACGGCGAGATCCGCGAAGCCAATCTGATCGAGCTGATCCTGGCGGGCGAGCTGCCCGGCGAAGACGGCGCCGACCAGCCGGGCGCGCGGTCCTGGCGACAAGATCGAGGAGGCGCGGCGGCGAGATCCTGGCCGAGGTGGTCGCCGGCGTGCGCGCCTCGGCCGCGCCCGTGCCTCTCGAGGCGCTGGCCGATCGGGCGCTGCGCGCGCTCGGCCACGAGAAGACCATCGCCACCGGCTGGGCGGGCGCCGGCAGTTTCCGCGAGCTGCTGCGCCGCAGCCTGCCGGACGAGGCATCCGGCTGACGGAGGAGCCGCCCTACCTGGCCTTCGACTCCAAGCGCCATATCGAGGCTCCGATCGAGCGGCAGGCCTTGGAGGCGCATGACGCGCCGGCCGAGTTGCCTTCGCCCCCGCCGCGCAGTGCGCGTGCGGCGCCGATGCCGCTGACCGCGGAGGCGCTGCCTACCTACCAGGCGACGCCAGCCCCAAGTCAGGCTGCTCCGTCGCGCGGCGGCCGCGCCTGCGCCTGCCCGACGTGCAGTGGAGGAGAGCCCCCTCGTGCCGGCTCGCCGCGCGGCGCCTGCGCAGCGCGAAGCCTTTGCCCCGCAACAGGCGGCCGAGCCGCCCATGCCGCCGGCGCCGCGCACGGGCTTGGCCGCGCCGCTGGCCCCGGTGCCGCAGCCGCGCAACGAGCCCGCCGGCATCATCCAGCAGTCGATCGCGCGCATCCAGGAGGCGTGCCAGGCGCCGCCGTTGGCCCCGCCCGAGTATCGCCTGCTGTTCGAGATCATGGCCAAGGAGATCACCGACAACGACCTGATCGGCGCGCAGACGCTCACCAACATCACCCAGCGCGCGCAGGAGCGCGGGCTCGACGTGCGCCGCGACGACGTGCGCTTCGTGCTGGAGGTGGTGAGCGAGGCCGATCCCTGGTTCGAGCAGGGCGCCTCGGCCAATCTGTTCGCGGGCCGCTTCCGCAACTTCGTGGTGGCGCGCTGCCGCGGCCAGGGCCTCAATCTGTCCGCCGACGAGCTCGACCTGATCGATGCCTGGTTCGCCGGCGGCACGCTGCCGCCAGGCATGGCGGCTCCCAAGGCGGGCGCAGGCCGCTCGCAGCGCCGCACGCCCCGGCTCCGCCACAGCAGCCTGCCGCAACCGCAGAAGGACGCGCCCCGCGCTGGTGGTCGCTCGACGACGGCCGCGCGCACAATCTCGAGCAGCACGGACGGCACCCGCAGCCGGTCCAGCGCCGGCCGGCACCAACGCAGGGCGACGAGTTTCCCGCGCATCGTGCGCACGCGGCTGCGCGGCTGACCAGGTCGATCCGGAGCGAGGCTATTCGCGGAAGCGCGATTCCCGGAAACGGCTACGCCATGTACTGCCCGCCGTTGGCGTCGAGGCAGGCACCCGTGATGAAGCCCGCATCGTCGGCGGCGAGAAACGCCACGCAGCGCGCGATCTCCTCGGCGGTGCCGAGCCGGCCGACGGGGATGTAGCGGCAGGATCTTCGTTCTCCAGCACCTCCTTCGGCACCGCCTGCACCATCTCGGTGGCGATGTAGCCCGGCGCAATGACGTTGCAGGTGATGCCGCGCGAGGCGCCTTCCTGGGCCACGGCCTTGGTGAAGCCGAGCAGGCCGGCCTTGGCGGCCGAATAGTTGGCCTGGCCCATCTGCCCCTTGCGGCCATTGATGGAAGAGATGTTGACGATGCGCCCGTAGCTGCGCGCGCGCATGCCGTCGATGACGAGCCGCGTCATGTTGAAGACCGAGTTGAGGTTGGTGTGGATCACCGCATCCCAATTTTCCTTGGTCATACGATGCAGCATGGCATCGCGGGTGATGCCGGCATTGTTCACCAGCACGTCGATGGGGCCCAGCTCGCGCGTTACGGACGCGACGCCCTTTTCGCAGGCGGCATAGTCGGAGACGTCCCACTTGTAGACGGGAATGCCGGTCTCGGCCTGGAACTGGCGGGCCGCCACGTCGTTGCCGCCGTAGTTCGCCGCCACGCGAAACCCCTTGTTCTTGAGCGCGATCGAGATCGCATGTCCGATCCCGCGCGTTCCTCCGGTGACGACTGCTACCTTGGTCATGGCACGCTTCCCCCAGCCTTTCTTGTTGGCATTCCTACACTAAAACAAAACCTCGGCCGGACAAGGTCCGACCGAGGTCCATGTTAAGGCTAATGGAGAGGCGGCGCTCAGTCGCGCTCGACGCACATCGCAACGCCCATGCCGCCGCCGATGCACAGGGTGGCGAGGCCCCTCTTGGCGTTGCGGCGCTTCATCTCGAACAGCAGCGTGTTGAGCACGCGCGCGCCCGAGGCGCCGATGGGATGGCCGATGGCGATGGCTCCGCCGTTGACGTTGACCTTCTCGGTGTCCCAGCCGAGCCCCTTGTTGACGGCGCAGGCCTGGGCGGCGAACGCCTCGTTGGCCTCGATCAGGTCGAGGTCCTTGACGGTCCAGCCGGCCTTCTCCAGCGCCTTCTTGGAGGCGGGGATAGGCCCCGTGCCCATGATGGAGGGATCGACGCCGGCATGCGCCCAGGAGACGATGCGGGCGAGCGGGGTGATGTCACGGCGCCTGGCCTCCTCCAGCGTCATCAGCACGACCGCGGCAGCGCCGTCGTTGATGCCGCTGGCGTTGGCCGCCGTCACGGTGCCTTCCTTGTCGAAGGCGGGCCGTAGCTTGGCGATCGAGTCGTAGGTGACGCCGTCCTTGATGTATTCGTCGTCGGCGAACACGATCTCGCCCTTGCGCGTCTTGATGGTGACGGGCGTGATCTCGTCCTTGAACTTGCCGGCCTTCTTGGCGGCCTCCGCCTTGTTCTGCGAGGCCACCGCGAAGCGGTCCTGCTCCTCGCGCGTGATCTGCCACTGGCGCGCGACGTTCTCGGCCGTGTTGCCCATGTGATAGCCGTTGAAGGCGTCCCACAGGCCGTCCTTGATCATCGTGTCGATGAACTTGACGTCGCCCATCTTGGTGCCGTCGCGCAGGTGGGAACAGTGCGGCGCCTGACTCATGCTCTCCTGGCCGCCGGCGACGACGATCTTGGAGGACCCGAGCTGGATCTGCTGGGCGCCCAGCGCCACCGCCCGCAGGCCCGAGCCGCACAGCTGGTTCATGCCCCAGGCCGGCGCATCGACCGGGATGCCGGCATTGATCGAAGCTTGACGCGCCGGGTTCTGACCGGCACCGGCCGCAAGGATTTGCCCCAGGATGACCTCCGACACCTCGTCCGGTTTCCACCCGGGCCCGCTCCAGGGCCGCCTTGATGGCGACCTTGCCCAGCTCGTGGGCGGGCAGGCTGGCGAGCGTCCCGTTGAATGCGCCGACGGGCGTGCGGGCGGCGCCCGCGATCACGACGGTGGCTTGGTCCTTGCTCATCGTTAAGCTCCAGAGGGGTTCGGCGGAATTTTGGGGCGCGGAATCGCGCCACCGAGCCGGCCGGCGGCCTGAGTTCCCGCCCAATTAAGCATATAGCGGCCCCCGTTCGCAGCTGCAATGTGGCCCGCGCCGGGGCAGAGGGCTGCTATGCACACGCAAGCCTGGCAGCATTCGAGGCCGTCAAGCCCAACAAACGTCTGGTCTCACAGTGCACTGCCGTGCTAAATTGCGCATTGCATAAAATGTGGCCTGTTCAGGGATCGATCCCGCACATGCTCAACAAGACCGACCCGGCCGCCGTCAGCAAAGATCCGGCCGCTGACAAGAAAGAACCGGTCGTAATCAAGAAGTACGCAAACCGGCGCCTGTACAATACTGACACTAGCACCTACGTCACCTTGGATGATCTGGCGGCGATGGTGAAATCCGGCCGCGACTTCGTGGTGTTCGACGCCAAGACCGGGGATGATCTCACACATTCCGTGCTCACGCAGATCATCGTCGAGCAGGAAAGCCGCATGGGCAGCCAGACGCTGCTGCCGATCCCATTCCTTAGGCAGCTGATCCGCTTCTACGGCGATGGCATCGAGCGCCTGGTGCCGAGCTATCTCCAGATCAGCCTCGACACGCTGACCAAGGAGCAGGAGCGCTTCCGCAAGGCCTTTGCGGGTGCCTTTACGCCGGCCGGGGCCTTCGAGGCCTATCAGGAGCAGGCGCGCAAGAACCTTGCCATGTTCGAGCAGGCCATGAGCATGTTCTCCCCGTTCGGCCAGGCCAAGAGCCGCCGCCAAGTCGGACGAGGAAGCGAAGGTGAAGACGGAGGCTCCTGCGGGCGGGGCTGCTGCCGACGAGCTGGGCGAGCTCAAGACCCAGCTGGCCGCCATGCAGGCCAAGCTCGAGCAGCTTTCGCGCAACCGCGGCTGACCACGGTTGCCTACGCTGCCATATTCGACCCATGAGCAAGAGAAAAATCCCGAATACGCATGCACGTCACCGGCAAACCAAGCCCGGTTCCGCTGGCGGTTCTGTGTCTCGCCGTGCCGGTCTCTCGGTGGACGAGGCCCGTTTTCTCAACGTGAGGATTTTGAAGCCGGCGGTTAAGCCCAAGAGCAGGTCCGAGGCCGAAGCCATTCGCAGGGCCGTGCGCCAAGTGCTCAAGGACAAGCCGCTCGTCGTTTGAGCAGGAGCTTCTTGGCTAGGTCGGACGTATTCATCAACTGCCCTTTTGACGAGAAATACCAGCCCCTGTTCGAGGCGCTGGTGTTTGCCGTTTTGGCGTCCGGCTACAAGGCGCGGTGTGCGCTCGAAGACTCTGACGGAGCCAATATCCGCTTTGACAAGCTGTGCAGGCTCATCGCCGCAAGCCCGCGCAGCATTCACGACCTCTCTCGCACGGAGATCGGAGACAACGAGCTGCCAAGGTTCAACATGCCATTCGAGCTGGGGCTGGCCATGGGCGCGAAATACTTCGGCGGCCCCAGCAAGCGCAAGAACTCCGCGCTGATAATGGTTCGGGAACAATACGCTCTTTCAGCCTATCTGTCGGACCTTGGGGGCAATGATCCGGCGGCGCACCGCGGCAATCCCAACGAGGTGATCAGGATCGTATCCCGCTATCTTTCGACAACTCCCGATGGGAGAGTGCTGCCGGGTCCGCAGTACCTGATCGGCCTTTTCGCGGCATTCAAAGACAGGTTGCCAGATATGGCGCGGAAGCTCGATCGGGCACCCGACGAGGTGCACCCCTTCCACGACTACGGAACCTACTGTCTCTTGCTGAACGAATTTCTGCGCACCGCGCGGCGGCGCTGATCCCGCCTGTCTGGTGGCGGCAGCCAGTTTTCGGAACGCAGCAGCACCAATCGAAGCGACGGGCGGCGGACCAAGACAGCCGCTGGACCCCGCCCTCTGCTAGGCTTCGGCCTTCGGCGGCAGGATCTGGCGCTCTTTGTACTTGCCGGTCTTCAGGTCGATGTGGTGCGGACGCCGGCGCTCGCCGGACTCCTTGTCCTCGATGTAGGCGGGCGCAACCAGCGCGTCTGCTGATCGCCGGTTGCCGCGCTTCATACGCGAAGTTTTCTTTCTGGGAACGGCCATTGCACTGCTCCGAGGGATGCTGAAAAAGAGGCCCCGGCTGTCGATGCGGGTGCCCAGGCTGCCGGGCTTATAGCGGCTATCCCGCCGCGATGCCAGATGTCCCGCGGCCCAGTTGCGCTAGCTGCCGCTGCGAAGAGGTCGCACGCACCGCATGCTCGTCCTGCTCACCCGCATGCGGGTGAGCAGGTTGTCGGCGAGCCGCCGGTGCTGATAGCCGGGATAGCCAGGCTCCCGCTCGATCGGATTGGGCAGGGCGACGGCGAGCAGGGCCGCCTCATGGGCGGTCAGCCGCGCGGCCGGCTTGCCGAAATGATGCCGGGCCGCCGCCTCTGCGCCGAATATGCCCGGACCCCATTCGGCAATGTTGAGATAGATCTCGAGCACTCGCTGCTTGGGCCAAACCGCCTCCACCAGATAGGCAAGCACGATCTCCAGGGCCTTGCGCACATAGCTTCGGGCCGGCCACAGAAACAGGTTCTTGACCACCTGCATCGTGATGGTGCTGCCGCCGCGGTCGCTCTCGATGGCCTCGCCGAGTGCGGCCCAGTCGACGCCGCGATGCCGGCAGAAGCCGCTGTCCTCGGACACGATGACCGCGTGCACCAGGTTGGGCGAGATGCGCTCGAGCGGCACCCACGTCTGCTCGATCTGCGTGCCAATGAGCCGCTGGCCCAGCATGAGTGTGGAGGTCGGCGGATCGACCCAGCGGTAGACCACCACCAGCAAGAGCACGATGGCCGCCAGCGTCAGCACTGCTGCCCCCGCAACTTGTCCCGCCAAGCGCAGATACGGAAGCAAGTCGCGCGCGGTGCTCGTGCTGGGAGAGGGAATAGCTGCTGCCGGTCCAGCGGGAGCCAGTGTCATGGTCCACACGGCTCGATCCGGAACGGCGGCCACAGTGTCGGCCGGGACAGTCTGATCGGTTTGCGCCCGTCCTGAATGCGGAGCACGCGCGAGCACTTCGAGCCCGGTCGCCGCAAGCAGTTGTGGGGGCCCATCCGCGGATGATGACGTCTGTGGCGCGACTTCCTCTGGGCTGGACCAGACCAATTCCTCGGTCACTGGTGCAATTTGCGCATCCTGGGTCGCGGGGCTGTAGAGCGCGGGCGCCGCAGCCGCTGGCTCAGTCTCGGGCACGTGTGAATGGGCAACGACCAGCTCGGCCGGCTGGCCGTCGCTCCCGTCGCCGGTCTGACCTTCGATGTGTGGGCCGAGCGGGTCTTCAACCTTCGGGGCAAGCGGAGCCGCTGGAGCTTCGGCCACAGGCTCGCTGGCTGGGGCTTCCGCGTCCGGTGTGGGGATTGCGGGCTCTGGCGCGACCTCAGCACCCCCTGCAGCGCGTTCATTCGCGGGCGCATGCTCCGGCTGCGGCGTGTCTGCCTCGGCGGTGCGCGGCAGCGGTTGGCTTTGCGCTACGGTCGGGATGGCAGCAACAATTGAGGCACGCGCGGCCGTGTCCGCCTCGGCCGAGACGGGTGCTTCCCCTTCCGCCTCGAGAGGCACCTGCGAGTTGCGGTCCGCGGGCTCGTCCACCTGCCCTGTCCTTTCGACTCTTTCCCGACCGCCAACGCACCGCTAAATAAGGGCACCCGCACGGCATGCCGCAAGCGCGCCAGCAAGATATGGAAATGCCATGGCTTTCAGCCAACGTCTGGGTCTGGCAGCACAACTCGTCGAGGCACGGCTGGCCGCTCTGCTGGATGGCGCAGCCGCTGCCGGCGCACCTGAGCGGCTGGTCGAAGCCATGCGCCATGGAACGCTCGGAGGCGGCAAGCGGTTTCGCCCATTCCTGGTTATCGAGGCTGCCGGGCTGTTCGGTGTGGCCGCCGAAGCTGCCCTCGAGACGGCCGCGGCGATCGAATGCGTGCACTGCTACTCGCTGATCCACGACGACCTGCCGGCCATGGACAACGACGACCTGCGCCGCGGCCGGCCGACGGTGCACAAGGCTTTCGACGAGTGGACCGCCATACTTGCCGGCGATGCGCTGCTGACGCTCGCCTTCGAGGCTCTGTCCGCTCCAGCGGCACACCCCGATGCCGACGTCCGGGCGGAGCTGGTGGCGGGGCTGGCGCGGGCGTCGGGCGCCGCCGGCATGGCGGGGGGCCAATGCCTCGACCTGGCGGCGAGAACGGCTCGGCCGTCCGCCGCAGCCCACCGCCGCCGACGTGCAGCGGCTGCAATCCATGAAGACCGGTGCGCTGTTGCGCTTCTCCTGCGAGGCGGGCGCCATCCTTGGGCGCGCAGGCCCCGCGCAACGCCGTGCTCTGGCGGACTACGGCGAGACGATCGGCCTCGCCTTCCAGATCGCCGACGACCTGCTCGACGTCGAGGGCGACGCGACTGCGATGGGCAAGGCGGCACGCAAGGACGTGGCCAAGGCCACCTTGCATGCCGCGACCGACGTGGCGACGGCCCGCGCCCGGCTCGCCGCGCTCGAGGCGGAGGCCGTCGCCGCGCTCGCGCCGTTCGGTACCGCGGCCGACACGTTGCGCGAGGCGGCCGCGTTCGTGGTGCGCGAGAGAAGTGAGGAAGACGCCGATCATGGCCGACGCCACACGACCATCCAAGTCCCTGCCGCTGCAAGGGCGCGCGCTTCCTGATCGTCGGCGGCGCCAGCCTGGTCGGCTCGGCCACCGCCGAGCTGCTGCTCGAACGAGGGCGCCGGCGAGGTCGCGATCCTCGACAGCTTCTTCCAGGGCAGCCGGCCAGGCGCTCGCAGCACCTGGAGGGCGATCCGCGCCTCAAGATCATCCAAGGCGACGTGATGCGCCTGCCGCAGCTGCTGGCCGCCATGAAGGGCGTCGACGGCGTGCTGCAGCTGGCCGCGGTCATGTCGCTCACCATGGACCGCGACCCCTGGACCGGGCTCGACGTGAACATCCGCGGCACGCAGAACGCCATCGAGGCCGCCTGCGTCAACGGCGTGAAGAAGCTGGTGTTCGCCTCCTCCAACGCCGTCTACGGCTACGGCCCCGGCATCGTCGGCGACCTCGTCGAGACCACGCCCTTCCATTCGGTCGGGCGCACCGCCGGCCGCTATCCTCTACGGCGCCAGCAAGATCATCGGCGAGCAGCTTTGCCGCGACGCGCACAGGAAGCGCGGGCTCGACTACGTGGTGCTGCGCTATTCCACCGTCTACGGCGAGCGCCAGCACTACCGCGCCGCCAACGCGCTCTACATCATCGAGACGCACGATGCCGTGCTGGCCGGCAAGCGCCCGCAGGTGATCGGCGACGGCTCGGAGACCAAGCACTTCGTGCACGTCAGCGACGTGGCCCGCGCCAACGCGGCGGCCTTCACGGCGGACGCCACCGACGTGGCGGTCAACATCTCCGGGCCCCGGCCCGTGACGACGCTGGAGATCGTGCGCCTCGTCACCGAGCTTGCCGGCAAGGATCTGCGAGCCCGAGCACATCGAGCCCGATCCAACCAAGGTGCGGCTCACCAGCGGCGGCGCCTGGCGCTCGACCACGCGCTTGCCGAGCGCACCTCGGCTGGCGACCCGAGGTCGACATGCGCGAGGGCATCCGCCGGCTCATCGCGTGGCGGCGAGGCCTGCGGGTCGTAGGCCGGGCCTTGAGCCGGAGCGATCGTCCCACCTGCTTCGGCCATGTGCTGCAGGGCTGGATCCCGGCGACAGCGCCGGGCTGACCCACGCTACGTCGCCTCCGCAAACCGCTCGAACCGTGCCCGCAGGTCGGGCGGGATCGGCACCAGCGAGCCGTCCACCAGCGAGATCAGCACCAGCACCTGGTTGGCGGTGACGCGCATCTCTTCGCCCGCGCACACCCGCACCGACAATGACAGCGACGTGCGGCCGATGCGCTTCACCGACAGCTGCATCTGCACGGTGTCGCCGATCTTGCTCGGCACCTTGAAGTCGCAGTCGATGTGCGCGGTCGGCAGCCCCGCCGCTCCTTGGAGACGAAATCGGCGTAGTCGACCCCGAGCCCGCGGTTGAACCAGTCCTCCAGCAGCTCGTGGAACAGGATGAAATACTGCGGGTAGAAGACGATGCCGGCTGGATCGCAATGATGGAAGCGGATCAGCTTCTCGCTGACGAACGGCGCCCGACTTTTGGCCTCACTGCTCGCGGCCTCACTCGACCTTTTCCGGCTCTGCCTTTTGTGTTCCGTAGCGCTTGGCAACGTAGTCCTCCACGATCGCCTTGAACTCGGCGGCGATGTTGGGGCCGCGCAGGGTCATGGCCTTCTTGCCGTCGATGAACACAGGGGCCGATGGCGCCTCGCCGGTGCCGGGCAGCGAGATGCCGATGTCGGCGTGCTTGGATTCGCCTGGCCCATTGACGATGCAGCCCATCACCGCGAGGTTCAGGCCCTCCACGCCCGGATAGCGCGTGCGCCATTCGGGCATGCGCTGGCGCAGATAGCCCTCGATCTCGCTCGCCAGCTCCTGGAACACGGTGGAGGTGGTGCGGCCGCAGCCGGGGCACGCCGCCACGATCGGCACGAACGACCTGCAGCCCCATGGTCTGCAGGATCTCCTGGGCGACCTTGCACCTCGAGCGTGCGGTCGCCGCCGGGCTCGGGCGTGAGCGAGACGCGGATGGTGTCGCCGATGCCCTGCTGCAGCAGCAGGCCGATGCCGGCGGTGGAGGCGACGATGCCCTTGGAGCCCATGCCGGCTTCCGTCAGCCCCAGGTGCAGCGCGTAGCGGCAGCGCTCTGCCAGCAGGGTGTAGACGGCGACCAGGTCCTGCACGGCGCTGACCTTGGCCGAGAGGATGATGCGCTCAGGGCCCATCCCCAGCTCCTCGGCGCGCTCTGCCGACAGCAGGGCCGACTGCACGATCGCCTCGTGCATGACGCTGCGCGCATCCTTGGGCGCCGGCGAGGCGGCATTCTCGTCCATCAGGCGGGTGAGCAGCTCCTGGTCGAGGCTGCCCCAGTTGACGCCGATGCGCACCGGCTTGGCGAACTCCAGGGCCAGCTCGATGATGGAGGAGAACTGCTTGTCGCGCTTGGCCTTGAAGCCGACGTTGCCTGGATTGATGCGCCACTTGTCGAGCGCCTCGGCGCAGGCGGGGTTCTCGGCGAGCAGCGTGTGGCCGTTGTAGTGGAAGTCGCCGACCAGCGGCACGCGCACGCCCATCTGCGCCAGCCGGTCGCGAATGTGCGGCACCGCCTTGGCGGCCTCGTCGCGGTCGACCGTGATGCGCACGATCTCGGAGCCGGCCCGCGACAGCGCGGCGCACTGGCGCGCGGTAGCTTCCACGTCGGCGGTGTCGGTGTTGGTCATCGACTGCACGACGATCGGCGCATCGCCGCCGACGATGACGCCGCCGACGTCGACGGGGACGGTTGCTCTTCGGCTGTGGAGCTGGCTCATCGGTGTCATCGCGCCTTCATTGACGCGCTATTCTATCACGTGCGCCTAACGCCGGCGCCGCAGCACGGAGGGAAAAATCGACACAGCAAACAGCGCCGCCAGCACCAGCACGATCGAGGGTCCGCCCGGCGTATCGAAGGCTGCCGACAGGTAGAGGCCCGCGCAAACGGCAACGATGCCGATGATCGCTGCATAGCATGGCCATCCTCTCCGGGGTATCGGCCAGCGGCCGAGCCGCCGCGGCCGGCATGATCAGGAAGGCGATGGTGAGCAGCGCGCCCACGATCTTGATGGCAATCGCCACCACCAGCGCCAGCACCACGATGAATACGAGCTTTGCGCGCTCGGTTGCAGTGCCTTCGGCGGCCGCCAGGTCCTCGTGCACGGCCAGCGACAGCAGCGGCCGCCAGACCGAGATCAGCGCCGCCAATGCCGCGCCGCCGCCCAGGTAGATCCAGGCGAGGTCGGCATAGTTGACGGCCAGCAGTTCCCCGAACAGGAAGCCCAGCAGGTCAGGCTGTCCCCGCACCAGGGACGCGGCAATGACGCCGATGGCAAGCGCGGCGTGCGCCACGAGGCCCAGCAGGGAATCGAAGGGCACCACCTGTTGGCGGCCTAACAGCAGCAGCAGGCCGGATACGGCCAAGGCGACGATCAGCACGCTGGCGGTGAGGTCGAGCGACAGCGCCAGCCCCAGGGCCACGCCGATCAGTGCTGCCTGCGCCACGGCTTCGCCGAAGTAGGCCATGCGCCGCCACACCACGAAGCAGCCGAGCGGGGACGCCACCACCGCGAGGCCGAGGCCCGCCAACAGCGCACGCAGCAGGAATGGCTCCAGCACGTCGATGCTCCAGGCCGAGACTCAGGGCCGGCCGGCGGGCGGTGGAGGCCGCGGCTCGCCGGCGAGGTCGTGGCTGTGGTCGTGATGGTGATGATAGAGCCCAAAAGCCCGTGCCGCCTGCGGTCCGAACAGGCGCGCGTATTCGGGATGCTGCGCCACCGACTCCGGCACGCCCGAGCAGCACACATGCCGGTTGAGGCACATCACCCGGTCGCTCTGCGCCATGACCACGTGCAGATCGTGCGAGACGAGCAGCACGCCGAAGCCGCGCTCCGTGCGCAGCCGCCCGATCAGGGTGTAGAGCTCCGCCTCGCCGGCGTAGTCGACGCCGCGCACCGGCTCGTCGAGCACCAGCAGGTCCGGCTCCCTGATGAGGGCGCGGGCCAGCACGACACGTTGCAGCTCGCCGCCTGAAAGCTCGGAGAACTGGCGCTCAGCCAGCCGTGCCGCGCCGACGTTGCGCAGCACCTTGCCAAGCTCGTCAGGGCTTGCGCGCCGGCCGAGCGCCACGAAGCGGGCCACCGTCAAAGGGATCGCGCGGTCGATGTCGAAGCGCTGCGGCGCGTAGCCGATCACCAGCCCCGGCCTGCGGCGGATGTCGCCGCCGTCGAGCGGCTCCAGCCCCAGCAGCGCGCGCACCAGGGTGGTCTTGCCTGCACCGTTGGGCCCGATGACGGTGATGATCTCGCCGGGGCGGATATCGATATCGATGTCGATCAGCACCGGACGGCCGGCCCGCGCGAGGCTGAGGTTGCGCGCGCTGATCAGCGCGGCGGCATCGTACGCGAGCGGCCGCAGCGCACCGTCGTGGTGATGATGGTGGTGGTGACCATGGTCATGGCTATGCCCAGCATGGTCGTGGTGGGCATGCGGCGGGCCCTGGCTAGGTTGCCCTTCCCCGCGCCCGAGCCCGTCAGGGCTTGCCATGTCGCTGACCTTTATGGGCACAGTTGGCACACAGCCCCCACACCTCGACCACCGCACCCTTGGCCGAGGTCGCGGAGAAGCGGGCCGCGTCTGCTGTCGCATCGATAGCGGTGAACACCTTGGCGCCATCCACTTCGGCAAGCGCGCCGCATTGCTCGCAGGCGAGCACCAGCTGACGCTGCTCGTGGCCGGCGTGGCATGCGAAGAAGGCGTTGCGGCTCTCGAAGCGGTGCACGATGCCCGCTGTCACCAGCGTGTCGATGGCACGGTAGACCGAGATCGGCGCCAGGCGCTCGCCGCGCGCGGCCAGCCGGTCGAGCACCTCGTAGGCGCCGATCGCCCGGTGCGAGGCGGCGGCGATCTCGCGAAATACCGCCTGGCGCAAGGGGGTGAGTCTCAAGCCTTTGTCTTCAAAGGCTTTACGCGCCCTTGCCATGGCCTCGTCGAGGCACAGGTCGTGGTCGTGTTCGGGGGCCGGAAAGGCGCTGGTGGCGGTCGACAGGGTCATCGCCATTCTTATACCACCTGCCGATCGAAACTGCATCCAAGGCCAAGGGATGGTCAACGCGACAGGCATCGCCCGTGTTGGAACCGGCCAACCTGCGGTACCATTGAGCAAGTCAATGCCCCATCGCATCGAAATCATCGTCGCCGACATCACGACCCTTGCGATCGACGCCATCGTCAACGCTGCCAACCGCAGCCTGCTGGGGGGCGGGGGCGTGGACGGGGCCATCCATCGGGCGGCGGGACCCAAGCTGCTTGCTGAATGCCGCAGGCTCGGCGGCTGCGAGACCGGTCAAGCCAAGCTTACCAACGGCTACGATCTACCGGCGCGACACGTGATCCATACCGTTGGTCCGATCTGGCAGAGCGGCAGGGCCAACGAGGACGCCCTGCTCGCCAGTGCCTATGCCAACTCGCTGGCGCTCGCCAAGGCGCACGACCTGCGCTCGATCGCGTTTCCCGCAATCTCAACGGGTGTTTATGCTTTCCCTCCCGATCGGGCTGCGAGGATCGCCGTCAAGACGACAGCCGATGCGCTGGTGCAAGAGCCGCACTTCGACAAGCTCATCTTCTGCTGCTTCAGCGCGTCATCTGCGCAGTGCCATGAGCGGGCCAAGCGCGAGCTCGGGCTTTGAGGCGCACGGCTGGCATACTGCGCACCTTTCGAAACTTTAAGATGAAAATACTCGCAGCGAGCCCAATATCGCCCAATTGCGGCCGACAAGCGCGGCCAATATGGCGTGGGGAAGAGTTGCGACTGACTTACGAAGGCGCTTCACGCCGCGCCTGAAAGAGAATTGGTCAAGTGCGTGCGTACACCCGAGAAAATCGAGTTTCTAGCGCACCGGCATCGCCGGTGGGCGGGACACGCTGAACGGGTGGCAGCGGGGAGATAGGGAATGGATTTGGTCGGTGCGATCA
Organism: uncultured Alphaproteobacteria bacterium; assembly: GCA_963724565.1. Lineage (GTDB taxonomy): Bacteria > Pseudomonadota > Alphaproteobacteria > Rhizobiales > Hyphomicrobiaceae > AWTP1-13. The sequence goes on from CAVRVK010000008.1 coordinate 101,407, forward strand.
ACGGCATCTGGCAGTCGCAGTTTGGTGTAATCGGAATTCTTTCAGGGCTTCTTCTGCTAGTGCTGTGGAGCGCCGGCTTCTTCGGGCGTCTGCTCCGCATCCTCGAGGAGATGCTGTTCAACAACTGGCAGCTGGCGCTGCTGGGATCGACGGCGGTCGCCCTGTCGCTGGCGTCCGGGTACACGACTTTCGACGGCCTTCGAAACTTCACATCCGCCCCCTTGTTATCTGTGCTCATCGCCTTCGGCATCCAAGGCGTGATGCTGATCGTCGCCTGGCTCATCGGTGAGAGTTTCGCCGCCGGCATGAACCAACAGATCCCGGGCCGCCGCGGGCTTACGGCGCGCGAAGCTGTGATCGGCATGGGGCTGGGCATCGCCTTCATCGGCCTCGCCTTCTATTGGGCGCTCACCCAATCCAACGCGATCGCCTTCACCAGGGCCTCCAGCTTGATCGGCGGCTTCCGCGCCGACTGGTCTAGATTCGCCGACGTTGCCCTCTATTTCACGATCGCCATGGTGCTGGTGGCGATCATCGGCTTCAACTTCCGCCGCGGCGGCGACATCTCTCAGCCTTATGTGCAGAGCGTGCGCCTGATTGCCAAGAATTTCGTGCTGTGGGTGATGTTCCTGGCGTCGATGGCGGCTTCCGTGTTCTTTTCCTTCGACTCGCACTTCAACGCCATCTTCTCGGCCGAGCAGAGAAAGCGCGCGGCCGAGATCCGCACCTTGAACCAGGTCGCCGGCGTAGTGAACGACATCGGCGAGCGCGCCCAGAAGGTGCAGATCGCGGAAACCGAGCGACTGTTCGAGAGCGACGGCTGGAGGGCCTACGACGTGCACCTCGCCAAGCTCGCGCGCGAGGCGCAGGCTGCGCAGGGCGAGATCGAGAAGTACTTCGTCCAGAAGATGGAGGATCGCCGGCGGGGGATCGTCGAGCAGCAGGAGCGTATTGCGGGCGCCGAGCGCAACCAGACGGCCCTGCTGCGCAAGCGCGACGAGCTCGAAGCCGAGCTGCAGCGTCTCGAGCCCGGCATTGGCGCGCTGGAGGCGGAGCTTGCCAAGGCGCAGGCAACCTACGACGAGACCCGGCAGGCTATGGCGGCCAAGCGCATCGATGCCTCCGCTGAGGATGGCGGCGTCGAAGGTACGCTCAAGCGCGGCAAGGGTCCCGTCTACCGGCAGCGCGTGGTGGAGCTCGAAGAGCTGCAGCGCAAGCTCAACATCACCGACGAGCCGCGGCTGCGGGAGGCGCAAAGGCAGCGCGACCGCGCCTCGGCCCGCATCGTCAGCTTGAAGCGCGAGATTGCCACCATCAACGGCGAGGTCGCGAAATACAAAGGCGAAACGCAGACCGCGCACCAGCGCATCAAGGCAGCGGAGACGGGTGACCAGGAAGCGGAAGGCACCAAGATCGATCCCGCGCGCATCCTTCCGGCCTTCGAGCGGGCTCGCACGGCCTTCCGCCAGCAGCCGGAAACGGAGAAGCTAGTGGCCCTGCAGGCGCAATGCAGCAGCCTCCTCAACGCCTTGTCCGCCACGACCGCGGCCAAGGACAGGGTGCGCGGCATTGATTGCGATCCCAAGCAGGCTGCCGAAGCGGCCTCCCGCGTGTTTGCCCTCAATGCCGGCCTGCTGGCCTTCCAGGCGAGCTGCGCCGGCGGCTCCAAGCTGCCGCAGAACGCGACGACCGACGCGCTGCTCGGCTTCGGGCGCAAATGCCTGCAGGAGTCGGGCCTTGTCTCGCGCGAGTCGAGCGACATCGGCGCCCGCCTGCAGGCGATCGACATGAACCGGGACGACAAGGCCCACCGCTTCGTCGTTACATGGAACGCTTTCTTGGACGGCAACCGCCTCGCCTATCTGGCGTTGGTGCTGGCGATCGGCGTCGATGCGCTGGTGTTCATGGCAGGCCTGTTCGGGGCCGCCGCCGTCAAGTCGCCGCTGTCGGACGTGCCGAGCCCGAAGGCGCGCAGCGCCGAGCAGCTCCAGGCCGTCATCGACACGGCCTTGCTCCCGCATCCCTATGAGAATGCCCAACTTGTGCTTGATGCAATTCAAACGCGCGAGGGTTATGCGCACCACGTCACCGTGGACGAAGGCGATCCGCGCGCTTCTATCTTGCGACGAGTATTGAACGCGGGCTCGACAATAGGCGCCGTACGCCACTTCTCGCACAATACCTACGAGCTGCGTCCTGAGCTGTTTGAGTATCTATCTCTCGCGGCAAAGAAGGCGTTTATTGCTGACAAGACCAAAGTGGCTCTGGCTGAGTTGGAGCAAACAGTCTCCGTGGCCTTGCTGCCCAACGTCAGAGAGAATGTCGAAACAGTGTTGCACTACGTGCACCCGATCCAGGATCGGCCGACCTTGCTGGAGAAGGTTGGCTTCAAGGAGCGGCACGATTTCACCGCCGAGATCAAGCTCGACGAGGTGAATCGGGACGACAAGAAGGTCGTGCGTAGCGCGCTCAACGCCGGCGCGACCATGGAAGCGGTGCAGCGGGCGACCAACAGCCACTACTTCATCACCCGCGATTTCTACAAGACGCTGACACGCATTCGCGCGCGCTTCCTGCAATCCGCGAGCCCGGAAGCGCTGCGGGTCGCCGCTCCCCGCCACGGCGGCGCGTTGTCCGAACGGCCCTCAGCAATTCCGGCCGGCAACGGAGCGCAGCCGCGCAAGATCGCTCACCAGCCGCAGCGAGAAGAGCTGGCCAAGTTGGCCGAGAGCGCCATGGACCAGCTGAGAGCGGAGACCTGGGATGGGTTGCTCGGCACCATCGGTCTCAACCTGCAGGCTGCATCACGCGTGCAGGATCCGGCCGTGCGCGCACAGGCCGGGGTTGCGTGGCAGGCGATCCAGCACCTGAGCCAGAGCAACGAAAGGCTTCGCGCTTATCTCGACGAGATCGTGGATGCCAGAACGGATGCCGTGGAGCAGAAATACATCGAGCTGAGATCGAATTTCGAGGGCGACGGCGAGCGGCTTGCTGTGCTGGACGAGATCGTCGAAGACCTGAACAGGCTGCTCAGATCGCTGCTGCTCCTTCCCGAAGTGGGAGTGCTGCGAGACATGGTTGAGCGCCTGGAGGCCGCCATCGAGCATGATGACGGAGCGGCGCCAGGTGAAGAAAAGCTGCTCGATCAGCTGCGTGTTCTCGAGATCGCCGTCCGCCAGATCGACAAGAGCAGCGCCGACGCCTGGCTGCGAATAGCCCATATGATCAACGGTCAAGGTCGCGAAGACCCGCCGACCATTGGCGAGATGAAGCCGGCGAACAAGGCACCAATTTAAGAACGGAACGGGTGCACCTATCCTCTCCTAATTGTTGTTGCATAATTGTTGTGTGCAAGGAGAGGTGCAGGGTGAGGGGCGCAATATATTTGCGACCCCTCACCCGCCGGGCGGAAACCGTCTATTCTCTGAACGGCACCACCTTCTGCGTCTGCTCGCCCAGGCCCTGGATTGACAGGCGCATTGCGTCGCCGGCCTTGAGCCAAACGGGCGGCTTCATGCCGAGCGCCACGCCGGGAGGCGTGCCGGTGGTCACCACGTCGCCCGGCTCCAGCACCATGAACTGCGAGATGTAATGCAGGCAGTGAGCAATGCCGAAGATCATGGTTTTGGTGTTGCCCGTCTGGCGGCGCTGGCCGTTGACGTCGAGGGACATGGGCAAATTCTGCACGTCCTCGATCTCGTCGCGTGTGACGAGCCAGGGCCCAAGCGGCCCGAAGGTCTCGGCGCACTTGCCCTTCATCCACTGGCCGCCGCGCTCGGCCTGGAAGTGGCGCTCGGAAATGTCGTTGCAGATGGCATAGCCGGCGATGTGGGAGAGCGCGTCCTTCTCCGCGACGTAGCGCGCCCGCTTGCCGATGACGAAGGCGATCTCGACCTCGTAGTCGAGCTTGAGTGAGCCCTTGGGGATCATCACGTCGTCGTTGGGCCCGACGATGCAGTTGGCGAGCTTGTTGAAGAGGATCGGCTCCTTGGGGATCTCGGCGCCCGTCTCCTTGGCGTGGTCGACGTAGTTTAGGCCGACGGCGATGAAGTTGTGCACGTGGCCGACCGGGGGACCGAGCCGCATGCCCTGGGGCGCCATGGGAAGCGACTTCGGGTCGAGCTTCCTGAGTTTGTCGAGGCTGGCGGCATCGATCGTGTCGCCGGTGATGTCCTTCACGTGCGCGGAGAGATCGCGGATGGCGCCTTGGGCATCGACGAGGCCTGGCTTCTCGGCGCCGGGCGCGCCAAACCGAACGAGCTTCATGGGGTTCCCTCCTCGGAACATCGCGGGAAGCGCCCTCTGCGGAATGCCAGCCGGGCGCCTGTCCGGTGAGTTGCCGTTGCGGGAGCGCAAGTCAAGCGTCTTGCGGCCGCGAGCGCGTGCGACGCACCCATGCACGAATGCTGTGGATAACCCGAAACGGGTAAGCGCGATGCGCCACCGGCCGCGCAAGGAAACGGGCAGCCTACAACCACAACGTGTAGCACCGACTGAGGAATTACCGCGTCAGAAGAGGTGCACCACGACGTAGAAGCCGACACCGAAGAATGGCGCTGCAGCACATGCTAACGCCATGAACACGAAGGACTTATCAATCACGACACACCCCGCAACCGCGCACACGCCGGGTCAAGGCCAATTGCCGCCGACCCTACCCGGCATCCGGACCTGCCCTCCTGTTGGTCCGTACCCATAATATAGCGCGAAATCAGTGACGTTGCATCTGGATTTCGCGCAACGAATCAATCGCGAGCCGCGACCGGCCGCAAAAAAGATACCTTTGTGCATTGCACAGAGTGTTGCCCTTGCAGCCGGCACGCAGCCCGTCACGCGAACAGCTTGAGCTGCTTCTCGTCCTGGCCCTTGGTCTCGCGCGCCAGCTGCTCGATGCGGTCGAATGGCACCTGCTCGGCGGAGATGAGGGAGCGCTGTGCCCGCATGGGCCTTACCAGCCCTTCCTGCACGAGATGGAACTCGCCGACCGTCTGTCCGGGCAGCACCGCGCTGGGGTCGAGGCCGGACTCGCTCTGGAAGGCCGCACGCAGCTTCCTGAGCGCCGTGTCCTCGCGCACGCGGCCGATGAACCACGACGTGATCTGGTCGCGCGACTTGTAGTCGAGGTCGCCCGGCGACTGCGTCGCCAGCATGATGCCGAGGCCTGCGGAGCGCGCGCGCTTCAGTAGACTCTGCAGCGGCTCGGCAGTGGCCGGCTTGGCGTTGGCGGGGATGTAGAGGTCGGCCTCGTCGAACATCACCACGGCCTGCAGCCCGTCGTTGGGGTTGCGCTGGCAGAAGCGCAACGCCTCGGAGAGGAACTGCGCCACCCAGAACAGGATGTTCTCGTTGTCGCCGAGGAAGCCCGTGTAGATGATCGACAGCCGCGTGCGGTTGTCGTTGCGGCCGTGCGGGCCTTTGCCCGAGCAGGCGCTCCATGCGCAATGGCTCGCCGCCGCCCTCGAACAGCGCCGAGTTGCGATGACGGAGGCTGTCGAGCTGGGCCACCAGGTCGCGGCGGATGCGGCCCGAGGGGTCCATGCGCTGGGTCAGCTCGGTGAGCTCGGGATCCTCGTCCTCGAGCAGCGCGATGAGGTCGACGAGCGTCACCTCCTTGCTGAAGCGGCCGCCGAGGATGCGCAGCGCCACCGACAGCGTGCCCGACTGCTTCTGGTGGGTTGCCGAGTTCTTCAAGTGCAGCATGTCGCCGAGCGCCGCCGCGGAGAGGTTGGCGAGCAGCTGCTGCTCCTGCTCGGGCAGCTCGTTGATGCCGTTCGGCAGCAGGGTGATCGAGATCGGCCGGCCCGACGGGCGCCCAGGGGTGTAGACCGCCACGTCGATGGAGTCGGCGAGCTTCTCGCGCTCCCCGCGCCGCTCGCCGAACTCGCCCTCCGGCGTGCGCCACACTTCCGGGTTGGCGTAGGAGCACAGATCGCCCTTGCGGTCGATCAGCACCGCCGGCGTGCCCCTGAGCAGCAGCTGCTCGATGATGCACAGCGCCAGCGTGGTCTTGCCGGAGCCCGACCCGCCGAGCACGGCGGCGTGGCGCTTCAGCACGTCCTTGTTGAGCGTGATGCTCTTGTTGGAGCGCAATGCACGGCCGGCCAGGATGCTGCTCGCGCCGTCGCCCGCCTCGTCGAGTAGCAGCGAGAGCGGAATGTCCTCCTTGGGGGCCGACGGGAGCTGCTGTCCCATCCCGTCCAATCGGCATGGCGCGGCCCAGCCAAGGCGGTGATCGGCGCACTGGCGATATCCTGGCCGCCCACGGGATCAGCGCCAGCACTCGTCGGCTCGGGCGCGCGGCCGCATCGCCCGGACGCAGGCTGCGGCCCAGCAGATCGAGGCGCAGCAGCTGGATCAGCGAGGGCAGGTCGGCCAGCAGCTTGGCGCGCTGGAACCAGCCCGCAAAGCCTGGGTCGTGGCGGTGCTGGGCGTGGAACTCGCGCGCCATGATCATGCGCTCCCAGTCCGGGATCGGCACCAGCAGGGAACGGCCGCCCTTCTCGCGGAATTTGCGAAAGGCCTGCGCGGTCTGGTTCTTCTTGTTGGGCGGAAAGTCGCTGGCGCGCAGCATGAAGCAGCTCTTGTCGCCCCTTATCTCCCATGGCCGCGAGCACGCGGTCGATCTGCCGCTTGAGGCCGCCGCCCTGGGTCGCGCGGTTGCACAGGAAGATGCGCGATTCCGTGCTGAAGCCGGCGTTGTGGCGCAGGGTGAGGTCGAGGGCGGGAAGCTCAGGCGCAAGCGTCGAGGCGCTTGACCGACACGTCGATGGCGCCGTCCCACTCTTCCCTGGCCAGGGTCAGCGCGCCGGCCAGCACGTCCATCAGGCTCTGGTCGTCGCTCGGGATTTCCGCTTCCGACTGGGCCATGAAGCGGTCCCAGTGGTCGCGGAACTCGACTGCGAGCGCCCGCCGCGTCGCGTCTCCTTCCTCGCGCGCCGCCGCCGAGACCCAGCGCCGCAGCCAGCGTGGAGATGAAGCCCGGCTTCTCCTCCGATGCCACATCCGGCCGCTTCGCCCTCCTGCTCGCGCATGCGCGTCTGCGCCAGCTCCAGGATGCGCCGCGTCGACAGGCCGCCGAACTCCTCGAAGAACTGCGGACCGAAATACAGCGTCGGGTCGGTGCCGTCGTTGCGCGGGTCCTGCTGCAGCCGCTTGGCGATGATGAGACGCGCCTCCTCGGCCGTGCGCGTCTCGATCAGCGGAACCGGGCCCGCCTTCTCGATGCGGTCGATGTAGGACTGCGCCAGCACCTCGCGCACCTTGCCGTAGAACTCGGCCAGGCACGACACGAGCACGATCGAGGTGGGCACCCGGTTGGCGATCTGGATCAGGTCGCGCGCGGCCTTCTGGAAGCGCTCCTGGTAGTCGTCGAAGAAGCGCAGGTCCTCGACCTGGTCGATGGCGAACACCAGCGCTGCGCGATCCACCGACCACATCAGCCGGCCGAGCGACTCGATGATCTCGAAGGCGCGGCCCTCGCCGGTGTTGGGATCGAGCGCGGCCACCGCCTCCTGCGACAGGTCGCTCAGCTTGTGGCCGTAGAGGTACTGGCGCACGCGCTGGTCGATGCGCGGGTCGGAGCGCTGCAGATAGAGCAGCGCGCGCACGATGTTGATGTCGAGGTTCTGGTCGGCGAACTTCGGCGCGGCCACGATCTCGTCGGCAATGGTGAGCACGAGCTTGGCGAGCGCCGCCTCGCTGAGCTTGGCGTCCCTGCAGCTTGTCGAGCTGGGCCGGGTCGACGACCGCGGCGTCGCCGACCAGGCCCTTGGTGAGCCGCTGCGAGCGAGCTCGCGCCGCCGCGGTCGGGATCGTAGGGCTTCTCCAGCGAGGCGATCAGCCGGCGCAGGTAGTAGTCGGCGTAGTTGGCCACGTCCGGCGTCATCTGCGCGTAGCCGAAGTAGGCCTTGCCCGTGCGATGGGCGCTGGTGCGCAGCGCGCGGATCAGATGCGTCTTGCCGGCGCCCGACTGGCCGTGGAACAGCAGAATGCGGGCCTGCCCCGCCGAGGTGCGCTCGCCCGTCACGGCGGCGAGCAGCTCGGAGAACGGCGTCGCGCGGCGGCGTGCACCAGCTCGACGTCGACGGGGTCGGCCCGCCAGACGTCGTCCTCCCAGGTGATGGAGTGCTCGAAGGCCGCCGACAGGCGATCGGCAAGCGGCGCTATGTGAGCCTCGTGGCGCATGAATCCTCAATCCAGATGGGACATTGCGATTCCGCGTCAGGCGTCGACGCGGATGAAGTGGAACACGGCGTTGCGGAAGGAGACGGCCGAGTCCTGGACGTCCTTGATGTTGTCCTTGTCCTTCAGGTCGGCGTTGGCGAGCGCGAGCTGCGCCGGCGCGATGCGCCTCCGCCAGCATGCACTTGAACTCGATCTCCGAGAGGCCCCAGTCGGGGCGCTTCTCGCGCATATTGCGCCACACGTGGCTGATGTAGGCCTTGCGGTCGCCGCTCCAGCCTTGCGCCTGGCTCGCGGCATGGCGGCGCACCTCGGAGGCGAAACCGTGAAGGTCGGGCCGGCTCTGCGGCCGGCGGCGCGGGGCGAGCGGCAGCCGGTGGAGCGAAGCTGGCGAGCCGGCAGCGCGGCGCGGCATCGCGCTATCGGGTTGCTGGCCGGCATGCCCTTGCCGAGGGCGCGTCGGCTTGGCGCGCTTGGCGGGTGCAGCCTGCGGCGCAGCGCCGAAGAACTTGCCGCAGCAGCGCCGCGCGCAGCTGCGCTAGCGTCGCCGCTGCGGCGCCGACGTGCTCGGCCGCCAGCGCGGCAATCAAGGCGCGTGTCGGTGCCGAAGTCGCGCGGCTCTTGCGAGAGCTGTGCGGCCAGCAGGCGGCCGGCCTTGGCCGACAGACCCAGCTTGCCGGCGAGCCCCGCGCTGCCCTTGTCGCCGAACGCGCGCTTCAGCGCGGTGGCCGCCAGCGCCTCGCGCAGGCGCGCCGGCGTCGCCACGCCCTTGATCTTGAGGTCGAAGGCGCTCTCGACGATTGCCGCGCGCAGGCCATCCGCGTGCCGAGCGCCTTGAGGCGGCTGGCGGACGCGCGCTGCAGGCCGAGCGCCACGGCGACGAGCCGCACGTCGCGCAGGTCGCTCCACACGTGCGGAAGCTCGCCTTTGACCCCAAGGAACCTGGCCGCCTGCGGCCTTACCGGCCTCGCTCGCCTGCGGCGCGCGCCGGCGTGCTGTCAGCGAAGCCTGCGCGAGCGAGCCGCTCGATCTCGCGCTCGATCTCGGCCCGCCACTGCGCCGGCGGCAGCCCGGCTCGGCGATCGGCGCCAGATCGGCCGCGATTTCGGCCTTGGCGGCGCCGCGCACCGCGCAGGCGATGCGCACCAGTACGAGATCACGCAAGCCTGTCGGCGCCGCGCGGCTTCGATCGGCAATGTTTCCGGGACGACGGCTTTCTGCACCCTCGGCCTCCTTGCACGAAGCAAGCGAGCGCCCGCGCCTCAATGGCGCCAGGCGGGTGATGTCGCAGCGTGCCCCGGACGCGCGAATCACCGGAGGCTCATGTGCTCATCTTGCGGAAGTCGGGCAGAAAAAACCAAGAGTCCGGGCGTGTACGTGCGGCGCCATGGCACTTCCGTGTGTGGCGGCACCGAAGCCGCGCATGACACGGGATGCGCGTTCTCGGCCGCTCTTCGGCCAAACTACCGTCACGATTGGGTTGTCGGATAGCGCTGGGGATACTGGGCACGCCGATCGAGGGAACGTCCGCACGCTATGCGCCGCACGACCGCAGGGGGCTCCGGCGGATAGGCGCCAAAGCGGGTTTCTCGCGACCGAGCCTGCTGCCTCGTCGCTCCGGCTGAGGGACTTGCCTGTGAGTGTAGCGTTAATGGGCGGTTAACGGGTTCGCGCCATGCTTGGCGTGACCCCGAGTGCCCATCGGCGGGAGAGTTGCTAATGTATCGCGTCCTTCTGCCCGCAGTGCTGTCGCTGAGCCTCGCCGGCTGCGGCATGGCGAGCTACTCGTTCACATCGGGCTTTGCCAATTCGGGCCAGCCCTCGCCGCGCACAGCGCAACCAAGAAACCGGCAGCGTCGATCAGCCGACCAAGCGCGTACCGCCAAGGCCGACGACAAGGCCCCCAAGGGCACCTTCGAGAAGGCACCCGCCGGCGCCCTCTCCGACCGCGATTACAGCCACACCCGCCTCGACGCCGAGAGGGCGCGCGAGCTGGTCAACGCCTATCGCAAGGAAAAGGGCCTGCGGCCGTTGAAGCTGCAGCCGGCCCTCACCGAGGCGGCGCGGGCGCATTCGCAGCGATCTCGCCAAGTGGGACCGCATCTCGCACTTCGGCTCGGACGGCTCCAATCCCTGGGATCGGGTCAAGCGCGCCGGCTACAACGCCAAGCTGGCGGCGGAGAACGTCGGCACCGGCCAGGCCAGCTTCGAAGAGGTCATGAAGGGCTGGCAGGCAAGCCCAGGGCACAACAAGAACCTGCTGCTGCCCGATGCCGAGCACATGGGGATCGCGCTGGTGCAGGATCCCAAGACCGAGTTCAAGACCTTCTGGACGCTGGTGATCGGCTCGCCGCTCTGAGACGGCGCCTCGCTGGCTGCCTCGCGCCGAATGGAGACCACGCCGTCTGTGCCAGAATGAAACAGCTGGCCAAACGATTGCCCTGACGCGCTGCATCGCGCGGCACGCGCTTACTGCTCGCTCTGACGCGCCGTCGGCCCTGCGCCGCGCCACCTCGGCCACGCCCGCCCAGGCCCAGCTGCGCCCGGCGTCGCCCTTGAGGCCGTGAAAGGTGGCGAAGAAATCGGCCACATCCGCCGCCCACGCGCCGTGGCGGCCTCCGAGCACGCAGACCATGGTCTTCGACCTCGCCCAAGTGCGGCGTCGTTCTTCGTTCAACGCGAATTTGCGTCGAGCATTGTCGACCCCTGCGGACCTGCGAATACCTGCTGTTAACGCCTCACTAAGCAAGATCGGCGCCAGCCGCCGGCGAGCAAGCTACCCAGGGTTACATGCTTGGCAGACAGGTCGCGGGCTCGCTGCGGGCGAGTTGCCGGCGTCACTCGGCAGTGGCGGAAGCCTACTCGGCCGTCTTGGTCTTGGCCGCGGCCGGCACCTTCTTGCTCCGCGCTGTGGCGTCCACCTTGGACTTGGCGGCTACCGCCTTGCCCCGCTTGCGCTTCGCCCGCGCCAGATACCGGCGCCGGCCCGTGCCGCACGCCCAGGAAATGACCGCGTGGCGGATGCTGATCGACGCCCTTGGCGTCGGCGGAAACGGGCAGCGTGTCCAGGCTCTGCGCATCCGAACATCGCCTTCCAGGCGTGCGTCTGGAAGCCGTGCTCGAGCAGGTTGGCGGCGCGCGTGCTGCGCTCGCGGCCCGTGACCTCGCCCAGCACCACCGCCACCAGCCGGCGGCCGTCGCGCGTGGCGCTGGCGACCACGTTGAAGCCGCTGTCGCAGATGAAGCCGGTCTTGATGCCGTCGGCGCCCTCGTAGTTCATGCAGCAGGCCGTTGTGCGTAGCGCAGCCGGCGCTTGCCGATGCGCATCTCGACCGTCGCCCACATGCTGGCGTAGGCCGGAAAGTCGCGCAGCACGGCAGCGGTCAGCTTGGCCAGATCGCGCGCGGTGGTGACCTGCTCCGGCGCCGGCAGACCGTTGGCATTGGCAAACACGGTGCGCGTCATGCCGAGGCGGGCGGCGGTTGCGTTCATGCGGCCACGAACGCCTCTTGCGATCCGGCCACCGCCTCGGCCAGCATGACGGCCACGTCGTTGGCGGATTTGAGGATCAGCGCCTGCAGCGCCGTCTCGACCGTGATCTCGCCGCCGACGGGCAGCCCGATCTTGCTCGGCGGCTGACTGTGGGCGAGCTCGGAGCAGCCGATCTTGGTCTCGAGCGTGAGCTTGCCGTCGCGGATCGCCTCGAACACCAAGCAGCGCCGTCATGATCTTGGTGAGGGAGGCCGGGATGCCACTGGTGGTCCTGGTCCTCGGCGTAGAGGACGCGGCCGTCGGCGGGATCGAACAGCAGCGCGGGGCCGGCCGCAGCCGGCGTCAGCGGCAATGGCCGACGCCGTCACGACCGACACCAAGGTCCTCGCCAACACCATGCGCCACCTCTGGAGCTTGCCGGGCCCGTCCGCAACCCACGCGTTTATGGGGCGGTTTTGCGGCTATGGCTAGGCCTTGCCGCCGCTTGCGCGCAATAGCGTTGTGCCGAGCCGGCGAAACCCACGCTGTGCCCCGATCGCAACATCCACAGCTCTGAGCCACGCCACTCGCCTTGTTGCGATGCTCGCCGCGTCGCTCGGTGCTATGTCTGGTGCCGCTTAAGGTGCGTGGAGTGGCGTTGGTTATGCTCGGTCGGCTGGTTTCGATCTTCCTGGCGACGATCAGCTTCGTTGCCTTTGCGACACCCTCGCATGCAGCGGAGCTGCGTATCACGTTCGAGGAGCTGACCCGCCTCGTCCAGGGCATCGCCGCCGAGACGCAGCTATACCTCAATAGCGTCCCGGGCGGGCTGTTCACGACCTCCTCCAATGTGAAGATCGGCGCTCAAACCTTTCCCTTGCCGCAGCTGGAGAAGAAGCTCGCCAAAGGCGGCTCCACCTACGCCTACTACGTAAGGGAGATGACCTCCACGTCGGTGAATGTGGCGCCGGCTAGCCGCGCGCTCCGCCTGACCGTGGTGTTCAAGACCGATGGGCCGGTCGCCATCGCCGGCTGCGTCTCGGGCGAATGCCCGCTGCTCGATTTTATGCCGGACATCCATTGGGCTGCGCCCAAGGTGGCCATTGACCTCGTGCCTGTGCGCTACAACGGCAGCATCTCGCTCAAGGTGGAGAAAGTGACGATCAGCGGGGCGCCGCGCATGGTGTGCAGAAGTTCGGCCGGCTTCGTATCCTGCAACCTTGGCCTGGCCTTTGCCAGGCAATCGATCGCGTCGCTCAAGACCGACCTGCCGGCGGCGCTCAAGACGGCCTTCAATGAAACGGACGTGCAGCAGAAGCTGGCCGACGGCTTGAAGGCTTACCTGACGGTCGGCCAGTCGGGCGCAGTCGCCATCAACGAGGTCTCGGTTGCACCGAGTTCGATGACGGTCAATTTCCGCTTCAACGCGGCAGCCGCAGCTGCAACCGTCAAGTGAACCTGCCGCACTCCTAAGCCGTGGTTCGACGGAACTCGCCACGGGCTGGGGGTCAGTTTGCCGCTCGCTCTACCCTCGCCTGAGCTTCGTCGAAGGGCGGGGCAACGTGCGCATTGATGGTGGTCTGAGCAACGCGCTGAATTGCGCCTATTCGGCGGCGGCGCGGGGTCCGTAGCCCAGCTCGGCGTTGAGCTTGCCGAGCAGGTCGGCGGCGGCCTTGGGGATGTTGGTGCCCGGGCCCGAACACGGCCTTGGCGCCGGCCTTGAACAGCGCATCGTAGTCCGACGGCGGGATGACGCCGCCGACCACGATCATGATGTCGCCGCGGCCTTCCTTCTCCAGCGCCGCCACCAGGTCGGGCACCAGCGTGAGGTGCCCGGCCGCCAGCGACGACACGCCGATGATGTGCACGTCGTTCTCCACCGCCTGGCGCGCGGCCTCGTCGGGCGTGGCGAACAGCGGCCCGATGTCGACGTCGAAGCCCAGGTCGGCGAACGCCGAGGCGATCACCTTCTGGCCGCGGTCGTGGCCGTCCTGGCCCATCTTGGCGACCAGGATGCGCGGGCGCCGGCCGTCGGCGGCCTCGAAGGCCGCGCACATGGCGCGCACGCGCTCGACGTCCTTGCTCATGGCACCGGCCTCCGCGGTGTAGACGCCCGAGATGACGCGCGACTCCGCGCGATGGCGGCCCCACACCTTCTCCAGCGCATCGGAGATCTCGCCGACCGTCGCCTTGGCCCGCGCCGCCGCCACCGCCCGCTCCAGCAGGTTGCCGGTGCCGGTCCTGCGCCGCCTCGGTCAGCGCTGCGAGCGCCGCGGCCACCGCGGCGGGATCGCGCTCGGCCCTGAGCCGCTGCAGCTTGGCGAGCTGGCTGTCGCGCACGCTCCTGTTGTCGACCTTCAGCACTTCGATCTCGGCCTCGTCGGTCGACGCGGTACTTGTTGACGCCGACGATGGTCTGCGTGCCGGAGTCGATGCGCGCCTGCGTGCGCGCGGCGGCCTCCTCGATGCGCATCTTGGGGATGCCGGCGGCGATCGCCTTGGCCATGCCGCCCAGCTCCTCGACCTCGGCGATATGCGCCTGCGCCTTGCGGACCAGCTCGTAGGTCAGCCGCTCGACGTAGTAGCTGCCGCCCCAGGGGTCGACGACGCGGCAGGTGCCGGTCTCCTGCTGGATGAAGAGCTGCGTGTTGCGGGCGATGCGGGCGGAGAAGTCGGTCGGCAGGGCGATCGCCTCGTCGAGCGCGTTGGTGTGCAGCGACTGCGTGCCGCCGTGCGTCGCCGCCAGCGCCTCGATGCCGGTGCGCGTCACGTTGTTGAACGGGTCCTGCGCGGTCAGGCTCCAGCCGCTGGTCTGGCAGTGCGTGCGCAGCGCCAGCGACTTGGCATCCTTCGGCGCGAACTCTGTCTTGATGAGCTTCGCCCACAGCAGGCGGGCGGCGCGCATCTTGGCGATCTCCATGAAGATAGTTCATGCCGATCGCCCAGAAGAACGACAGCCGGGGCGCGAACGCGTCGATGTCGAGGCCCGCCGTCGACGCCGGCGCGCACGTATTCGACGCCGTCGGCCAGCGTGTAGGCGAGCTCCAGGTCGGCCGTCGCGCCGGCCTCCTGCATGTGATAGCCGGAGATGGAGATGGAGTTGAACTTCGGCATCTTCGCGCTAGTGTAGGCGAAGATGTCGGAGATGATGCGCATCGAGGGATCGGGCGGATAGATGTAGGTGTTGCGCACCATGAATTCTTTGAGGATGTCGTTCTGGATGGTGCCGGCGAGCTTCTCCGGCGGCACGCCCTGCTCCTCGCCCGCCACGATGAACAGCGCCAGCACCGGCAGCACCGCGCCGTTCATGGTCATCGACACGGTCATGTCGGCGAGCGGGATGCCGGCAAACAGCGTGCGCATGTCGAAGATGGAATCGATCGCCACGCCGGCCATGCCGACGTCGCCCTTCACGCGCGGGTGGTCGCTAGTCGTAGCCGCGGTGGGTGGCGAGATCGAAGGCCACGGACAGGCCCTTCTGCCCGGCGGCGATGTTGCGCCGGTAGAAGGCGTTGGAGTCCTCCGCCGTCGAGAACCCCGCGTACTGGCGGATGGTCCACGGCTGGGTGACGTACATGGTGGGGTAGGGCCCGCGCAGGTAGGGCGCGATGCCGGGATAGCCGTCGAGGAAGTCGAGACCGGCGGTGTCGGCGGCCGCGTAGATGCGGCTTGACCGCGATGCCTTCGGGCGTGATCCAAGGCTCGCCGGACGCGGGCAGTGCCGATGCGCTGCTCGTCTTCCAGACTGATCGACGTGAAATCCGGTATCTGGCTCATGTGCGTGGCTCGAATTGGCCGCCATTCGACCGTTGCTGCGCCTGAATCTAATGAAATCAACGCCCGCGCGCCATAGGCCGATTGCGCGCAGAGTTAGCCAGCATTTTGAGCAGCGGGGGATATTTCATGCAGCGACAGGTCCGCGACGGCGCGCCCCGGAGCGCGGCGCGCCACTGGGCACCGCTGGCGCGCTTCATCGAGGCCGAGGCGCGCATCGGCGCCTGGGCCGAGCAGCGGCGCTCGCACGCTGGTGCTCTACGAGTTCACCCGCTTCGGCATCAAGCAGGGCTGGGCGTGCCTGTTCGGCGCGCTGATGCTGGCGCTGCTGATCGGCACGCACCTGTTCTACCCGCGGGACGCCTCGCTCGCCCGCTACGACTTCCTGGTCCTCGCGGCCGTCGCCATCCAGGTCGCCATGCTCGCCTTCAAGCTCGAGACCTGGGAGGAGGCCAAGGTCATCTTCATCTTCCACGCGGTCGGCACGGCCATGGAGATCTTCAAGACCTCGGTCGGCTCCTGGATCTATCCGGAGGCCTCGCATCCTGCGCATCGGCGGCGTGCCGCTGTTCACCGGCTTCATGTATGCGGCGATCGGCTCCTACATCGCCCGCTGCTGGCGGCTGTTCGATTTCCGCTTCACCCACCACCCGCCGCTGTGGGCGCTGGTGCTGCTGGCCACCGGCATCTACGTCAACTTCTTCGCCCACCACTACGTGATGGACGGGCGCGTGCTGCTGTTCGCGCTCACCGCGCTGCTCTTCGGGCGGTGTTGGGTCCACTTCAAGGTGTGGCGCGTCCACCGGCGCATGCCGCTGCTCGTCGGCTTCGCGCTGGTGGCGCTCTTCATCTGGTTCGCCGAGAACATCGGCACGTTCACGGCCGCCTGGGTCTATCCCAACCAGCGCCGCGGCTGGGAACTCGTCACCACCGGCAAGCTCGGCGCCTGGTTCCTGCTGATGATCATCAGCTACGTGCTGGTGGCGCTGGTGAACCGTCCGCAGGCGATGCCCGCAATCGCGGAGGCCGCGCGTCGGGAGCAAGGGGCGAAACTGCGTCTCGGCTTCCAGCCGGTGCGCGGCGGGTTGCCCGCCCCCTGAGATCGCTTGGGCGCTGCATTTCGCGGGGTGAATACAGCATGTTAGCAATGGTCCGGGCTTCAGAGGCTGCGTAACATCGCGCGATGAACCTTCAGGACAGGCTCCTCGAACAGCTGCACGCGCTGGGCGGAGCTGCCGTTGCCTGGCTCGGCACCACTTGGCGCGGCTCCGCTGAACCGCATGCGGCAGCCCAAATCGGTAGCCTTCTATCTGCTGGCGATGTCGGCTTCGCTGGTCGTTCCGGCAATGGCCGTGTGCGGGTACGGCCTGGTCAGTCACCTGCGCTCGGAGGCGGCGACCGCACGCCAGTCGCTGGTGCGGGCTGCGGCGGATATCTCGGCCGACATCGATCGCGAGACTCTCGGGTCTGGTCACGGTGCTCGAGACGCTCGGCACGTCCATATCCCTCGACCGGGGTGATCTCGCCCAGTTCCACGAGCGCGCCGCGGTGGCCCTCAATCGGCGTCGAGCCTACGTGCTGCTGCTCGATATCTCGCTGCAGCAACTGCTCAACACCCGCGTTCCCTACGGCACACCGCTGCCGGCGACGTCCGACCCGGACGCCGCGGTCGTGCTCGCCACGCGCAGTCTGCACGTCTCCAACGTCTTACGCGGAGCTGTGTCAGGCCAGCGCGGGGTGAACATCGCGCTGCCCATCATCCGCGACAGCGCCGTCGCCTATATCCTGGTTCTCAGCGTACCCGCCGCGCGCTTGGAGGAAACTGTGGCGGCGTTCGACGCGCCGCAGGGATGGACCGTCCGGCTCGTCGATCGCAAGCTCAGGCGCTCGCTTCGGCGCCTCCCGACAGCGTCGCCCCTGCTCCGCAACAGGGTGGACTGGCCTTGAGCGAGCGCGTCGCACGCGACGGAGCCGTTTGGATCGAGGCGGCGACCGTGTCGAGCCTGACCGGCTGGCGAACCCTGGTTAGTGCGCCGCGCGCCCTCATAGATGCGCCGCTGTGGCAGTCGCTCGCCTGGCTCGGTACTGCAGGGCTGCTGACCTCGGCGCTGGCGGTTGCCTTCTGCCTCTACTTCAGCCGCAAGTTGGTGCGGGCGATGGCGACGATCCAGTCGGCGACCTATCGGCTGGCCGTGGGCCGGAAGGTGCAGCCCGAGCCGCTCCCGCTGCTCGAAGCAACCAATGTGATGAATGCGCTCGCGCAGGCCAGCATTCTCATCGATGCGCGCGCGCGCCAGGTGCTCGAGAGTGAGGCGCGGTATCAGGCGGCGCTGCGTGTTGGCCGCATGGGAAGCTGGGAGACGGATTTTATCGCCGGAACCCGCACCTGGTCGCAGGAGGCCTTGGACCTCTTTCAGCTCTCGCTACCCTCCAACAAGGGGACTGTGGGTGGGCCGGCGGACGAGTTGCGCGCGGCCATGCACCCCGACGATCGACACCTACTCGACCGCTATCACCGCCTGATCCAGACGCAGGACGAGATCGACGCGGAGTACAGGATCGTGCGGCCCGACGGCTCGGTGCGCCACTTGACGGACCGCGGCAAGGTCAGCGCACGTTGCGCGGACGGGAGCCCCCACATCCTGGTCAATGTCGTGGCCGACATGACCGATCGCGCCGTCGCCGAGCAGCGTGCGGCCGAGCGGTCAAAGGAGCTGGAAGCGGCCAAGGCGCGGTTCGAGGCGCTGGTGCAGGCAACCGCGCAGATCGTCTGGTCGGCAACGCCCACCGGCGAGGTCGCGGAGGACTCGCCGACCTGGCGGGCCTTCACCGGACAGAGCTACGACGAGTGGAAGGGCACTGGCTGGCTGCAGGCGGTGCATCCCGAAGACCGTGGCCGCACGCAGTCGGCCTGGCGCGAGGCCGTCGCGTCCGCGGCGCCCTACATTGTCGAATATCGCCTGCGTCACGTCTCCGGAGTGTACCGCTGGACATCTGCGCGCGGTGTGGCGCTCAAGAACTCGGAGGGCGAGGTGACGGCGTGGGTCGGCATGAACGAGGACATCGCCGACCGCAAGCTTCGCGACGAGCATCTGCAGCTCGTCATGCGCGAGTTGAGCCATCGCACGAAGAATCTGCTGGCCGTCATCCAATCGATCGCCAGCCGGACCTTCCGTGACGATGTGGCGGGTGCCGGCAGCGTGCAGACGTTCGTCGATCGGCTACACGGCATCGCTGTTTCCCACGATCTGCTGGTGCGCGGGGAATGGAGCGGCGCTTCGCTCGAGGAGCTGGTGATCGCCCATCTCAAGCCATTCGGTGCTGTCCCCTCCAGCTCGGTTTCGATCGGCGGTCCGCCGGTGATATTGAAGCCGGCGGTCGCCCAGACCATCGGGCTCGCGCTGCACGAGTTGGCGACCAACGCGGCAAAGTACGGAGCGCTGGGGGAGGGTGGCGGCCGTCTCGAGGTTGCATGGGACACGGCGAGCAACGGGACGGGGTCGCTGCTCAGCCTGAACTGGCGCGAGACGCCGGCAGCACGCGCGCAGCCATCCCAAGCGGCAGGGTTCGGCCGCATGCTCCTCGAGCAAATCGTGGCGAGTTCGATGAACGGGCGCAGCACCTATCGGATCGGCGAGGAGGGCGTAGCGTGGCGGCTCACCGTGCCGCTCGAGGAGGTGGAGAGCAGAGAGCACGACGCACCGTTGACCCGCTAGCGCCTCTGGCACGCCGAAGGGGCTGCGCCCAAGGCCGACGGCGTGCCGCGCGTCCAGGCGAACTGACCCCAGTGTGAAACGCAGCACGTTCTGTGGAAGGTGCAACCATCTCGTAACCTCGAGTTGGTTGTCTCGGCAATGGACGCGGCGGCTACTGTTGGCGGCGGTGTCCTGGGCGGGATGGCGGCGTGCCTGCTTAACCACGCTGTGGGAAAATCATGACCTACAGCGACCGGGCGATGCCCCGCAAAAGCGATGACCGGGCTACAGTTGCAGCGCTTAAGAACTGGAAGCGAATAGCCAATTCACGCCTGCTTATGTTAGGCTCGGTGCGATAAATCGTGCAGTAGCGGTGGTTGGCCACCAAGTGTCTTTGGCCGTGTCGGATTACTGTCGCACCCTTTGAGCAGGTTCACGAACTTGTCCTTTCCCGTGGGGAGCAGACGTGCGGACTGAGGACGTTACAGCAAGCGCCGGCACGTCGCGCGCCGAGCACGTTGCCAACCCCGTTGACGGACACAGTGCCAACGTTGCCCCGGCAGCGGTCGAGCTCACGATCCTGATGCCGTGCCTCAACGAGGCTGAGACACTGGCCACGTGCATCAACAAGGCTCGCGACTTCCTCGAGCGGACCAATACTAGCGGCGAAATACTGGTCGCCGACAACGGCAGCACGGACGGCTCGCAAAAAATTGCCGAGAAGCTTGGCGCGCGCGTCGTTCCCGTGGCCGCCAGGGGCTACGGCGCAGCCCTGCTTGGCGGCATCGATGCGGCGCGCGGCACCTACATCATCATGGGCGATGCCGACGACAGCTACGATCTCTCGAGACTGGAGCCGTTCCTGGAGAAGCTGCGCGAGGGCTATGACCTCGTCATGGGCAATCGCTTCAAGGGCGGCATCGCACCGGGCGCCATGCCGTTCCTGCACTACTATCTGGGCAACCCGGTGCTGAGCTTCGTCGGCCGGCTTTTCTTCGAGGCGCCCATTGGCGACTTCCATTGCGGGCTCAGAGGCTTCCGGACCTCCACCATCCGCGGCCTGGGGCTCAAGACAACCGGAATGGAGTTCGCGTCCGAAATGGTCGTGCGGTCGTGCTTGGCTAGGCTGCGCATTGCCGAGGTGCCGACCACGCTCAAGCCCGATGGGCGGAGCCGGGCCCCTCACCTGAAGACCTGGGGCGACGGCTGGCGGCATCTCAAGTTCCTGCTCGTCTACAGTCCCAAGTGGCTGTTCTTGCTTCCTGGCACGGTGCTGGGGGCCACCGGGCTGCTGCTTGGCGCCCTGCTCATGTTCGGGCCGGTGCGCTTCGGCCACAACGTCGTGCTGGACCTCAACACCTTCGTCGCCGCCTGCCTGCTGACGGTGGTGGGCGTGCAGCTGGTGACCTTCGGCGCCCTGGCGCGGTTCTATGCCACCATCACGGAGATGCTGCCCAGGGGCGCGCGCAGCGATCGGCTGGTCGCCTTCTGCACGACCGATCGTCTCGTCAAGGTAGCCGCGGTGCTGTTCGTGCTGGGCGCCGGCCTGTTCGGTTTTTCGATCTACCAGTGGGCCAAGGTCGACTTCGGCAACCTGACCGACCCGCTAATCCCGCGCTTCGTCACGGCGGGTTTCAGCATCATGATCGTGGCGGTGCAGATCGGATTCGCCGCATTTCTGTTCGGAATATTGAGCATTCCGCTCGATCGCGGCCGGGCTGGCGCGGCGCAATCAACGGCCGCGTAGGACTGGCTGCAGCCCTTCTGGATTACGGAAAGTCCGCGGCCGAGCCGCAATGGCCGTGGTGTCGTCCTGTCATGACCAGTCCCAGCGATGCACCGGTGGTACGGCACTGTCGATGGGGCGACGCTGCAGCGCTCAGCGGCTTGCTGAAAGTCTCCTGGCACACCACCAATGACGCCGTTCTCGGCCCGTCCGAGGCAACGCGCATCGGACGGCGCGTGTACTCGAAGGTCGACTTGTGGCTGAGGATTGCCCAGTCCCGGTGGGCTCCTCAGTGGACAAGTCTCATCGCCACGCTAGGCGGGGTATTGGTCGGTCACGCCATGGCCCACCGCGAGGTTGATGAGATCGTTCTCTATATGCTCTACGTTCACCCCGAGCGGCAGGGCCGCGGAGTGGGTTCCGCTCTGCTGGACGCGGTCATCGCCGAGCACGTCGGCGCAAAAGCAATCCGCCTCGAGGTGCTGAGGGACAACACCCGCGCCATTGCATGGTACAAGTCTCGGGGGTTCGAAATCTACGGCGAGACCGCGCACGCGGCCGGCACCACCAACTCCATGGCTTTGTACATGGACAAGCGGCTCGACGGGATTTCCCACCAGCGCATCTAGACGGCGGCGCACGTCATCCCAGAGTCTCCTGCGCCAGATCGCGATCCCGAACTACATAATGCCTTCGGACCCGCGGTGAGTTCAAGTCCCTCCGACCAGCGCGCAAACCGGTGAGCGACATCGCTCACAAGGCGCTGGTCGCCTGCCTCGAGCTCCGGAAGTCTCAACTGGCGCGGGGAATACGCCTTAGCCAGCAGAGCAGTCGGCCGTGACGCATCCTCCGTCGTCGGCCAAAGCAGGTTGCAGGTTGGCCGCTGAACCGCCGATAACGGCTAGCGCAACAAGTATGTACAGCGTGTACCTCATGGACGTACCCCTTCTCCTTGACGCGTCGCGGAGCAAGATCACTGCCGCATTCGCTGTCTAAGGCATAAGCGGCTTCGCGCTTGCCCGCTGTGCTTGGCAGCACAAGCCACCCGAGGGGGATCATTGCCAAGTCATGGGATCGAGGTGGAGCCAGGCCAGGCGAGGGAGCAAGGGGTAGGGAAGCGCCGCACCAAAGCGAGAGCACCCAGTCAGGGGAGAATGGACCTGCTGGGTGCCCGAGCAAGGCCAGCAGCATCGCCGGCCTCGCTGACCCGCAAACGTGAGGCGCAAAAGGAAACGGCGCCCGCTGATGGGGCGCCGATCCTTGTCGCTTCCGTGGCTACTCAGTTCTGGTTGGCGTCTCGCTCGATCCAGTACTCGCGCGAACCGAAGTCTGCAGCCTGGGCTGCTGAAGCTGCGATACCGGACAGAACCGAGAGCGCAACAAGGGCGGAAAAGATGGTCTTCATGATCATTCTCCAGCGTTGAGGTTTGTTTTGTTTGCGAGCCGTCGTGGCTCACGACGCTGAAATAGGAAGCCCCAGTCTGGCGGGAAGATGCACTCACCGACGTGTGATGAACGGTGATCAAGGCTTTGCGTTGGGACTGGTGAGGAAAGTCAGCCGCCAACGCCAAGTGCGTGATGGAGACTTGTCAGCGTAGCGATCGCGTCGCTGCCGGCGAAGACGAAGCTATCGACACCGGCAGCCCTCAGCGCCGCCTCCTGCTCCTTGGGCCGGCCTGCGAGCAGCACTCAGCTTGCGCCCACCTGCTTCAGGACGCCGGCGGTCGCCTCGCCCAGCTCGGCGTAGACTTTGTCGGAGGAGCAGAGGCAGGCAACCTTGGCTCCGCTCGCCGCAAACGCCTTGCCCGCGTCGGCGGAAGTGTGGAGCGGTTCGCTGGCGATCGCGGCGACGCCGCCGGCGGCGAGGAAGTTGGCCATCCAGGTCGAGCGGGCGGAATGGGTGGCGAGATCGCCGAGCGCGACGAGGAAAACCTGAGGCCGCTTGCCGGTTCGCGCGAAGTGCGCGTCTGCTCGGTCGCGTAGGGTCTCGTAGGGCTCGGCCAGCCGGCGGGGGGCGAGCGGGGCAACCGAGGTGGCGCCCCTGGTCACCGGATCGGCGGGCGGGTGGGGCGAAAACTTGACGCCGTCATCAGCGAGGAGCGGAAATGCTGAAACACCGGTCAGGGCGAGGCGGCCGTTGGCAATGTCCCTGGCACGCGCTTCGGCGACCCGGGCGATCTCGCCCTGGATGAATCCGCTTTGCAGTGCGGCGATCATGCCGCCCTTGGCCTCGATCTCCTGAAACAGCGCCCAGGATTTGTGCGCCAGCTCGTCACTCAGTTCCTCCACGTACCAGGAGCCATGCGCCGGATCGATCACCCTGGCTGCCGCGCTTTCCTCCTGCAGCACAAGGTGCGTATTGCGCGCGATACGCCGCGCGAATGCATCTGGCCTGCCCAGTGCCCAGGTGAACGGCAGCACGGTGATCGCATCCGCGCCTCCGAAGGCCGCTGCTGCGCATGCTGCCGTGGTGCGCAGCATGTTCACCCACGGGTCGCGCCGCGCCATCATGCGCTCGGATGTCGTGGCTGTGAGCTCGACATTGTCCGCGGCGGCACCCCCGCCACAGGCATCTGCCACCCGTGCCACCAGCCGGCGCGCAGCGCGCAACTTCGCCATCGTGGGGAACAGGTCGGCATCGGTCGCGAGACCGACTGCGATTCGGCCGAACGCATCGCGCGGAGCCAACCCGGCGCCCTCGCAGGCGCGCAGGTAGGCCAGGAGCGTCGCCAGCATCGCCGCCAGCTCCTGCGCCTCGCTGCCGCCTGCCTCGTGATAGGGCCGCCCGTCGGCGAGGAGGGCCGTGACTTGTGGCATGGCCTGCGTGTCGACGGCGAGCTTGGCGGCGATCTCGCACGACTTTGCTGCCGGGTAGTTGAGGGTGCCGGTCTTGGCCAGCACGCCCAGCGGGTCATGATTGAAGGCCCCGCGGCGGGCCGTCTCGGTCATGCCTCGCTCGCGCCAGATTTCGATCAGGCTGCCTGCGGCGTCGAGGGTATTCTCGCGACCGTCGAGCCCGATGGCGCAGGCCTCGAGCAGGACGCCCTTCAAGGCCTCGGCTATCGCTTCCGCGCCGGAGGCGAGCCCGCCCTGCCCCGGCGCCGCTATCTGCAGCACGATGGAGGTAACGCCACCCGCCAAATCCTCCAGAATGGCGGCATTGGCGGCCTTGGGATCGGGCTCCAGATGGCGCTGGCGTACGTCCCAGTCCCGGCGGGTCGGCCAGCGCGGCCCTTGACGGGCCCCCGCCCCTCCGCCCTGTCGGCGCGGGTATAGAGGGGCTGGATGGGCACCCCGTCGGCGGTGTGCGAAACAAGCCGCTTCTCGAAGTCGCCGCCCTTCAGCACCTTGTCGACCAGCGCCAACCAAGCCGCACGCGTGGCCGGCTCGAACTCGGCCGCCAGGGTCAAATCCGCTTCTGACATCGCACAGTCCCGATCCCGATGGGGCAGCTGGCCTTTCTTGCCCATTGGTAGCCCATTCCGGCCCGGTGCCAATGCCTATTGTTTTGGCGCACTTCGCCGCTAACTTATCCCCACGATGGACATGCAACCGTCCATTGCCAAGCGCTGCTTTGCGTGTAATCAGGCGCAAACACGAGTTTAGAGTCGGGCCGCGGGACTAGGAGCTTGAGGCATGGTGCAAAGCCAAACGCTGCTACAGGAAGGCAAGATCTTCCTCGGCAAGAGCAGTGCGGGTCCCGAAGCGCTTGAACTCAAGCTCGCCAACCGCCACGGGCTCGTCACCGGCGCCACCGGCACCGGCAAGACCGTGTCGCTGCAGGTGATGGCGGAGGGCTTCTCCGCCGCCGGCGTGCCGGTGTTCGCCGCCGACATCAAGGGCGACCTGTCCGGCATCTCCGCCATGGGCGAGCCCAAGGACTTTCTCGTCAAGCGGGCCAAGGAGATCGGGCTGGAGGACTGGTCCAACACCTCCTTCCCCACCGTGTTCTGGGACCTGTTCGCCGAGCAGGGCCATCCGATCCGCGCCACCGTGCAGGAGATGGGGCCGCTGCTGCTGTCGCGCCTGATGGAGCTCAACGAGACGCAGGAGGGCGTGCTCAACATCATCTTCCGCGTGGCGGCCGACGAGAAGATGCCGCTGCTCGATCTGAAGGATCTGCGCTCGCTCGCCAACGACGTCGGCCAGCGCGGCAAGTCGCTGATGACGAAGTACGGCAACGTCTCCGCCATCTCGGTCGGCGCCATCCAGCGCCGCCTGCTGGTGCTGGAGGAGCAGGGCGCCGACAACTTCTTCGGCGAGCCGGCGCTCGACATCGCCGACTTCATCAAGACCGCGCCCGACGGCCGCGGCTTCATCAACATTCTCTCCGCCGACAAGCTGATGAAGACGCCGCGGCTCTACGCCACCTTCCTGCTGTGGATGCTGGCGCAGCTGTTCGACAAGCTTCCCGAGGTGGGCGATCCGCGACAAGCCCAAGCTCGTGTTCTTCTTCGACGAGGCGCACCTGCTGTTCAACGAGGCGCCCAAGGCGCTGCTCGACCAGGTCGAGCGCGTCACGCGGCTGATCCGCTCCAAGGGCGTCGGCGTCTACTACGTGACGCAGAACCCGCGCGACGTGCCCAACAACGTCTCGGCCCAGCTCGGCAACCGCATCCAGCACGCGCTGCGCGCCTTCACGCCGATCGAGCAGAAGGGCATCCGTGCCGCCGCCGAGACCTTCCGCCCGAACCCGCAGCTCGACATCGAGCGCGTGATCCAGGAGCTCAAGGTGGGCGAGGCGCTGGTGTCGGTGCTGCACAGCGGCGGCGAGCCCTCCATGGTCCAGCGCACGCTGATCCGCCCGCCGTCGGCGCGCATCGGCCCCGTCACGCCCGACGAGCGCAAGGCGCTGATCGAGGCGAGCCCGATCTACGGCAAGTACGAGGAGACGGTCGACCGCGAGTCGGCCTACGAGATGCTGCAGAAGCGCGCCGGGCGAGGCCGCGGCGCAGCCAAGACGCCGATGCCAACAGCTGGGGCAACATCCTGATGGGCGGCGCCAATACGGGCCGCCGCCAGGGTTACGGCGAGACCTTCACCAAGGCAATCGTCAGGTCGGTGGCGAGCAGCGTGGGCCGCGCAATCGCCGGTGCCATCTTCGGCCGGCGCTAGTGTGATGATCGAGCAATCCGTATCATCGCGTCGGGTCAGGTTCGGGAGCGGATTTCTCGATCTGAATCACACTAGCATCATGATTTAGCTAGTGTCCCTTCAGATCGCGAAATTCGTTCAGAGCTTGCTGCAAACTGCGACGAATTTCGCGATCAGGACACTAGGAGACGAGCGATGACCAGCAAGCAACCGGGCCAGCCCCCTCGCAAGCCAGCCGACCGGCCGGAAATCGACACCGCCTACAGTGCGCCGAGCCGCGGCGGCAATCAGCGGCAGGGCATCGCCGAGACCGCCATCAAGGCTTTCATCCGCTCGATCGCCGGCAGCCTCGGCCGCGCCATCACGCGCGCCATTGTCGGGCGGAGGTGAACTCGGCTCCGTTTAGATCGTTTAGCCACAAACGCTCAGTAGCTTCCTTGTGCCCCAACGGCACTGAGAAGTTCGTCGCTGCCAAGTGAGCGTCATGGCCTCAACTCTGCAAACCAAGCTTGAAGAAGCTGTCGGTCAACCCCGGGCCGAAGCGAGCTTTGACGACCTCGAGACGCTGCCGGAACTGCTCAGCTGGCGCGTGGCGGCGACGCCCGATCTGGAGGCCTACCGCCAGTTCGACGCCGGCGCGGGCCGCTGGCTGAGCCATTCGTGGAGCGAGATCGACGAGCAGATCCAGGCATGGCGGCATGCTCTCGAAGCCGAGCGTCTGGCCCACGGCGACCGCGTGGCCATCCTGGTGCCGAACGGCATCGAGCACGTGGCGATGGACCAGGCGGCGCTGTCCCGTGGGCTGGTGCCGGTGCCGCTCCACGCCATCGATAACCCGGAAAGCATCATCTACATCCTCAACGACAGCGGCGCCGTGCTTCTGCTCATAGATTCGGCCGAGCGGTGGGGGAAGCTGATCGCCACGGGCGATCGGCTGGACGGCTTGAAGCGGGTCGTCTGCTTGCAGGGGGACCACACCACCGGGAGCAAGGACAGCGACCGGCGCGTCGTCTCGCTCGAGCGCTGGCTGGACACCGGGCGAGCCCGCAGCTCCGACAGCGCCGCCGCCCGCGTGAAGGCCACCGATCTCGCCGCCATCGTCTACACCTCGGGCACCACGGGCCGGCCCAAGGGCGTCATGCTCTCGCACGGCAATGTCATGGCCAACCTGCGGGCCGTGCGCGAGCGCATTTCCGCCGAGTTCGAGCGACGTGTTCCTCTCGTTCCTGCCGCTGTCGCACACGTTCGAGCGCACCGCGGGCTACTACTATCCGATCGCCATGGGCGCCTGCGTGGTGTTTGCCCGCTCGACGCAGCAGCTGCCGGAGGACCTCAAGATGGTTGCGCCGACGGTGCTCGTGTCGGTGCCGCGCATCTACGAGCGGGTCTACGCCAGGATCATGGAGCGACGCTCATCCATGTCTTGGCTGGAGCGGACCCTGTTCGACCTGACGCTCGCCGTCGGCGGCCGCCGCTTCGACGCGCGGCAGGCACGCAAGGACCCGCAGCTGCTCGACCAGGTCGCTTGGCCCGTCCTGAAGCGCTCTCGTCGCCGACAAGATCACCTCCCAGCTCGGCGGGCGCCTGCGCGTGGCGGTCAGCGGCGGCGCGCCCATCGCCTCGGCCGTAATCCGCCTGTTTCTCTCGCTGGGGCTCGACATCCTGCAGGGCTACGGCATGACCGAGACCTCGCCGGTTGTTGCCGTCAACACGCCCGACGACAACGATCCCCGCTCGGTCGGCAGGCCGCTTGCCGGCATCGAGGTCAAGATCGGCGACAACCAGGAGCTGCTGGTGCGCGCGCCCAGCGTGATGGTGGGCTATTGGAAGAAGCCCGAGGAGACGCGCCGCGTCATCGAGCCGGACGGCTGGCTGCACACCGGCGACCAGGCGCGCATCGACGACGGGCGCATCACCATCACCGGGCGCATCAAGGACATCATCGTCACCTCCACCGGCGAGAAGATCGCGCCGGTGGACCTGGAGACGGCAATCGTCTCCGACCCGCTGTTCGAGCAGACCATGGTCATCGGCGAGCAGCGCCCGTTCCTCGCGGCCCTCGTCGTCCTCAACGCAGAGGAGTGGCGCCGCCAGCAGGCCCTCCTCGCAAACGGGGGCGATGGTGCGGCGCTTTCTTCGTCCGAGCGCGAGGCGGCGTTCCTGCTCAAGCGCATCGCCGCCGCGGTAAAGGGGTTCCCGGCCTATGCCACGCCGCGCGCCGTGTGGTGGACGACGGAGCCCTGGACGATCGCCGCAGGGCTGCAGACGCCGACCCTCAAGATCAAGCGCCCTGCGCTGGAGCAGCGCTTCGCCAAGGAGATCGAGGGCCTCTATGCGGGCCATAAGGGTCCGGCGGGAGCGTGAGGGGTGCGGTGACGCAGCCGCGCCCCCCGGAACGGGCGTGCGCCGGCTCGTCGCCGCCGCCGGGTACGATCCAGACAGTTTTAGATGAAAATCAATAGAAGCGTGCAACACTGTCGTATGTCCATAAGGCAGACATACTACCGCCGGTACCGGATCTGGAGCGCGCCCAGCTACCAGAACTTCGTTGCGACGGTTTGGCCGCCGGACTGTTCCATGCCATTGGACGAGGCGATCACCGCATCCCTGGCTGAAGGCGAAACCGCCCTCATCGGCAGGGTCCGGGCCTTTATCGATGCCACCGAGGCAACCCGCGAAGCCGCAAAACGGAAACTGTCCGCCAAGCGCGCCAAGGCGATACCCAACAAGGACGCATTGCGAGGGACGAGGTCGCCGAAACTAGTGTCGGGCTTGACGCTGCCCCGGGAGCGGACAGGTATGGTTAACACTGAACATCGCTCTCGAATTGTTTCACGTGAAACAATTCCCGCACGACGTTCAGTGTTAACCATAAACCGGGGATAGGCCGACGCGGTTCGCCCGTCTCAAGCCCCGGCAATCAGCTTCGCGTTCTTGTCCAGCACCGCCAGGATCTCGTCGCGGCTCTTGTCCGGCACCTCGAACAGCACGCGGTCGATGCCGGCCTCGCGATAGGGCGCGAGCTTTGCCGCGTCGGGTGGGGCGGCGAATACCGTGATCGACAGGGTCTTGGGGTCCCGTCCCGCGGCCGCCGCCGCGGCGTTCAGTCGCGTGACCGCGCTCTTGGGCTCCCAGCCGCCGCGGGGCCGCGGGAACCAGCCGTCGCAGAACTCCACCACCCGCTTCAAGGTGTGATCGCTCTCCCCGCCCAGCAGCAGCGGCGGATGCGGCTTCTGCTTGGGCTTGGGATACATCCACACGGGATCGAAGTTGACGAACTCGCCGTGGAACTGCGCCTCCTCCTTGGTCCACAGCTCCTTCATGGCCAGCACGCGCTCGCGCAGCAGCTTGAAGCGCGTCTCGTACTTGGCGCCGTGGTTCTCCATCTCGTCGACGTTCCAGCCCCCGCCCATGGCGAAGATGAAGCGTCCGCCCGAGAGTTGGTCGAGGCTGGCCGCCTGCTTGGCGGTGACGATCGGGTCGCGCTGCGGGATCAGCGCGATGCCGGTGCCGACCTTGAGGCGCTTGGTGGCCGCCGCGGCGAACGACAGCGCCACGAAGGGATCGTGGGTGTGCTTGTAGCGCTTGGGCAGCTCGCCGCCGGTCGGGAACGGCGTCTTGCGGCTGACCGGTATGTGCGTGTGCTCGCACACGAACAGCGAGTTGAACCCCCGATCCTCCAGCGCGCGCGCCAGTTCGGCGATGTCGATGCCGTAGTCGGTCGGGAAGTAGTAGGCGCCCACACGCATCGGATCCCTCCTGTGTTTTTCCTGCGGTTTGTCGAGCCTAGCACAACGCGTGCGCGCCACCCTACAATCGCCCCTCCAAGACGAGCCCGATCTCCCCGTCACGCATCGAACTGGATGACACTACGCACCACCTTGCCGGCTTTCATGGCCGCAAACCCCTCGTTGATGTCGGAGAGCTTGATGCGGTCGGAGATCCAGTCGTCGAGGTGCAGCTTGCGCTGCTTGTAGAACTCCATCAGGCGAGGCATGTCCACGCGGAACCGGTTGGAACCCATCGACGAGCCCTGGATCTTGCGCTCGCGCAGGAAGTCGAATCCGTGCAGCTCGATCTTCTGCCCGAACGGCACCATGCCGACGATGGTCGCAGTGCCGCCGATGGCCAGCATCTGGAAGGCCTGCTCGGCCGTAGTCTTGGTGCCGAGGCACTCGATGGCGTGGTGGACGCCGCCCTTGGTCAGGTCCTTGATGCGCTGCACGGGATCGCCGTCCTTGGGATTGACGAGGTCGGTGGCGCCTAGCTTGGTGGCGAGCTGTAGCTTCACAGGGTTGGTGTCGACGGCAATGATGCGGCCGGCGCCGGCGATGGCCGCGCCGTTGATGGCCGCCATCCCGACGCCGCCGCAGCCGATGATGGCCACCGTCTCGCCCGGAGCGACCTTGGCCGTGTTGACGACGGCGCCATAGCCCGTGATCACCGCACAGCCGATCAGCGCGGCGCGATCGAGTGGAAAATCGTCGCCGATCTTCACCACGGCGTTTTCGTGCACCAGCATCATTTCGGCATAGGACGACAGGTTGACGAAGGTGTGCAGCGGCTTGCCGTCGAGGCTCAGGCGCCTGGCGGTGCCGGGCGGCAGCTTCACGTCCGTGTTGGTGCAGATGGCGGGGCGGCCGGTCGTGCAGTTCTCGCAGGTGCCGCAGAATACGGACAGGCATGTGATGACGTGATCGCCCTTCTTCACGTAGGCAACCTCGGAGCCGACCGCTTCGACGATGCCCGCCGCCTCGTGCCCGAGGACCACGGGAAGCGGGTGGGGATACAGCCCCTCGATGAAGTGCAGGTCGGAGTGGCACAGGCCCGCAAAGGCGGTGCGGATCAGCACCTCGCGCGGCCCCGGCTTGTTGATGCCGACCTCTTCGATCGTGAGTGGCTTGTTTGCTTCGTGCAGAACGGCGGCCTTCATGGCTTCCTCCCTAAGCGTGCGTCACTATCCAAACCGGCATCGATGCAGCCTACAGCCGGCCCTCGGAGATGAGGTCGAGTGCCTCCACGACCGCCTTCAGTGCGTCCTTGAGCCTGGCCTTCTCGGCCTTGTCGAGACGGCGTAGATCGACTCGCGGCGACAGCGGCACGCCGGCCTCCGTGTCCACCAGCTGCTGGGCGATCACCGCGCCCAGGATCACGCGGTGCGCATCCAGGATCGCATTGCACCTTCTCCGGCGTGCCGATGCCCTTGGCGGCGACGCCCTGCAGGCGATCCGACCGTGGAGCGGGCGCGCACGTCGTGGCGGATGGAGAGCACGCGCGCGGCGGTGAACATCGGCATCAGGCCGTACCGCTTGAGGTCGATGCGGCCCTTCTCGTCGGTGCGGAAATTGCCGAGCAGCGTGAAGGCGCTGGCCGCGCTGGCGCGCGGTCTCGATCAGCAGGTTCTGGAAGTCGCGCGCGGCGTGGCCGCGGGCGTAGGCGTGGTCCCAGATCGGCCTCGCCGAGGGACGCTGTGCCGTGCACCGGCACCGCAGTCGAAGAAGATGTCGACGTTGAGCAGGTCCTGCGGGCCGCTGGCGCCGCACCCAGCCGTCGATGGTGGCGCGCCAGTCGGCGACGCTCTTGCGCCACTCCCGGTTCCTGGCCATCACGCCGCCCTTGCACAGGGGCACGCCGGCGGCGTCGAGGGTCTCGTTCATGTGCTTGGCGAGCGCCTCGAAATAGCGGTCCTCGGGCCCGCCCTCGCCGCCTTGCGCGTAGACGATGGCGTTGTCCTGGTCGGCGGCGAGCTGGCTCTCGCCGCGGCCGGCCGAGCCCAGCACCAGCACCGCGTAGGCGACGGGCGGCGGCCCCAGGCCCTCGCTCTGCGATGCGTGCCTGCGCAAGCTCGGCGGCGCGGCGCGTCATGCCGCAGATCTCGGAGCTCACCACGGCCGAGATCGTGCGCGGGTCGACCTCCTCCTCGATCAGGTTGCGCGCCATCAGCGGCAGCCTGGCCCAGGCCGACGGCCAGCGCCGGCGGCGGTGGCGGCGCTGTCGATCTCGTCGCCCAGCATGATGGCCGTGGCGGCGCGGTGGCGCAGCAGGTTGCGCGTCGTCACCGCGCCGACGATCTCGCCGCCGGCGCTCGGTGACGCCCAGGTGCCGGAAGCCCAGGCGCTCGATGCGGCCGATGGCACGGTAGAGGAACTCGTCCTCGCCTACGCGTCTGCAGCGGCGCCTTCATGATTGCATCCAGACGGGCGCGGCAGGCCCGCCTCGCCGCCTTCGTCGACCGCGCGCAGCACGTCGCGCTCGGTGACGATGCCCGTTACCGCCCGAGGCGGCGCGCACGAACACGCTGCTCACACCCTTCTCGATCAGCAGGCGCACCGCGTCGCGCACCGTCGTGCTCGGCGCGGCGAACAGGGCCGGCGCGCTCATGACGTCGCGCACGCGGTGGCGGTAGGGAAAGCTGTCGATCCGCACCAGCGCGCGCGTCGTCCGCGGCGGAGCCCGGCGGCCGCCGGCGCGTAGCCGCCGGTGCTGCGCGCCTCCCGCTCGGCCAGCGCCCGGCTCGCTGCCTCGGCCTCGGCCAGCGTGCGGATGTTCTTGGCGCGCAGCAGCGGCACCAGCGCCAGGAACACCTGGCCCGTCGGCCTCGCGCGTCGCCAAGCGCCGTGTGGCGGCCCTTTGATCTCGATGCCGAGCCACTCGCACAGCCGGTCGAGGCTGTGGTCGGCCAGCGTGGGCGCCGCCAGCCGCGCCAGCGTGCGCACGTCGAGGCGCGCGGAAGCGCGGGCCAAGATCGCCCGGCCAGACCATACTCGCGCTCCAGCACGGCGAGGTCGTAGGCGATGGCGTGGCCGATGACGATCGACGCGGCCGACGAAGGCCTCCAGCGGCGGCGCCACCTCGGCGAAGGCCGGCGCGGTCGCCACCATGGCGTCGGTGATGCCGTGCACGGCCGATCGACGCCTTGGGGATCGGGCCGCCGGGATTGACCAGGCTCTCGAAGCGCTCCGCCGCATCGCAGGCTGCCGCCGCGACAAGCGCAGCGCGCCGATCTGCACCAGCGCGCGCGACGCGCGCATCGAGCCCGGTCGTCTCGGTGTCGAGCACGACCGCGTCGAGGGCGATGAGCGGCGTCGAGTAGCCTGTCCCGTGCACGCTCGCGTCTCCAGCGCCGCCCAGCCATCCCACAGGCCTGCCATCTTGGCGAGGCAGCGCCGGAGGAGCAAGTGCTCCCGCGCCGCCGCGGGGCCGTGCACTCATAGGCGAGCCAAGCCACACCTTGCCAGTCGCGGAGATTTGGCCATCGCGTGTCGATGAAAGAAGCCTAGTCTCTGATGGGGTTCTGCGTAAGACCCCGCGGCCAGTTCGGCAGCTTTTGCAGCCAACCAGCCGGAAGCTCCAGGGTGGGTCTATGGCAAAGTCGTACCGATTTTGTTGCAAAAGTATTCTGGAGTTTGTCCGCGCGAGGAATGCAGAAATCAATTCCCGCCAGGGGCCGCTCGCGGACCAGGATTCCCAACAGGAGCGGCTGCGCAGGATGAGATTCTACCAGTCATGCTATATATCAGACGTCGGAGCGTATTTCGCAACATAATCTGCCGACCACGGACGTGACCTCGTGGCTATTTTCTGGGCAGCTTGATGAGGCGCGAGGCCCGAATCGTGTCTCGCTGATTTTGCTTGAACCCGCCGGCGCGCATCGCAATATGCGTGCTCCGTACACTGCGTATTGAGAGGTCGCCTTAGCCGCCTCCGCGTACTATCATCGTCCAAGCAAGGGAGATACTGCTTGGGGGGATCCATCATTCGCAAGGCGGCCGGTGTAGTGGCGCTCGCGGTGGCGGGATCGCCGCCTATCTCTGCCTCTGGCCCATTCCCGCAGAGCCCGTGTCGTGGCCGGCGCAGAAGCCGCCGGGCTACACCGGCGCTTTCGCGCCGAACACACGCTTGTCCGGTCTGCGCATGATCGATACCGGGCAGTGAGGTCGGCCCCGAGCACATCGCGATGGGACCGGACGGCAAGCTCTACGCTGCGATGCATAGCGGCAACCTGATACGCATGGAGCCGGACGGCGGCAAGCAGGAGGTGTTCGCGAACACGGGCGGGCGCGTGCTCGGCTTCGACTTCGACGCCCAGGGACGCATGATCGCCGCGGACGCCATGAAGGGGCTGCTGGCCATCACTCCCGACCGGCGCGTGACGGTGCTTACCGATCGCGTGAGCCCCAATGATCCGATCCGCTATGCCGACGCTGTCGTCGTCGCGCCGGACGGGACGATTTATTTCACCGATGCGTCGACGCGCTTCGCACCCGCGCAATGGGGCGGCACGTACCCGGCGAGCGTGCTCGACATCATGGAGCAATCCGCGAGCGGCCGTGTGCTCGCCCATGACCCGGCGACGGGGAGAACGCGCATCGTGGCCCGCGGCTTCTCTTTCGCCAACGGGATCGCCCTGTCTTCCGACGGCCATTCCCTGTTCGTGAACGAGACGGGCCGCTACCGCCTCTGGAAAATCGACGGCCGAGCGAACGACCTCGACGTGCAAAGCGGATCGCCGCAGGCCAGGGTGCTGCTCGACAATCTGCCGGGCTACCCGGACAATCTGATGCGCGGACGCGACGGCCGCATCTGGGTCGGGCTGTTCAAGCCGCGCAACCCGGCGGCGGACAGCCTCGCCGAGAGGCCATTCCTTCGCAAGGTCTTGCTGAGGCTGCCGCGCTTCCTTCTGCCGCTCGGCCAGTCGTACGGGCACGTGTTTGCCATCGACGAGGAAGGCCGCGTCACGGCCAGCCTGCAGGACCCGAGCGGCGCCTATCCTGAGGCCACGGGTGCGACCGAGACCGCCGATCGCCTCTACATCCACAGCCTGAATGCGCACGGGATCGGCTGGCTGCCCCAACGCGGCGCGCAATGAAGACTCCTGACGGTGGAACTGGCCCGGCCTCGCCGCCAAGGGATTGCTAACTCACTGGGCTTCGGAGAGCGTCATGAAACACCTCACCCCGGCGGAGCAGAAGCTCGGCTTCCGCATCCATGCGATGGTTTTCGTCCCGAGCATCATCGTGCTCTTGGTCATCAATCTGTTGACCGGCTGGCCCTATTGGAGCCTATGGGTGCTGCTGGGCTGGGGCGTCGGTCTGTTCTGCCATTGGTTCTTTGTCCTGGGTCCCGGCGCCGGCAAGGCCGAAACCAGCACCTGATACGACTTTCCGCGCACTGCCAGGCGCTTGGCGCCGACGGCGCATGGGCGTCTCGGCGAAGGCGTCTTCGCCGTCTCTACATCCACGGCGTGAGTGCGCATGGGATGGGCTGACTGCCGCGACGATGCGCGCCCAAACCGCACGCCGGCAATCGGGGCATGCAAGGAGGTCGTCGTGACTTGGAAGACCGACCGGCTCACTCCGTCAGCCAGCCGCTGCCAAGTGATGGTGCGCTGCCTTTGCAAGTTGTCGCTATTGAGTACACGCCCTTGCCCCGTGGGCCAAGCCAGCCGCTCTTAGCGTGGGTGAGCAGGACGGACCGGCGTGGCACGCTCGATCAGTACAATGCCCGACAGCACGAACGCCGCGCCGGCAACTTGGGCGAAGGACAACGGCTCGCCAAGGAAGACGAAGCTGAGCCCGGCACCGAACACCGGCATCAGGTGCACGAACTGTCCGGCCCGGGCGGGACCCAGCTCGCTCACCCCGAACGACCAGAATACGAAGCCGATCACCGAGCCGAAGACGGCGATGTAGGCGACGCCCAGCACCACTGGGATCGACAAGGTGATTGGCGAGGCCGGTGCCGCAAGCAGGGTGAACGCCAGCAGCATCGGCAGTGCGAACACGATGCTCGCCGCCAAGGTCATGGTCTGGGAAAGATCCGACGGCCGGCGACGCAGCAGCAGCGAGTAGGCGGCCCAGACGGCAACGGCGGCCAGCATCCACAGATCTCCGGTGCCGACGCCGGTTGTGCGCAGCAGGCCCAGGTCACCCCGGGTGATCAGGATGGCGGCACCGATCATCGATACCAGCACCCCGACCAGCTTGCGCAGCGTAAGCCGCTCTCCGCCCAGCAGCGCGCCCCCGAGGAGAATTGCAACCGGCGACAGGGAGAAGGTTAGGAGCGCGTTGGTGGCCGAGGTGTGCTGCAGGGCCATGAACACCAGCGGGTGGAACAGCGCTATTCCTGTCGCGCCGAGCGCCGCCAGCAGCCGCCATTCGCGTAGCACGATGGGCAGAGCGCGGGGGATTTCCCGCCACACGAACGGCGCAAACACCACCAGCGAAACGAACCAGCGCAGGAATGTCAGCACCACCGGATCGATGTCCTCGCGCAGTATTCGCCCCACCACGAAGCTGCCCGCCCAGAACAAGGCAGCCAGCGCCAACGCCAGGGTCGGGGAGCGCATGACAGAACCGAGGCCGGTGCCTTTGCCGCCGGATGTCGGGGAATGTGCCGCGGCTGTCATGATCGAGCTCCGTTTGCGCTCTGGATATCCCGAATGGTGTCCCCGCCCGCTCCGCAAAGCTTTGACAGCCGATTGATTTATCCTTGAGATTGGCTTGATTTCTCAGCCACCGGGTGGCACTGCGGGCCTGCGCCCAAGGAGGCTGGCTTGATCTTTCAATTTGCGGAGTTCTCGATCGATACCGACCGGCGCGAGCTCAAGCGTGGCAACGAGCTGATCGCCACCGAGCCCCAGGTGTTCGATCTGCTCGTGTATTTGATCGAGCACCGGGGCCGCGTGGTCAGCAAGGACGACCTGATCGAGGGCGTATGGGGCGGACGCATCGTATCGGAATCGACGCTCGCCAGCCGGATCAACGCCGTTCGGCGCGCGCTCGGCGACAGCGGCGCCGAGCAACGCCTGATCCGCACCGTTGCGCGCAAGGGCCTGCGCTTCGTCGGCGAGCTGGCGAGGCGGACGACACCGGCCGAAGCGCTGCCGCCTGCCAAGTCGCCGCCGACGGACCTGCGCCAGGACGTGCAGTTCTGCACCGCCTCCGACGGGATTCGCATCGCCTATGCCAGCGTCGGCGAGGGATTGCCGCTGGTGAAGTGCGCCAACTGGCTCAACCACCTCGAGTACGATTGGCAAAGCCCGGTGTGGAGCCCGCTGCTCAAGGCGCTCGCCGGCAGGTACCGCCTCATCCGGTACGACGAGCGCGGCAACGGCCTTTCCGATTGGGAGGTCGACGACATCTCGCTCGAGGCCTTCGTGCGCGACCTCGAAAGCGTCGCCGATGCCAATGGCCTGGACAAATTCGCCCTTCTGGGCATTTCGCAAGGGTGCGCGGTTTCCCTCGCCTATGCCGTGCGCCATCCGGAGCGTGTCAGCCACCTTGTGCTCTATGGCGGCTATGCGCGCGGGCGCCGCCAGCGCGGGCAGAAGCACGCGGTGGAGCAGGCCGATGCCTTGCAGACGCTGATGCGCCAGGGCTGGGGCCAGGAGAACCCGGCGTTCCGCCAGATATTCACGTCACTGTTCATTCCCGGCGGCACCGCCGAGCAGGTGCAGTGGTTCAACGACCTGCAGCGCATGACGACATCGCCCGAGAATGCCGCGCGCATTCGCTATGTCGTGGATACCATCGACGTGAGCGGGCTTCTCGCCGAGGTGAAGGTTCCGACCTTGGTCCTGCACTGCCGCGACGATGCTGTGCAGCCCTTCGACGAGGGCCGGCGGATAGCCGCCGGCATCCCCGGCGCGCGCTTCGTGGCCCTGGAAGGGGGCAATCACCTCATCCTCGAGCACGAGCCCTCCTGGAGCCGCCTGCTCGACGAGATTGCGCGCTTCCTCGGTCGCTGAGGCTGTCGCCTCAGAACATCGTATTGTCGCGCTACATGCCGGGGCCCGGCTTTCACCCGCACCGCGCGCGGCTCGCAGCCGCTCGCCGCAGGCCGAGCAGGTCGAGCACGGGATCGAACGTGTGCCCGCAGCTCGTGTGCTCGTGCAGCATCGGCCGGCCGCGCTTGCCGGCCATGTGCACGTCGCCCCAGTGCACGACCGCCATCAGCACGGGTGCAGGTCGAGGCCCTTGTCGGTCAGGCGGTACTCGTAGCGGCGCGGCCGCGCCTGGTAGGCGACCTTGCGCAGCACGCCGGCCTTGACCAGCTTGCGCAGCCGGTCGGCCAGCACGTGCCGGGTGATGCCGAGGCGCTCCTGGAACTCCTCGAAGCGGCGCACGCGCAGGAAGCAGTCGCGCAGGATCAGCAGCGTCCAGCGGTCGCCGATCACCGACACGGTGCGCGCCACCGAGCAGCGGCTCGCTGCTTCAGGTCGCTCCATCGCATGCGCAGTCTGCTCGCCGTCCGGCTCGCGCGGCCGCCGCACGAGCCTCGCCTCGCCGATTCAAGTTGACAGGTTCTGTTTTGGAACTCAACATGCACGTTCTATTTTGGAACGCACTTGTCATCCCGGCCGTGCGGATATCGATCAGCTTGCTCGGCGCAGCAGACGGTGGATCTCGGCACGAGCGATGACGGGAGGCGCGCATGCCCGACGCCAAGGTCGCCCTGGTGATCGGCGCCGGCGACGCCACCGGCGGCGCCATCGCCCGCCGCTTCGCGCGCGAGGGCTTCACCGCCTGCGTCACGCGCCGCAACGCCGACAAGCTCGCCCCCCTGGTCGCGCGCATCGAGAGCGAGGGCGGCAAGGCGCGCGCCTTCGGCTCCGACGCGCGCAAGGAGGAGCAGATGGTCGCGCTGGTCGAGGCGATCGAGCGCGACATCGGGCCGATCGAGGTCGCGGTCTTCAACATCGGCGCCAACGTGCGCTTTCCCATCCGCGAGACCACGGTGCGCGTCTACTTCAAGGTGTGGGAGATGTGCGCGCTTGCCGGCTTCCTGATGGGCCGCGAGGTGGCCAAGGCCATGGTGCCGCGCGGCCGCGGCACCATCCTGTTCACCGGCGCCACGGCCAGCGTGCGCGGCGGCGTCGGGCTTCGCGGCCTTCGCCGGCGGCAAGCACGCGCTGCGCGCGCTGGCGCAGAGCATGGCGCGCGAGCTGGGGCCGCAGGGCATCCACGTCGCGCACGTCGTGATCGACGGCGCCATCGACACCGAGTTCATCCGCACGCAACTTCCCGGAGCGCGCGGCGCTGAAGGACCGCGACGGCATCCTGAACCCCGACGCCATCGCCGAGGCCTACTGGCAGCTGCACTGCCAGCACAGCGCAGCGCCTGGACCCACGAGATGGACCTGCGGCCGTGGATGGAGACGTGGTGATGCGCCAGCAGCCCGTCGCCTCTCGCCGCGATCGAGTGACGAGGGATACGCGAGGGCTGACCCCCTGCCAAGGAGGAAACACATGACACCCAAGGTCGAGTTCCACTTCGATTTCGGCAGCCCCAACGCCTACTTCGCGCACAAGGTCGATCCCGCAGATCGAGCAGCGCACCGGCGCCAAGTTCACCTACGTGCCGATCCTGCTCGGCGGCGTGTTCAAGCTCACCAACAACCAGCCGCCGATCGTGGCGTTCAAGGACATCAAGGGCAAGCTGCGACTACATGCGCATCGAGATCCGAGCGCTTCATCAAGAAGCACGGGCTCACCAAGTTCAAGATGAACCCGAACTTCCCCGTCAACACGGTGCAGATCATGCGCGGCGCCGTGGCGGCCGAGATGGACGGCCAGCTCGCGAAGTACGTCGATGCCGTCTTCCGCCACATGTGGGAGGAGGGCAAGAAGATGGACGACCCGGAGGTGATCCGCGCCGCGCTCGATGCCTCCGGCCTCGACGGCGCGCGCACGCTGGCGCGCATCCAGGAGCAGGACGTCAAGGACAAGCTACTCAAGAACACGCGAAGCCTCGGTGGCGCGCGGCACCTTCGGCGCGCCCACCTTCTTCGTCGGCAGCGAGATCTTCTTCGGCAAGGACAAGCTGCCGACGTCGAGGAGGAGATCGAGGCGCAGCCAAGGCGCGCGGCTAGCCTGGTGTACTCACCGGACCCAAGGACTGATAAGACCTGCGCTCAACGTCGCATGGAGGCAGGTTGCACGATGCCGGCTGGCGCCGAGACGTCCGGTCTGCTGCTCCGGCATCCGCCCTTCGCCTACTACTGGTTCGCCCGCATCTGCTCGTCCGTCGCCTTTGCCGGGCAGGGCGTCGCCGTCGGCTGGCATCTCTACGCGCTGACGGGCAGCGCGCTCGATCTGGGCCTCGTCGGGCTCGTGCAATTCGTGCCGATGGTGGTGCTGACACTGGCCGTCGGCCACGTGGCCGACCGCTACGACCGGCGCCGAATCGTCAGCATCTGCCAGCTCGATCGTCGGCCCTGTCGGCCGCCGCACTGGCGTTCGGCACCATCGTGGGCTGGCTCGATCGGGGCGCCATCTTCGCGCTGGTCGCGGTCAGCGCATCCGCGCGCGCGTTCGAGTGGCCGACCGTGGCGGCGCTGCTGCCGACGCTCGTGCCGCGCGAGACGCTGCCGCGCGCAACCGCCTGGGCCACCACCGCCAACCAGCTGGCGCAGATCGGCGGCCCGCGCTCGGCGGCATTCTCTATGCCATCACGCCCGGCGCGGCCTTCGTCAGCGCCGTGCGTGCTGTATGGTCTGGCCGCTCTCCTGACGAGCCGCATTCCGGGGTCGCTCCGGCGCGATCCAGCGCGAGCCCGACGTTGGCGTCGGTGTTCTCGGGCTTCGCCTTCATCCGCTCGCGCCGCCTGCTGCTGGGCGTGCTGTCGCTCGATCTGTTCGCGGTGCTGTTCGGCGGCGCGGTCGCGCTGCTGCCGATCTATGCGCGCGACATCCTCATGACCGGCCCCTGGGGCCTGGGCCTGCTGCGCGCGGCGCCGGCGCTGGGCGCGCTGTGCATGTCAGCCGTGCTGGCGCGCTTTCCGCTGACGCACAGCGTCGGGCCGCTGCTGTTCGCCGTGGTGATCGTGTTCGGGGTTGCCACCATCGTGTTCGGCCTCTCGACCTCGCTGCCGCTGTCGCTCGCCGCCCTGTTCGTGATCGGGTGCATCCGACGTGGTCAGCGTGGTCATCCGCTTCTCGCTGGTGCAGCTGCAGACGCCCGACGAGATGCGCGGGCGCGTCAGCGCGGTGAACGCGCTGTTCATCGGCACGTCCAACCAGCTCGGCGAGTTCGAGTCCGGCGCGGTCGCGGCACTGGTGGGTGTCGTGCCGTCGGTCGTGATCGGCGGCTGCGGAACGATCGCGGTGGCGCTGATCTGGATGTGGCTGTTTCCCGAGCTGCGCCGGGTGCAGACGCTCGACGGTTGACCGAGACGCCCGCCTCGGGTCGTCAGGCGCAGCGCTGCTGCATGACGCGCTCGACGCTGGCTAAGCTCTCCCAGGCGAACGCATGCTCGCTAGGCCCGTGCTTCGCAAAATGATCGAGCCGCGCCAGCGCCTCCTGCGGCGTCGGCAACTGCCCCGCCGGGATCCACCACATGACGAAGTGCGGCGTTTGCATCGGCGCGAACCAATTGCCCTTCTTCATGTAGAAGCGCTTGTGCACCGTGTTCCAGACGAAGTGCTCGAGCTGCTCGGGCGTCTCCCAAACGCTCAGGTTGATGAGGAAGCTCGGGTCCGGCGTGACCAGGATGCTGGTGGCGTTGTTGCTGTCGTCCTTGAGGCGCCACACGAAGCCGGGGCTGCGTTCGGCCAGTGCATTGACGGCGTCGAGGGCATCCATGAACTCCGCCATCCGCTGATCGTCGGTTGCGTAGCGGACATGACCGACGTTGAGTTGGGCGAGATGCGTGCCGGCGGGCTGGGCTACGACCATGATCGCTACTCCTCTCGTTTCCGCTGGCCCGGTAGGCTCAGCCCTTCTCCAGGATCAGGGTCAGCCCGATCAGCGAGCTGTTGATGAACTGGATCTCGATGATCTGTTTGGCCCCGAGTACCACGATGTCCATGTTGGCGTTGAGGCCCTCGCCCTTGACGTAGACGCGGAACCCGCGCGGGGTCACGCTGCCGTTGATCTGGCCGCTCATGTTGTGGACCAGCTCGGTCCAGGTCCCTGAAAGCATGCCGGCGACATGCGAGACCAGGCTCTGGACCTCGATGTTGCCGCCCGCCGAAGCGCAGCGGATCGACTGCTTGAGCTGATCCTGGCCTTCCACAATGACATAGGTGACGCGGCATTTGACGTTTTCGGTGGCATTGTCGCGCACGCCGAGGCGCCCTTCGCCGACCCATCGTCCCGCCAGCTTCTGGAACGGAGACACGTCGACTGCGAGTGCCGAGGGCAGGCAGCTAAGCGCCCCGGCCACGATCGCGCCCGCAAGAACGACCACGCTCGCGCCTCGCCATCGCATCAGTGCCCGCATGCCACGTTCTCGACCGACAAATAAGCCAACCCTGGCCTGCTCTTATGTCGCTGCCCTATTGTAATCGAGTCGACCGCCCGCGTGTGTCGCGCCGGCGTCGCAGGTCGACGCGAAACAAGGCGTGAGCCCGCGCCGTCGCTGCCCTAGCCCAAAAAACGTTCAGTCACCGCCAGGCGCCCGTGAGTGGCAATTGCCCTAAGAGTTTTAGGATGTTATCAGGCATTGTCCGACAATGCGGGGACGGACTCGGACGAAGCCCCCGCACCATCGGAATTCCGGAGCGGCGCTCAGCGTGCTCACCGCAACCGGCGAAAATACCGAACCGGCAACACAAGCCGTCATGCATGGGAGGACTATGTGATCAGATTTACCAGGCCGTCGACGCTTGTCGCAGTGGCCGCGGCACTCGCGTTCTCGACCCCGTCGACGATCGTTGCTCAGGAGCTGAAGCTTCCGTCGACGCTTACTTTCACCGCCTACGACACCGGCTCGTCCGGCTTCAACATTGCCGTCGCTGTCGGCAAGATGTTCAAGGACAAGCACGGCACCGACGTGCGCGTGCTGCCCGCCGGTAACGACGTCGCCCGCCTCACGCCACTGAAGACCGGCCGCGCGCAGGCCTCGGCCATGGGGATCGGCACCTATTTCGCGCAGGAAGGCGTGTTCGAGTTCGCGGTGAAGGAGTGGGGCCCGCAGCAGCTGCGCCTGATGCTCTCCTCCACCGATTGCAATGCCATCTCGCTCGGTGTCGCCAAGGACACCGGCGTCAAGGAGATCAAGGATCTCAAGGGCAAGCGCATCGGCATGGTGGTCGGCTCGCCCGCCCTCAACCAGAACGCCTTCGCGGTCCTCGCCTTCGGCGGCCTCGGCAAGAGCGACGTCAAGCTGGTCGAGTTCTCCAGCTACGGCGCCATGTGGAAGGGGATGGTCAACAACGAGGTCGATGCGGCGATCGCCTCCAACATTTCCGGCCAGGTGAAAGAAGTCGAGACCTCGCCGCGCGGCATCGTCTATCCGCCCACGCCAGCGGCCGACAAGGAGGGTTGGGCACGGCTGCACAAGTTCGGCCCCTACTACCTGGCGCACAAGTCGACCTGTGGCGCAGGCGTTCCCGCTGGCGGCTCGGTCGAGCTGCCGTCCTATGCCTATCCGATCTTCATGACCTACGGCGAGCAGTCTGGCGACCTGGCCTATGCCATGACCAAGTCGATGATCGTCAACTACGATCTCTACAAGGATGGGGCACCCGGGGCCGCCGGCCTCGAAGTGAAGCGCCAGAACCTCGCCTGGGTGGTCCCCTACCACGAAGGAGCGGTGCGGGCGCTCAAGGAGGCGGGCGCCTGGAAGCCTGAGCACGAGGCACACAACCAGGGCCTCCTGAAGCGCCAGGCGATACTTGCCTCCGC
Organism: uncultured Alphaproteobacteria bacterium; assembly: GCA_963724565.1. Classification (GTDB taxonomy): domain Bacteria; phylum Pseudomonadota; class Alphaproteobacteria; order Rhizobiales; family Hyphomicrobiaceae; genus AWTP1-13. Next base: position 144,978 of record CAVRVK010000008.1, read on the forward strand.
ATGGGGCGCTTATGTGAAGGGCAACCCGCCGGAGGAGAAGGATGCATTCAACAAGGGCTGGTTGGCAGCGCGCAAGGCCGCGCTGAGCGGGGCCGGCATGGACGCGATCTTCGAGTAGTGCCCACCGGACAGCGTTCGGCGCTGCGAAGCCTCGATACGCTGTCCCCGCCCATCGGCAAGGGCCGCCCTCGTGGGGCCCTTCCGACCCAAAGCCGGCTGTAGCGTTCAGGAGTCTCCGTGCCGCCAGCATCCGACAAGGCCGGTGCCGCAGCCGCAACAGCTAGGGTCGAGTTCGCCGATCCGCACGTGCAAAGCGGCCCAGTCGAAGGCGAAGTCACGCGCGTGCGCAGGCTTGCCGGCCCGTGGCGCTGGCTGCTGGTCGTGATGACTGGGGTGACCATCGCGCTGTGCATCAATCAGCAGTTCACGCTGCGCTTCTTCGTCGGCTACACCCAGCTCAACACGGAATACTACTATCTCCTGATCCTGTGCATGCTGCCGTTCACGTTTCTCATCTTTCCCGGCAGCGAGCGCGCCGCGACCGACAAGGTCCCGTGGTACGACGCGGCGCTGTTCCTCGCCACGATTGCTGCCTCCGTCTATCTCATGCTCAACGTCCGCAAGGCCGCGGAGCTCGGCTGGGAGTTCGGCGGCGCGCCCATGCCCGTGAGCGTCGCCGGGTTGGTCATGTGGGTGCTGTTGATGGAGGCGTTGCGCCGTACCGGCGGCTGGAGTCTGCTTCTGAGCGTGCTTCCATTCACGGTTTATCCCCTGTTCGCTGAGACGGGCTGGCTCGGGCCCCTCAGGGGCAACCAATCGACCCTCGATCAGGCGGTCGCCTACCACGTGCTCTCCAACGAGAGCCTGCTCGGCATCCCCATCCAGGCCTTCGCCGAGACCGTCATCGGCTTCCTGGTGTTCGGCACCGCCCTGATGATGACGGGCGCCGGCAAGTTCTTCATCAATCTTGCGTTTGCGCTGTGCGGCACGTTCCGCGGCGGCGCTGCCAAGGTCGGCATCTTCGCCAGCGGGCTGCTGGGCATGATGTCGGGCAGCGTGGTGTCCAACGTGCTGACCGCGGGCACCATGACCATCCCCACCATGAAGCGCACGGGCTTCAGTCCATCCTACGCCGGGGCCATCGAGGCATGCGCTTCCACCGGCGCCGTGTTGGCGCCGCCGGTGATGGGCGCAACGGCCTTTGTCATGGCTCAGTTCCTCAATGTCGGCTACGGCGATGTTGCCCTCGCCGCCGCCATCCCGGCTGCGCTCTATTATGTGGCGCTGTTCACCCAGGTTGACGCCTACGCCGCCCGCAATGGCCTCAAGGGCCTGGCACGCCAGGAGCTGCCAAGCGCTTGGGCCACCATCAAGGAGGGCTGGTACTACATCTTCGTCATCGCGCTGCTGATCGTCATGCTGCTGCACTTCAAGCGCGAGAGCCATGCGCCCTTCTATGCCACAGCGCTGCTGCTGGTGCTCAATCAGCTGTTCTCCAAGGACAAGCGCTGGACCTTCAAGACCATCGTCGAGTTCCTGGAACTCAACGGCCGCACGTTCGTGGAACTGGTAGGCATCCTGGCGGGCTGCGGCCTCTTGATCGGCGCCTTCTCCATGACCGGCGTGGTGTCGAGCCTCGCCAACGATCTTCTGCGCATCGCCGGCGACAACGTCTTTCTGCTGCTCGTGATGTGCGCGGTGACAAGCCTCGTTCTCGGGCTCGGGCTCACGACTACGGCCTGCTACATCTTCCTCGCCATCCTTGTGGCGCCCGCGCTCGAGAAGCTCGGCCTCAACAAGATGGCCGTGCACATGTTCATCTTTTACTGGGGCATGCTGTCGGCCATCACGCCGCCTGTGGCCATCGCCTCGTTCGCCGCGGCTGGCATCGCCGGCGCGCCGGCCATGCGCACGGGCTGGGAGAGCATGTGGGTCGGCAGCATCATCTACTTCGTGCCGTTCTTCTTCGTTCTCAACCCGGTACTGGTGCTGCAGGGTTCCAATCCGTACCTGGCTGCCATCGGGCTTGCGGTGCTGATCGCGATAGGCACGCTGTTCATCTGCGGCGGCATCCAGGGATATCAGTCCGGTATCGGCGACCTGCGCAAGGCCGGCATCCTGGAATGGCCGATCCGTGTGCTCTTGGTAGTCGGCGGTGTCGTGCTGGCGACGCCCGGCGGCGGTGTGGTGCCGCTGTCGGAGCTGCAGATGATCGGCCTGGGGCTCGGGTTGCTGGCGCCCGCGCTGCTGCTCGGGCTCTTCTTGGTGCGGCGGGCGCCTGGCTCGGGCCAGGCAGCCTGATCCTGCCCTTCCACAATGCGGACTTCGGTGCCGTGCTGCTTGAGGCTTTGCTGCCGTGCGCGCCTGTCGCTCAATTGACAGGCATATGCGTGCGCGGCAGGGTGCCGGAGAGTTCGAGGAGAGCGCACCATGAACAAGCGGATCGGCGAGCCGAAAGTCGTGACGGAGCACGATGCGCTGCGGGCGCTTGACCCCCATTGGCGGTGGGACCGTGCGCTGCCCGCGCCGGGCCACACCAACGTCGACTTCGAGACCCGCGTCGACTTCCGCCGCCTGCACCGCTATCGGTTGGGCCGCGCCAAGCAGGCGCTCAAGAACTCCAGGTTGGGCGCGTTGCTGGTGTTCGACGTCAACAACATCCGCTATCTGACGGGCACCAAGATCGGCGAGTGGGAGCGCGACAAGCTCTGCCGCTTCGCGTTGCTCGCGGGCGACAACGACCCGATCGAGTGGGACTTCGGCTCCGCGGCCGTGCATCACCGGCTCTATTGCGACTGGCTGCCGCCGGAGAATTTCCGTGCCGGCATGCTCGGCATGCGCGGCACCGTGCCGCCGTCTGCGGGCCTGATGAAGCGCCACGCCGAGGAGATCGCGGGCCTGCTGAAGGAGGCAGGCGTCGCCGGCCAGCCGGTCGGCGTCGACCTGATCGAGCCCGGCATGTGGTTCGCGCTGGAGGCCGCCGGCATCAAGCCGGTCGACGGCCAGCAGGTGATGCTCGACGCACGCGAGATCAAGAACATCGACGAGATCACGCTGCTGAACCAGGCCGCCGCCATGGTCGACGGCGTCTATCACATGATCTACGAGGAGCTGAAGCCGGGCGTGCGCGAGAACGACATCGTCGCCCGCGCCAACAAGATGCTCTACGAGATGGGCTCCGACGACGTCGAGGCCATCAACGCCATCTCCGGCGAGCGCTGCAATCCGCACCCGCACAACTTCACCGACCGGCTGATCCGGCCCGGCGACCAGGCCTTCTTCGACATCCTGCAGTCCTACATGGGCTATCGCACCTGCTACTACCGTACCTTCAACGTGGGCCGAGCCACCGACGCGCAGCGCGATGCCTACAAGCTCTGCCGCGAGTGGCTCGACATGGCGATCCAACTGATCAAGCCCGGCCAGTCGACCGACCGGGTTGCCTCGGTTTGGCCGAAGGCCGAGGAGTTCGGCTTCCCCGACGAGATGGCGGCCTTCGGGCTCCAGTTCGGCCACGGCCTCGGCCTCGCGCTGCACGAGCGACCAATCATCTCGCGCCTCGTTTCCATGGACCAGCCGATGGAGCTGAAACCCGGCATGGTGTTCGCGCTCGAGACCTATTGCCCGGCCAAGGACGGCTTCTCCGCCGCCCGCATCGAGGAAGAGGTCGTCGTCACCGACAAGGGATGCCGCGTCATCACGCACTTCCCGGCCGAAGAGTTGCCCATCGCCAACCGGTACTGACACCGCGTCTCCTCTCCCGATGCCTCTTCCGGCATGGGGAGAGGGTCAGGGTGAGGGGCAGACGCACGCTCAGTCGCTTGTTTTGCCCCTCACCCCGACCCTCTCCCTCCCCGCAGACGGCGAGAGGGAGACACAGACAACCAAGGAACACGTCATGAGCACAAAGCACACTATCGGCTGGATCGGCATGGGGCGCATGGGCTACCCCATGGCCGAGCGGCTGCTCAAAGCCGGCAACAAGGTCAGCGTCTGGAACCGCACGCGGTCGAAGGCCGAGCCGCTGGCCAAGCACGGCGGACGCATCGTCGACACGCCGGCCGACCTTGCCGGCTCCGACATCCTCTTCATCATGGTGTCCACCGGCAAGGACCTGGAGGAGGTGTGCTTCGGCAAGAACGGCGCCGCCTCGCGCGGGAAGGGCAAGGTGCCCAAGGTCATCGTCGATTGCTCCTCGATCTCGGTGGAGGAGTCGGCAGCCTGCCGGACCAAGCTCACCGCGCTCGGGGCTGACTTCCTGGCTGCGCCCGTCAGCGGCAACGGGTCGGTGGTGAAGGCCGGCAAGCTCTCCGCCGTCGCTTCGGGCCCGAAGAGCGCGTTCGAGCTCGCCAAGCCGTACATGCTGAGCTTCGCGCCGCGCGGGATTTCCTATGTCGGTGAGGGCGAGCTGTCGCGAATCTGCAAGATCGCCCACAACGTCATGCTGGGTGTGGTGATCCAGAACCTCGCCGAGATCACCATCCTCGCCGAGAAGGCCGGGGTACCGCGCCACGCGTTCCTGGAGTTCATCAACAACGGCGTGATGGGCTCGATGTTCTCGCGCTACAAGTCGAGCGCCCTCGTCAACCTCGACTGGACTACCACCTTCACGCCGGAGCTGCTGCGCAAGGACCTTGATCTCGGTCTCGAGGCCGCACGCCGGCTCAACATGCCGATGCCGGTAACGGCGGCGACGCGCGAGGCTCTGCAGGCGCATTTCGGCGCCGCGCAGCTGCAACCCGATCCGCAGGCTTATCTGCAGAAGGATTTCGCCGCCACCCTCGAGACCGTAGCGCTCACCGCCGGCATCAAGCTCAGGAGCGAGAATGTGGTCGTGCCGACGGGTCTCGAGACGCAAAATTGATCTGCGCTGATACCGGCCTGACCGCAAGGCGGCCGGCGTGCAAGCGAGGCCAAGGTCGCTGACACGCCAAGCATGTTTGCTGCACTCCCTGGGACAGGCTATGAAGGTCAAAGGCCCCGTAGCTCAGTGGATAGAGCACCTAATTCCTAATCAGGGGGTCGCAGGTTCAAGTCCTGCCGGGGTCGCGAACCCAAAAGGACGAGCGGGCTACGGCACAAAAGTGCCGTAGCCGCTCTCCATTCTCGAGACTATTGGGACGAGGGTGGAACCCTCAAGGTGTGCCAGCACCGGAAAACGCTTCCGCCGCCCAGCCAGAGTACAAGTAGCTCTTGCCGCCGGCCGGATCGGTGTCCACAAGGTAGAGCTTGTCGCCGGCGCGGAAGATGATGGCTCCTGCCTTCACTTCTTGCGCTCCCAGCTTCACCATGTGCGCAGTCGGATCGGTCTTTGACGACCCTTTCACGATGTTGAAGGTCTTGGGATCCACATAGATCCCCTCACTGGCGTTGAGGGCACCGAGTTGGGTTCGGTCCTGCGCCGAGATTGCAGGGTTTGACATCGAAGCGGCAAATCCGATTGCTGCCCCCAGGGCGAGTAGAGTGATGCTGCGTGCTAACATGAACGGCTCCTGCGCGATTGGTTTGGCTGCATTTCAGGCGATTAGCCTGCCCCTCACGATAGTCATGGGCAGCCCCTCGTGCGGTATCGGTAGAACTCCTCAGCCCTGTGGGAGGTTATGCCTGATAGCCCATGGCTGATTTGCTCACAGCAGGTAAGCGCCGACCCTTGAAAGGCACGTCAGCGGCCCTTGCCTCGTCGCTCAGGCGTCAGATGTGCCGGGAAAAGGCGCCATGCGGGCCAGGTCGGTCATGCCCTCGCCCTCCTGCAGGCGGGCGACGAAGCGCAGGCCCTCTTCAACGACCGAACCTCCTTCCAGGGCATCCTGCTGCCGGCGGTGGCCGCAGGGTCGCCGGCAATCGCCCGCTCACGGCAAGCGGCTCAATGGCACCAAGGGTTGGCGCTGCAAGATACGGGGCCTGGTTCGCCGGTCGACGAAAACCGTGTGGCAAGCTAGAAAGGCCTTGCGGTGAAGTTGCTTGCTGGGCTCAGGGCGGAGCGCCGCTTTGTCATCATGACTTATGTCCCAACCGTAGATAAACAAAGGCCGACCGCAGAGGCGCGGGCGGCAGCCTTGGGTTTCGAGTTGATATCGCCGCAAATCGAGGGGTTGCGCACGTTCGATGGATCGCACATCGATCCAGACAGTGCTGAGCGATCTGTAACTGCCTTCCTGGAGTTTGGTCGGTCGCGTTTTCGGCAGTGTCTCAAGTCATGAAGTGGTTGCCACCTTCACAAGAATTTCGCAGACGCTTCGCTATCGTTCACGGTGACGAGAATGTGGGCAGGCGGTTGGAGGAGCTGGCAGACCTCGCCAATTCCAACTTGTCGTATCTCGAAGTTCAGCAAGTTGACGCGGCGCTCTCGAGGACGGGACGCGGCCGTTCCAGGTTCGATGACATTAGGCTCGCGGTGCTCGCGGCGAGTACTGTCGATCACTTGCTGCCATCGATCCGAGTCGCCGGTCTTCGACGCGGGCTGCGAATTCAAACGTATGCCTCGGGGTATGGCCAGCACCGACAGGAAGTGAGCGAGCCCACTCCTCATCTCTCAGAATTCCGGCCGGATGTGGTGCTGTTCAGTCTTGTTGCCAGGGAATTCATTGGTGCCACGTCGCTCACGGCGTCGGCTGGCGAGGCCGACCGCGCCATTGCTGGCGCGATCGAGGATTTGCGGGCGATGTGGAGCAGCGCCCGCGAAAGACTTGGCGCGATCATCATCCAGCAGTCATTCTTGGACGTCGAGGCGCCGGTGTTTGGAGGACTCAACTCGCTAGTCGCTGGCGCACCCGCCCGCCTGGTCCAGCGGCTCAACGCGGCGCTTTACGATGCCGCGCAGCAGGACGGCGTGCTGCTGCTCGACATAGCGCGAGCGAGCGCGCGCGACGGTTTGGACGCCTGGTTCGACAATGCGCGATGGCTGCACGCCAAGATGGAAATCGCGCCGCAGGCCGCCCCGACCTACGGGGACTTGGTTGCGCGGCTCATTGCAGCTGCGCGTGGCAAATCGAAGAAATGTCTCGTACTGGATCTCGACAACACGGTATGGGGCGGAGTCGTCGGTGACGATGGTATCGAAGGCATCCAGCTCGGTGAGGGAAGCGCTGTCGGAGAGGCCCATCTTGCCCTGCAGCGCTATGCCAAGCAGTTGAGCGAGCGTGGGATCATCCTTGCGATTTGCTCCAAGAACGATCCAGCGACAGCGGAAGCGGCATTCCGCGATCATCCTGAAATGATCCTCAAGCGCTCCGATATTGCGGCGTTCGTGGCCAACTGGGACGACAAGGCCGAGAACCTCAAGCTGATCGCCAAGGCGCTGAATATAGGCATCGACAGCTTGGTGTTTGTCGATGACAATCCGGTGGAGCGGGCGCGTATCCGCGAGAGCTTGCCCATGGTGGCTGTTCCGGAACTCCCGGACGATGTCGCCTACTATGTGCCGCGCCTCGCAGACGCAGGTTATTTCGAGGCGGTCGCCTTTACGGCGGAAGATCGCCAGCGCACCGAGCAGTATGCGGCCAACACGGAACGTGACGCGTTACTCAGCTCATCGCAGAGCATGGAGGAGTTCCTGCGCGGCTTGAAGATGGAGGTGGTATTAACTTCGGCCAGTGTCTTTCTGGAGCCCAGACGGCTGATAGCTATCTAGCGACAGCTAGTGGTGGCGAGTGATGCCTGCATCGCTGAACGCCGACGAACCAGTTAGCGACGGTTGAAAGTGCCCGTCGTTGCCGGGCCTGCGCTACAACATGGGTCTGTCCGCAGCTTTCCATACGCTGCCATGAGCTGGCGAGCCAGATCGGCATTGTTGTGGATGTAATTCTCGACAATTCCGGCGCTGCAGGCCCTCCAGTCGGACACTTGATCCGGCGTGAGATCATGGACCGCCATGCCCTTCTGGCGAAACTCCTTGTAGAGGCCTGCCTCGATCTCCTTCACGTTTTGGCGGCTCCTCTGTTCTTCTTTCCTCGCCGCTTGCGCCAAAATCGTCTTGTGGCTCTCGGGAAGCGACCGCCAGACCTTCTCGTTGACGATAAGGAAGAATTCAATCGGCGCGTGCAGCGTGCGCGTGATGGTATCGGCCACCGTCCAAAGCTGGCGATTGGCGATGAGGCTGCTGGCGCCAGTGGCCATTTCGATGTCGCGTGACTGAAAGGCGTCGGGGGTCTTGTTGGCCGACACCATGACAGGCCTACCCCCGCATTGCTTCACGAACTCCGCATGTGTCGGGCTGAAAACGCGAATCCTTCGATCCTTGATCCGGTCCGGCTCGGTGGTCGTGGTGCCCTTGGAAATGAAAATCTGGTTGCCTACCGACTGCCACCACAGAACGCGAACGCCGACCGTGTCGAGGATCGTCTTGTCGATCAGCTTGCGCATCTCGCTGTCGGGGCTTGCGGTTGCGCGCACCAGCTCCTCAAAGTTGAAGAGGAACGGCTGCTCCATGATGTCGATGGCAGGAATGCGCTTGGCGAACTGATTGAGCCCGGCGACACCCATCTCGATGGCACCGGTTTCGACAGCGCCCACGGTCTGGTCGTCGATGTAGAGCTTGCCTTTGTCGAAGATCTCGACGGAGATGGCGCCGTTCGACTGCTTCTCCGCGTCCTCCTTGAAACGCACCAGGCTCTTGCCCAGCAAGGCGTCGGTCGCCGGAAGCTGAAGGGTAACCCTGAGCTTGGTCTGTTGGCCTTCTGCCGCCAACGGCAGGCCCACGAAAATGACAAGTATGCAAAAATGAAGCAGCCGTGCACTCATTATGCCCCTCCGCGGCATTCGACATTTCCCCTGGGCCGATAGCGTTTGCGCATCGTGGCAACAGTGTGGCCACAGCAAGCGGCGCGACCATCCGGCACCTTCGGGCATCACGCTACGGCGAGGCTTGGCGCGGTTTCGAGGGGTGGGCTGCCTTTCGGCTCGTGCGCCCTGGTACTGCAATGACGCCCGCTCGACATTGACAGCGGTGCAGCTTTCCCTACTTTCCGCCGCTGGCGCCTTGGAGACGACTGGGGGCCGCGCGAGGGCGTCGTGTTGGGGCCAATCGAACAAAATGCCCGGTGTCGTGCGCAATGTCGGTGGCGTGACGGACCCGTTGGCGGAGCGGCATGAGCGGACTGCCGCAATCCTTGCAGAGCTGAGGCAGGCGCGCAGCAGGCTCGCTGGTGGACCGGCAGCCCTTTCCCCTGCGATACGGGCGCTCCGGCGGATCGAGGCCCGGCTGGACCGTCCACTGCGGCTCGCCGTGGTTGGAGAGTTCAACTCGGGCAAGTCCTCCCTGACGAACCTGCTCGCCAGGACCGAGACGCTGCCGACCGCCGTGGTATCCAACACCCGAATTCCCACGCTCCTGTGCTACGCGCGCGAGCCCAAAATCTGGGCCGTGCACGAGCGCGGCAGGCGGGAGTTGTTGCGCGCGGACCAGCGGAATCTGCCGCGTTCTATCTTTCGCCTTGAGGTCGGGTTGCCCGCCGAACGGTTGCGAGCTGTACAAATCCTCGATCTGCCAGGGATTGCCGATCCGCAATTTCACGACCCCGGCATCGATGCTGAGGTCCATGACGTTCACGCTGTATTGTGGTGCACCGTCAGCACCCAGGCTTGGAAGGAAAGCGAGAGAACGGCTTGGCGCAACCTGCCGGCGCGGCTGCGAGCGCGCGGGCTGCTGGTGGCGACCCATGCCGACCTGCTGCACGACCACCGCGACGCCGACAAGCTGCTGCAGCGTTTGCGCGGAGAGGGAGGCGCGCTGTTTCAAGATGTCGTGTTGGTCTCGACGGTGGATGCACTGGCGCTGCTCGGGCGCGATGGTGAAGGCTCGGGCAACGCCGCCTGGACGGCGACCGGCGCCGACGCATTGGAAGCGGCTCTGTACCGGCTTTTGCGCAATCTGCGTGATCAGCGCGCCGATGCAGGCCTCAGGATCACCAGCCGGATCGCCAATCGCGCACTGTCGCAGCTGAACGAACTAGCTATATAGCGCCGGGCCTGTCCCGGCCTCCCGGCCTGCGCTCACTGCTGGGTGGACTTGATGTCCCAGAGGCGCATCAGATGCTTGCGAACGATCGCGCCATAGGCGTCGGTCTGCTTCAGCTGCTTGAGCCCAATATTGACGCTCTGGATCAGCTGCCAGTGCCTGCGGGTTCTCCTTGAGCGCGATCGCGTGAATACCGCGCGTGCCCAGGGGGCGTTCCGCCATCTTGAAATGTTGCGTCAATCCCAGGCGTTGAAGCACGTACCGGCCCTCGAGATCGTTGGCGAGGAACGCATCTGCCTCGAGCTTCTGCACCGCGCTGACGCAGTCGGGAAGCGTCGGCTGGCGCACCGTCGCCACCCGCTTCTCCGACAGCCAATTGCGCCCGTCGTTGTTGAGGGCGGAAGCGTCCTGATCGAGGGGGATGCAGATTGTGCGGCCATAGATGCTCTCGTCTTTCTCGAACCTGAAAGTGCTGTCGGAAAGCGTAAACAACCCAACAACCACCTGCAGGATCGGATCCGAGAAGAGCGCGCTGTCGCATAGCAGGGCCGAAGCCTGCACGAGATCGTTCGGGCGCTCGCAGTCTGCGCCCTCCCAGGGCCAGGACAGAGAAGCCGCCGCATCGCTCAGCAGCAGCCGGATGGGAGGCAATGCGCCTTTGGCCCATTGCAGCTCGATATCGGCAGCATTGCCATCAGGTTGTGCGCCGGCGAGGCTCCTGTGCACGAGCGCGGTGATCAGGCCTCCATCGGGCAGCTGCTCGTCCGCAAGCGGGGCCCTGCCCACCGCCACCGCGTGCATTTTCGGCTTGTGCCCAGCCGGCGCCACCCCCGCAACCGGAGGCAAAGGCGGTAGAATTGCATGCGTGCGCTCGACGGTGGCCAATGCGGCGGCCTGTGCTTTGCCGACGGCACTGGCTGGGTCTGCCGCGGGATGCCGCGTCCAGCCCGCAATCTTGGCGTTGACATCCGCCTGGCGCCAGAGAGAGCCCGCGCCCTGCTGGCGCAGCGCCGGTAACGTGGCGAAGAGGCTCCGCATGAAATCGGACACGATCTGGTAGCGCTCGCCGCGCTTGGGTGTCCAGTTGTACACCGCGAGCAGCGTCGACACCGACACGGTCTCCACCCTTGCCGGATCGGCGAAGCCGGCGAGCTCCTGCACCTCGATCACCGCCGGTTGATATGTACCGCGCAGTTGCGGGCTAAGAGGGATCGCCAGCGCTCGCAACCTACTGCGAGCCTCGGTCCCGAGATGAACCCGCGCCAGCTCGTCGCTCAGCAGCAGGGCACCGTCGAGCTTGCCGAGCCTGCCTTCGTCCAGGATCGCATCCTGACCGAGTTCTTCCAGGGCCACCCCGATGCCGGACAGTCCGAACAGTGTGACTGCCGTAGTATGGCTGCTGCCGCCCCTGGAGAGCACCCCAAGCTTGCGTCCGCGCAGGTCTTCCAGGCTGGCGAACTCCTTGCGCACCAGCAGATAGACCTTTTGGTCGAAGAGATGGGTCACGTAGCGGATGCGATTGCGAGCGCCCGGATATTGGCCCGTCTGGGCCAAGAACTCGAAAATGTCGCTGTTCAGGATCGCAAGATCGACACCACGCAGATTGAGGAGGTCGCGCACGTTGCCCAGCGCGCCCGGCCCGGCAATTGGCAGGACGCGGATGTTGCCAAGGTCAGTTGGCCGCTCGGCCAGCGCATTGGTGGCGCGCGCGGCGCGACTGTTGGGGTCGGCTATGGCGTCGGTAAGAATGGTAACCGTGCGAACGGTATCGGCCGGTCGGGGCCGCGGCGCTTGCGCCGACAGGGCGACAAAGGCGATCGTGCCTGCCAACACTGGCAGCGACAAGCTGCGCATAGCGGATAACCAGCTACTCAAGCGTTCTCGTTGTGGCAGCGCCATTTGTCGCTTGCCGCACAGTCCACACTCGATGGGAACAAGAGCATCGCGCGACTCGTGCCCCCAACCGATGCGCGTGTCGACATGACAGTAGTTCGAAACGCGCGCAGAGTTTCGGACGTTTATGGCATTGCGACGGCGACCGTCGAGACAGAGCATTCGAAGCGTCTATCTTCGGCATGCGCGGTGCATGTCGGCTACATGACAAGCGTGCGGAGACGACGCGGGCCGGCAAAGGGACGTGGCACCCATTTTTGCCGCAATCCTTAGCGCATCGTGACAATCCGGCGCTCGAAAGCGCGCTCCGCACATTCGAATCTGGTCTCATTGCTCGGCGCTAGGGGAGGAACACATGGTCGTCGGTAGACGCCTTAGCCATTGACCTGCAAAGGACAATGACTGGACGAGATAGAGCGTTCACTGGTTTGACGGGTGGGTATCATGCTTGGGCTGGGTGTTGCCGCCGCCAATTTTCGGCGTGTGATTGGAATCTTGGTTCTCGCCGCGATCGGCCTTTTGCCGCCGAGCGCCGTTGTCGCCCAGACCTGCGGCACCGACTACACGATCAAGGAAGGTGAGACGCTGGCGCAGATCGCTGCGCGCGTCTACGGCAACCCGACGCAATGGACCATCATCTACTATGCGAACCAGGACCGGCTCGGCGCCAACGTATCGCTGCTCGTTCCCGGCCTCGCCCTGAGGCTGCCATGCATCGGCGGCGCCCAGCAACCGCCGCTGCCGTCCTTTGCCACGACGCCGGCGCAACCGCCGGCGGCGAGCGAAACGGCCTTTTTCATCTCTTCCATGTTGCGCCGGGTCGAGTTTCTTACCGCTGACGGTTTCTCGCCGTACACGGGCCGGATGCTCGAAGGTGGCGGCATGCTCACTCAGGTGGTTAGCTCCTCGATGGGCCTGATCAAGGATGAGGCAAAAGGCCGTTTCGACTACGGCATATCCTGGGTCAACGACTGGGCCGCGCACCTGAACCCGCTGCTGCTGACTCGCGCCTTCGATGTCGGCTTCCCCTGGGCCCGGCCCGATTGCGAGGGCGGCGGCAATCTCGATCAGAGCTCCCAGTTCCGCTGCCAGCGGTTCTTCTTCTCCGAGCCGATCTACGAGGTGATCACCAACCTGTTCGTGCGCAACGACTCGCGCATCAAGTCTCTGAGGACCGAGGAGATTTCAGGCGCGGCGCTGTGCCGGCCGGCGGGTCAGCCCGTGTCCGAGCTCGATCAGATGGGCAGAAACTGGGTCAGGGACGGGAAGATCACCCTGATGCGGCCGCCGACGGTCGACGAGTGTTTCCGCCTGCTGGACGATGGCACCGTCGACGGCGTGGTCGAGGCCGAACTGGTCGGGCGTGCAAGCATCGGCTCGCTCAGGCTGACCGACAAGGTGAGGATCATCGACCAGCCCGTGGCCCTGACCACCTACCACGTGTTGGTGTCGAAGGCGCATCCGCACGCGCGCACGATCCTCTACTACATGAACACCTCCCTACAGCGGCTACGCGAGAGCGGGGAATACGATCGCATCGTCGAGCGGCATCTTGCGCGCTTCTGGGAAGCACAAGGTGCGCCGCACCCCGCGCTCAGCGTCACTCCGGCCCGGCCGACCGCTCCGCCCACCACACCGAAGGACACGGGCTCGGTCGCGGTGCCGAAAGCAGAAACCAAGAAGGCCACTCAATAGCCAGGTGCGGGCCAGCCGTGCTCAGCGCATTCCGCCGATGATGCGCTCCAGCGACACGCTTTCCGTCACCAGGCCTTGCTTGATGGCAGCGGTGTGCCATGTGCGATACCAGCGCGTGGCCTCGGCGACGTTGGGCTCAGCGTCAGGCCTTTGTAGGGTGCCGAGGAAGTTCGGATCATAAGAGCGCGCCAGCGCCCAGGCCACGTCCGCCGCGTCTTCCGAAGCGATGGCCAACAATTGTTTGCGCGCGGCTTGCACACGGCCCGCGCTCAGCAGCCCCAGGGCAGCTTCCAGCGCCGGTCTTGGAGGCGTCTGGGGTTGTTCCCCGAGCGGCCGTGGCGAAACATTCCCGCCCGGCACAACCGCCAGTTTAGTATTTGCCGGAATTGGCTCGGTCGCCGTCGCCGGAAGCTGTCGCGTGCGTCCCGCCGTTGGCCCGAACAGCCGGCTGGGATCGACAAAGACGAAAGCGGCGGCGGCAATGAGCACAGCCACAGCCAAGACCAGGGAAACTGCGAGACCCCAACGGCGGCGTGCGCCTTGCGCCGCCGCAAGCGGATCCGCTTGAGCCTCCGGGTCGGCCGAAATCCTTTGCAGCCGCTGAAGGACCGCCTTCACTTCGCTCAGCCTGGGGTCCTCTCTACGAGAACTGTCCATGTCCATCCATGACGTGCGGGGCCCTCACCAGTCTGCTGGCGCAAAATCTAGTCGGTACGGTGGCGAGAGATCATATGTGTGCGGACGCGCCAGGGTTGTGCTGATCGAAGATCCTCATAATCGATGCGAAAGATCGATCCCACCAGCGAGAAGAGACAGCATGCTCAGGCGCGGTCTCCTAACTTCCGCCCTACTCGGCTGTACCCTTTTGAGTGCGGGACAAGTCTTGGGGACGGCATTATAGCTTCACGACTGTTGAGGCAACAGGCGGCGCCAACGATGTGGTCTCCATCACATTCGGGATGTGCCCACTAGCGAGCGGCCCGCAGTCTTATGACAGCGCTGCGAAAGCCGCCAATGAGCGCTGAGGCACCGGTCATGCACGCCAAGCGGTGCAATGCAGGCGCAGGCGGAGTACGATCGGCGGGCGGACGAACTGCATCCTGGTTGCGCGGCGGATACCAGGAGGCATTTCGAGGGGGACGGATGTGTTGAATCCATTGCATAAGCTTGGCGTTGGGCGGTCGCTGTCCACCGCTGCGGCTGCTGCAGCCCAGTCCGCCGAACACCCTCTCGGCACGCGCAAGATCGGCGCTGAGCTCGAAAGCGTGAGGCGAGTGCTGATGGCGTGCGGCCGGGAGCTGCAATCGGCGCCGCCGTTTCAAGGCGGGTCTTTCGTCGACGATACGATGCAGCTGCTCGCGCGGCTCACGTGTCGCATCGCCATCATCGGGCAGGTCAAGGCCGGCAAGAGCACGTTCATCAACGGCCTCGTGCGCCGGCCGGATCTGCTCCCGACCGACGTCAATCCGTGGACCACGGCGGTTACGCGCCTCCACTTCGGGCGCGCGGACGCACCACCCAACGTCTCCGCCGAGTTCACTTTCTTCGATATCAACGAATGGGAGCGCCTGGCACAGGGCGGCGGACTGCTGCGCGAGCTGACGCAACGCCTGGTACCTGGCTTCGAGGCGGAGTTGCTGCACAAGCACCTGGACGCCATGCGCCGCCGCTCCGAGCAGCGGCTTGGGGTCACGCTGAGCCAGCTGCTTGGCAAGAAGCATTCGTTCCCCGCGCTGTCGACCGAGGTCCTCGAGCGGTACGTCTGCTCCGGCCAGCATGGCCCTCAGGCCGATCAGCGGGGCATCTACTCCGACGTCGTAAAAGCTGCCGATCTCTATTTCAGGGGTGACGATTTCGGGTTTCCTACCACCATCATCGATACGCCTGGAACCAACGACCCGTTTCTGGTGCGGGACGAGATCACCAGGCGTGCGCTCGAGAGCGCCGACATCTACATCGTCATGCTGACCGCACGCCAGGCCCTGTCATCCGCGGACGTCGCCCTGCTGCGCATTCTGCGCGGTCTGCACAAGGAGCGCATCGCCGTCTTCGTCAATCGTATCGACGAGCTCGGCGACATCGCGCGCGACATTGCGCCCATCGTCCAGCATGTGCAGGACGGGTTGCGGCGGGAGTTCCCGTCGACGGAGATTCCCGTCGTTGTCGGCAGCGCGCTGTGGGCGGAGACGGCGATACGCGGCTCGGATGCCGATATCGAGCGAGTGTTTTCTCCCAAGGTGAATGCCTATGCGCAGCACCTGGCCTCGGGCGCGTCCGCCGCGGGCGGCAATGGTCTGCAGGGGCATGCGCAGACACTGTTCGTTGCCTCCGGCCTGTCGGCGCTCGCCGACGTGCTGGCGCCGCTCACGCTCGACAGCCATGCCGGCCGCGTCCTGACGCAGATCGCAAGATCGTTCTCCGAACTCGGCAGGGTGCGCCGGAATGCAGCCCATCACGAGCTTTCGGTGCTGCTGGAGGAGGAAAAGTCGGGCGTCTCGATGGACCGGCAAGGCGAAGTGGAGCTGCGCTCCATAGGCGCCGAAAGCGAGGAGAACGAGCGACTGGCGGCGGCCCTGCAAGGACTGCTTAGCGATTTGCAGAACCGGGCGGAACAGCTCATCAACGACCATTGCGCCGGAATAGCCGAGGCGCTACGCGAAGTCGTGCAGGCGTTCTCGGAGGTGGAATGCCAGGATCTGCGGCAAGCCATTGCCGAGGGGCACCGCGGGCGCACCTGGAGATGCGATGCGACGCTGCTTCGCCAGCAGCTCGAGGAGTGCTTCGTCGCTCAATACCGCGTGGCGGAGCAGGAGATCGGCAGGCTGGAATCGCACATTTTTCCGAAGCTGAAAGAACTCCTGCGCCGCTACCACCCGCAGTGGCAGCTGGGGGCCGATGGCGGCGAGTTTGCAAGCGCGGAGCTGCCGTTGCTGAGCGCACTGAGCGAGGTGGTCGCCCTCGACCTCGGCGAACCGTGGTGGAAGAACTGGTGGACGCGCCGCAGCGGAGAGGACCAGGTGGCGGAGCTCGAGCATCTCATCAAGCGCGAGTTCTACGCGATTACCGATGCGCTGGCACAGGCTGCCCGCACCCAGCTCGAGGCCCGCCAGGCAGCGACACTGCAGGAAGCGAATATGGTGTACGTGGGACTAGTGACCCTCCTGAGGGAGCAGAACAGAGCCCGGCTGGACCGCACACGCGCCATGGTGTCGGGCGCCGACCCCGGTCGCAACGCCGCCTTGCGGAGCACGCGAGACGCGCGGGTCGCCGAACTCAAGACGCAGATTTCCAATATGGAGCTATTGGTCGGCCGCCTCGAGAACATCGAGCAGGCATGGCCCGAGAATGCCGGCTGAACGGCGGGACCGCGGCTTGGCGCATGGCCCCATGGGCGAAATTTCCCGTCACGCCGACAGCCGTGGGGATCGGGCGGGGAGGCCGGCGTCCACGTCAGGCAACTCTCCGATCGGATCGAACCGATACGTCTCGCAGCTCCACTCGATTGGCCACTGACCGGTGCGTCCGTTGCGGCAGCGCTCCAGCGTTGCCTGCCATCGCCAACGATCGAATGCGCCGAAGCGGTCGAGGGCGGCGGGCGCGGCGGCAAGGCGCCAGCGCGTGGCCGCGGCGCTCGTTCCCGCTGCTTTGGCGCCACGCATCACTACGAGCGGCGTGGTGTTGACCGCTGCCGCCAGGTTGAGCCGGCGGCTTTGCGTGAGATCGAGACCCCTTCCGACCACACCCGCTACCATGGCTGGCTTCGCTTCAGAGCGCAGCGTTTCCTCCAGCGCCCACAGCGCGTCCCGGTCGGTTTTCGTCTCGATGAAGATCAAGCGGCCGACGTCGAGGCCCAGCTGGGTGAGCCCGTGGCCATAGGGCCTGCCGAAATCCAGGGCGCGCCGTGCGGCAACGAAAACGGCAGGCCCTGTCCGCGTGCGCAGGGCAGCGGCCAGCAAGCCGGCCAGAAAGCCGAAAGCCGCCGGGCGGTCGGCCTCCCCCGCGGTCACCTCGTTGAGGATCCCGCAAGGGAGGCCAGGACCCGGCAGACCCGAGGTCAGGGAAGGTCCCAAGCCGGCAGCAACGGGCTTAGGCAGGGCGGCAGCCGGGATGGTTTGCAGCGAGTCCACGGCCTTGCGCAGGAGCGCAAGGCGCTCTGCGCTCGCCGGCTCCTCACGCTGGCTGCAATCGGCGAAGCCGGGGATGCCATCCATGGAAAGTGACTTCGACCGGTGACCGTTCTGGAGAGGGAATATAAGAACAAATGAGGAACAAAGCAACCGCAGCCTTTCCCTGATCTGCCCCTCTTCGCGACCCGTATTCATCACGCGCACCCTGGCGAACCGGCGCGTCGGAAACCGCGAGAACCGCCGATGGCACAGGCCTCAACCCTTGTTTCACGTCTTAGCGGGCGTCCGGTTAATCGGTCGCCGCTAGGCTGGAAATCGGTGACGACGCGGCACTGGCGCATGCGGCTCGACGCGCAGCCCAGCCACTGGTGATCGACCAGTCCGCGGCCGAGGGGTTAGTCGATGCAAGTTCAAAGAGTAGCAAACACAGCGCCCGGAACGCCATCGCTGAAGGTGTCCCTAGCCGATCTGGCACACGCCTGGCGCTCGCTGATGGTCAGCCATCTGCACACCTACCGGCCGGAAAAGCACTACATGCGCGGTCCCGGCCCGAAATGGCGCGAGAAGCACGCGCGCGAAGCCACGGCTGCGCAGCAATAGCCTCGACGCCCTATCCCCGCCCGCTCTCGCCCTGCAGCTTCACCAGCAACCGTGCCAGTTCGCGCTGCTCGGGCTTGGACAAGCGGGCCGCCACCCTCTCCTCGAACGCACGGATCGTCTCGCGCGCGGCCAGGAAGATCGGCTCACCGGGCTCCTCGAAGAACAGCGCATGGCAGCGCCGATCGCTCGGCAGGATCTCGCGCCGGATCAGCCCGCGTTTCTCCAGGCGGAAGATGACTGGGCTCATGGTCGACTTGTCGACGCCGAAAGCGGCGGCCAGAGCCACCTGGGTGATGCCGGGGTTGGCCCGGATCAGGGTCAGCACGCCAAACGACCCCGGCGTGAAGTCGAAACCCTTCAGCGTCGCTTCGAATTCGGAGAAGATCTTGGCCTGGGCGCGGCGCACCTGGTAGCCCACGTAAGTCGGCAGCTCGTCGAAGTCGATCTCGACCTCGCCGTCCCCCGCTACTCTGCGCCTTGCCGCCGTCGCCGGTCTTTTCATTGCGAAGCAGTCCTCTCGTGGTCGCCGTCCGGCACGCGCTAGCCCATCTTCGAGGGCAGCCACAGCGCCAGGATCGGAAAGGCAATCAGCAGGATCAATCGCAGAATGTCGGTAATGATGAACGGCAGCACGCCGTAGAAGATCGTGGAGATCTTGGCGTCCTCGACCACGCTCTTGATGACAAAGATGTTCATGCCGACGGGCGGATGGATCAGCCCCAACTCCACCGTCATGACGATGATG
Source organism: uncultured Alphaproteobacteria bacterium (assembly GCA_963724565.1). Classification (GTDB taxonomy): domain Bacteria; phylum Pseudomonadota; class Alphaproteobacteria; order Rhizobiales; family Hyphomicrobiaceae; genus AWTP1-13. The sequence goes on from CAVRVK010000008.1 coordinate 163,993, forward strand.
ACACCGAACCAGATCGGGTCGAAGCCCAGCTGCTGGATGACGGGGAAGATGATGGGCACCGTCAGGATAATCATCGCCAGCGCATCCATCAGGCACCCGAGCACCAGGTACATGACCATGATCAAGGCCAGCACGCCGTAGCGGCCGATGCCGAGACCGGTCAGGAATTCCGTCACCTTCTGCGGTGTTTGCGTGATGGTGAGGAAGTAGCCGAACAGAATGGCGCCGATCAGCACCGTGAACACGGCGGCCGTGGTGCGCGTCGCCTCCAGCAGCGAGCGCAGGATATCGGGCCGCGAAAGGCGCCCCCGCACGATGCCCAGGATGAAGGCACCGGCAGCGCCCATGCCCGCGGCTTCAGTGGCGGTGAACAGTCCGCCATAGATGCCGCCGATGACAAAGGCGAACAGCAGCAGCGTCGCCCAGACGTCGCGCAGGCCTTCGAAGCGCTCACGCCACGAGGCGCGCAGGCCCGCCGGCAGGTGGCCGGGGCGCGCGTAGCCGATGATGGTGATGGTGAGCATGTACATGAGGATGGCGACGATGCCGGGAATGATGCCGGCAACGAACAGCTTGCCGATATCCTGCTGGGTGATCAGGCCGTACACGGCAAAAACAGTGGAGGGCGGGATCATGATGCCGAGCGTGCCGCCGGCCGCGATGACGCCGGTGGCGAAGCTCTGCGGGTACCCGTAGCGGCGCATCTCGGGATAGGCGACACGGGAGAAGGTTGCGGCGGTTGCGACCGACGAGCCACAGATCGCGGCAAATCCACCGCAGGCGGCGATGGTAGCGATGCCAAGTCCGCCCCGCAGATGGCCTAGAAATGCGTTGGCAGCACGGAACAGCTCGCGGCTCATGCCAGAGGTGGTGGCAAACGAGCCCATGAGCAGGAAGAGCGGCACGACCGCGAAGTTCCAATCCGTGACCGTGCGCATGGAGGTGTGGCCGACGATCTTGAGCGCCGGGCCGCTGCCGCTGAGATAGGCAAAGCCGCCGACACCGACCAGCCCCATCGCCATGCCGACCGGCACGCGCAGCAGCATCAGGCCAAACAGCAGAACGAAGCCGACGATTGCAACGGCGTCAGTGCTCATCGCTGGTCATTCCACCGGCTTGATCTGATCGGCGGCACGGGCCATCCGCTCCGGTTGAAAGATGAGCCGGTAGGTGCGCACTGCGATCAGCATCACGGCCGCCACGTCGCCGATCCAGGCCACCGCAAAGAACGGCCAGGTCGGCAGCCGCAGATCGAAGGTGCTGACGTTGGCGTCCCTGGTGCTGACCACCTTGTCGTAGAGCGTGTAGGTCTGCACCGACACGACAAACAGCAATACGAGCGTTGCGAACACGTCGATGACGCGCTGCCAGCGCGGGCTCACATTGGCCCAGACAAGATCGACGGTAATGTGCGTGCCGCGATAGGAAGTTGCGGCGATGCCCCAGAAGATCAGAATGCCGAGCAGCAGCTGGCCCAGGTCGTAGCTGTCAGGGATGGCAATGCCGAAATACCGCAGCATGACCGTGACGAACACGTCGGCCGCGACGATGCCGATGAAGACGGCGGCGGCCAGCTCGATGCCGTCGATGAAGCGATCCATGTAGCTGCTTGGCACGCGGTCACCCCGGGGTGGGACTGTTGGCCGACACGACAGCGGCGGCGAAACATCGCCGCCGCTCGCGTCAGTCGCGGATGCCCCTATCAATAAGCGGCGTTGTACTTCGCCAGAGCCGATTTCAGGCTCTTGAAGATCGCGTCGGGATCGCCGCCCGCCTTGCGGACATTGTCCGCCCACGCAGCCTGCAGCGGCTCGGCCGCCTTGCGCCACTCGGCCAGCTGCTGAGGCGATATCGGATAGACCTCATGGGCTGGGTCGGCCTTGAGCTTCTTGATGCCGTCGTGCTCGAAGTCGGCCCACGGAGCGGCCACCCGCAGCGCCCACTCGTTGTTGCACTGATCGTCGACGGCCTTCTTCTGCGCAGCCGACATGTTGTTGTAGGTGTTCTTGTTCATGACCCAGGCGAAGGTGGTTGCATAGAGCGGCACGTCCAAGTGGTACTTGGTGACCTTGTCGATGCCGAATAGCGGCACCGAGCCCCACGGGAACGTAACCGCGTCGGCGACCCCCTTCTCGAGGATGTCACGCACTTCCGGTGCACTCGATTGTACGTTGGTGCCGCCGAGCCTGGTCACGAACGCCGCCATGGTCGCGTGCGCGGGCCGGATCTTCATGCCGTTGATGTCAGCGGGCACCATGATCTTCTTGGCGCGCGAATGGAAGCTGCCCGGATCGTGCACGAAGCCCAGACAGAACTTGACGTCCTTCATCTCCTTCTCGGCGTATTGCCTGTACCAGGCATCGAGCGCCTGCGAGCCGCCCTTGGCGTCCGTCATGAGAAACGGCAACTCGCCCGCGCCGATGATGGGGAAGCGACCAGGCTGATAGCCGGGATTGATGTAGGTGACGTCGGCGATGCCGTCCCTGGCCATGTCGTAGTGATCGAAGGCTTTGCCCAGCTGCTGGGAGGGGTAGACTTTGAAGGTCACGGTACCGTTGGTGGCCTTGTTGAGGGACGTGCCCCAGTCCTCCAAGGCCTTCTGCAGCGGGTGCGAGGGGGGCACCCAATGCGCCAGCTTGAGCTCGATCTGCTTGTCCTGAGCATTGACCGGCCCGCCCGGCAGCAACACGGCCAGCGCGGCCAAGGCTGTAAGGGAACGTAGCAGTCTCATAGAGCTTCCTCCTGTCCGTGGAATCTTGAAATTTGTTCTTCTTGGGCTGCGCCTGCGCCCGATCGGGTCCTGATCGGACCTTGTCGACCGTCGTGGCGTACCGGCGCCGAGGCAGTCTATACTTTGGGAATTGGGCTTGCGCTCGACCGGTCCATCCCGCAGAAAGCCGGATACCCAAACTGTTTAGTCCTGCAACAGTTAGGACACAGCGCGCGCCGCGTCAATTTTGGCATAGCGACAAGGGTACGCACCGGCGGGGGCACAAAAGGGTCTCAGGCGCATGGCGTTAGAAGTCTCCTTCCGCAAAGAAATCGCCAGCCTGCGGCTGGGCGAAGGCCAGGAGTTCCACGGCGAAGGCATCCTGGCTGTCACCAAGGCGCTGCTGCAGTCGGGCGTGGCTTACGTGGGCGGCTACCAGGGAGCGCCGGTCAGCCATCTGCTCGATGTGCTGCTGCAGGCCGAGGACCTGCTGAGCAACCTCGGCGTGCATCTGCAGACCTGCACCAACGAGGCGGCCGCGGCGGCAATGCTGGGTGCCTCGATCCATTACCCCGTGCGCGGGGCGGTGACCTGGAAGTCGATCGTCGGCACCAATGTGGCGGCGGACGCCCTCTCCAACCTGGCGTCGGCCGGCGTGACGGGCGGCGCCCTCATCATCGTGGGCGAGGACTACGGCGAGGGGGCGAGCGTCATCCAGGAGCGCACGCATGCGTTTGCGCTGAAATCCTCACTGTGGCTGCTCGACCCGCGTCCCGAGCTGCCGACCATCGTCAAGATGGTGGAGAAGGGCTTCGAGCTGTCGGAAGCCTCCAACACGCCGGTGATCATGGAGCTGCGCGTGCGCGCCTGTCACGTTTTCGGTGCCTTCACAGCAAAGGACAATGTGGCTGCCGCCGTGTCGGCGTCACGCCGGACAGTGCCTGCCACCTTCAACTACGACCGCTTGAGCCACCCGCCGGCAACGTTCCGGCAGGAGGCGGACAAGGTGGAACGCCGGCTGCCGGCGGCGCAGAGGTTCATCGTCGAGAACAAGCTCAACGAGACGCTGGGTTCCAAGCAGGGCGACCTTGGCATCATTGTGCAGGGCGGCCTGTTCAACGTGCTGAACGGGCGGCTGGCCGTGGCCGGGCTCTCCGATGCGCACGGCAACGTCCGGCTGCCGACGCTTGTGCTCAACGTGACGCATCCCCTGGTGCCGGAGGAGATCGCGGGCTTCTGCGCCGGCAAGCGGGCGGTGCTGGTGATGGAGGAGGGCGCGCCCGATTTCCTGGAGCAGGCGATCGGCCAGATCCTGCGCAAGGCCGATCTCAACACCAAGTTGCACGGCAAGGACGTGCTGCCCCAGGCGGGCGAGTATTCGCCGCTGGCGGTGGCAAAGGGTCTGGTGGCGTTCCTTGCCAGGTATGGCAAGCCTGCCGAGCCGTTGGAGGCCTGGCTGGCGGAGGTCGACGCCCATCGTGCGGCAGTCGCCAAGGCGCTGCAGTCCGCTGCCGCCGCGGCCGCCCAACTTCTGCACCGGCTGCCCGGAGCGGCCCGTGTTCTCGGCCATGAAGCTTCTGAAGCGCGACATCGGTCCGGTGCACGTGGCGGCCGACATCGGCTGCCACGCGTTTGCGACCTTCCCGCCGTTCTCGCAGGGGCATTCGATCCTGGGCTACGGCATGTCGCTGGCCTCGGCGGCGGCGGTGTCCGGCACGCAGACGCGCCGCACGATCAGCGTCATGGGTGACGGCGGCTTCTGGCACAACGGCCTGCTGACGGGCGTGGCGGGCGCCGCCTTCAACAAGGACGATTCCGTCCTCGTCATCATGAACAACGGCTACGCCAGCGCCACCGGTCACCAGGACATTCCTTCCAGCGCGCCCAATGCCGAAGGGCGCGGCAAGGGTATCGAGATCGAGGCGGCCTTGAGGAGCCTGGGCCTGACCTGGGTCAAGCGCGTGCGCACCTATGGCGTGTCGGGTGTGCTGAAGACGCTGAAAGAGGCGATGACGGCGCCAGGCAAGGGCCTCAAGGTGATCATTGCCGACGGCGAGTGCCAGCTGGCGCTGCAGCGGCGAATTCGCCCGGCCCTGGCCAAGGCGGTGGCGGCCGGCCGGCGGGTGGTGCGAACACGCTTCTGGGTCGACCCCGAGGTGTGCACCGGCGATCACTCCTGCATGCGCATGTCGGGGTGTCCCTCGCTCACCATCAAGCCGAGCGAGGACCCGCTGCGCACCGACCCCGTCGCCCACGTCAACAACGATTGCGTCGGCTGCGGCTTGTGCGGGGAAGTGGCGCATGCAGCCCAGCTCTGCCCGTCGTTTGCGCAGATCGACATCATCCAGAACCCGAGCGCATGGGACCGGCTGCGGGTGGCGATTTCGCGTGGGGCTTATTCGGTTGCTTGGCGGCCACACGTCGGCCATGACGCCCGTCGCGCCCGCACCTGTGCTAGCCCCTGCCGAGTGAGCCAATGGCCGAGAAGGAGCCCGTTCGCCTGCTGATCGCTGCGCTCGGCGGCGAGGGCGGCGGCGTGCTGGCGGGCTTGATCACCGAGGCGGCGGCCGCGAGCGGCCTGATGGTCAGCCGCACCTCCATCCCCGGGGTGGCCCAGCGCACCGGCGCCACCACCTACTACATCGAGATGGTGGAGGGCGTCAGGGGTGGGCCTGCGCCGATCCTCAGCCTCAATCCGGCGCCCGGCCAGGTCGACATTCTGCTCGCCACCGAGCTGCTGGAGGCGGCGCGTATGGTGCAGGCGGGCTTCGTCACGCCCTGCCCGCACGCTGGTGGTGGCAGCCGATCGGCGCGTCTACGCCACCGACGAGAAGGTCGCCATGGGCGATGGTCGGGCAAGCGAGGAGCAGTTGCGCGGGGCAGTCGGAGCGCTTCGCCAGGCGCGCGGTGCTGGCCGATCTGGCTGCCGCCGCGGCCGACAGCCGGAGCCAGCTCAACGTGGTCATGCTGGGGGTGCTGGCAGGCCTGCGCGCGCTGCCCATAGAGCCCGAGGCCTTCCGCGCCACCATCAAGGCGGAAGGCAAGGCCGTCGATGCCAACCTGCGCGGCTTCGAGGCTGGACTGAGGCTGGCGCTGTCCCCGTCACCCGGCGCAGCCTCGTCCCCTTTCCACGCAGCTGCCCCCCATGTAGCGGCACGGCACCAGGCTCCGGCGCAGGTCTGGCCCCGTGCAGGGCGAAAGCGGGTTCCCGCCCGAGGCCCAGGCGGTGCTGCGCGAGGGTGTGGCACGGCTCACCGACTACCAGAGCGCGGCGTACGCACAGCGCTACCTGGCGCGCGTGTGGCGCATCGCCGGGCAGCCCGGCGCGGACGGCGCGCTGGTACGCGAGCTCGCGCGTCACCTTGCCGTGCGCATGAGCGTGGAGGATGTGATCCGCGTCGCGCAACTCAAGCTGCGCGAGGCGCGGCTCGCGCGCGTCACCCGCGAGGCGCAGGCGCGGCCCGGCGACATCGTCGACGTCACGGAGTACATGAAGCCCGGGCCCGAGGAGGTGCTGGGGCTGCTCCCGCCCGGGATCGGGCGCTGGTTGCTCGCCCGGGTGCGCCACGACCGTTCCTGGCCGCTCAAGGTCAAGACCACGCGATTGTCGGGCTTCTTGCGCCTGAAGTTTCTGGCCGGACTGAAGTTCTGGCGGCCGCGCACCTTGCGCTTTGCCGAGGAGGAGGCCTGGATCGGGCGTTGGCTGGGGCTGGTGGAGCGAACGCTTGCCGTCGATCCGGTGGCAGCCTGCGAGGTGGTTGCCATGGCCGCCCTGGTGCGGGGCTACGCCGACACCTACAAGCGCGGGCTTGCCAACTGGAACCGCATCATTGAGGCGGTGGTGGAGCCGGCGCTCGCAGGCGCTCTGCCCCGCGTGCAATTCGCCGATGCGGTGCTGCAGGCCCGGCTGGCCGCGGTAAAAGACCCCGAGGGCGAGGCTCTGGCGAATACCATCGCTGCAATCGGCCGCGCCATGACGCCGGGCAGATTGGCGGCAGAGTAGCCGCTCACTGCTCCATCTCGCGGCGACGGGGCACCCAGGATGCGAAGCATCTCTCGCGTCGCGGCCGAATCTACTTCAGCATCAGCGAGACGCCGGAGACGATGAGCGCCAGGTTGACCATGCGCTGGAACTGCAGGTCCGTCAGAGCATGGAAAATGCGCAGGCCGACGACCGCCCCGGCGAGGCCCGGAAGAGCATAGCCGAGCAGTGCCGGGTCGATCGCGCTGCGGCCGCTTGCCAGGTGCAGGGCAACCAGGCCTGCGATCTGCAACACCAGGATATAGGGCTGATAGACGGCCCTTTGCTCGACCTTGTTCCATCCGCGCGCGCCGCACCAGATTGTCACGAAGGCGCCGGGGAATGCCGCCAGCGGGCCGGTAATCCCGCCGAGCGCCCCGGCGAGCGTGTCGGCCGCGGTTCCACCCCCCTTTATCAGGTGCGGGCGCCGCATCAGCATGTACAGGCCGTACACGATCAGCCCCGCTCCCATGACCAGGATGTAGGCGCGCGGATCGAGCGTCAGAAGCAGGACGATGCCGATGGGAAGCGTCGCCATTCCGCCCAACATGAAGGGCACGCAGCGCCGCCACGAAATCGAGGAGTAGAGGCCCGCAACGCTGTAGGCCTGGATGCCGATCGAAGCGACCATCATGATCTCGACGGCTTCGACTCCATTGGGCACATAGTGCAGGATCATGGCGCCGGCGATCGCAGAGAATGCAAAGCCGACCGTGCTCGAGACAATGGCTGCAACAAAGATGATGGCCGAAACGATCAGCCACGCAGGCACGGCCGTTCCGCGGCCCCATTGAGGGAGCAAGTCCGGCCTGACGGCCCATCCCCCGTGCAGCGCAGCGGCGGCGGTCAGGATCCCTAGCGCACCTAGGCCGACGAGGCCGGTGCGACGCAGTTGTCGGGCGGTCGAAGGAGACATGCTGCTCTCCAGCGGCGGTGCTGCAGGCAACGAGGAGTGCTTGGGAGGCTTGGCTTCCTGGAGCTGGAACGCTTCGGATCGAGCCGCCTTGATCCAATGCCGACCTGGCGGCCGAAGCGTGATCTCGCTCTAGAAGCGCGCCTTGACGAGTTCCAGAAGCTGGTCGCGGTGCAGACCGCGCCTCGCCAGCTCCGCGTCCGACAGCGGCGAGAGGTGCCGGTGGAGCTCTTCGGCAGCCCGAGCATTGCGATGCTCGGCCTGATAGACCCTGGCGATCCCAATCGAGCGAGAGAGACCAGCAGCCAGTGCATGCAGCAAGACGGATGCGGAGAGCGGATTGGTGGGCCTTTCGGCCGGGTTTGCTAGTGATCTCACGGCACGTCTCCTTTGCAACGTATTTCTGCAAGGAACCTAGTGTGGCGGAGATTTTGTGCTGTGCCGCACGACACAACTCGCAGGGGGCGCTGGAAGGGCCCTCGCTCACGCGGCTTGGCAAGAGCGCTTAGACGTGGGGGCTAGCAGCCTGAACTTCACGCTCGAGCGCATCCATTTCTTCGAGTTTGCCGCCTGGAGATGCATAATGCTTACGGCCATCGCGCCACTCAGAAGACGTTGAATCATGCGCTCGGGAGGACGGGGTGGGGGACAAGGGGAAAGCTTCGCCAGTTCGGGCCTTGGCCCGTACTGTTCGCATCGCGTGGTCAGATCGGGCGCGGAACGCAGGCGCCAGTTCCGCTGTTCGCCAACGGTCGGGCGCGGCTCCGGGATCTGCAGTAAAGAAACCGGCGAACCTGATTTATGGCGTTGAGGAGGTGCCGCCGACGCAAGTCAGATGGTTGAGCGCCATTCAGCAGGTGGCGATATCGTCGATCTACATGGTCTATCCGCTGATCATCGCTCGACAAGCCGGCCTGCGGGTGGACCAGATCATCAACATGTTGCAGCTCGGCTGCATTGCATTGGGCGTGGCTGTCCTGCTGCAAGCACTCACGCGTGGGCCCGTTGGCAGTCGAACTCCTGGCACCTTCTTCCTTCACCGGAATCTACCTTGCCTCGTCGCTGGTGGCGGTCAAAGCCGGCGGCATGCCACTGCTATGGGGCATGACCATTTTTGCCGGCATTGTGGAGATGGCATTTTCGCTTGTGTGGCGGCGGCTGCGCGCCCTCGTTCCACCGGAGTCCGCCGGACTTGTGGTGTTCTTCATTGGAAGCATCGTCGGTCTTGCAGCATGTCGCATGCTGCTCTCCGAGGACCCGGCCGGGGGCACGACACCGCAGGAATGGTTGGTGGCCGCAACTACGATCGCTTTGATGGTGATTATCAATATTTGGAGCAAGAGCCGGTTGAAGATCTACTGCGTCGTGATCGGCATGAGTGCCGGCTTTCTCGTTTCCATTTGGACGGGCCTCGTCACACGCGCAGAGCTGCGACAAATCCTCGAGCTCCCGGCGATTTCGATGCCGAGTTTGTCAAACGTATCTTGGGCGTTCGACTGGTCGTTGTTGCTGCCATTCGCAATTACGGCTCTGGCGGCAGCCATGAGCACTACTGCAGTGGTGACGGCGTACCAGAGGACAACTGACGCAGACTGGGTCCGGCCGGATATGTCGTCCATCGGACGCGGAGTTCTTGGCGACGGCATATCGACCGCGATCGCTGGTGTGCTTGGCACCTATGGCCTCACGCTCTCAAATACGAATGCTGGCCTGATCGCAGCGACGGGTGTGGCCAGTAGGAGCATTGCGTTCGCAGTTGCCGCCATCCTTGCGGTTGCAGCGCTACAGCCACGGCTTCTGGGAATCTTGACACTGATGCCGAAACCGGTGATGGCCGCTGCCATGCTGTTCACGGCTGCATTCATCATGATTAGCGGGATACAAATCATTACGATGCGCGTACTCGATAGCCGTCGCACGCTGGTCATTGGTATGGGCCTTACGACATTCTTCGGTGTTACGGTCTTTCCCTCGGCATTTTCCCATACGCCGCATTGGGCGGAGCCCATCGTCACCACGCCATTGGTGCTCGCGACACTCGTTGCACTGGGGCTGAACCTTCTGTTCCGCATCGGCATCAAAAAGCGTGTGACGATGACCATCGATTCGGCACCGCCCGCGCTGCGCGATGTTACCGCCTTCATTGAACGCAGCGCGGGGGTTTGGGGCGCGAGGCGCGACGTTGCCAACCGCATTGAGTTTGCAGTTCAGCAGACCCTCGAGGCAATTATTGCTTACTGCGGCGCCAAGGGGCCGATCAGGATCGACTTGAGCTTCGACGAGTTCGTCATCAATGCGGACATCATCTACGAAGGCAAACCGATGGAATTTCCGGCCGAACCGCCGGGCAAGGAGGAATTGCTCGACTCCGAAGAAAGCTATTCGCGATTGGCCGGCTTCTTGGTACGGCGCTATACGGACCGAAGGATATCGATCAACGGTGGCGTCCGCTTGCAATTCGACCACTGAGGCAGTGCCCGGCCACTCGCTTCAAACCGACGAAAAGATAGCGGTGGCGCCGCACGGCGAGCAGCAACGGCTGGCGGCTCGATCTGGCGCCGAAAAACCTCAGTGCACCTTCGACCAGATGCGCCGCTTGGCGAAGTAGAGCAGCACGGCCGTGATCAGCAGGTAAATGGTCACCATCAGCCCGAGGCGCTTGCGCTCTTCGAGCCGCGGGTCGGCGGTCCAGGCCAGAAACGCCGCCACGTCGCGGGCGTAGCTATCCACCGTGGGGGGCGTATCGTCATTATACTTCACCAAGCCATCGCCACCGGCAAACGGGTTCGGCATCGCCGTCATGTGCGGCGCCGGAAAGGCCCGGTTGTAGTTCATAACGTCGGGAACCTTCACGCCCGGCGGGGGCGACACATACCCTGTCAGATAGGCGTAGATGTAGTCGGGGCCCCCTTCCTGGTACCCGGTGACGATATCGACCAGCATGTTCCAGGGCACCAGGTAGAACGGCGCGTTGCTTTCGACCCCGCGCGCCTTGGCGATCACCGACAGGTCGGGAGGCAGCGCGCCGTTCAGCGCCGCGCGCGCCTCCTGCTCGTTCCTGTAGGGCGAAGGAATGTAGTCGACGAGGATTGCGGGACGCTTGAGGATCTTGCCCTGGTCGTTCGGCTCGGCGTCCACCTGATAGGTGTTCGCCAGCGACTTCACCGCAGCCTCGGGGAAGGCCGGGCCGCCCGGCTGCGCCAGATTGCGGAACGCGACGCGCTTGAGGCCGTGGCATCGCGCGCAGGCGTCGACGTAGACCTTGAAGCCGCGCTGCAGCTGCGCCTCGTCGAATTTCCCGAGGAACCCGCGGAAGCTCCACGGCTGGCGCTCGATGTGGGCATGGCCTTCGTCCGCGGCGAAAGCAGTTCCTCCGCCTGCTAGCACGGAGGCCATCAGCACTACCGCCGCACCGATCTTTGTATCGATCCGGGCCCCGCCCTTGGTGATCATCACGCTTCCCCCGGCGCTAGTGGCTTTTGGGCACGGCGGCCGCGCTGCCCAACACGGATTCGGTTATGGAGCGAGGCAGCGGCTTGGCCGTTTCCATCACGCCCACGATCGGCAGCACCACCAGCAAGTGGATGAAGTAGTAGGCGGTGAACACGCGCGCCATCTGCACATAGATGCCTTCCGGCGGCTTGGAGCCGAGGTACCCGAGCGCAATGACCGTGATGATGAACAGCCAGAAGAACCACTTGTACACCGGCCTGTACTTGGCCGAGCGCACGCGCGAGGTGTCGAGCCAGGGCACGAAGATCAGGAGCAGGATGGAGGAGAACATGGCGATCACGCCCAACAGCTTGTCGGGGATGGCGCGCAGGATCGCGTAGTAGGGCAGGAAATACCACTCCGGCACGATGTGCGGCGGCGTGGAGAGCGGATTGGCCTCGATGTAGTTGTCCGAGTGCCCGAGATAGTCCGGCAGATAGAAGACGAACCAGGCGAACAGCAGCACGAACACCGACAGGGCGAAGACGTCTTTCATGATGGCGTATGGCGCCATCGGCACGGCATCGGAAGGCTGCTTGATGTCCAGTCCGGTTGGGTTGTTCTGACCGGCCACGTGCAGCGCCCAGATGTGCAGGCCGACCACCCCCGCGATCACGAACGGCAGCAGATAGTGCAGCGCGTAGAAGCGGGTGAGCGTCGTTCCCGACACCGAATAGCCACCCCACAGCCACTGCACGATGCGGGTGCCGAGACCCGGGATGATGGTGTCGATGGAGGAGAACAGATTGGTGATCACCGTCACCGCCCAGAAGCTCATCTGTCCCCAGGGCAGCGAATAGCCCATGAAGGCCGTGGCCATCATCAGCAGGAAGATGACGACGCCGAGGATCCACAGCACCTCGCGCGGCGCCTTGTAGGAGCCATAGTAGAGCCCGCGGGCGATGTGGACGTAGGCGGCAAGGAAGAAGAAGGAGGCGCCGACTGCGTGAATGTTGCGCATCAGCCAGCCGTAGTTCACGTCGCGGCGGATGTGCTCGACACTGTTGAAGGCCTCGCTGGCGCTCGGGATGTAGTGCATGGCGAGCACGATGCCGGTCACGATCTGGATCGCCAGGAAGAAAGTGAGCAGGCCGCCCGTCGTCCAGAGGTAGTTGATGTTGCGCGGCGTCGGGAAATCGACGAACTGCCCGTGCATCAGCCGCTCGATCGGCAGCCGCGCATCCATCCATTTGCCGATGCGCGTGGCGGGCCGGTAGGTCGATTCGTGGCTGGTCATCCCCAGATTCCTCAGCCGATCTTGATCAGGGTGTTGGAAACAAACTCGTAGGGCGGCACCCAGAGGTTCTGAGGGGCCGGCCCCTGGCGAATGCGGCCCGCCGTATCGTAGTGGGAGCCATGGCAGGGACAGAACCAGCCGCCGAAGTCACCCCTGGCGTCGCCCATCGACTGGCCCTTGGGGATGCAGCCCAGATGCGTGCAGATGCCGATCAGCACGAGCCAGTTCTCATGATCCTTCTTGGTGCGGTTCTCGTCTGTCGCCTTGGCCCGGTCGAATAGGCCCTCGTTGCGAGCGATAGGGTCTTTCAGATCGGTCAGCTTGACGGCCTTGGCGGCATCGACCTCAGCAGGAGTGCGGTTGCGGATGAATATCGGCTTGCCGCGCCAGGATACGGTGATGGCCTGCCCCTCCTTGACCGGCGACAGGTCGACCTCGATGGAGGCAAGCGCCTGCGTGGAGGCATCGGGGTTCATCTGATGGATGAACGGCCACAAAGCAACCGCGGCGCCGACGCCGGCAAATGCCTGAGCCAAAATAACTATGAAGTCGCGCCGATTGGGCTCTTCCGCAGAGTGCGACGCCAAAGTCAGCCTCCCTTCGCGTGTGCTCGCCGGAGCTAGCCGATGGAACCAGGTTGCGCTGCTCGGACTCGCTGGCTACGGCGCTGCAGCAGCCTCGCCGTGACGTCGTTTCCGCTTGTCAGGGACCGGTCCATCCATCGCCACGCTTGCGCGATTGTCAATGATGGTGTCACGCCCCCCAACAGGACCGATTGACGCGCGATCTTTTTGCATTCTTCCTGATGTTTCACAAGGCCATCGGCGAGGAAGTTCGCGGTCAATTTGGCGCACGCCGAGCCTCGCAAAGCGGCGCGCGAACTGCATGAAAACGTGTACGGCCGTGTGCTCCGCCTTGGCGGGGCGATTTTTGGAAACATCGATTGGGGTCCCCCCTCATGCGCCTGGCGCTTCTCGAGCCCGACATCCCCCAGAATACTGGCACGATCCTGCGGCTGGCAGCGTGCCTGTCCGTAGACGTGGATGTGATCTCCCCCACCGGGTTCGACATGACCGACCGTACCCTGCGCCGCGCCGGCCTCGACTACCTCGCCCATGTCGACATCGCTCGCCACGCTTCCTTCGCCGATTTCGAGGCCGCCCGTCTGCTGCGGGCCTCCCGGCTGGTGCTGCTGACGACGCACAGCACCATGGCCTATACGAACTTCTCCTTCCGGTCCGACGACACGCTGATGGTGGGCCGCGAGAGCGGCGGTGTACCCGACGCGGTGCACGAGGCGGCTGACACGCGCCTGCGCATCCCGATGCGTCTGGGCCTGCGCTCGCTCAACGTGGCAGTGGCGGCGGCCATGGTTCTGGGCGAGGCGTTGCGCCAGACCGGCGGCTTTAAGGCAGGCGGATAGCCTCGCCCTCGATGATCGGGCCGTCGGCCCCGCCTACGGCAAGGCCCTTCCTGGCGAGATGCTTCTTGAGAAGCGCCAGGTTCCTGATGTTGCTGCGGAACACGACATCGAAGGCGTCGCCCACGACCGGTACGGCGCCGAATACCGTGTCGATCAGCGTGTTGGTCATCATGCGCCCGATCACCCAGCGCGAGGCGCCGAGCCTCCGTGCCTCCCAGATCACGTAGCTGGAGATCAGGCCCGAGATCAGATCGCCGGCAATGGGCACAAGCCCGATGATGCCGTCGAGGCCCATGCGGATGTTGGTGCCCGGAATGGTGAAGGCGCTGTCCATCAGCTTGGCCAGCGCCTCCAGACGCGCCAGCGACTGCCGATGTTCGGGATGGTATGGTTCCAGACGGGGCATGGTGCACTGCATGCTCCACAGATAGGGCGCCGTGAGGGCGCCACAAGTTCCAGCCCGTCGCTCGGTCGGAACCGGGGCGGCGGGTCAAACCTGCCGCCCCGTCTCCCGATCGCCCCAGTCCTACTCCGCCGCCGCCACTGCCTCGGCCAGGAACCCGCCCGACTGGCGCTCCCACAAATCGGCGTAGAGGCCGCGGCGCTGCAGCAGCGCGCCGTGGCTGCCCTCTTCGACGATGCGGCCCTTGTCCATGATCACTAGACGGTCCATCGCCGCAATGGTCGACAGACGGTGGGCGATGGCGATAACCGTCTTGCCGGACATCAGGTTATAGAGCTGCTCCTGGATGGCCGATTCCACCTCCGAATCGAGCGCGCTGGTGGCCTCGTCGAGCACCAGGATCGGCGCGTCCTTCAGTAGCACGCGGGCAATGGCGATACGCTGGCGCTGGCCGCCCGACAGCTTCACGCCCCGCTCGCCGACGTGCGCGCCGTAGCCCTTGCGGCCGCGCATATCCTCGAGCGCAACGATGAAATCGTCCGCCTGCGCCTTCCGCGCCGCTGCAACGGCGGCACGCTCGCCCGCGTCCGGCCGTCCGTAGAGGATGTTGTCCTGCACCGAGCGGTGCAGCAGCGAGGTGTCCTGTGTGACCATGCCGATCTGCGCCCTGAGGCTGTCCTGGGTGACGTGCGCGATGTCCTGCCCGTCGATCAGGATGCGCCCTGCCTCCAGGTCGTAGAAGCGCAGCAGCAGGTTCAGCAGCGTCGACTTGCCGGCGCCCGAGCGGCCGACGAGGCCCACCTTCTCGCCCGGCGCGATGCGGAGCGTGAAGTTGTGGATCACGCCACCCGGACGCGCGGTGCCAGACCCCGACCCGGGGCCGAGCTGCTGACCGTAGTGGAAGCTCACGTTCTCGAAGCGGATGTCGCCGCGGCTCACCACCAGCGGTTTGCCGTCCGGCCGGTCGACCACCTGGTTGTCGCGGCTGATGGTCTCCATGCCCTCCTGCACGACGCCCATGTTCTCGAAGATGCCGGCCACCACCCACAGGATCCAGCCGGACATGCCGATGATGCGCAGTACCAGCCCGGTGACGACGGCGACGTCGCCGACCGTGACCCTGCCGTCGCTCCACAGCCAGATGGCGGTGCCCGTGGCCATCACCATGAGCATCCCGTTCAACGAATAGAGCACGAAGTCCATGGAGGTGACGAGCCGCAGCGAGGCACGCCACTTCACCATCTGCTCCTCCAGCGCGGAGCGCGCATAGATGTCCTCGCGCTCGGTGTGGGCGAACAGCTTGACGGTGAGGATGTTGGTGTAGCTGTCGACGATGCGCCCGACCAGCATGGAGCGGGCTTCCGCTGCCTCCGTGGAACGCTCTTTGATGCGCGGCACGAAGAAGAAGAGCGCGCCGCTGTAGGCGGCGAGCCACAGCAGCAGGGGTACGAGCAGGCGCCAGTCGGCAGCGGCAAAGATCACGGCCGCGCCAATCCACTGCACCGCGGCATACCAGATGGCGTCGACCACCTGCACCACCGACTCGCGCAAAGCCGGCGCCGCCTGCATCACCTTGTTGGCGACGCGGCCCGCAAAGTCGTTCTGGAAGAAGCCGAGGCTCTGGCGCAGCACGTAGCGGTGCGTGAGCCAGCGAACGCGACTGGTCACGGGCGCGGCGATGATCTGGTTCTTGATGAGTTCGTGCGCGGTGGACACGGCAGGTCTGGCGATGAGCGCAATGAACGCCATCCAGCCCAGCGTGGCACCGTGCTGGGCGAAGAAGTGCTCAGCCGAGGCGGCGCCCCGCATCATGTCGACCAGGCTGCCGACGAACGTCAGCAGCGCCACCTCGATAACCGATCCCAGGAAGCCCGCGACCAGCAGCAGTGCGAACACCGGCCAGACTGGGCGCACAAAATAGAGATAGAACGCAAGCAGCGTCTCCGGCGGCCGCGATGGCGGATCCTCCGGGAAGGGGTCGATGCGGCTTTCAAACCAGCGGTACATGGCACAATGCCCTGAAACACGAAGAGACGCGTTGCGCCCCCGGGCGGATGCCCGGGCGCGTTCGCGTACATGTTGCTCGAAAAGGGGCGCGAGGGCTAATTGGTGACCGTGGCCAAAGCAAGGCCGGCGAGTGAGCGAGCACAATGACCGAGCTGCCTCGAGATATTGAAGCGTGGCGCCAGGAGGCCCGCGTCTGGTTCGAAAAGCTGCGCGACGAGCTATGCGCTGCCTTCGAGCGGCTGGAAGTGGAGCTCCCGCCGTCGGCGCCGCTTGCCGACCAGTCTGCGGCACGTTTCGTGCGCAAGCCCTGGGCCCGCAAAGACCACACGGGGGCGGAGGGCGGCGGCGGGACCATGAGCCTGATCAAGGGCCGCGTGTTCGAGAAGGCGGGCATCCACACCTCCACCGTTTTCGGCGAGTTCGCGCCCGAGTTCCGCCAGCAGATCCCCGGCGCCGAGGACGACCCGCGCTTCTGGGCCTCCGGCGTCTCGCTGATCGCCCATCCGGTGAACCCCAACGCGCCCACGGCACATATGAACACGCGGTTCGTAGTGACGACCAAGTGGTGGTTCGGCGGCGGCGGCGATCTCACCCCAATGCTGTCGACGCGCCGCAGCCAGACCGACCCGGATGCCATTGCATTCCATGCCGCCATGCAGAGTGCCTGCACTCCGCACGCGATTGCCGACTATGCGCGCTACAAGCAATGGTGCGACGAGTATTTCTATTTGCCGCATCGGGGCGAGATGCGCGGCGTCGGCGGCATCTTCTACGACTACCTGACGCCGGCCGCAGCGGATGGCGGATGGCCGGCCGCCTTTGCCTTCACGCAGGACGTGGGCCGCGCCTTCCTGCGGGTCTATCCAGAAGTGATGCGGCGCAACTTTGCCGAGCCTTGGAGCGAGGCTCAGCGCGAGGAGCAGCTCGTGCGCCGGGGCCGCTATGCGGAGTTCAATCTGCTCTACGACCGCGGTACGGTGTTCGGGCTCAAGACCGGGGGCAACGTGGAGTCGATCCTGTCCTCGCTGCCGCCGCTGGCGAAGTGGCCATGATGTAAGCCCGCGGGCGAGGCGGGGGATATCGAAGCTGCGGATGCCGGTGTCGGCCGGCGCTAGCCGCCGCAGGCGCGCTCGGCAGCGTGCTCGATCTCGCCCGGCTCGACTCCGATGTCCCTGAGCATGCGGTTGCTCAGGCTCGACAGCGACCTGACCGTCTGCTTGATGCGGCGCCTACGTAAGTGCCAGGTGGCGATGCGCGAGGCGGCATCTGCAAGCGCGCGCCAGGCTGCCCACGCCACCAGCATCCTGACTGCCCGCTGCGCCTGCGCGGCGTCTGCGGCAAGTCCCATTGTCATTGATGCATACGACATGACTTGGCCTTTCATTTCTCAGGTGCTCAAATCCGACACATATTGTCTGCCTAGCGGAGCAGCCGCAGCACGCCGGCTCGCAACGCCTTGATGTCATCCGGGCCGAAGCCGAGGCCTTCCAGGCGGGCATCGTCTATCGCGGCCAGGTAGCCGACCACGCGCCGCTTGGCTTCGTTCTCGCGGGCAGCGATTAGCCGCTGAAAAAAGCTCTGACCTGGTCTTGGTTGCACCGCGGACGCAATCACGCCCGCCGCGCGAAGCGCGAGTGTGCTCATAGTCATCTCCATTGTGCTCAGTCGCGGCCGTTGACCGGCCTTGGCGACAAGGGTGGAGATGGAATGCGCTTGGCAATTGTTCAAATTTATTGTTTCAATGCATTCAATTGGAGTTAGCAATAATGCGCAGTCTCAATCCCGACCATCTGCGCGCGCTGGCCGAGGTGGTAGCGCAGGGCAGCTTCACCCGCGCGGCGAAACGACTGCACCTGGCGCAGCCAACGGTCAGCCTGCAGATCCGCGAGCTCGAGGCGCGCGTCGGCGTCCGGCTGGTCGATCGCCTGGGCAAGCGCGCGTTCGCCACAGCGGCCGGTCGCGAGCTGATCGGGCACGCAGAGCGCATTGCCCAGGAGACCGACCGGCTGCTGGCGGCCATGCGGCGGCACCGCGACGGCGGATTGGGACAGGTGCGGATCGGCTCCAGCACCACGGCGCTGATCTACCACCTGCCGCCGGTGCTGCGCGATCTGCGCCTGCGCTATCCCAATATCGAGCTTATCGTGACCACGGGAACCACCACGGGTGTGGTCGAGCGCATCGTGCGCAACGAGATCGATTTGGGCGTCGTAAGCCTGCCTGTCGGCGAGCGCCAGCTGGAGGTCGTGCCCCTGAAACGCGAGCCGCTGGTGGCCATCTTCGCTTCGGATGTTCGCGACTTGCCCGACCGTGTCACACCCCAATTCCTTCTCCAACACCCGCTCCTGCTGGAGTATGCGCGCGCCCAGGTGCGCGCCCTCATTGTCGACTGGCTGTCCGCCGACGGCCAGGAGCCGCGGCCGGCCATGGAGCTCGACAACCTGGAAGCGGTGAAGCGCATGGTGGCTTCGGGGCTTGGGGCATCCATCGTGCCGGCGGCGGCGATCGCGGACTGGCGAGGGGAGTTGAGCCTCGCCGTGCGGCAGCTGAAGCCGTCGTTGACGCGCACCCTCGGCCTCGTGCAGCGCCGGGACAAGCCCCGGGACACTGCATTGCAGCACGTCCGCGATGCCCTGATGACACTAGCGGAATAAGGCAGCCTTGCCTAAGCGTGCGGCCATCGGCGCCCCGTGGCTGCCCGTTCTGCCCGGCATTTCATGGGCCATGTATGGCTACGCTGCCACAGGCGAACAGCGCTGCCGCCAGCGGCCCGTAGCCGGGATGACAATGGCAATTCTTCGGTATAGCGTCCGGAATTGCCTGGGGGCCTAGACAACGCACGTGCCGTGGCGATTTGGCCGTCCGGAGCTGCGACCGTGTTCAGAGTATGGGAACTCTCTCGATGATCCACGCTGCTCGATTGCTGGGGCTCGTGTCAGCATGCGCAGCGCCCCTGATCGCGGGCGCACTCCTCGAGCCCGCCAGCGCGCAGGGCGAAACGTGCAAGGCGGACCTCGTGACGGCCACAACAAGCCGACGAGTTGTGCCCGTAGGCAAAGACGAGGCCATGCGTAGCGCCGTCGCGAATTGGGAGCGGCAAGCCGCTAACAACTTCGGCGAACGGTGGAAGAGCTGGTCCAAAGCCAAGGACACCACCTCCGACTGCGAGCCCATCAAGGGAAAGATCGCCTTCACCTACATGCGCTGCACCGTCAGCGGGCGGCCCTGCATGGCGGGCACGCCTCAAGCGGGAGCAGTGGTGGAGGAGGACAAGAAGAGCACCGGCAAGCGTATCCGTGAGAACGGTCCCCCGATCGTGGTGAAGGACAGGCCCATCCGGCACGAGGATTGGGTCTACGAGCGTGAGATGGCCCGTCAGCGGCATCTGGAAGCCGAGCGAAAGAGGATTGAGACTGCGGCCTACGAACGCGAAATGGCTCGCCAGAAGTATCTGGCGGAACAGCGAAGACGGGAAGAGACCGCGGCGTGGGAGCGCGAGATCGCGCGCCAGCGCTACATGGCCGAACAGCAAAAGTGGCTCGATCGTGCGTATGACCGTGGACCATACTGGTCGGACTATTAGTCTTCGGCCATACCTCCCCCGAAGCTCGTTCGTGGCGTAGTTGCCATCCAGCGACAGTAGATCGCCATAGCACACGCCTCCCGCGTGGGCGCGCGGGTTGACGCTGGCCTTGGCCCTGCCCTCTTGTTCGCCAGTATCGGAATGCCGTTACGGTATCGGTCATGGGCCATGACATTTCGCGCCGCGACTTCATCAACGGCGTCGCCCTCACCGTGGCATCCGCACTCACCCCATTCGAGCAGCTCGCGGCCCAGGCACTGCGTCGCGGACCCTACCCCCCGGCGCTGACGGGGCTGCGTGGCTCGACCGACGAAGCCTACGCCGTCGTCCACGCGGTCGCCCGCGAGGGCCGCACGTACGACGTCGACAAGTCTCGAGCCCGAGGAGCGCTACGATCTCGTCGTGATCGGCGCGGGGCTTGCCGGATTGACTGCCGCTTGGGCCTATCGCGACCGGCGGCCGAAAGCGCGCATCCTGATCCTCGACAACCACGACGACTTCGGCGGTCACGCGCGGCGCTGCGAGTTTCGTGTCGGCAACCGGCTGCTGTGAGCTACGGCGGCTCGGAGATCGATGGTGGCGCCAAGCGTCAGGTATGCGGGCGAGCTGGGCCGCATCCTGGGCGCTCTGCACATCTACCCGGAGCGCTTCGAGCGCGAGAGCGTGTTTCACCGCCACCTCTATCCCGGGCTCGGGCTGTCGCGGTCGGTGTTCTTCGACCGCGAGACCTTCGGCGAGGACCGTCTGGTCACAGGCGATCCGCTGCTGCTCGGCTTCGACGAGTTCGCACCCAACAATCCCGGCGCGCGTGCCGGCACGACGCCTTCCTCGCCGACTGCCCGCTCCCGCCCGAGGCCCGCAGGGGTCTTTCGGAGCTGTTCGCCGGTACGCGCGACTACCTCGCGGGGCAGAGCGCCGAGGAGAAGATCGCGGCGCTCGCCAAGACCAGCTACCGCGCGTTCCTCACCGACATTTGCAGGCTGCCCGCGAAGGCCGCCGACTTCTTCCAGGGCCGGTCGACCGACAACTACGGCTACGGCATCGACGCAATCGGGGCGATCGACGCGATGGCGAGTGGCTTTCCCGGGCGCCCGGGCACTGCTGATCGAGGACCAGGCCGGCGGGCACGGTGAGGACAACGAGCGGCCTATGTCCATCATTTCCCGGATGGCAATGCCTCGCTCGCTCGCGCGCTGGCGCGGTCGCTCGTAGCGGGCGTCGCACCCGGCCGCACCATGGACGATCTTGTGACCACGGTCTTCGACTACAGTCTGCTCGATCGGCCCGGCGCGCCGGTGCGCATCCGCCTGCAGTCGACTGCGGTCGTCGTGCGCAACACTTCGGACGGGCAGGCAGTCGATGTCGGCTACGTCAAGGACGGCGAGTTGCACCGCGTCCGGGCTGGCAGCGCCGTGGTGGCTACCTACGGCGTCGGCGATGCCCTACATCTGCCCCGAGATCGACACGGGGCGGGCCGAGTTGCTGGCAGTCGAACGTCAAGGCGCCGCTGGTCTACACCAAGGTCGTGATCCGCAACTGGCAGAGCTTCGTGCGGCTCGGCACGCACAAGATTGCCGCGCCGACGAGCTTCCACACCACCGTCAAGCTCGACTACCCCGTGAGCCTCGGCGGCTACCGGTTCCCGCGCCGTCCCGCCGACCCGATGGTGCTGCACCTCGTACATGCGCCGCTGGAGCCGACACGGCCATGACATGCGCACGCAGGCGCGCATCGGCCGCAGCCGCCTGCTCGGCACCACGTTCGCCGACTTCGAGCGGGCCATCCGGCAGCGATCTCGACCGCATGCTCGGCCAGTGGCGGCTTCGATGCGGAACGGGACATCCTTGCCATCACGGTCAATCGCTGGTCGCACGGCTATTCCTACACGCCGAACAGCCTCTATGACGACGTGGAGCACATGCAGGCGCAGATCGCGGCCGCGCGAGCCAAGCTCGGCAACATCGTGTTCGCGAACTCCGATACGGCCTGGGATGCCTATGCCCACTCCGCCATGGAGGAGGCCGTGCGCGCCGTGGGCGAGCTGCTGGGTGCGGTGCCCGCGCAGACGCAACAGCCGTGGTACGGCCGCTTCCTCAAGCGGTTCTCCAAGTCGTGATCGCGCCCGGCGTGCCGCTATGCGGCCTGGACCGACTGCGGTGAAGCGTCATCCAAGCCGGAGGTGGTCGCAGCTCCTCTAGCCCGCCTTCTTGAGCTGCTGTGGTGCGGCATTCGGGAAGAACAATTGCTGGCCCTCGATCTGATACGAGCGGATGGCATTCTGACCCTCCGGCGACAGCACCCAATCAACAAAGGTCTGACCCAAGACCTTCTTCACGCTTGGGTGCTTCTCGGGGTTCACCAGTATGATGCCATACTGGTTGAACAGGCGCTGGTCGCCTTCGACGACGATTTCCAAATCGCCCTTGTTCTTGAAGGAGAGCCAGGTGCCGCGGTCCGACAGCACGTAGGCACCCATTGCGCGGGCCGTGTTGAGAGCCGCGCCCATGCCCTGTCCGATTGCGCGATACCAGGCAGGTTTCGTGGCCGTCGGATCGATGTTCGCCGCCGCCCACAAGGCCAGCTCCGCGGTGTGTGTACCGGACTTGTCGCCTCGCGAGACGAAAGGGCTGCCCTTGTCGCTGATCGTCTTCAGCGCGGCCGCCACATCCTTGCTGCCCTTGACCTTGGCCGGATCGGCGTTGGGCCCGATGACGACGAAGTCGTTGTACATCACATCGAAGCGCTGCACGCCGAGCCCCTCGGCGACAAACTTCTCCTCCTGTGCCTTTGCATGCACGAACACCACATCGGCATCGCCCCGGCGTGCCGTATCGAGGGCTTGTCCCGTGCCCAGGGCGATCACCTTCACGTCGATGCCGCTCTTGGCTTTGAACAGCGGCAGGATGTGGCCGAACAGCCCCGAATCCTGGGTCGATGTGGTTGAGGCGACGACAATCGATTTGTCCTGGGCACGCGCTGAAGGGGCGACGGTCAGCCCTGCGGCCAGGATGATGACAACCAGATGATGCGCTCGCATGATGTCTCTACTCGCAATTTCAGATGACCAGATCGCCGGCCAGGAAGCTCCGGGCCTCCAAGGTGGCGGGCCCGGCAAAAAACGTAGCCGCCGGTGCATACTCCAGGACACGGCCCCTGGCGAGGAACACGATGTCGCCAGCCAGGCGGCGCGCCTGCCCCAGATCGTGCGTAGCCATGACCACCTTCACGCCGCTGCCCGCCGCGCGGGCGATGATGTCCTCGACGGCCTTGGTGGCGACCGGATCGAGGCTTGCAGTCGGCTCGTCGAGAAACAGCACCTCGGGCTCGCGCGCCAACGCGCGGGCAAGTGCCAGCCGCTGTTGCTCTCCGCCGGACAGCCGCCGTGCGGGCCGCGCCGCAAGCTGCCCCAATCCCACACGCTCGAGCAATCCTGCAGCCACGTGGGGATCGGCCCTTCGGCCGGCTGCCCTCAGCGCGAACGTGATGTTGCTCGCGGCCGAGCGGCGCAACATCACCGGCCTCTGGAAGACGATGGCGCGCTGGCTGGCTGCCAGCTCGGGCCGTGCCGATCGCACGCGCCCGGCCACCGGCGCCAGCAGTCCCATGGCCAGCTTGATGAGCGTCGTCTTGCCGGCACCGTTGGGACCGATCAGCACCGTCGGCGGTCCGGGCTCGATCGAAAGGTTCACGCCCTTCAGGATTTGCGTATCGCCTGCCGCAAACGCGACATCGTCGAAAGTGATGGGCAGCGCACTCTGGCCATTGCGCATCAGGCTATCCCGCATGGTGCTCGGACCAGTCCCGCACCGCCCAGGCCAGGGCATTGACGGCCAGGATCACGCCGATCAACACGACGCCGAGGCCGATGGCGAGAGGCAGATCGCCCTTGGAGGTTTCGAGCGCAATGGATGTGGTCATCACGCGCGTAAACCCGTCGATGTTGCCGCCAACAATCATTACGGCGCCGACCTCGGCCGCGGCCCTGCCGAAGCCCGCCAGCGCGATCGTCACCAAAGAAAAGCGCGCATCCCACAACAAAGTCTCAACCCGTGCTGCAGGTCCGATTGCCATCGCTGTCAGCTCATCGCGATATTCGTCCCAAAGGTCCTCGATCAGCTGGCGGGTGAGCGCAGCAATGATCGGAGTGATCAGCAGGGCCTGGGCGATGATCATCGCCTGTGGTGTGAAGAGAATGCCGAAACGGCCCAGCGGCCCCGAGCGCGACAGAAGAAGGTACACCACTAGGCCGACCACCACTGGCGGCAGGCCCATGCAGCCGTTGAGAAACACGATCAGCCCGGTTCGTCCGGGGAAGCGCGTCAGGCCGACCAGGGCACCTAGCGGCATGCCGGTCAGGCAGGCCAGCACCGTCGCAGACAGAGTGACAAACAACGACAGCCCGACGATGGAGAACAGCGTCGGGTCTCCAGACAAAATCATCTCGAGTGCGCCGATGCTGTTCAAGGCCTGCTCCGTTGATACCGCGCCCAACGCGGGCGCCCGCGCTCGCTAGTCAACCATAAAGGATGGTGTCCGTTTCTGACACACACACACCCGTCCGGCCCACCTCCTTCGTTTTCCGGAGCATAGCGCAACTTGCGAGGCAAGCATCCGTTGGCGCGTTGACGCAAATCTGCTTTGTTCGAGTCGTAGGGCTGGCCGCGAGAGGTGCACATGTTCCCGCTATCGCACATGCTGAAATCGTTCGTGCGTACGGGCACGCTCGAAGTCATCGACGCGGACGGCCGCTCCCACATGTTCGCCGGCGCGCCGGGCGGCCCGCGCGTCACCATGCGGCTCACCGACCGCTCGCTCTACCGCAAGCTGTTCTTCAATCCCGAGCTGCATGCGGGTGAGGCCTATATGGACGGCCGGCTCAGCTTCGAGAACTCGACGCTGAGGGACTTCCTCACCCTGTTCTCCATCAACCGGCTTTCCCTTGGCGCCCACCCGATGCAGAAGGTGCTGCGGCGCGTGTCGCTGGTGCTCAAGCGCTTCCAGCAGGCGAACCCCGTCGGCAAGGCGCAAAAGAACGTGGCGCACCACTACGACCTTGGCAACGCGTTCTACAAGCTGTTCCTCGACACTGGGATGCAGTACTCCTGCGCCTACTTCCACGACGATGGCGAGAGCCTGGAGCAGGCGCAGCAGAACAAGCTCAGGCTGATCGCTGCCAAGCTCGCGCTCAGGCCCGGGTTGAAGATCCTCGACATCGGCAGCGGCTGGGGCGACATGGCCCTCTATCTCGCGCAGATCGAGGACGTCGACGTGACCGGCGTCACGCTGTCCAAGGAGCAGCACGCGCTTTCCAACGAGAAGGCGAAGCGACTGGGGCTTGCGCATCGCGTCCGCTTCCGCCTGCAGGACTACCGCGAGGTGCCCGAGCGCTTCGACCGCATCGTCTCGGTCGGCATGTTCGAGCACGTGGGCGTGCATCACTATCCGGAGTTCTTCGCCAAGGTGAACGCGCTGATGCACGACGACGGCGTGATGCTGCTGCACTCCATCGGCCACATGAGTCCGCCCGGCACGGCAAGCCCGTGGCTCAGGAAGTACATCTTCCCCGGCGCCTATTCGCCGGCGCTGTCGGAGGTGTTCACCGCAGTCGAGCAGGCCAGCCTGTGGGTGACGGATCTGGAATTTCTGCGCCTGCACTACGCTAAGACGCTCAACCACTGGTGCCGGCGCTTCGAGGCCAACCGCGCGAAGATCGCTGCCATGTACGACGAGCGCTTCTGCCGCATGTGGGAGTTCTATCTCGTCAGCGCCGAGATGATGTTCCGCACAGGCAGCCAGCTCGTCTTCCACATGCAGCTCGCCCGCAAGCGCGACGCCGTGCCGATCCAGCGCGACTACGTCACCGACCTGCAGCGACGATACCAGGAGATGGAGGCCAAGGCATTCGCAGGGTCCGACGCTCTCGCCGTCACCGGCGTTCCGAGGCCTCGCTAGACCCTACCCGGGTGCTGCCAGCTGCTTGCGGAGCAGCAATTCTGCATGGCCCGGCTTGACGAGTCCCGGCAACTCGGCGGTGAACTGGAAGCCGTGCCGTTCGTAGAACCGCAAGGCGCGCGGGTTGAACTTCGACACGCAAACCCAAAGATTGGATGCCGTATCACCAGCTTCGGTCGCCACCCATTGCAGCAGGGCCGCCCCGATGCCGCTGTCCTGGTACGGCGGCAAGATTGCAAGCAAGTTGAGATACGGTCCGTAAAGCCAAGGGTTTCTAATGGCCACAACGCCAACAAATGCATCATCGTCCCAGACGACGTATCGAAAGCAGTGGGGATCTCTCCTCGACAGGAAGGAGGTCATGGCCTCAGCGCCGATGCCCAGTGTCAGCCACGGGTCGATCCGCGCGAGGAGATCGCCGAGGCTTCTTGCCGAAACGTCGTCCGGCGGCTCCAGCGAGAACCGACGACCATCTTCGACGCTCACGATGTAGCGGTCTTTGCCAAACGGCACAGCAGCTGGGTTTGTTGGCTTGTCCGGCACTGCTTCAATGGCTTTTTCGCAGACCTTTTGAAGGCTCGAACGGAGGGTAGTCGGCCGCCTTGTGGGCCGCTTGGCTCGCTTTGACCAACGCCCTCTGTCGCGCGCGTTCGTACATGACCTCCAAGTGCTGTGCTACCCCGTCGTATCTGTCGGTGTCGCTCTCCCGTTCGTCATAGCATGTGCGGCTGTAGACAGGTCTGCCGCGCGCCAGCAGTTCGGATACCGTGACGAAGCCGTATCCTTTGGCCTGCAGCGACTCCACGATCGCCGGCAATGCGCTGGGTGTGTGCCACCCGCGACCGTTTGCGTGAAATATGACGATGGAACCTGGCCGCACCTTCGCGAGAACTCTTCTTACGATGAGATCCGGTGTTTGGTCAGGCGACGGATCCCCCGAGGTGACGTCCCACTGAATGACCTTTAGGCCCATTTCGGCCACGGCCTCCATAGATTTGTCGTTGCACGCACCGAACGGAAAGCGAAACAAGGAGGCACGCTGCGGGGCGCTTTCGTACGGCGTCCTGCGGCCGTCGGGGCCGATGCATTGCTTCGCGGCGAGTTCCTGGCGCACTTGCTCATAGGAGAGCTGGGCGTATTCGATTTCCTCGAGGAGAGAATTGCCCGCCAGCAGGCGCAGATTGCGGTGCTCCCAACTGTGGTTCCCGACCTCGAAAAGCGGGTCAGACATCAGTTGCTGGGTGCGCTCCTTGTGCGTCTGCATCCATTTCCCGCCGGCGAAGAATGTTGCCTTGATGCCGTTGGCGCGCAGGAAATCGACGATGCCACCCTGGTAGCCCGCAATCTCGTGCGGTTGTTCGCACAGGTCGAAGGTGAGAGCGACCAGTTTCAAGCCGGCGGGCAGCTTGACGCGCCGTATGGCGCCGCGCTCGTCCGTGGGGATGGCCTTGAAGGGCAGGGGAGTTCCCTTAGGCGGCGCCCACAGGGCTATTCTGCCGCCCGTCCGTATTCGGTCTTCCGCAACCCCGGACGCGAGCTTGTCGGGTGACCAACAGATCTGCAAGCTCCTCTTCGGGCTCTCGGCCGCACTCACCGGCGATGATACTGCCGCGCTGAGGGTGGCAGCGGCAGCGAAAACAAGTGACCCGAGCGCCAGAGGCGTCGAGCCCCGGCGCTTCATCCTTCTCATCATCGACAGACGTCCCCCGATCCTACTCAGCGCCAGTATCCGCAAGAGTGTGGCCGCATTGGCGCAAACGGGTGCGTGGATACACAGAACAACAAGGAACTGCGACCTTGGACCGATCCTGGATCGGTTCGCCGAGGACTTCGGCAGGTTGCGCAGGCCCGACTACTACGGGGGCCTGCAAGAGTTGAACGACGCTTCGCCCAATCGCGCCCGGCGTTCGTCGTGTGCGATCTCCCCGGCCAGCTGGACAGCCCCGGCAAGGTCGTATTGGTGCGTCGCACGATCAAAGAAGGATTGCCGGCGAGGTGCTAGCAGTTCGCTCCCTCGCCCACAGCTTGCGCTCCGCAAGCGGCCCTCGCTGCGTAGGGTCCGGTGACGGGCCTGCAGCGCTCACTTCTTGACGAGGGCGTCGCGGATTTCCTTGAGGTACACCTCGGACGGCGGCGGTGCAGGCGGGGTCTTGGGCGCTTGCGTCTCGAAACGCTTGCGCAGCTCGTTGACCGCCTTGACCAGCATGAACACGGCGATGGCGACGATCAGGAAGCTGATCACGTTGTTGATGAACGTGCCGATGTTCATGGTTACGGCCTCGCGGCCGGCCTCGGCCGCCCGCAACGGGACCTTGATGTCCGAGAAGTCCACTCCCCCCAGCATCAATCCTATCGGCGGCATGATCACGTCCTTGACCAGCGAAGCCACGATGGTGCCGAAGGCGCCGCCGATGATGATGCCGACAGCCATGTCGACGACATTGCCCCTCAACGCGAATTCCTGGAATTCCTTGAGCATCGACATTGCGTATCTCCGTTGCAGCTCGAGGCTACACTCCTACGCCAGGCCAGGCTTGCCAACCCGCGCCGAGTTGCCGACGCATCGCAGCATCGTCGTTGGACAACCCAGTCTCGTTCGGTCACAATGAGTGCTGCCACAGGTGGTGGCGCAAGCGGTTGATAGAAGCGGCGTTTTCGGACGCCTGTAGCTGACAAGCACCGCCGATGATCGAAGGCTGGAGTGTCATTGCGCTGGCCCTCGGGTATGTGAGCGGCCTATTTGCGCTGGCCTGGTACGCCGACAGAAGGTTTCGCTCACGCAAGGGCGGACACGGCAGGCCGCTGGTGTATGCCCTGTCGCTGGCGGTGTACTGCACATCGTGGACCTTCTTCGGCAGCGTCGGCTTGGCTGCATCCACCGGTTACAACTTCGTACCAGTCTATCTTGGCCCCATCCTGCTTTTCGCCTTGGGCTGGCGATTCCTGGTGCGCATCGTCAGGCTCGCCAAGAGCCAGAACATTACCTCGGTCGCCGACTTTCTGGCCGCCCGCTACGGTAAGAGCCAGGCGGTCGGCGCGCTCGTCACCATCATCGCCGTAGCCGGCACGCTTCCCTATCTCGCATTGCAGCTCAAGGCCGTCGCCCTTTCTGTCACCGCCCTGCTGGGGGCAAGGCAGCTGCAGCTGCTCTCGCTCGACACGGCGCTGATCATTGCGCTCTTGATGGCCACCTTTGCGGTTCTGTTTGGCACACGTCACATTGATGCGACGGAGCACCAGGACGGCCTGATCGTCGCCGTTGCAGCAGAGTTGCTCGTCAAGCTCGCTGCCTTCCTGACGGTCGGCTTCTTCGTCGTCTTCTCCATGTTGGGCGGAGTCTCGGGGTTCATCGAGCGCGCTAGCCAAAACTTGCAGGTCTCCAAGCTGTTCGCCGAGGAATTCAACGTCAGCTTCTGGATCACCGTAACGTTCCTCAGCCTCGTCTGCATCGTTCTCCTGCCGCGCCAATTCCACGTGACGGTGGTGGAGAACCATTCCGAAAACGAGGTGCGACGGGCGGCTTGGCTGTTTCCCGTCTATTTGGTGCTCATCAACCTTTTCGTCGTGCCGATCGCGGCGGCCGGTCTCATGCTGCTCCCCAGGGGCGCCGTCGACTCGGACATGTTCGTTCTCGGCCTGCCGCTTTCTGCCGGAGCCGAGTTCATCACTCTGCTGACGTTCGTCGGTGGACTGTCGGCTGCCACCGCCATGGTGATCGTCGATTCGGTGGCACTTGCCATCATGGTGTGCAACGGCCTCGTCGTCCCCCTGCTCCTGCGCGGGCGCTTCCATGACGCGCGCGGTCAGCAGGACATGGCGTGGCAGTTGCTGGTCATTCGCCGTGTCGCAATCTTCGTCATCGTTCTTCTCGGCTATCTGTTCTATCTGTTGCTGGGCCAATCGCATGGCCTAGCTTCCATCGGCCTTGTTTCCTTTGCCGCGATCGCGCAATTCGCTCCGGCATTCTTCGGCGGGCTCATTTGGCGGAATGCGACGGCGCGCGGCGCGATTGCTGGCATCGTTACCGGTTTCGCTGTCTGGTCCTACACCTTGCTGCTCCCGTGGATCGTCGAGGCCGGTTGGCTCCCCCGCTCGATCATGACCGAGGGCCCCTTCGGCTTCGGCTTCTTGGCGCCCCACGCGCTCTTCTACTCGCACTTCGAGCCTCTGACCCACGGCGTGTTGTGGAGCATTGCGGCCAACGTGCTGGCCTTCGTTGTAGGCTCTCTGCTCAAGGCGCCGGAGCCCATCGAGAGGCTGCAGGCTCACCTGTTCGTGCTCGACGATCTGCCTCGGCCGCCGGCAGCGCCTGCGTTTCGCATGTGGCGCTCCTCGATAACGGCGGGGGAGCTGCAGCACACCGTCGCGCGATACCTCGGCGCCGAACGCGCCGCGCGCTCGTTCGCGGAGTACGCCGAGAGTAGCAACACGCCGATTTCGCCCAATGCCGAGGCGGACATCCATCTTTTGCGCTTCACCGAGCATCTGCTGGCGAGCGCCATTGGGGCCGCATCGTCCCGGCTGGTGCTGTCTCTGCTGCTACGCCGCAGCCATGCCGGAAGCCAATCCGCACTCAAGCTTCTCGACGATGCGTCAGAGGCGCTCCAGTACAATCGCGACCTGCTGCAGTCTGCTCTCGATCAGGTGCGGCACGGCTTGAGCGTGTTCGACCGGGACATGAAGCTGATTTGCTGGAATCGGCAGTTCCGCGAGCTTCTCGATCTCCCACCCGAGCTCGGACGTGTCGGCGCTCCGCTCGATCGCATCCTGCGCACGTGCGCGGAGCGCGGTGATTTCGGTCCCGGCGACGTCAACACGCTGGTTGCCGACCGGCTGATGAAGCTTGCCGTCGCCCATGAGGCGTACCAGGAGCAGTTGCAGGGAGGCAAACGTATTCTGGAAGTCCGCACCAGCCCAATGCCACAGGGCGGCATCGTTACCACCTATTCCGATATCACGGAGCGCGTCGAGGCTTCGGAAGCTCTGGCTCGCGCCAACGAGACTCTGGAGCGGCGCGTGCGGGAGCGCACAGCCGAGCTCACGCACGTCAACGAAGCGCTGGCGATTGCCAAGCGCAAGGCCGACGAGGCAAACCTCGACAAGACCCGCTTCCTGGCGGCCGCAAGCCACGATGTGCTGCAACCGCTCAACGCCGCCAGACTCTATGCAACGAGCCTTGTCGAACGTCAGATCGCGGTCCCCGAAGCCAAGCTTGCGCGCAACATCGATGCCTCCCTCGAGGCAGTGGAAGAGATCCTCAACGTGTTGATCGAGATTTCGCGCCTCGATGCTGGCAGGCTCGAACCCGACATCACCGTGTTTGCCTTGCGCGATGTGTTCGAGCGCCTGGAGCTCGAGTTTGCGCCGATGGCTCGCGCGAAGGGGTTGGAGCTGCGCGTTGTGCCGACCCAACTTTGGGTCGCATCCGACCGGCGGTTGTTGCGGCGCGTGCTGCAGAACCTGGTGTCCAACGCGATCAAGTACACGACCGCGGGCAAGGTGCTCGTCGGCGCGCGGCGGCGCGGGCAGAAGCTCAGCGTTCAGGTGCACGACACCGGGCCCGGCATTCCCAAGGGCAAGCGGGCTCTCGTCTTCAAGGAGTTTCAGAGGCTCGAGGAGACGGCACATACCGTGCGAGGGCTCGGCCTTGGATTGGCCATCGTTGAGCGCATCGGCAAGGTCTTGGGCCACGGCATCGACCTGCAATCGGTGCCCGGCCGCGGGTCCATGTTTGCGGTCGAGTTGCCGCGGGCGGAGCCGGCGCTGGAGACGCAAACCCCGATTGTCGCGGCACCCACCGCGGGCGGCATCGCCGGCCTGAAAATCTTGTGCATCGACAACGAGCCCGACGTTCTGCTCGGCATGCAGACCTTGCTCGACGGATGGTCGTGCACCACCGTTACGGCGCGAAACGCGGGCGAGGCGATCGAGAAACTGGGCCAGACCGGAGTGAAGCCGGATATCGTCCTGGTGGACTACCACCTCGATGGCAGCACCGGGCTCGAAGCGGTGGCCGCGTTGCGCGCCGTTACCAAGGTGCTCGCACCGGTGGTCGTCATCACCGCCGACCATTCAGCGGAAGTCCAGCGCGAAGTGCGCGCGCGCGGCTATGCACTGCTGAGAAAACCCCTGAAAGCCGCAGCTCTGCGTGCCCTGGTGTACCAGATGACCCGACAGCGCGCGGTAGCTGCAGAGTAGCGTCGGCCTTGCCGGCGGCAGCGACACGATCGTGCGGCGGAAAGCTGCAGATCTCAGTTCGGCAGGCGGGGCCAGTCGCCGCCGACGCTGCCGATCTTGTTGATGGCGATCACGGCCTGCGTGCGGCTGTCGACGCCAAGCTTTTGCAGGATGGCCGAAACGTGGGCCTTTATGGTCGCTTCCGAGACGCCGAGCTTGAAGGCGATCTGTTTGTTCAGCAGTCCCTCGCCCAGCATCATGAGAACGCGCACCTGCTGCGGCGTCAGCGTCGACAACCGCGAGACCAGCTCGGCCGTCTCGCCGGTTGGCAAGTTGCTGAGGTCCACATCGGGCGGCAACCACACCTCGCCCGCCATGATCTTGCGAATGGCATCGCGGATGGCCTCCACCGGCTGGGACTTCGAGATGAAGCCCGAGGCCCCGCAATCGAGGCAGTGCCGGATTGTGCCGGGATCGTCGCTTGCGGACACGATCGCCACGGGAACCTCGGGATGTTGCGCGCGTAGGTACAACAGCCCCGATACGCCATGCACGCCGGGCATAGTGAGGTCCAGCAGGACCAGATCGATGTCGGTGGTTGTGCCAAGTCGCTCGATCAGCTCGTCGAGCGAACCTGCTTCGAACACTTCGGCCTCGGCGAAGGCGTCCCCCAACGCCTGACCGAGCGCACCGCGAAACAACGGGTGATCGTCGACAATGATGAACTGGTAGCCCGCCATGCCGCGAAATCTAGCGGCTTTTTTGCGCCTTGGCTAATCTTGCAGCTGAGTTGCCTAAAGGCCGGTGAAATCTGCGGCCCCACCGCAGATACGGGGCAGTTGGTAGGGAGTGCCCCACTAGGCGACCATGAATGAGGCAGACAAACAGGCTTGCGAATAGGGGATCAGTGGCGGGTTGGTTTTGCGGGGCTTTCCCTGGCGCGGCGATGGAGGACGGGGATGATCGATTGGAGCGAACGCAAGGCCTATTGGCGGCACACCAAGCTGCAAATGCTCACCAGCTTGCTGCCGTTCCTGGTCGCCGTGATCGTGCTGCCGCTGTATGCGGATGCCCTCAATAACTCGCGGGTGCTTGGAATTCCGCTCGGGTATTTTCTTGCCTGCCATGGGCTGCTCGTCATCGCCTTTGTCACGGTGGCCGTGTTCATCAACCGGCAGGACGCCATCGATCACTGGCACGGGGCGCACGAGGACATCTAGCTGCTATGGCCTTCACTGCGCGCACCCGGCTGGTCAATCCGCGACTAGGCACCTACTTCGGCATTTTCGCTGCCGCCTTCGTAGCGATCGTGCTGATGGCGCTAATGTTCGAGCAGCTCGGCACCTCCGATGCCGTCGTGCGCTTCCTGATGTTTGCTGGACCGGTCGCCATCTTTGCGGCAATCGGCTTGCTGTCCACCGCGCGCACAGCCAGCGACTATTTCGCCTGCGGGCGGCGTGTACCCGCCTTCTTCAACGGTCTGGCCCTTGCCGTCACCACTCTTGGCGGCGCGGGGTTTCTGGCGCTGACCGGTGCGTTCTTCAGCATCGGGTTCGATGCCTTATGCCTCGCCCTCGGGTTTTGCGCCGGACTAGTGTTCATGGCCCTGCTGCTGGCGCCGTTCCTGCGCAAGTTCGGCGCCTACACGCTTCCCACCTATCTCGGCCGACGGCTGGAAAGCGACATGTTGAGAGTGGTCGCGGCTGCGGTCCTCGCTGTACCCCTGCTGCTCCTCCTTGGCGCGGAGGCGCGGTTTGCCGCTTACGCCGCTGCCTGGTTGACAGGCTACTCCGACAGGCTGATGGCGATCGTCGTGATGCTGTGCGTTGCCGCCACCGTCATCGCCGGCGGCATGCGCTCGCTCGCCTGGTCCAGCTCGGCCAAGGCCATTGCCGCCCTGCTCGCCCTGGCGGTGCCAGCCACCATCGTTGCGCTCACGATCTCGAGCCTGCCGCTGCCACAGATGACGCACGGCAACGTGTTGCGCGTGGTTACCCGCACCGAGATCGCGCGCGGCCTGCCCATCTACGTTGCGCCCATGCTGGCAATAGAGTTTCCGGGAGAGGGCCTGGAGCCGCTGGCCAAGCGCTTCATTCAGGCGTTTGGCAACGTCGGCAGCTTGGCGTTCCCGCTTATGACGCTGGTGGCGGCCGCCGGCATCGCCTCTTCCCCCTCGCTCTTGTGCAGGCCGGGGGTGACGCCGGGTGTCTATGAAGCCCGCAAGTCGCTCGGCTGGGCCGTGCTGATAACGGGTGTCGTTCTGCTCACGCTGCCCGCGGTAGCCGTTTTTCTGCGCACGATGCTGCTCGATCAGGTGATCGGTCAGCCAGTTGACCGTCTGCCCGCCTGGTTCCGGTCCCTGCAACAGGCCGGAATTGCGCGGATCGACGGCAATGCGCCAACGGTCAGCTTTACCAGCGTCAGCTTCGAACGCGATGCTGCCCTGTTTGCGCTTCCATACGCCGCGGGCTTTCCGCAAGTGCTGGTCTATCTGGCGCTGACGGGAGCCTTGGCCGCAGCCCTTGCCGCATTGGCGGCCGCTCTAGTGACAACGGCCGCCATTCTGTCGGAGGACGTCGTACACGGGCTGCAGCCGGACCAGGCGCGGACAGCGCCCGCCTAGGCACCGCTCGGGTATCCTTGCTGGGCGCCGCCTTCATCACCGCCTGGTTGGCGGTCGCGGCGCCGGTCGATCCGTTCAAGCTGTACCTGTGGTCCCTCAACTTCGGTGCCTCGGCGGCATTTCCCGGTCCTCGTGCTGTCGGTGTGGTGGAAGCGCCTCAACGCATGGGGGGCGATGGTGGGCATGGTCGCCGGGTTGGTCGTGGCGAGCTGTGGCGATCTTGCTCGGGGAGGCAGGCGCTTGGCCGCTGCCCGGTATCCTTGCCGCAGTGCTGGGGTTGCCCGCCGGAGCGGCGGCAGCCATTGTGGCCAGCCTGCTTACCCCACGGCCTGGCCAGAGCGTCATCGATAGCGTTCACGAGATGCGCGTGCCGGGCGGCGAGACACTCTACGACCGCGAGCTGCGGCTGAAGCGCCTGAAGTCTCCCGCGCCGGCTTGAGAATTTCTGCGAACTTGCGCTATGCGGGCGGACACCTGTAAGCAATAGCCGGCGGGATCTGAGAGCAGAACAGCAACGGGACAACACCGGCGATGTCGGCACGCGAACGGCTCGTACTCTTCCCACCGATCGAGCCTTTTCGCCACGAGCGCCTCAAGGTGAGCGGTGGACACGAGATCTACTACGAGGAGTGCGGCAATCCGCGCGGCAAGCCGGCGCTGATCGTTCACGGCGGGCCCGGTGGAGGATGCAACCCGACGATGCGGCGCTATCACGATCCGGCGCGCTACCGCATCGTGCTGTTCGACCAACGTGGTTGCGGACGATCGCTACCCCACGCCAGTCTCGAGGCCAACACGACCTGGGACCTGGTGGCCGACATGGAGCGGCTCAGGATGCATCTGGGCATCGAGCGCTGGCAGCTGTTCGGCGGCTCCTGGGGATCGACGCTGGCGCTCGCCTATGCGCAAACACACCCCGCACGCGTGACCGACCTGATCCTGCGCGGCATCTTCCTGTTGCGCCGCGAGGAGCTCAGGTGGTTCTACCAGGCCGGCTGCAACTGGCTGTTTCCCGAGGCCTTCGAGGAGTTCAAGAAGATCATTCCGCCGGAAGAGCGCGGCGACATGATCGCCGCCTACTACCGCCGCCTCACCCACCCCAAGCGGGAGGTGCAGGTGGCCGCCGCGCGCGCATGGTCGATCTGGGAAGGGAGCACGCTCTCTCTCATGCAGGACCCCGAGCGCCTGAAGCTGTTCGGCGCCGACAACTACGCCATCGCGTTCGCACGCATCGAATGCCACTATTTCGTCAATCGCGGCTTCTTCGAGCGCGACGATCAGCTGCTGGCCGACACCTACCGCATTCGCCACCTGCCCTGCACCATCGTGCATGGCCGCTACGACGTGGTGACGCCGGTCAAGAGCGCATGGGATCTGGCCCGGGTCTGGCCTGAGGCCGACCTGCGCATCGTCGGCGATGCGGGTCACGCCATGACCGAGCCCGGTACGGTGCACGAGCTGGTCGGCGCCACCCGCCGATATGCCAGCACCGGCGGTTGAGCCCAGCGCAGGCCAGGCCCAAATCGCAAGTGAGCAAGCGCCACAACGCGGATGCCGGGGCGTCACGCCTCGAAGAACACCGTCTCGTCGCCGCCTTGGATGCGGATGTCGAAGCGAAACACGTTGCCCTCTTGCTTCGCCATGAGCGTGTGACGACGGTCGGCCGGCACCAGGGCCAGGATCGGATCGCTGGCGTTGGCCGGGTCGCCGGCGAAGTAGATGCGGGTGAACAGGCGCTTCAGGATGCCGCGCGCGAAGATGCCGACGTTGATGTGCGGTGCCTGCATTGCCCCGTTAGGACCGGGGACTTTTCCGGGCTTGACCGTGTCGAAGCGGAAGCCGCCGTCCTTTGTCGGTGGGGCAGCGTCCGAAGCCGCGAAACGAGTTGGACATCAGGGGCCGGCCGTCTGCCGGATGCGCATAACGGCCCTCGTGGTCGGCCTGCCATATCTCGACGAGCGCGTCCGGAAGCACGTTACCGTCGCCGTCTATGACGCGGCCCTCGATGCGAATGTGCTGGCCCGGCATACCTGCGTCCGTCACCACAGGGCTGAACACCTCGCGCACGCCGTAAGGCGCCGGCGCCAAGCCGATGTGCAGAAAAGGCCCGACGGTCTGGGAAGGAGTGCGCTCAGGCATGGTCGGGATCCTGGGGGGTAGCGTTCGATCCTCTGAGCACGATGTCGAAGATGTAGCCGAGCGCCCATTCCGGCTTCGTTGTCGCCAGGTCGAACCTGCAGATCATACGCTCGCGCGCTTTCGCGTCGGTCACCGAGTTGAAGATCGGGTCGAAGGGGAACAGCGGGTCGCCGGGGAAATACATCTGCGTGACGAGGCGCGTCAGGAACGACGGCCCGAACAGCGACAGGTGAATGTGCGCCGGCCGCCAGGCATTGTGATGGTTGCGCCAGGGATAGGCGCCGGGTTTGATCGTGACGTAGCGATAGTTGCCGTCCGCATCGGTCACTACTCTGCCGGCGCCCGTGAAATTGGGGTCGAGCGGGGCTGGATGTTGGTCGACCTCGTGGATGTAGCGCCCGGCGGCGTTGCACTGCCAGAGTTCGATCAGCGTATTGGGAACGGGCCGGCCGCGCTCGTCCATGACCCGGCCTGTGACGATGATGCGCTCGCCGAGCGGCTCGCCGGTGTGCTGGGTCGTGAGGTCGGCTTCACCTGGCAGCGCGTCCGAATGCCCGTAGACTGGGCCCGTCGTTTCGGAAAGCGTCTGTGGAATGACTACCAGTGGCTGCTTGGGCGAACGTGTGCGGGTTCCGACGTAGTCGGGTGAAAGATAGGGCGGGTCGGCGGCATCGCCGGCGCGCGAGTAGACGTCAGTCATGATTGCTTGTCCCTATTTCTGAGCCTCGATGGCAGCCTTGGTGCGCGCATGTAGGTCGCGCAGCACTTTCAATTCCTGTGCGGTCGGCGGAGGCGTGTCGGCAACCTTTGCCGCGAATTTGATGGGCCAGCCCGTGCTGTCGGTAACCTGCTCCCGGCTGGCTCCTGGATGAAGGGCCACGACCGTCAACTCGCTCGTCTCGGCGTCGGGCTCCATCACGCAAAGGTCGGTGATGACACGCGTCGGGCCCTTGGTTGTCACGCCCAGGCGCTCGCGCGCGCCTTTGCCGTCGCCATGCCCCAGCGAAGTGACGAAATCGAGCTTGTCGACGAATGAGCGTTTGCCCTGAGCCATGATGATGAACACCTCGCGGCACGAGGTGGCGATCTCGGGCGCGCCGCCGCCGCCCGGCAGCCGCACCTTGGGCTTCTGGTAGGTGCCACCGATGGCCGTGGTGTTGAGGTTGGCAAAACGATCGATCTGCGCTCCGCCAAGGAAGCCGACCGAGATGCGTCCACCCTGCAGCCAGTAGCGGAACATCTCCGGCACGGGCACCGTGGTGAGCGCGGTCTCGCAAAGTTCGCCATCGCCAATTGAAAGCGGCAGCACATTGGGTTTGGTGGCAATGGTCCCGCTCTCGTAGATGAGCGTGATGTCGGGTGCGTGGGTAAGGCGGGCCAGATTGCAGGCCGCCGAAGGCGCGCCGATGCCAACGAAGCAGACGTCGCTGCTTTTGAGCGCGCGCGACGCGACGATGGTCATCATCTCGGTCGGCGTCCAGGCGGGCCTTGCC
Source organism: uncultured Alphaproteobacteria bacterium (assembly GCA_963724565.1). Classification (GTDB taxonomy): domain Bacteria; phylum Pseudomonadota; class Alphaproteobacteria; order Rhizobiales; family Hyphomicrobiaceae; genus AWTP1-13. The sequence goes on from CAVRVK010000008.1 coordinate 202,166, forward strand.
TGCGTGCTCATGCGACCCTCCCTTGCCCGGTCTTGCGCGCGTATCGGGCAAACGCGTCCGGCCCCTTCTGCAGGACGTTGGCGTCCATCCACGCTTTGAAGCTGTCGCGGTCGCGGGCAATGGGGTCCCAGGCCTCGTAGAAGGCGTTGTCGCGCTTGTAGTAGCCCTGCGCGTAGGAGGGGTGCGCACCGCCGGGGACCACGGCGATGGCCGACACGGTCCAATGCGGCAGGATGCAGGCATTGAACGAGCGCGGCCCCAGATCGTCGACCACCTCCTCGACCGTTACGAGGGAGCGCTTGGAGGCCAGCACCGCTTCCTTCTGCACGCCGACGATGCCCTCGAGCAGCACATTACCGGCACGGTCCGCCTTTTGAGCGTGGATTACCGCGCTATCCAGGCGCATGGCGGTTACCGTCGCCAGCACCTCGCCCGTGTAGGGGCAGGTCACGGACTTGATTGTGGAGTTGACGCGCGACAGCTCGGCGCCGCGATAGCCGCGAAAGACCGCGAAGGGGAGCCCGGCAGCACCCGCCTCGAAGGCATTGGCCATGGCGGCGTGACTGTGCTCCTCGATCTCCAGCGGCTGCGGCCAGCCCTGCTCGTAGGCGTCGCGGAAGCGATGCAGCGAGCCAACGCCCGGATTGCCGCCCCAGGAGAAGATCAGCTTGTTCGCTGCCCCCATGCCGATCATCTGGTCGTACAGCAGATCGGGCGTCATGCGGACCAGCGTGAGGTCTTTGCGGAGCTGGCGTATCGCCTCGTGGCCGGCGGCATAGGGAATGAGATGCGTAAAGCCTTCGAAGGCAACCTTGTCGCCGTTGCGCACGACTTCTTCCACGGCGGCTGAAAGCGGAAGGAACTTGGCCATTCAGGCATCTCGGGGATCATGTTCACTAGTGGAGTTGTTAGTGCCGGCCGAGAGCGAAAATCAAGCTCCCAATCAGCGCGGCACGTTTCCGCGCGGCGATTGCCCAAGAGTGGGCAGCTCTGGCAGATGCTCCTGCGATGCAAAAAGCTCTTTCCCACCAAGGCGCCTTCGGCATTGCGGTGGGAAGGAAGACCTCGGCCAGCGAGCGCCGGCCCTCTCGGCTAGAATGAACCGCCGGTCGTGAAGCGGTCGTCATCGCCACTCGAGCCGCCCGATGGGGCTTCGGGTGACCAATCGCCGCGGCTGCTGGGCTCCCGCCATCCCCCTCCCGACCATCCTCTCCCGCCGCCGCCCGGGATGGGAAACGGAAACGGCAGTTCCGGCAATCCGGCGTCCCGCTGGCCACGCGGGCCGCGATAGGAATAGCTGCCCCGCAGGAGGTCCCAAAGGATGCCGCCGGCAGCGCCGGCCAGCACCTGCTTCAGCGCATCGGCGATGGCGTTGTCGTTGTCGAAGCCGGCGTACGGATGGTCGTAGCCGGCGCTGCGGAAGCGGTCGCGAACCTGCTGTACTTCGTCCCGCCGGCGCGCCAGGTCCTGGGCCGTGCGGCGCAAATCCGCGATCTCGGCATCGGCCTTGGCGATGCCCGACGTCGATCGTTTCGAGCTTGCGGACCATGGCGTCATCGGCGGCGGTCGGGGTCCTCCGCGCCTCCTGATAGAGAGCGGCCAGGTCATCCTTGCTGTCGGCCGACACGATCGTTTCCAGCGCTTGAGTGTAGGACGGGTTGGTGCCGGTGGCGACCAGGCCCTTGCGCTCTTCCTCGAGCTTGCGCAACAGGCCATTCTTGTCCTCGAGTGTCCGGTCGGCGGCGGCGAGCTTGTGACGGGCCTCGCTGAGCGCCTGCTCCCGTGCTTCGATGCCTGCCTCGATCATGGCGCGCCGCTCGATGTCCGATACTGCTTTGGCTCGCTGGGTGGCTTCGTCCCGCTTGGCGGTGGCATGCTCCCTCAGCCGCAGCGGGATCTCGATCAGCGCCGCGTAGTTGGGGCGCACGTCGCCGAAGGCGATGAAGTCGGCGACGATGCGGTCCATCATGCGAACGAAGTTGCCGGCGCGATAGTCGGCCGTCCCGAACTTGCGCTGCCAGAGGTAGATGAACAGCGGGTCGTCGTCGTAGGGCTTGCGCTTGGCGCCCAACTCGGCTTCCGAGCTGGCCGCTTTTTTCTCCGCCTCGGATGCAACGGCCTCGGCATTGGCGAACGGCCTGCTTCGCCGCTTGCCAATCCGGCACCCGCTGCACGTTCGCCGTTGCTGTGGTGCGAACCGCCTCCAGAGCAGCCAGGGCCGCTTCCAGGGCCGCAGCGGCTGCGCTGCGCTCCGCCTCCGCGCTTGCCACCTCCTCGAGCAACGCTTCACGCTGCTCGGAAAGGGCTGCCAGGCGCAGGCGGCTGTCCTCGAGGATCTGCATCGCGCGGCGCTCGCCGGCGTCGAGGCCGCCGACCAGCCGGCCGGCCGCCATCTCGTCGAGCTTGATGCGTGCAAGCTCGCGCAACGCCTCTCCGCGCTCCTTGCGCAGGCGGGCCGCCTCATCCCCGGCCGAGCGCAACGCAGCGTCGAGCTGGCTTTCCTCCTGGCGAAGATTGGTAATGGCGCTCTCGATCGACGCCAGCGTCTGCCGCCCCGTCCACATCAGGCTGTCCCTACCACTTGGTGATAAAGCCGCCTTCGAACGGCATCTGATATTCGACCACGAGCGTACCGCGCCGCTTCACGCCGAACCGGTTGCGCTGGACGATGCCGTCGTCCCGCTTGTCCTGCGCTACCGCGTCGAACACGCGTTGCGGCACGCGCACGCCGAATTTCGCGACCGTCTCGGTCGCGCCGGTCTCCTCGTTGCGCACCGGAATGGAGAGCTTGCGCCCGTCCGGCGCAATTGCCTCCACGATCAGGTAGTAGTTGCGGGCCTGGCTATTGCCGGGGGCCGGCGCCACACCCCAGTGACCTCGCCCGGGCGGGAGACGATCGTGAGCGTATACTCGCGGGTCAGCTCGTCACGCAGTGCCGCGAGCTCGGCGGCAACTTTTGCGACGCCGGCGCGATCGCCAGCCTTGATCAGACGTTCGCCGTCGGCCAGCAGAGCGCCTGCCTTCGCCTTGGCCGTTTCGTCGGCCGCCACGGAGAGAATGTCGGCGTGGGCCTGGCGCAGTGCGCGGGGCAGCGTCTCGGTGATCTCGATGCGCGCGCGCTCCGCGGCCAGTTTGGCCGGACGCGTGACAAGCACGTAATATCCCGCCCAGGCCATGATGATGAGCGCAAGCAGCGCTGCGCCGCGCTTGCCTACCGTGTCGCGCCGGACCCACAGCGTCAGCAGCGTGCGCGTCCACCCCGTGGGCGGGGGCGTATAGACGAACCGGCTCTCCTGCAGGGCCTTGACACCGTCCGCCAGTACCCGGTCGGGGACCTCGATGCCCTGATCATGGTAGATCTTGCGCAGCCTGGCGATCAGCTCCGCCTCGCGCTGCTCCTCGCCAAGCTCCCGCCGTACCAAGTCCTCGCGGTGGCGCAAGGTGTCCACCACGTCCATGGCAATCATGATGTCGTCGAGCTTCTGCGGCGCGCCGGCGGCAACCGCGGTCTCGCTCATGCTATTACCCTCGCACGAGGCTCTGTTCAGGATGCCGATGCCTGAGGCAAGGTGTCTCCGGCGGCGATCAGGCGGGCGATGCGCTTCTTGCCGTCCTCCACCGCGTCGCGGATCTCGGCCGAGTTCTGCGTCGACAGCTTGCGCATCTCGGCGATGATCTCGGTCGAGCGCTCCTGGAAGTGACGACGCTGTCGACCAGCTTCTTCACGGCATCGGCGCGGATCGTGGGGCCGTAGCCGCTGCGCACGGCCGCTTCCTGTATCTTGTCGCCGACCTCCGACAGGGTCTCCAGGCTCTTCGACATGCCCTCCTTCATGGCGTCGAGCGTCTTGGTTGATTCGTGCAGTCCGAACATGCCGGTGAATGAGGCCTTCAGCGCGGTGAGCACGCTGTCGTTGGTGGAGAAGAACGTGACGGCCTGAGCGTACACCCGCTCCTTGGCCGAGGTCGTCTGGATCAGCCGTGCCATGATGACCTCGGAGGTGTTGTAGGCAATGGTCAGGTTGTCGGAGAGGTCCTTGGCGATCTGATAGCGCTTGTCCTCGTCCTGGGTGCGGCGCAGTTGCTCGTCGCGGACGAGCTCGAGCTTGGCGCGCTCGGCGGGCTCGGTGCCGGAGAAGCCCGCAACCTTGGCGGCTTCCTGCTCCAGGGCAGCCCTGGCGGCATTGAGCTTGGCCTCGGCCTGCTTCAGAATCTCGAGCGCCATCACCTCGGCATGCTTCAGCGCACCGCGATAGTCGCGATAGGCGTCGAGGATCTTGCCCTCCCTCTCGATCTGGTTCTTGGTTTCCTTGGTGACGGCCAGATAGGTCCTGCGGATCTTGTCGAAGCGGTCGGCAATGTCGCCGCGGGCAATCTTCATCCACATGTTGGTGCCGCGCTCGAGGATGTCGAGCTTGCCGTCGGCGACCTGGTCGACGAGCCGCTTGCTGTCGTCGCGGATCGAGTTGAAGCCGTTGGTGATGTCCTGGTAGCGCTCGCCGATTTCCATCTTCGATGTCTGCTCGCGCACTACCTCGTTGAAGATCTCGGCCTGACCGATCGTGCGGGCGATCAGCGCGATCTTGTCCTTGTCGAGATCGGAGATCTTTTCGAGCAGGGCATTGATGGGAGCCGGGTCGAGCTTTTCAGGCATCAACCCCAACTCCCGCAGCGTCGACGTTGCGCTGTCCAGATATTGCAGCGGCGATCTGGTGGCGACTTGCGCCATGGCGTTCTCCTCGGCGTTGACATGTCCTCGGCATGAATTGCGCGGCCAAGAACACGGGGGCGACCTTCTTCAAGTCACGGAGCCCCAAAAATAAGGACTGGCCATGGCCGGTGCAAAGACGGCGCCGGGCCTTCTGGCACCCGTTCTTGCAAAGCGCCGACAAAAGCATCCCTGCTCTCAGGGTTCTTCACCGCCGGTCCCCATAGTAGGCCGGATTGCCAATATCCGTGATGCTTTTTGCGGGAGGAGCGACCGAGCTAAGCGGCAAACCGGCCTGACCGGCAGGGCAACGCACGTCGATATGACGATCTAATCTGTCAGCGCTTATCAAAGCGAGGTCGTCGCAAGCAGAGCATCCCACTCAGCGGGTCTACTGGGTCCCAACGCTAACGCCGCAACAACTCGGCGACGGCCTCCGCCAACCAGCCGCTGCGCCAATCGTGCTTGCGGGATCGCCCATCCCGATAGACGTGCGGCACACCCAGCTCGTTCAGCAGACTGTACATGCGCTTGTGATCATCACGAAATTCGCCATACCCGAGCAAGATGAGGCGCGGATTTGGCCCAAGCGTCTGGCCTTGCGCCCTCACCAGCTTTGAGGGCAAATAACGCTCGAAGGCACTTTGGGTGCCGCATGCTCGATCCGATTCCCACCTGCCGATTGCTGTCATCATCATGGGGCTGTCCCATGCCGCAGCCTTGCCAAACCGGTGAGGGTGACGGAGGAGCAAACTCCAGGCGCCCCAACCGGATTTGCTGAACCCAAGCAAATGCCGATCCTGCGGGTTCTTCGAAACAGGATAGTTGCGTTCGATGTCGGCAATCACCGCCATGACATGCGCCTCCTGAGCTCCATCGGCTTTGGTCGGATGGTCGCAGTACCAGGGGACCTCAGTGAAGATCGGCGCGGCAAAGATGGCGTTGTGCTGGTCGTGCAAGCCAAGTTTCTGGACCTCGGCGAGGCCATCACCGTACAGCTGGACCGATCTCTCCTCGTTTGCTGTGTGCGACACCGGCAGCACAAGGACCAGAGGATAGGTTCGGCCAGGTTCAGTCTTTTGAGGCATGAGGATGCGCACAAGCGTCGCGCCAGCCTGATGCAGGGATCTGAGATCCCGCGACAGCATCTCGGCACGCGCGCTGGTGTTACCCAACAGCGTGAAGGCGAGAGTCAAGGCAACAAATAGGTAGGTAGTGCAGCCGTACGAGCCACCCGCACCGCGCGCGGATACCGTGTCTCGCGCGATGGCATTCAACAACCTTACTTCCCTTGGCATTTCCAGTAGTCGCTCCGATCATCAAATTTCCCGGAGCCCAGCGTCCTTTGCAACACGCAAACCTTCGACGCAACGGTCCAGGCAAACAATGATGAATGGCTTGCTTCCCAGCCCGCTGGCGCGTTGGAATGGCGCAGCAATCGAACGCGTAACCATGAGTGGCAATGCGGTGTGCTCAGCGGAAGAGACGGTTGTACATGAGCGCCAGCATTGCGTGCGTTGGATGGGCAGTTGACGCCTGAGGTTCCAGAATTGGGCCGAAAAATGTACCATGTTTACCGGTGCGCTTAAGGGGGCTCCCGCGTGTCGCACACTTTGCTAGCCATTCGCGACTGTGGGGCAATGGCACAACGAACGACCGCCTTGGGCATCGGCTGCCATAGGCAGTGTCGAGCCAGCGGTATACACGGACACTTCCGGCCAAGCTTGGGCTTGGATCATGCAACCGGGAACGTCTTCATCTGAAAGTGTGCATGCCAATTTTCAGCGAGTGTGGTCGAACCGGCGACGCAGACGTCGCCATGCCGGCCGAGGCCCAGGAGAGCCGCTTCGGATGAATCGCGAGCGAAATGGCAGGCAATGACGGAGTTGCTTCGCAAGGCTGCCCGGTCAAGCTTCCATCGCACCCGCGTCGTGGCCGCCCTGGGCGCGCGTCTCGCCAAGGTCGCCGCCCTGAGGGCCTTGCGGGCCAGCGACCGTGGCCGCTGGGCGAAGCCCGAGAATCTCGAGGTCTGGTGGGACGAACGTACCCGCCTGCTGGCCGAACTGGTGCCGCCCGGCAGCCGCGTCATCGAATTCGGTGCAGGCCGGAGGCAGCTGGAGCGCTATCTCGATCAGAGCTGCACATATGTTCCGTCTGATCTAGTGGATCGCGGTCCGGGCACGATCGTGTGCGATTTGAACCAGCGCCCGCTTCCGGACCTGTCCCGCGTGCGCCCCGATGTTGCGGTGTTCGGCGGAGTGCTGGAGTACGTCGCAAACACGGAGGCGCTCATTGCGTGGTTGGCGCCGGCCATCACTCGCTGCGTGGCCTCTTATGCCTATGTGGACCCCAATGCCGGGCTGGCGGAGCGCGTCTCGCGATACGTCGAACGCTGGCGCAATGGCTATATGAGCCACCATACAGAACAGGAACTCATCGACCTGTTTGGCCGCAATGGCTTTGTGTGCAACGAGCGACGCACCTGGCAGGCGCAAGGGCTGTTTCGGTTCGACAAGGCGCGAGGGCCCTGAAAGGCTGAGGAACCAGGTCGTCACGTCGGTCTGTATTGACCTCAGCTTCTGACTGCCGTGACTGCCGCGCGGATGGTGGAGAGTGTTACGACCTTCTGTGCTTGGCCACGACTCCGCAATGTCGGGGAGGCATCAATATTGATGCCCTGTACATTACTCGTGGTAGTCGATACAGTAGTTGTTGCTTCAGGGCCTGTACAAACGATGATTACCGCCGCACAATTGAGGGCTGCCCGCGCACTTCTCGGCATCGACCAGCAGACGCTGGCCGACCTGTCGGGGGTGTCGGTGCCGACCATCCAGCGCATGGAGGCGAGCCAGGGCAACGTGCGCGGAGTGATCGATACGCTGATCAAGGTGGTCGAGGCGCTGAACGCGGCGGGGATCGAGTTGCTCGGCGACAATGCCAAGAGCGACGGCGGCGGACGCGGCGTTCGCTTCAGGGAGCCCGCGGTCGCCGATCACGGCGCCACGGTGTCTCCCTCCCGCGCCAGGAAGGGGCGGGCGCTGGTCCGCTCGTGACGTAGGACTCAGCCGATCGAAGTGAGCGACGGACACGACAGGCTCGGAGCCGGGAGACGGGGGCGAATGCAGGTTGGGATGGCACTGTGGGGCGTGGCCGTCCTGCTGGGCGCGGCCGTTCCTCGGGGCGCTGCTCCAGCGGTCGCGCGCGGCCGGGCCCTTGGTGTATGGCATCTGCCTGCTCGTCTGCCTCGGCATTCTGGCCTCGAGCTGTCAGCACCTGCTCTTGCAGCCTGGTTCGCCGCAAGCGGCACGATTGCCCGTCGGCCTGCCCTGGAGCGGCGCACATTTTCGCCTCGATGCGCTCGCTGCATTCTTCCTTGCGGTGGTCAACCTGGGCGGCGCCGGCGCCAGCCTGTTCGCTATCGGCTACGGCCGGCACGAGGTCGCGCCGGGACGCGTGCTGCCGTTCTACCCCCTGTTTCTCGCAGGCATGAACCTCGTCGTGCTCGCCGACGATGCGTTCAGCTTTCTCGTCGCCTGGGAGTTCATGTCGCTCTCGTCGTGGGCGCTGGTCGTGGCGCACCACCACGATCCTGACAACACGCCGCGCGGGCTACATCTACATCCTGATGGCGAGCTTCGGCACGCTCGCCCTGCTGCTGGCCTTCGGCCTGCTGTCCGGGCCGAACGGGCGGCTACACGTTCGCAGCGATCCGGCAGCGCCGGCACGCCATGCCCGGCCGTGGTCCTGATCCTGGCCCTGCTGGGCGCTGGCTCCAAGGCGGGGCTCGTGCCGCTGCACGTGTGGCTGCCGCTCGCACATCCGGCCGCCCCAAGCCACGTCTCCGCCTGATGAGCGGGGTGATGACCAAGGTTGCGGTCTACGGCTTCTCCGCGTCGTTTTCGACCTCAACGGTCGCGCCGTCCTGGTGGTGGAGCATGGTGGTGATCGCGCTCGCCGGCGTCACCTGCGTGCTGGGCGTGCTCAGCGCCCTGATGCAGCACGACCTGAAGCGGCTGCTCGCCTATCAGCACGGTCGAGAACGTCGGCATCGTCTTTCTCGGCCTCGGCCTCGCGCTGGCGTTCTCCGCCACATGGCATGCAGGCGCCCGCGGCGCTGGCGCTGACAGCCGCGCTGTTCCACGTCTTCAACCACTCGTCTGTTCAAGAGCCTGCTGTTCTTCGGCTCCGGCGCCGTGCTCACCGCAACGGGCGAGCGCGACATGGAGCAGCTGGGCGGCCTCATCCACCGCATGCCGCTCACCGCCTTCGCTTTCCTGACCGGGTGCATGGCGATCTCGGCGCTGCCGCCGCTCAACGGGTTCGTGTCCGAGTGGCTGACCTTCCAGGCCATTCTGCTCAGCCCCGCGCTGCCGTCGTGGGCCTCGAAGCTGATCGTCCCGGCCGTCGGCGCCATGCTCGCCCTGTCGGCGGCGCTGGCCGCCGCCTGCTTCGTCAAGGCGTTCGGCGTCACCTTCCTCGGCCGGCCGCGCACGCCGGCAGCGGAGCAGGCGCCCGGGAGACCGACCGGGCCTCGCTGGCGGCGATGTTCGCGTTCGCCGCGCTGTGCCTGCTGGCGGGCGTCCTGCCGGGGCTCGTCATCGATGCCCTGGCGCCGGTGGTGCAAGGGCTCATCGGCGCGCGCATGCCGCAGCAGAGCGCGCTTGCCTGGCTGTCGATCGTGCCGGTCGCGGAGAGCCGCAGCTCCTACAACGGCCTCCTCGTCTTCGTCTTCATCGCGGTGTCGACGCTGCTGACGATCGAGGCCGTGCACCGCTTCGCGTCGCGGGCGGTGCGCCGCGGACCGGCCTGGGATTGCGGCTTTCCCCGACGCGAGCCCCGCCACCCAGTATACGGCCGACAGCTTCGCCCAGCCGATCCGGCGGGTGTTCGGCACGATGGTGTTCCAGGCGCGCGAGCGGGTCGAGATGCCACCGCCGGGCGATGCCCGGCCGGCCCGCCTCACCGTCACGCTGCGCGATCTCATCTGGGACGGCGTTCTATGCCCCGATCGCGGGCGGCGTCGCCGTCGCGGCCGAGCGGCTCAACCATCTCCAGTTCCTGACCATCAGGCAGTACCTGAGCTTGGTGTTCGTGGCCCTGGTCGGCCTGCTGCTGGTGGTGTCGATATGGACTGATCGTCGCGCTTGCTCCTGCAGGGCGTGCAGATGCTCCTGGTGCTGGCGCTGGCGCCGCTGCTGCTGGGCTTCACCCGCAAGGTCAAGGCGCGGCTGCTGCGCCGGCGCGGACCGCCGGTCCTGCAGCCCTACCGCGACCTCCTGAAGCTTATCCGCAAGGAGGCCGTGCTGGCCGAGAACGCGTCGTGGCTGTTCCGCAGCGGCCCCTACATGATCTTCGCCGCCACCTGGGTGGCGGCCGCGCTGGTCCCGACCTTCGCCACCGGGCTCATCTTCAGCTGGGTCGGCGACCTGATCGCCATCATCGCCCTGATCGGCTCGGCGCGCTTCTTCCTGGCGCTCGCCGGCATGGACATCGGCACCAGCTTCGGCGGCATCGGCTCCAGCCGCGAGATGCTGTTCGCGTCGCTGGCCGAGCCGGCCATGATCATGATCGTGTTCACCGTGGCCCTGGTCGCCGGCTCCACGCAGCTCTCCTTCATTGCCTCCTACATGCAGGACCATGCCAGCTTGCGCGTCGTCGCTGGGCATGGCGCTGATCGCTCTCATCATCGTCGCCGTTGCTGAGAACGCGCGCATCCCCGTCGACAATCCCGCCACGCACCTGGAACTCACCATGGTGCACGAAGCCATGGTGCTCGAGTATTCCGGCCGCCATCTCGCCATGATCGAGCTCGCAGCCGCGGTGAAGCTGCTGCTCTACGTCTCGCTCATCGCCTGCATCTTCGTGCCCTGGGGGCTGGCGCCGGCCGGCAGCGGGCCGGTGGCCTACGCGATCGGCGCGGCCGCCTATGTGGGCAAGCTGCTGGCCGGCGGGTTCCTGCTGGTGCTGTTCGAGACCTCGATTGCCAAGATGCGCGTGTTCCGTGTCCCGCAGTTCCTGGGGGTGGCGCTGATGCTCGGCCTGCTCGGCACCCTGCTGCTGTTCGTGTCGCGGAGCTTCTAGGAACCTCCGGATGAGCGCGCACTACTTCGATGTTGCGCACATGCTGGCGGGCGGGCTGGTGCTGGTGAGCTTCATGCTGCTCTACCAGGACCGCATGTTCGCGCTGCTCAACGTGTTCGCCCTGCACGCGGTCGTGCTCTCCGCCTCGGTCGCGTGGCAGGCCTACATCCAGGAAGCGCAGCATCTCTACGTGCCGGCCGCGATCGCGCTCGTGCTCAAGGCCATCATTATTCCCGTGGCGCTGCGCCGCGTCGTGGTCCGCCTCGGCATTCACCGCACCATCGAGACGGTCGTGGGCGTCGGTCCGACCATGCTCGCCGGCATGGGCCTGGTCGGCCTGTCGATGGTGGTGATGCTGAAGGCCACCGGCGCGGCGGTCGACCGCTGGCGCGCGAGGATCTGGCGTTGGCCTTGTCGGTCGTGCTGCTGGGGCTGCTGATGATGGTGATGCGGCGCAACGCGGTCAGCCAGATCGTCGGCTTCATGTCGATGGAGAACGGCTCTGATCCTGGCCGCCACCGGAGCCAAGGGCATGCCGCTGGTGGTGGAGATCAGCATCGCCTTCTCGGTGCTGGTCGCCTTCATCGTCATCGGCGTCTTTCTGTTCCGCATCCGCGAGCGCTTCGACTTCGGTCGACGTCCAGGCGCTCGACAGCTTCCGCGGGGAGCGCCGATGACGGCCCTGCTTCCCGAGCTGACGCTGGAGCCGGTGACCGCCGTCCTCGCCATCCCGCTGCTGTCGGCGGCGCTGCTGGCGCTGCTGCCCGGCTACTGGCTGGCCGCGCGCCTCAACGCGCTGGCGGCGCTCGCGACCTTCTGGCGGCGCTGCTTGCTGCTGGTCGAGCGGCCCGCGCCCACCGGCTACCTGTTCGTCGACGACCTCAATGTGGTGTTCGTGATGCTCGCCACCTTCGTGGGCTTCACCACCAGTGCCTTCAGCGCCAGCTACATCGCGCACGAGCTGGAGATCGGGCGGCTCACGCCCGCAACACCTGCGCTTCTATCACGCCATGTACCAGACGCTGATGTTCGCCATGAACCTCGCGCTCATCGCCAACAACATCGGCCTCATGTGGGTCGCGATCGAGCTGGCGACGCTGACGACGGTGGCGATGGTCGGCATCTATCGCACGCACGAGGCGCTGGAGGCGGCCTGGAAGTATTTCATCCTCGGCAGCGTCGGCATCGCGCTGGCCTTGTTCGGCACCATCCTCGTCTACATGGCGGCGCGCCCCGTGATCGGCGAGGGGCAAGACGCCATGGTGTGGACCGCGCTGATCGAGAAGGCCGCCGGCTTCAGCCCGGAGCTGCTCAACGTCGCCTTCATCTTCCTGATGCTGGGTTACGGCACCAAAGTCGGGCTTGGCGCCGCTGCACGCCTGGCTGCCCGATGCCCACGCGGAGGGCCCGACGCCCGATCTCCGCCGTGCTCTCCGGCCTGCTGCTGAACGTGGCGCTCTATGCCGTCCTGCGCTTCAAGATGCTGATCGCCGCCAACCCTGCGGCCATCGCGCCAGGCCCGCTGATGGTGACCATGGGCCTCGTGTCGGTCGTGTTCGCGGCCTTCATGCTCTACCGACGGCGCGACATCAAGCGCATGTTCGCCTACTCTTCCATCGAGCACATGGGGATCAGTCACCTTCGCCTTCGGCATGGGTGGGGCGCTCGCCAATTTCGCCGGTCTGCTGCACATGACGATGCACTCGCTCACCAAATCGGCGATCTTCTTCGCCGTCGGCCACATCTCCCAGGCCAAGGGCACGCAGCGCATCTCCGAGATCCGCGGCCTCACCGAAAGCCATCCCGGTGCTGGGCTGGGGCCTGGTGCTGGGCGTGGTTGCAATCGCCGGCCTGCCGCCGCTCGGCATCTTCATGAGCGAGTTCCTGATCGTCAGCTCAACGTTCGCGCGCGCGCCGCTGCTCGCCATCGTCCTGGTGTTCGGCCTGCTGGTGGCGCTCGGCGCGCTGATGCTGCGCCTCAACGAGGTTGCGTTCGGCGTGCCCACCGGCAGCACCGCCCCGGTCAAGGCGTCCTACGTGCCGCTCTATGCCCATCTCGCGCTGGTGCTGGCGGGCGGCATCTATCTGCCCCCGCCGCTGGTTGCCTGGTTCCAAAGCGTCGCGCGGCTGCTCGGGTGAGGCGAGACCCATGGCATGGCTCCAGGAGACGATGCAGCAAGGCCGGCCGGCGAGCACGGCCGGCGCGCATGGCCGCGTCATTGTCGACGAGGCGGTCTGGACACGGGCGGGCCAGCATCTGGCGTCGGGCGACGGCACCATGCTGTCGCTGTGGGGCGACACCGATACCGTCCACCTCGCCGTGCTGGAGGAGGGAAGGATCGGGGTCCTGACCCTCGCCTGCCCCACGGGCGGTTTCCTTCCATTGGCCGCCTGCATCCGCCCGCCCTGCGGCTCGAGCGCACCATCCGCGATCTCTACGGGCTGCAGCCCGAGGCCTCGCCCGATGCGCGGCGCTGGCTCGACCACGGCCGCTGGGGCGTGCGCAAGCCGCTCGGCAGGAGGGAGGCCATCCCCGCAACCGGCGACGCGTACACGTTCCATCCTGTCGAAGGCCCACCGATGCACCAGATCCCGGTCGGGCCGGTGCACGCCGGCATCATCGAGCCCGGCCATTTCCGCTTCACCGCCAACGGCGAGACGGTGGTGCGCCTGGAGGAGCGGCTGGGTTACGTGCACAAGGGCATCGACGGTCTCATGGCGGGCGCAACCCTCGAGCAGGCGGCCAAAGCTGGCCGGCCGCGTCTCCGGCGACAGCACCGTCGCCTATGCCATTGCCTTTGCGCATGCGGTCGAGGCGGCGCTGGGACTGGAGCCGCCGCCGCGCGCAGTCTGGCTGCGCGCGCTGATGGCCGAGCTGGAGCGGATCGCCAACCATTTCGGCGACATCGGCGCCATCTGCAACGACGCGTCGTTCTCTCTGATGCATGCCCATTGCGGCATCTTGCGCGAGCACGTGCTGCGCGCGGCCGACATCTGCTTCGGTCATCGGCTGATGATGGACCGTGTCGTGCCCGGCGGGGTGGCCGCCGATCTCCGCCACGGACGGCGTGGCCACGCTGCGCACGCTCGTCGGACCGATCCGGCGCCGCTTTCCGGAGCTGGTCGAGCTCTACGACAGCACTGCCTCGCTGCAGCAGCGCACGGTCACAACGGGGGTCCTGAGCAGCGAGCTGGCGCGGCAGTACGGGGCCGGTGGCTTCGTCGGCCGCGCCTCCGGCCGCCCGTTCGACGCGCGCAAGGCGCCGGGCTATGCGCCCTATCGACCAGCCTGCGCTTCGACGTGCCCGTGCGGCAGGAAGGCGATGTCGACGCACGGGTGTGGGTGCGCATCGAGGAGGTCAACCAGTCGGTCTCGCTCATCGAGCAGATGCTCGAAGCCCTGCCGGAGGGCGCGATGCAATCAGGCGAACCGCGTCCAGCCGCACCGGCATGGCGTGCGAAGGGCTGGCGCTGGTCGAAGGCTTCCGCGGCGACATCCTGGTCTGGCTGCGGCTCGGCCCCGATGGCAGGATCGCGCGCTGCCATCTTGCGCGACCCGTCGTGGTTCCAATGGCCGCTGCTGGAGGCGGCCATCGAGGGCAACATCGTCGCCGACTTCCCGCTCTGCAACAAATCGTTCAACTGCTCCTATTCCGGGCACGACCTCTAGAATCGACCATGCGCAAGCTGCTGTTCCAGAGCCTGCTGCAATCCGCGCTCACGGAGCGGGCGCCTGCGGCCGAAGATGCCCAGGTTGCCGAGCTGGCGGAGAGTCTGGGCAGCGTCAGCGCGCCGCCGCCTCGGTCGCAGCCTGTCCATTCGCGAGGTGGATGCCGGCTCCTGCAACGGCTGCGAGCTCGAGATCCACGCACTCAACAACGCCTTCTACGACATCGAGCGGTTCGGCCTGCGCTTCGTCGCCTCGCCGCGCCACGCCGACGTGCTGCTCGTCACGGGCCCCGTCACCAAGAACATGCGCGAAGCGCTGGAGCGCACCTATGCCGCTACGCCGGACCCGAAGTGGGTGGTGGCGGCGGGGGATTGCGCCGCCAATTGCGGGGTCTTCGCTGGTAGCTATGCCTGTGTCGGCGCTGTCTCGTCCGTCGTTCCGGTCGATCTGCACATCGGCGGCTGCCCGCCCTCACCGACGGCGCTGCTCAGAGGCCTTATTGCGCTCGTCCACCAGAACGAGCATGCACGGCATCCTGGGTAGCACTGTCCCCCGGAGAGGGGTGTGCCGATCTGCCTCCAGCCACAGCCAGCCGCGGCCTGGTCGGCTCGGTGAAGGCGGCCGCCGCAACTTTGCGATTTGCCGAAGGATTGACCAGGATCGGCGCAGAAGAGTTGACAAACCCTGGATTGGGGTGCCGCAGCGCGCCGACGGGGGTAGCTATTCGACGCTAGGTGGACGATTCTCTTGTACTTCAGTAGGAACCCACTCTCTGGTACAACGCCGTGCCGGTTATGGCCGCGCAACCGAGAGAATCCATATTCCTCAACTCGGAAACACATTGCAAATCAACGTGTCGGGGCATAGCTCAGCCTGGTAGAGCACCTGCTTTGGGAGCAGGGGGCCGGGGGTTCGAATCCCTCTGCCCCGACCAACCAAATCAATGGCTTATGTAGGGTTTCGCGTGCCGAACGTTCCGCGGAATACGCCCAGCGGCACGCCGGCGGAACTCAAAAATAGGCGAGTGAAGATTTCACTGGGTCCCTCACTTGCGCGACCTCCCCTTGGTGCTGGCGAGACCGAGCTGCACCAGGCGGCGAATGGCCTCGGGTCGCGAGGGGATATCCGGCTCATCGCGACGCCACGCATCGATCTGCGCAAGTTCCGGGTCCTGCCAACGCATACCGATTTGCGTGCCAGTGCCTGTCGTCACAGGGCGCCCACGCGATTTTTTGGTAACGTGAATTGTTTTATTCATGCGATTATGGTACCACAAATAAGCTTGCGTACACAAGTGGCCCAACTCGGCGCGTCAACACGGAGCGAGGCCCAATCCCGGTCGAAGGAGATCACACAATGGCCAAGGCTGCCCACGCAGCAAAGCGCGTCGCCGCGGCTCGCAAAGCTCGCCCGCCGTTTGCGCTGAATGCTGCTGCTGCAACCTTTCTGCGCGCACATCGAGCCCTCATCGCTGCGGAACACGCCTACGAGGCGGCGGCCGTGTGTGAGCATGGGAAGCGGTGGTTCGATGCGTCCTATCGCGACGGACTTGTGAGCAGCCCAAGCACCAAGGCGCGCGCTGAGGCCGTTCAACGTCGCCGCCGCGCGCTGGAGCAGAGGGCCAACAAGGTCATCGCCAAAGCTAGGTCCAAGCGGCGTCCGACTGCCAGCGACGTGCTACTGCTCGGTATGGCCGGCTGGTACTCGCTCAAGGCGTACCACGCCCTCGCGGAGGCCGTGCCTCGCGTCGCCGGCATCGACATGGAAGCGCTGGCGTAAGTGGCGGAAGTCTCAGTGCGTTTTCGATAGAGCACCGACTAGCTGCTAGTCGATAGATCGAGATAGCAGCTAGTCGGTATCACAACTAGCTGGACTAGCCGCTATAGCACCTAGCAGCTAGTCGGAGGGACCACAGATGGCAGTTCCGAAGCCACGTGTGATCGTGCTGGCAGCCTCCAAAGGTGGCAGCGGTAAGACGAGCATCACGGCCAACCTCGCAGTGCGCGCCGTCAAGGACGGGGCGCGCGTCGCCATGGTCGATGCCGAACCGCAGAAGTCCCTCACGATGTGGTGGTCGCTGCGAGGTAAACCTGGCAACCCGTTCCTTCACAGCTATTCGGGCGATCCGGTGGAAGACGCCCAGGCACTGAAGGCCGAGGGCTACGAGTGGATTTTCCTCGATACTGTGCCCGCCATGATGGAGCACATCGAGCGCGCCATCGAGGCGGCCGACCTGGTTGTCATTCCCGCCCGTGTCTCGGCATTCGATCTGGTGGCGACCCGCGCCGTGGTCGGCCTGTGCAACCTGCACGGCAAGCCCTTCGCTTTCGTCCTCAATGGCACGGACCCGAAATGGCGGAAGGGCATTCAATCGGCGATCAGCATGCTCAAGAAGCTTGGGCCGGTCCTGCCCAAGAGCATTCGCCATCGCACGGTCTACGCGTCCGCGATCACCGCCGGCAAGACTGGCCCCGAGGCGCGCGACACCAAGGAGGCCAAGGGTGCGGCCGACGAGATCGGCGCAGTGTGGGCGGCGATCCGCAGGATGGCCGCCGCTAAGGCGAGGGCCGCATGAGCCGCATCGATCTACAGAGCGAGGACGATTTCGAGGCGGCATTCAATGCCGTCCATGGGCCAGCCATCACGCCTGAGCGTGAGGCCCGCGAACGCGGCAAGCGCGAGAGACAGATGCGTTCTCCCTACGGCGATGGACGCCGCGCCAGGGGCAAGGGCGACCGCGTGCAGTTCAACCAGAAGATGCCGCGCGCACTCAAGGATCAGGTGGCGGCTGCGTGCCGGCGTCACCGCGTCTCGCAGACGGAAGCACTGGAGCGCGCGTTTCAGCTCTGGCTGGCGGAGGTAGGCAAGCGCCATGCGTAGTGCGCTCGGCATCTTCGGCGGCGTGGCCGGCGCTATCGTGGTCGCTCTGGTCGGCCGATACGGCTACATCACCAGCGACACCGCGGTGGATGGCGTGATCGCCGGCTTCTTCTTCGCGGTCATCGCCATAGGTGGCATCGGCGGCCCAGCGGTCGCTGTGCACCTCTTCCGGGCGGCGCGGGGATGGCAGAAGGCGTGGGGCTTGGTCGCCGCCGTGGTGGCGCTGCTTGCCTTGGCCACTAACCTCAGCAACAGCCTCGGCGCGATTGCCGGCCGAGCCGACAAGACCCTCGCCGAACGGAAATCGGCCACTGAGGCCACAAAGGATGCGCGAGCTGGCGTTGCACGCCTGACGAAACAGCTTGGAGAGTTGCCGCAGTTCTCGCCGGCAACAGCCGATGACGTGGCTGCGGCCAGAAGCGCTGTGCAGGCGGCCGAGAAGGCGACCGTTGCCGAATGTGGCGATGCGACCAACCCCAAGCAACGCGGTCCTAGGTGCCGCGATCGAGAGACCGAAGAACGCACAGCCCGCGATGTGCTTAAGTCCGTCCTGGCCAACAAGGGGCTGACCGACCAGGCCGCCCGCGTCAACGAAGACCTCGCGGCCGAGCGGCGCAAGCTGGAGAAGGCGCCGGCCGTGTCGAGCGCCAACCCGCTGGCGGAGACGCTGGCCCGCGTCCTCTCGATGCAAGCCGACGACGCCACAACCTGGCAGCAGATCGCCACAGTTGTGGTTGTCGAGCTGCTCATTGCGTTCGCGTTGATTGCTTGGGAGCTGCTCAGGACCGATGCTACCTCACACAGACCGCCAATGTTGAGTGTCGAAGCCGCGCAAGAGCGGCGCGAGGATGGGGCTGCTAGTACACCGCTGGCCGCCCTGCACGGCATTGCGCCGGCCCTGCCGGCGCCTGAAGTGGGCAGCGTCGCTCGGTTCATGCTCGCATGCCTTCCCCGGGTCAAGGGCGGGCAGGTCACGCGTGGCGCTGTCTACAAGCGGTATCTGCGATGGTGCGATGAGCAGGAGCCACGCATAGACGCTCTTCCTATCCCGGCATTCTGGGAGCAGTTCGCACCGTTGTGCACTCGTGTACGCATCGGCATGCGCGAGAAGGGCGGCAAGGTCTACTGCATCGATGTAAGACTTGCGGCTTAGCGCGAACGCTGATTCAAGAAGCGGAGCAGCCTGACCGGCAGCAGGGTCTTTTGAATCTATGCGGCGTCGGAGAGATCGTTCGTTGCCGCCTTTGGCCAGGTGAACGGCTTGCGCTCGATCTTGGCCAGCTGTTCGATGCCGAGGAGGAGGCGAGAGGTCCCCTCATTGACACGGTGGCGGGCATTGCCATAAGCGCCGATGTAGTCACGGACGAGTTCGGCAACCCGATCGTCGATGCGCTGAAAGAGCTGCTCATCGTTACAAAACTTATAGTGCTTGCCCCATCCTTGGAGGACGCCATCGAACTCGCTTCAAGGTGGTGATCAGAGAGAGGGTCTTGTCGAAACCCTCGCCGCGGCGGGAGGCATGAAGGGCTGAGCGGCTCTTATCGAGCTGTCCAGTAAGTGTCTCAAAGAGCCTCAGCTGCGCCTTGCGGGAAGGGCGGATAAGGCCATTGGTCAACTCGATGCCCAGGAATTCGAAACGGCTTGTCACAGGGATGGGCTCAGCCGTGGTCTTCGTGGCGGAGAGCTGCATCCCGTGCGCGGCTAGCAAGTCGGCCGCCTGGCGCTGGCGCGCGAGCGCCGCCCGGCGCGTTGAAGCGAGGATGATGAAGTCGTCGATGTAACGCAGACAACGGCAATCACCGGCATTCATGACGCGGTCGAAGTTATGCAGAAGGATGTTGCCGAGCAATGGAGAGAGGGAGTTGCCTTGCGCGACGCCGATGTCTTCGATCGGAAACTGAGCGGCGTGCTCGCGCAGGCTGGCCATGTTGGACAGCTCGACGTGAATGGCGCCGTCGAGCAAGGCCATGAACGCAGGGTCGCGCACGGCCTCGGTGACGATGCGCGAGGCGGCCGATTTTGGAATCCGCGTGAAGAAGCCGGAGATGTCGGCGCAAACGACGAACCGGGCGCCGTTGGCAATGGCGTCGAGGACGGCAGAGATCGCAGCGGGAACGGCTGCGAGGCTTTGGCCCTCGGCTTTGCGCAGCCCACCAAAGCTGTAAGGGTTGCTGACGAAGGGCTGAAGTGCGGGAACGTCGAGCAGCACATTGAGGATGGCGCGCTGCACGATGCGGGATCCTAGACTGGCAAGAACGATCGGCCTGATGGCACTGCGATCGCGCTTGCCCTTCGATCCGCCCTTTGGGAGCGGAACGCCCTTCGCGGGCGGAAAGGCGAAGGTGCCCTTGAGTAGCTGACGATAAAGCAACTCGAGCTTGCCTGTCGGGTCTTCCTGAAACTTCTCGATCTCGCGTCGAACGTCCTCGGACTTGGACGCGCGCGCGTTGTCCTGGATCACGCGCCAGGCGCGTTCAAGGTTTCGCTTGCTGCGGACTTTTCGGAGGAGCGGCGAAGCCACGTGTCTTGGGGTCCTGTTGGTGCACCCAACCCGTCCGACGGCGTGCTGTTCTCCGCAGCGGTTCCTTTCGGCCCGAACTGAGCGCGCGTGGTCGTGACCGAGGTCATGGCCTCGCCGCCGCATTGGAGCGCCGGCGCCCCGGTCATGCCGGCCGCCGTCGACACCAACACCAGAGACAGTCCTGGCAGAAGTACGGAACGACAGGTCCCCCGCCTGGCCCGTGCCGAGCTGGCACGTTTTTGCATGCGCGGCGCATCAGTCGAGCTCCTCCGTCACGCTATCGTTTTTGAGCGATCCGGCAAGCGCCACCGTGCGCGCGGCCCCGGCCCGCCGGAGAGATTAATGGGATTGGCCGCCCAACAGGCCCCCCGAAGGGTCAGGGTTACGGCTAGTCGCATCTCGCCGGACAGGTCGGTGCTGTTCTCCGCAGCGGTTCCTTTCGGCCCGAACTGAGCGCGCGTGGTCGTGACCGAGGTCATGGCCTCGCCGCCGCATTGGAGCGCCGGCGCCCCGGTCATGCCGGCCGCCGTCGACACCAACACCGAAGAGCAACAGGGCAACCGTTAGGAGGCCGAGCAATTTGCCTCAACTGCCGGGCAAGCAGGCCATACGCGGAATCTGGGGATAAGGTGGCATGGTGCCAGTTGAAAACCCTAACAAGAGAAGGTGGAGAACAGGCCGCGCGCCCGTTAACGTGGGAGGGGGCAGGGGGTATCAATTGCAGCCCAACGAGTTCATACGCAAGTGGCGCGGTGCCGAGCTGACGGAGCGGGCGGCCGCGCAATCTCACTTCATCGATCTCTGCCGCCTTCTTGGTGAGCCGACACCGTCGGACGCCGATCCAAGAGGCGAGTGGTACGCCTTCGAGAAGGGCGCGCTGAAGACCGGCGGCGGCGACGGCTGGGCAGATGTGTGGAAGCGCGGCTGCTTCGCGTGGGAGTACAAGGGCAAGCACAAGAATCTCGATGAGGCTTATGTCCAGCTGCAGCGTTACGCAGTGGCGCTTGAGAATCCTCCGCTCCTTATTGTCTCTGACATGGAGCGCTTCCGCATTCACACGAACTGGACGAACAGCGTCCAGCGTGTGATCGAGCTGCCGCTGCAAGAGCTCGCCGACGAGCGGCGCCGGCGGATACTGAAGCAGGCCTTCTCCGAGGTCGAGGTCGAGCGGCTCAAGCCAAGCAAGACGCGGCAGGACCTGACTGCGGAAGTGGCCGAGAAATTCGCGGGCATTGCGCATCAACTGCGCGCCCGCGGGCACGAACCCCACGCGGTAGCCCACTTCGTCAACAGGATGCTGTTCTGCATGTTCGCAGAGGACGTGGATCTTCTGCCGAACAAGATGTTCAGGCGCATGCTCAAGGCGAGCCAGGGGGACCCGGACTCGAGGCAGCCCTGACGAGGGACAGGGCCGGCAATCATATTTCCATGCGGCGCTCAACGTAGTAGTGAGTGACCTGCTCTTGTGCTCAGCGGCGTGTCGAGGACCAATGGGGCCCCGACCTGCCCGCAATTTCTTGCGCCTCTAGCGCGGGACTACAATCTCCGCCTCGACATGTCTCGCAAGCGATATGATTATTCGCGAATTGACCTTGCGCGCAGCCGCGATGGCAGTCGCGATTGCTTTGTCGCGACCGATGGCCTCCTCAATGACCCGCACATCCTCGGCCTCGAGCCTGCCGGCGGCATAGTCACTGATGAGTTCTGTCGTAATCGGGCAATTTGCGCTGGCCATCTTGGAGCTCCGGGAAGCGAGTTAAACTGGCGTCCGCTTCTGCGATCGTGGCAGGGATTGCCGAGGGGGACACGCTCGGGGCGAGCCGTTGCAGCTTGCTAAGAATGGCCCCTGCCGCAACGTGAAGATAGGGACGGTCTACCTGCAGCGACAGGGTCGGAAAATGCTCAGGGCAATACTCCGTGTTCGCGTTAGATGGCCGTAGGGCCAAAGGCAGGGCGGTGCCCGACATAAGTAGTTTCCGACTCTGCCAGCGGCGGCCGCTCCCCGCCAGGGTCAAACATCCACTCGTCCTGACGCAGGGGGTCTGCCTCTCTTCCCGTGAGCAGTGAAAGAGGGTGCCGCAGACGAACTGTTCATCCTCCAGATGCAAGGAGCCCCGCCTTGGCGGTCATAGGTATTTTCCGAGGCTGGCCTGAGGCCAGCACGTGCGCGTTATATGACGAACGACCCGCTGCGGCTTTCCTGCTGTCGGTTGTGACCCCTCCGGCCCTACTGACCGGTCGGTCAATGAGGCGCTGGCCAACCCTCTACGCGCCAGCGCCCTGTTCCTCATCTGCGGCGTAGGCAGAGAGTTGCGGCTAGGAGCATGCCAAGATGCACATGTCCAATGAAGGTCTCCTCGTCATAGTGGTGGTCGGCGTCATTGCAGGATGGCTAGCGGGCCAAATCGTGCAAGGCACCGGCTTCGGACTGGTCGGCGATCTCGTTATCGGAATAGTCGGGGCGTTCATCGGCGCCTGGCTGCTGCCTCAGCTCGGCGTCCACCTTGGTGCGGGCATGGTCGCGGCGATTGCAAATGCGACTATTGGAGCCGTCATCCTGTTGTTCGTACTCAGGGCAGCTCGTGGCGGAGGCCTGCTTGGCGGGCGGGGGCGTTGGTAAAGGCCGATTGACGAGCCAGTTTTCGACGCGGGCTGCGTTCAATATCCGTCGCGCCCTCCAAAAATCGCGATGCGCGGCGTGGGTACTTTCCGAGTCTGGTTTGCAGTTGGCGCTGGTCCCCTATGTCGCTGCGTGCCGCGCAGCAGCCCCGAATGTGTTCGCATGTCGCTGCAATCACTTCACAAGGAGTCACTATGAAAACCATTGTCATCGCGGCGCTCGCTGCGGCCGCGATATTTGCCTCCACCGTTGTGTTCGGTCAGACGGCACCTCCGACCGCACTGAACGCGGTTCCCAAGTTCGTGACGAAGCAGCCGGACGGCCAATGGCTGGCAAGTCGATTTGTCGGAGAAGCGGTGATCAACCAAGCCGGCCAGAATATCGGCGACGTCAACGATCTGCTGTTCGACAAGACCGGACGCATATCCACAGCGGTGATCGGTGTGGGCGGCTTCCTCGGAATGGGCGAGAAGAGCATCGCCATACCGTTTGGCTCGCTGTCATTTACGGCGGACAGCACGGGCAAGCGGGTTGTCACGATACCGTTCTCCAAGGAGCAGCTCCAGGCGGCACCAAGCTTCCAGCCCACTGAAAAGACGGTCTACATGCGCGCCAAAGAACAGGCGAGCGACATGGGTCACAAAGCCATGGACGAGGCCCGCGAGCTGAAAGACAAGGTCGACCAGAAAATCGAAGACATGAGAGGCGGGCCGGTCACCAAGTAGCAAGGCGATGCGAAAGTCGGGATCTCGGCTTTTTGCACCCCGTGACCCCGGCTCGAGCTCGTAGGCACAATGCTCCGCTTCTTTGGGCGTCTCACCCTCGCAGCAGCGACCATCGCGTTAGCGTGGGGAACGCTCCTGAACTATCAACCTCCGAGCCCGGAGCCGCGCGCGGTTGCCAGCGGCGCGGATGCTCCGGCTCAGGTGACGACCATCGGCGAGATGCTCATCACCGCCGAATGGTTCGATCTCATCTTCAAGGGCATGCGCCCAGAGGGCGAGACGCCAACACTCAAGCGCCTCGGCGGCACGTATAGACGCTCTGTGTCAGGCTCTGCGACGGTTTCTATTTTCCAATCAGCTATTCGACTCGGGGCGAGCGGTTCGCGGGCGATGCCAAGCAATGCGAGCAGAGGTGCCCAGCCCGTTCCCGCCTCTTCGTCCACCGCAACCCGGGCGAGGATGTGGACAAAATGGTTGCCCTCGACGGCCGCCCCTACAGCAGTCTGCCCACGGCCTTCCTGCACCGGACGCAGTACGTCAAAGACTGCACCTGCGGAGGACTGCCCTGGGAGGAAGACGCGCTTGCCAGGCACCGCGCCTACGCTGCAGCCGCCACGGGCAAGGCCTCTGGTAAGACCGCTGTCAAGGCGCCAGCGGCTCAGTCCGAGCGGTACGCCGCCCAAAGACTAATGGGCGCACAGTAAATTAGCCCAACAGTTGGACGCCATCCCGCAGCGGATTTCCTCGCAAACTCCATGCACAGACGTGGGCCGAGCGGCTGGAACTCGCGGCGGGCGAAGTCGATATGAAGGAAGCCTCTTCCCGGACCTGGCCTGATCCAGCTGCCAGGAGACCGCTCTACTGCAAAGCACGGCAGCACAATGTGGCACTGGACGCAGTATGTTGGTATGCTGGCGACAGAAAGGCGTCGAGGTTACTTGAGGGGCGACTACCGCGGCACGCTGCAGGTGTTGCGCCATGTTCAGGCCGCTCGACTTGGTGCTGCGCCGGGTTGTCAGCGCGGGCAACCTGGAGCTGGTTGATGCGCGAGGAAGGTCGCACCGATACGGCGACGGGGCCGGCCCGCCGGTCGTGGCCCGCATCGCCGACAAATGGCTCGAACGGCGACTGATTCTTGATCCGCGGCTCGCTCTGGGCGAAGGCTACATGAGCGGCCGGCTCAGGATGGAACGTGGTCGGATTTACGATCTGCTTGCCCTTCTGGTCAGCAACGTTCACCGGCGGCCGCTGCCATGTTGGACTACGGGTTTCGACGCTGCGCGCTTCATCATGCGCAGGATCATGCAGTTTAACCCCACCGTTCGTGCGCAGCTTAACGCCGCGCACCACTACGACATCGACGGCGCCCTCTACGATCTCTTTCTTGATCGGGACCGCCAGTACTCCTGTGCCTATTTCATAGACGGCGTGGGTCTAGACGCAGCGCAGCTCGCCAAGAAGCGTCATCTCGCCGCCAAGCTCGCGCTTGCACCGGGACAGCGCGTGCTCGACATCGGGTCGGGCTGGGGAGGGCTCGAAATCTACCTTGCCAAGGCCGTGGGCGCCGACGTCACTGGCGTGACGCTCAGCAGGGAGCAACTGAACATCTCCAATCAGAGGGCCGCCAGGGAAGGTCTGCAGCGGTCCGTGCGCTTCGAGCTCATGGACTACCGCAAGATTGCCGGCCGTTTCGACCGGATCGTCTCGGTCGGCGTGTTCGAGCATGTGGGCGTCAATCATTACGCCACATATTTCAGGAAGATCGGTCAACTCTTGGCAGACGACGGTCTTGCCCTCATTCACACCATCGGGCGCTTGGAGCCGCCGACGGCGACGGACCCCTTCATCGCCAAGTATATCTTCCCCGGCGGTTACATTCCCGCACTGTCGGAGATGGTACACGGCATCGAGCGTTCAGGCCTTATCATTGCCGATATCGAAGTCCTGCGGTTGCACTATGCGATGACCCTGCGTGCCGTGGCGCGAGCGGTTCCTCGCCAATTGGGACAAGGCTGCCGCCATCCGCGACGAAAGGTTCTGCCGGATGTGGGAGTACTATCTGGCCGGTTCAGAAGCTGCCTTCCGCTATCAGGGTCTCGTCGTCTTTCAGGTTCAGCTCGTGAAGCGAATCGATGCCCTCCCCTTGACGCGCGATTACTTCGCCTATGCTGAGCAGCAGCTGCGCGAGCGGGACGACATCGACGTGCAGCCACGTCTGGCAGGCGAATAGGCCCGATTTGTTCGCTGCACGGCCGAGGCACTTCGGTCCTGCCAACCAGCGAACTCAGTCCCTCGGACATTAGGTACTTTCCAAGTTTCGCTGCGATGGCTCAGCGTGCCTACATGTTTACGGGCAGCACAACGAGATCAGTTCAGCGTACTCG
>CAVRVK010000009.1:0-74686 GCA_963724565.1 uncultured Alphaproteobacteria bacterium
CCCCGCAACCACCTTGATTTGAACTCGCGACAGCATAGTCCCGTCTTTGTTCTCCTTGCCCTGGGCCAGAGCGAGAACCCGCGAACTCGCCGGGCAGCTCAGGTTCTACTTCCCCGCGCTTTGCCCCAGGTGCAACGACGATCGCGCCGATCATCGAGCGCAGCAACGACCTTGCGCCCGCCGCGAACTCAGGGTCCGCTAGCTCCTGCTCGAGCCTCGCCACTTTGCCGCGATACATCTCCGCAAGTTGGAGTGGACGGAGGGTAACGACGGCTCAACCGACACCTGCTCAAGCTCGACCATATCTGCTTACCCGCGTAGTTCATTGTTGATCAGGCCTGTCCCTTTCTTGGCGTGTCCACGAATTGTCGTGTCTCCCCATTGCCGGCCACCCTGGCCCGGAACACCTCGTCGATTGAGGTCGTGGGCAATGGCTCTGGGACTTTCTCCCGACGCGGACCGATGCCGAATTCCTTCGGCAACACGCGCTTGGCCGGCGATTGACTTTGAGTTCGCCCGCGACTGGTGTGCCATTGTCGTCCGGGCCGCTGACAATGTTGTAGCCGAACGAGCGGCCACCGCTCGATGCGTTCCTCGAGCATCTGGCGTTCATCGCCGGATCATCCGGTCGGGTGCGGGCCGACCAGTTCGAAGAGCCTGACGCCGGCCTCGGCCTCACCGATCCGGTCTCGGGTCCGGTCGTCCTGGCACTGAAATAAACGATTGGCAAAATCGGGTCTTCCACCAAGCGACAACGATGTAGGCTGCATCGGCGTGTAGAGCTTGCATGGTCGGATCTGGCACTAGCTATGCCGAGCTTCGAACCGCCCGCAGCCGCTACCAGCCCCCTACACCACAACAGGGACGCCAACTCTCCCTCGGGCATGCTTGCCCAATTTGATCTGTATTGGAAGTTGTGGTCCTGTTCAGTCTTGCGAACAGGACTGCGCTGTCCGCGATTGATCGGAATCTTTTCCTCCTCCGCCGAACTAGCGCTTTGATTGCGGAGAGAGCCAAGGAGCGAGCCACGGGTGAGCGGGGAGGAGAATCACTGATGGGCGAGGCCTCGACTGGCAGGGGTCGCTACAGGTCAGTCTTTCGGCCAGGTCTGTTCTCCGGGCAGGTGGTGATCGTCACCGGCGGCGGCAGCGGCATCGGCCGCTGCACCGCCCACGAGCTGGCGAGCCTCGGTGCCACTGTGGCCCTAGTCGGGCGCAAAGTGGAGAAGCTGGAGAAGGTCGCGGCCGAGATCGCCCAGGACACAGGGCGGACAGCGAGCACCCATGCCTGCGACATCCGCATCGAGGAGCAGGTGGTCTCGGCCGTATCCGCAATCCTGAAAGAGCACGACCGCATCGACGGCTTGGTCAACAACGCCGGGGGGCAATTCGCGGCTCCGCTCGAAGCCATCTCGCAGAAGGGCTGGGAGACGGTGGTGCGGACCAACCTCACCGGCGGATTCTTGATGGCACGCGAGTGCTACACCCAGTGGATGCGCGGGCATGGCGGCGCCATCGTCAATGTGGTGGCCGACATGTGGCTCGGCATGCCGAGCATGGGCCACTCGGGTGCCGCGCGCGCCGGCATGGTGAACTTCACCGAGACGGCCGCCAACGAGTGGTCGGGCGCCAACGTCAGAATCAATGCGGTGGCACCGGGCTGGATCGCATCGTCCGGAATGGACCAGTATCCCCCCGAAATGGGCGCGCGCATCCGTAACATGAAGAACATCTCGCCCCTCGGCCGCATGGGATCTGAGAGCGAGGTGTCGTCGGCCATCGTGTTCCTGCTGTCGGAGGGGGCGGCGTTCATCTCCGGCGCCACGCTCAGGGTCGATGGCGCCGTACCCAACACCAAGATCAGCCGGCAGCTACCGCCCAACACCAAGCCCGCTCCGACGTACAACGGCTTCCACCGCGGCACGCTGCCGAAGGCGCTGCAGGAGGAGTGACGCGGGTTGCCGCCCAAAGCCCGGGACGACAGCAATGGCCGCCATTGAGTCGAAGATAGACCTGAATTCGGAGGCCTTCCGGGCCAACCGGCGTGACATGCTGGCGCTGGTGGAGCAGTTCCGCGCCCTGGAGCAGCGCGTGCGGGAAACGTCGAACGCCAAGCTGCCGATGTTCCAGAAGCGTGGCCAGCTCACGCCGCGCCAGCGCCTCGCACACCTGATCGACCGCGGCTCGCCGTTCCTCGAAATCTCGACCCTGGCCGGCCTCAACATGCACGACGACGATGGCGCCGAGAACATCCAGGGCGGCGGCGTCATCGCCGGCATCGGCTATGTGTCCGGCGTGCGCTGCGTGATCACGGCCAGCGACTCCGGCATCAAGGGCGGCACCACCGCGCCCATGGGCCTGCGCAAATCCCTGCGTGTGCAGGAGATCGTGATGCGCAACAAGCTGCCCTTCGTCTCGCTGGTGGAGTCGGGCGGCGCCAACCTCAACTACCAGGCCGAGATCTTCATCGACGGCGGCCGCACCTTCGCCAACATGGCGCGCATGTCGGCCATGGGCATCCCGCACATCGCGGTCGTGCACGGCTCATCGACGGCCGGCGGCGCCTATCACCCAGGCCTCTCCGACTACGTGGTGGTGGTCAAGGGTCGGTCGAAGATCTTCCTCGCCGGCCCGCCGCTGCTGAAGGCGGCCACCGGGGAGATTGCCGTGGACGAGGAGCTGGGCGGGGCCGAGATGCACGCAACCGTCTCCGGCGTCGCCGAGTACCTGGCCGAGGACGACGCCGACGCGCTGAACATCGCCCGCGAGATCATGGCGGCGCTGCCGTGGAACGAGCGCCTGCCGTCCGTGCCGCGCAGACGCGCCACAGAGCCGCGCTACCATCCCGACGAGCTCTGCGGCGTTGTGCCGGTCGACTACCGCAAACCGTACGATGTGCGCGAGGTGATCGCACGCCTGGTGGACGATTCCGATTTCCTCGACTTCAAGTCGCTCTATGGCGTCCACACCGTGTGCGGGCAGGCTGCCATCGACGGGGAGGCGGTCGGCATCATCGGCAACAACGGCCCGATCGATGCGGAGGGCTCGGTCAAGGCGGCGCAGTTCATCCAGCTCTGCGACCAGGCCGATACACCCCTCGTATTCCTGCAGAACACCACCGGTTACATGGTCGGCCGCGACGCAGAGCGCGCCGGCATCGTCAAGCACGGCTCCAAGATGATCCAGGCGGTCGCCAACGCGAGCGTGCCCAAGCTCACACTGCACATCGGCGCGAGCTTCGGCGCCGGCAACTACGGCATGTGCGGGCGCTCCTACGATCCGGCCTTCATCTTTGCCTGGCCCAACAACCGCATCGCCGTGATGGGGCCCGAGCAGGCCGCCGGCGTGCTTGCCATCGTCACCGAGGAGAAACTCAAGCGCGAGGGCAAGCCGGTCGACCACAAGAAGCTCGAGGGCATGAGGGCGGCCGTGGTGGGCCGGATGGACAAGGAGAGCACGGCGCTGTTCGCCACCGCGCGTCTATGGGACGATGGCCTGATCGACCCGCGCGACAGCCGCCGCGTGCTCTCGCTCTGCCTGTCCGTCTGTCGCGAGGCACAAGTGCGGCCTCTGAAACCCAACACATTCGGTGTGGCGAGGATGTAGAAGGATGCGCCCCCCGAGGTTCCCCTCAGCGCTTGTGGGGGAGGGACCAGGAGGGAGCATGGTAGAACTTCAGCTTTTGGGGGTTCCCCACCCCCTAGTCCCCTCCCCACAAGGGGGACGGGAATCCAGCGCGCCGCGCTGTGGGAAGGAGGCGTCCATGGAATTCACCCAAGAGCACGAGGGCATCCGCCGCAACGTCAAGAAGTTCATCGAGGCGGAGATCAATCCGCACGTGGACGCGTGGGAGGAAGCCGGCATCTTCCCTGCGCATGAGCTGTTCAAGAAGATGGGGGACCAGGGCTATCTCGGCATCAACAAGCCTGCCAAGTACGGCGGCATGGGGCTAGATTATTCCTATCAGATGGTCTTCCTCGAGACGCTCGGCCACATCCGCTGCGGCGGTGTGCCCATGGCAATCGGCGTGCAGACCGACATGGCGACGCCGGCGCTTTCCCGCTTCGGCTCCGACGAGCTGTGCCAGGAATTTCTCGTGCCCTCCATCAAAGGCGACTATGTCGCCTGCCTCGGCGTGTCCGAGGTGGGCGCCGGTTCCGACGTGGCCTCAATCAAGACCACGGCCAAGAAGGACGGGGGCGACTACGTCATCAACGGAGGCAAGATGTGGACCACCAGCGGCACCCAGGCCGACTGGATGTGCCTGCTGGCCAACACCGGCGACGGCCCCGTACACAAGAACAAGTCGCTGATCTGCCTGCCGATGAAGACCAAGGGCGTCAACATTGCGCGCAAGCTCGACAAGCTCGGCATGCGCTCCTCCGACACTGCCCAGATATTCTTCGAGGACGTGCGCGTGCCACAGCGCTTCCTGGTCGGCCGGGAGGGCGAGGGCTTCACCTACCAGATGCTGCAGTTCCAGGAGGAGCGGCTGTACGCGGCCGCGGCGGGCCTCGTCTCCAAGGAGCGCATGATCGAGGAGACGATCGAGTACACCGGGCAGCGCAAGGCTTTCGGCCAGTCGATCCTCGACAACCAGGTGGTGCACTTCCGCCTTGCCGAGCTCAAGACCGAGGTAGAGATGCTGCGTGCCCTCACCTATCGCGCGGCGGAGCTGATGCTCAAGGGCGAGGACGTGACCATGCTGGCCTCCATGGCCAAGCTGAAATCCGGTAGGCTCGCGCGCGAGATCTCGGATGCCTGCCTGCAGTACTACGGCGGCATGGGCTTCATGAACGAGACCGGGATCAGCCGCGCCTATCGTGACACGCGGCTCGGCTCCATTGGCGGCGGGGCGGACGAGATCATGCTGTCCATCATCTGCAAGCACATGGGCATCCTGCCGGGCAAGCGGAACAAGTGAGGGCTCGTGTGCCCTCTCCCCGTAAGCGGGGACGGGAGCCTGCCGCAGCAAGGGTGACATCAAATGTCGTATGAAACGCTGATCGCGGAGCGCGACGGCCCGGTGATGAAAGTCACGCTCAACCGGCCCGATGTGCGCAATGCTTTGTCGCCCAAAATGCTGGCCGAGCTGGGCACCGCGTTCGCTGAGGCGCGCGACGATGAGGCCGTGCGTGTGATGGTGCTGATGGGCGCCGGCGGCAACTTCTGCGCCGGCGGCGACTTCAGGGGCATGCAGAAGTCGGACGCGGCGCTCGGCGCAGGCACCGAAGCAACGGCCGCCTCGAACCGGCGCTTCGGGGCGTTTCTGGAGATGGCCGACACGTTACCCAAGGCCCTGATTGCACTGGTCGAGGGGGCCTGCATGGGCGGCGGTGTGGGGCTCATCGCGGTTGCCGACTGGGTGATCGCGGAGAAGGCCGCCCAGATCGGCACGCCTGAGGTGACGGTCGGCATCGTGCCGGCGCAGATCACCCCCTTCGTGGTGCAGCGCATCGGCACTGCGCACGCGCGCCGCCTGACCGCGTTCGGCCTGCGGCTCGACGCCGAGGAAGCCTGTCGCATCGGCCTCGTGCATGAGCTGGCTGCCAACCATGGTGAGCTGATGGACAAGGGCGCGGCTGCCATCAACCAGTGCCTGCGCTGCGCCCCTGAAGCGGTCGCCGAGACCAAGAAGCTGGTGCGCGCGTCCGCGCGCGAGCCGCTTGGTGGCGTGCTGGACGATGCCTCGCACATGTTCGCCGCGGCGCTGGCCGGCAACGCCAAGGAGGGCATCCGCGCCTTCCTCGAGAAGCGCAGGCCGGCGTGGCTCAAGACGATCGAGCGGCTGTAGGAGTAGGTCGGTCATGCACGGGCAATATGGAAGGGGAGCAAGCCTCGTCGTCCCCTCCCCACAAGGGGGAGGGGAATAGCGCCCGTGTCCTCGTTCCGCACCATCCTGGTGGCCAACCGCGGCGAGATCGCCTGCCGGGTGATGCGCACGGCCAGGGCGATGGGATATCGGACGGCCGCAGTCTACTCGGAGGCCGACGTCGAGGCTGAGCATGTGCGCCGGGCGGATGTGGCGGCCTGCATCGGCCCGGCCGAAGCGAAGGCCAGTTATCTGGATATCCAGGCGATCGTCTCAGCGGCCAAGCGGCTGGGCGCCGAGGCCGTGCATCCCGGCTACGGCTTCCTCTCGGAGAACGCCGCGTTCGCGCGTGCGTGCACCGAAGCCGGCCTGGTGTTCATCGGCCCGCCCGCCGACGCGATAGAGGCCATGGGCAACAAGGCGGAAGCCAAGCGGCGCATGCTGAAAGCCGGCGTGCCATGCGTGCCGGGCCATCAGGGTGCCGACCAAACGGACGCGGCGCTGGCGCGCGAAGCCGACAGCATCGGTCTCCCCCTGATGGTGAAGGCTGCGGCCGGCGGCGGCGGCCGTGGCATGCGGCTGGTCTCCGCAAAGACGGATTTGGCTGCGGCCCTCGCCAGGGCACGCGCCGAGGCCGAAAGCGCATTCGGCTCGGGCGAGCTGATCCTGGAGAAGGCCATCGCCGACGCCCGCCACGTGGAGATCCAGGTGCTCGCTGATGCGCACGGGCATGTCGTCCACCTGGGCGAGCGCGACTGCTCGGTGCAGCGCCGGCACCAGAAGGTGATCGAGGAGGCGCCCTCTCCGGCCGTGAATGCCGAGCTGCGCGCCCGCATGGGCGCTGCCGCCGTCGCCGCCGCCAAGGCGATCGGCTACACCAATGCGGGAACCGTCGAGCTCCTGCTGGCCGGCGACGGCGCGTTCTATTTCCTGGAGATGAATACGCGCCTGCAAGTGGAGCACCCAGTCACCGAGATGATTACCGGGCTGGACCTGGTCGAGCTGCAAATCCGCATCGCCAGGGGCGAGCCCTTGCCCTTGCTGCAGGAGGACGTTCGCTTCGAGGGCCATGCCATCGAGGCTCGGCTCTATGCGGAGGCGCCGCACAAGGGGTTCCTGCCGCAATCGGGGCAATTGGTGGCGTGGCGCCCGCCGACCGGGGCCGGCGTGCGCGTCGATCACGGGCTGGGCGAGGGCCAGACCATCAGCCCCTACTACGACCCGCTGCTGGCCAAGGTGATCGCCCACGGCAGAACGCGGGAGGACGCGCGCCGCCGGCTGATCCAGGCGCTCCAGGACACGGTGGCGCTGGGCCCCGCCACCAATCGCGGCTTTCTGATCGACTGCCTAGGCCACGCCGAGTTTGCCGGCGGCGGCGCGACCACCCATTTCATCCCGAAGCATTTCGCCAAGATCGCGCCCCCGAGCGCCGAACCCAACGGACTAGCGCTCGCTGCGGCGCTGTGGTTCGAGGCGAGCGCCAGACGTCAAGGCCATGATCCCGCGCGGACCTGGAGTTCCAGCGGTCCCCTCGCCTGGCCCATGAAGCTCGAGGTCGACGGCACGCCCGCCGAGGTGGTGATCTCCGTGCTCAGCCCACGCCGCTACCGGGTCAAAGACGGTGAGGTGGCGACCGAGCTGGAGGTGACCGCCGATGGTAATGGCGGGTTGGTGCGGGTGCGCAGCGATGGCGTGGAGCAGCACGCCGTGTATGCCCTCGCCGGCGATAGCCTGCATCTCAAAGTAGGCGGGCTCGATCTCTGCGTGCGTGAGATGCTCTATGAGCTGCGTTCGCATGCAGGAGCCGCTGGCAGCGCCGAGACCGAAGTACGTGCGCCGATGAACGGCAAGGTCGTGGCCGTGCTGGTGGCCGAGGGCGAGACGATCGACAAAGGCCAGCGACTCGTCGTCGTCGAGGCCATGAAGATGCAGCACGAGATGACGGCCGGTGCGAGCGGAACCGTGGCGCGGCTTGCCGTCAAGCCCGGTGACCAGGTGGCCACGCGGCAATTGCTGGTCGAGCTGAAACTGGCTGGGTGACACACATGCAGGAGCACGCCGCCGCGCGAGCCAGCTCGCCTTTCTACACTGCCGGAGCACGAGGCGTTCCGCGAGACCGTGCGCCGCTTCGTGGCCAAAGAGATCGAGCCATTCGCCACCGAATGGGACGAGGCGGGCGAGTTCCCGCGCGAGCTCTACGAGAGGGCGTCGGCCGTCGGCCTGCTGCAGCTCGGCTTTCCCGAAGACGTACGGCGGCGTCGCCTGCGACCGCTTCTATCGCCTGATCTGGGCGCAGGAGCTGGCGCGCGCCGGGGCCGGCGGCATCTCCGCCTCGCTCAACAGCCACAGCATCGGCGCGCCGCCGATCGTCCGGTTCGGCTCGGAGGCGATGAAGCGGCGCGTGCTGCCGCCGATCCTCGCCGGCGAGAAGATATCGGCGCTCGCCATCACCGAGCCTGGCGCGGGCTCCGACGTCGCCAATATCAAGACGACGGCGCGCGCGGAACGGTGATCACTACGTCGTGCGCGGCGAGAAGACCTTCATCACCTCGGGCATGCGCGCCGATTTCTACTCGGTGGCGGTGCGCACCGGCGGCCCGGGCATGGGCGGTATCTCGTTGCTGCTGATCGAGCGCGACACGCCGGGCTTCTCGCGCACGCCCCTCAAGAAGATGGGCTGGTGGGCCTCCGACACTGCGACACTGCATTTCGACGATTGCCGCGTGCCGATCGAAAACCTGATCGGCCCGGAGAACGGTGGCTTCAAGGTGATCATGGCCAACTTCAACGACGAGCGGCTCGGCATGGCCTACGGCGCCAACGGCTTCGCCCGCGTCGCCTACGAGGAGGCGCTGGCCTACGCGAGGATGCGCGAGACGTTCGGCAAGCCGCTCATCGCCAACCAGGTGATCCGCCACAAGCTGGTCGACATGGCTGCAGCGCGTGGCCGCGACGCAGGCGATGATCGAGCTGACCGCCTGGCGTGTCGATCGCGGCGACTACGTGGTGCCGGAGCTGTGCATGCTCAAGAACCAGGCCACCCAGACGCTGGCCTTCTGCGCTTCCGAGGCGGTGCAGATCTTCGGCGGCGCCGGCTTCATGCGCGGCAGCCAAGGTGGAGCGCATCTATCGCGAGGTGAAGGTGAACGCCATCGGCGGCGGTAGCGAGGAAATCATGAAGGACCTGGCCGCGCGGCAGATGGGCTGGTGAAGGGAGCCGATGTAAATGAGCAAAGTCATCCTCACCTGTGCGCTGACGGGCGTGCTGACCGATCCCAAGCAGCATCCGGTGCCGGTGACGCCGGAGGAGATGGCGCGTGAGGCCAAGGCAGCGTTCGACGCGGGCGCCTCAATCATGCACGTGCACTTCCGCCAGCAGGCGCCGGGCAAGGGTCATCTGCCGTCGTGGGAGCCCGAGGTCGCCACGACCGTCATGCAGGCCATTCGCGAGGCGTGTCCGGGAGTGATCCTCAACCAGTCGACCGGCACCATCGGCCCCGAAATCAAAGGGCCGCTGGCCTGTCTGGAAGCTGTGAAGCCTGAGATCGCCGCCTGCAACGCCGGCTCGCTCAACTACCTCAAGACCAAGGCGGACGGGTCATGGGCTTGGCCGCCGCGGCTGTTCGACAATCCAGTCGAGAAGGTGCGCGCCTATCTGGAGGTGATGGCGAAGACCCGCACCAAGCCCGAATTCGAATGCTTCGATACCGGCATCGTGCGCTGCGTCGAGATGTATGTGCGCAACGGAATGTACGCGGGGAAGCCGCAGTACAACTTCGTCATGGGTGTGGACTTCGGCATGCCTGCCGATCCCGACCTCTTACCTATCCTGCAGAAGCTGACTATCGAGGGATGCGCCTGGCAGGTTACTGCCATCGGACGCGCCGGCATCTGGCGTCTGCACGCCCGCGCCGCCGAACTTGGTGGACACTTGCGCACCGGCCTCGAGGATACGTTCTATCTGCCCGACGGCAGGAAGGCTCGCTCAAACGGGGAACTGGTCGAGGCCCTGGCGAAATGCGCGCGCGCGGCTGGCCGTGAGGTGGCTACACCAAACGACGCCCGCGCCATGCTGCGCTAGCGAGGACTCGCCCGCTTTTGGCGGTCGATAGGCCGTTGCGATGACAGCAAGGACTTGTCAGTGTTAGGCCAGGTCTGCGATTGGCCGCAGCCATGGGGGACCCATGATCAAGCCTTGGATCTTCGAGTTCCTGTATGCACCGGGCGCCTCGGGAGAGGAGGTCGCGCCGCAGACCGCCACGGCGGTGTTCGATACGGGCGTCGCCCTTTGGCAGCGCATCGATAGGCTCGGTTTCGAAGGCATCTTCTTCAGCGAGCACCACTTCGGCCTCTCCTACAGTCCCTCGCCCAATCTGCTGATCGCCGCGATCGCCCGCTCCACCGAGCGCCTGCGGCTCGGCACCATGGGCATGGTGCTGCCGCTCTACCAGCCGTGGCGGGTGCTGGAGGAGATCGGCATGCTCGACCATCTCACGGGCGGGCGGCTGGAGATCGGCTGCGCCAGCGGCGTGCCGCAGGAGCTGATTCAGATCGGCGTCGCCGCAGAAGAGAACCGCGAGCGGTTCAACGAGGCTCTGGAGATCCTCGACGCTTGGCTCGCCGAAGCCGGTGATCTCCCATCACGGGCGGTACTGGAACTTCGACAACCTGCGCATCGTGCCGCGGCCCCTGCAGCAGCCCGTCGCCTCCCAAGTGGACGACGGTGGTGAGCCCGGCCTCGGCCGTCAAGTCCGCCGGGCGCCGGTCCAAGATCTGCACCGCCTTCGAGTTCGTCGCGCGCATCAAGGAGATCTTCGATGCCTACCGCGCCGAGGCCGACCGGATCGGCTTCGCCTGCGGGCCGGATCAGCTCGCCATCCGTCGCAATATCTCGATCGCCGCGAGCGAGGACGAGGCGCGCGAGACAGTCGCAGCATGGCGATGGAGATGACCCGCAAGGTGCTCGCCGGCAGACCCGCGCGTCGGGCCGAGGCGTCCCTCGCTGCTCGACGCCCCAAGACCGGCTCCGGCTTCTCGGTGCACGATGACGAGTTCATCGCCGGCACGCCGGCGCAGGTGGCCGAGCAGATCATCGAGCAGTGCCGCGCCTGCGGCGCCGGCCACATCCTGGCGATCCTGGGGCGGGCCGTCGATGAGCGCCGCGCCGAGGCGGTCGAGCTGTTCGGCGAACAGGTGATCCCGATACTGCGCCGCGCCCAGATCGCGTGACGGATCGCGGTGGCCGACAAGGAGAAGCGAGAGCATGGCACAGCGTACGAGGCCGCCATTTCGCGCCGACCATGTCGGCAGCCTGATCCGTCCGCAGGAGCTGCGCGAGGCGCGCCAGGCGCATCTCGACGGCAAGCTGCCAGCGGCGGAGCTGCGCGTGATCGAGGACCGGTTGGTCCGCGAGGTCGTCGCCCTGCAGGAGCGCGTCGGCCTGCAGGCGGTGACCGACGGCGAGTTCCGCCGCACCTCGTTCCGCGAGGTGCTGTTCGAGAGCATCGACGGCTTCAGCAAGGAGCGCGTCGAGACCGACTTCTCGTTCTCCTACGCCGACGGCAGCACGCGGCGGGCGACGCCGGTGCCCAAGGTCGTCTCCCGGCTGCGGCGCAGCGGCAGCATGGCGGCCGCCGACTTCAAGTTCCTGAAGACGGCGACCAAGGCCACGCCCAAGGTGATGCTGCCGGCACCGTCGCTGGCGCACTGGTTCGTCGGCGACAGGGTGTTCGCCGGCAGTCCCTATGCAGACGCCCGCGAGTACATGGCCGACATCGCGCGCATCTACCGGGAGGAAATCGCCGAGCTTGCCTCGCTCGGCTGCACCTACGTGCAGATCGACGAGGTGCCGATCCCCGTCATCTGCGACCCCGACGTGCAGGCGACCATTGCCAGGCGCGGCGAGGACGCGATGGCGCTCGTCGACCTCTACGTCGACACCATCAACGATGCGATCCGCGACCGGCCGCCCGGCATGACCGTGGTCGTGCACATGTGCCGCGGCAACGAGGGCGTCGCGGGCCTCGGCTCCGGCGGCTACGACGCCATCGCCGAGCGCGTCTTCGGCCGTCTCAAGGTCGACGGCTATCTGCTCGAGTACGACACGCCGCGCGCCGGCGACTTCGCGCCGCTGCGGTTCCTGCCCAAGGACGCCATCGCCGTCCTTGGCCTCATCAGCACCAAGGTTACCGAACTGGAAACCAAGGACGCCCTCAAGCGCCGCGTCGACGAGGCCGCCCGCGTCATCGATCTCGACCGCCTGGGGCTTTGCCCGCAGTGCGGCTTCGCCACCCTCTACCGCTACGACCGCATGGGGCTCGACCTGCAGGAGCGCAAGCTGGAGCTGCTCGTCGCCACGGCCCGCGACATCTGGGGCTGAAGTCGAGCTCGCACTCCGGCGGTGCATAGCGCGGCCGCTTCGACTACAGTCCGCCGGGAAGAAACGAGCCAAGGGGCGCCAGGGTGCAAGACGCGCAACGCCGGCAGCGGCGGCTCGCAGATCGTCGTCGAGGGCGTCAACCACCTCTACCGCCCGCCGAGCGGCCGGCCGGTGCTGGCGCTGGAGGATGTCTCGCTCGAGGTGCGGCCGCGCGAGTTCCTGGCCCTGCTCGGGCCGTCCGGCTGCGGCAAGTCGACCCTGCTCTACCTGATCGGCGGCTTCCTGCCGACCGAGACCGGGCAGCATCCTGCTCGACGGTGCGCCGATCGCCGGCCCCGGCCCCGACCGCGGCATCGTGTTCCAGCATTTCGCGCTGTTCCCGTGGAAGACGGTGCGCGCCAACGTGCTCTACGGCCTGGAGAAGATGGGCCTGCCGCGCGAGGAGCGGGAGAAGCGCGCGCAGAGCTTCATCGACCTCGTCGGCCTCACCGGCTTCGAGGACAGCTACCCCTCGCAGCTCTCCGGCGGCATGAAGCAGCGCACTGCGATCGCCCGCACGCTCGCCATCGACCCCAAGATCCTGCTGATGGACGAGCCGTTCGGCGCGCTCGACGCCCAGACCCGCCACCTGATGCAGAGCGAGCTGCTCGGCATCTGGCGGCGGAGCCCCAAGACCGTGATCTTCGTCACCCACGACGTGCAGGAGGCGGTCTATCTCGCCGACCGCGTGGCGGTGATGACGGCGCGGCCCGGCCGCATCAAGACCATCGTCGATATCGCATCTCGACAAGAGCGACCCCGGCATCGCCAAGTCCAAGGCCTTCATCGACACTGTGGACGAAGTCTGGGGCCTCGTGCGCGACGAGGCCATCAAGGCGCAGGAGGCGCGCGTCTCGCCGTGAGCGCCGTCTTCCGCTACCTGCCGCTGCGTGCTGCTGGCCGCCGGCTGGGAGCTCGCGGCACGCCTCGGGCTCGTCTCGCAGCTGGCGCTGCCGCCGCTGAGCGAGGTGGTGGTGGCCTGGGTCGAGATGATCAGGAGCGGCGAGCTTGTCACCAACGGCGCCTCCTCGCTGTGGCGGGCCGGCGCGGGCCTCGCGCTCGCCATCGTCGTCGGAGCGGCGCTCGGCATCGCCATGGCGTGGTGGCGGCCGGTCAACGCCGCGCTCGGCCCGCTGGTCGAGATGTTCTATCCGATGCCCAAGTCGGCGCTGATCCCCGTCACGGTGCTGTGGCTCGGCTTCGGCGACGGCTCCAAGATCCTGCTCATCTTCCTCGGCTGCATGCTGCCCGTGACGATCGGCGCCTTCAACGGCGCCCGCGGCAGCGACCAGGCGCTGGTCTGGTCGGCGCGCAGCATGGGCGCGAGCCGCCTGCGCATGCTCTGGGACGTGGTGGTGCCGAGCGCCCTGCCGGAGATGCTCAACGGCATCCGCACGGCGCTGGCGCTCGCCTTCATCCTGCTGGTCAGCTCCGAGCTGATCGTGGCGCGCGAAGGGCTCGGCTATCTGATCGGCTATCTCGGCGCCAACGGCACCTACGACGCCATGTTTGCGGTGGTGCTGACCGTGGCGTTCCTCGGCTTCGCCGCCGACCGCGCCTATCAGGCTCTCATGCACAGGCTGCTGCTATGGCGCGAGTAGCCGCATCGATACGAAGCGCGAAGCCGCGCGAGCGTGCAGGCCTTGCACGCCATCGGCTGGGCCCTGGCACGCGCGCTTCCCATCGTCGCGCTGGCGCTCTGCTTGGGAGGCTGCTGGCGCGCAGCGGCGCCGTCACGCCGTTCCAGCTGCCGCGGCTCAGCGCGGTGCTCGCGCGCATCTGGACCGATGCCGTCGCCGGCGATCTCGCTGCTCAACACCGCGCCTCACGCTCTATCGGGCCCTCGCCGGCTTCGCCATCGCGGCGATGGCCGGCGTCGTCCTCGGCATGGCCATGTCGCGCAACGTCGCCGTGCGCTGGCTGTTCGACCCGATCGTGTCGGTCGGCTTCCCCATGCCCAAGATCGCCTTCCTGCCGGTCGTCATCCTCTGGCTCGGCGTCTACGACACTCTCCAAGATCGCCATGGTCGTGCTCGACGCCATCTTCCCGGTCGTGACGGCGACCATCGTCGGCATCGCCGGCGTCGACCGGCACCTGCTCTGGTCGGCGCGCAACATGGGCGCCAGCGAGCGCGAGCTGCTCTGGCAGATCGTGCTGCCCGCCGCCTCTCCCGCAGATCATGACCGGGCTGCAGGTGGCGCTGCCGATCGCGCTCATCGTCGCCATCGTCGCCGAGATGCTGATGGGCGGCTACGGCCTCGGCGGCGCCATGGTGCACGCCTCGCGCTTCGCCGACTCGCGCGGCGTGTTCGCCGGCATCGTCGAGATCGCGGTGGTCGGCTACGTCCTCGTCAAGGCGATGACGCTCGTGCGCCGCCGCCTGCTGATCTGGCACCAGGAGGCGCAGGCGCCGAGCACGGTGTGAAGCCGCGGTGGATGGCGAGTGGCCAACCGCCGGGTGGCCGTTCCGGCCATTCGCCGAGCGGGTGCAGCATGCGCACTTACTTCATCCGCGCCGCCGCCTCCTTGACGATGGAAAGGTCCGCGTGCTTGGCGACGTCGACCTTGCCCTTCACGAAGCCGAGGTCGGTCGTCATGTCGAGGTTCTTCTGCAGCGCCTCGAGGTTCGGCAGCATGTTGGGATCGCGGTAGTAGTCCTTCTGCGTGAACAGCCAGCCGAAGCGCTCCGCCGGCTGCTTCGTGACCTTGGCCGCGATCTCGGCCGCGGCCTTCTGGTTGGCCGGGTCGAGATACCAGCGCACGATCCGGAGCGTATCCTCCATGAAGTCGACCATCGCCGCGCGGTTCTTGTCGATGAACGGCTTGCGCACGGCCCAGATGATCATCTCGGTCTCGCCGATGGCGTCACGCTGCTGGAACAGCGGCCGGGCGATCTTGCGCAGCTCCGGGTCGAGCGAGAACGGCAGCACGCCCGGGATCAGGTCCACCTTCTTCTCGGCCAGCATCGCCCGCATGGTCGGGAACGGCGTCTCCAGCACGGTGTAGTCGCGCTTGTCCTCGAGCCCGTTCTTGCGCAGCATCGCCCGCATGGCGACGTCGACGGCACTGCCGGCGGCGTTGGAGGCGACCACCTTGCCCTTGA
Source organism: uncultured Alphaproteobacteria bacterium (assembly GCA_963724565.1). GTDB lineage: Bacteria > Pseudomonadota > Alphaproteobacteria > Rhizobiales > Hyphomicrobiaceae > AWTP1-13. The sequence continues at coordinate 15,334 of CAVRVK010000009.1, forward strand.
GGTCCTGCGCGCTCTTGATGGGGCCGTCGGCCAGCACGAGGTACTCGTGCGTGTAGCGGCCGGGCACACCGTCGCGGAACTCGTGGGCGATCACGCGCAGGTCGTCGATGCCGGCGTTCTTGATGGCGATGGCGAGCGTCGAATAGGCGAGGTTGGCGACCTCCAGCTCCCCGCTGGCCAGCGCCGTCACCATCGGCGGCGTGCCCGCGTAGCGCACGGGCTCCATCGTGTAGGACTTGCCCAGGTGCTGCGCCAGATCCTTCTTCTCCAGCAGATGGAGGCCCAGTTCGACACCGGCGCCACCCACGACACGCGGATCTTGACGGGCTGCTGGGCGCTTGCGGGCGACGCGCCGAACAAGGCTAGCACGATCGATCCTAGGAGAAAGGTCCTTAGTCCGCGCATCATTTCCTCCCGTATCTGAGACTTGTTGCAAGGTTACCAGATGGTGTCACGTGCAACGAATATTGTCAGTTGCAATTCCAATGGACGCCTTGCCCTCCAGTATACCACCGCGACGGACGGCTGGCCGTACCGCAGCCACCAAAACTCCAAACCTGAACGCGATTTGCTGCAGTGCCGGCGCCATCGCCTGCCTCACAACCCATTCATGCGAATTTTCCCTTTTTCTGTCACGGAGAGGTTTTCCGCTTGTGCTGTCGCCGGGGTAACAGGCCGAGAGCGATCACATCAGCGTACCCATGGCACACCCCAAGGGGTCGTCTGCCAGCAGATTAAAGATGTAAGCGATTGAAAACATTGGAGCGGGCGAAGGAATTGAACCCTCTACACTCACAATTGGCCAATCGGGCAACCCCGGCTCTTTGTGGTCAGTCGACGAACTAGCGGCCGAGGTTCGGCAGCCAGGTCGCGAGCTGCGGGAAGGCCGCAGATCACGATCACGATCAGCAGGCAGATCCAGTAGGGAATCGAGCCGCCGAAGATCTCGCCGGTCGAGACATTCTCCTGCGGCAGCGCCGCCTTCACCGTGAACACCAGGATGCCGAACGGCGGCGTCAGCAGCCCGGTCTCGATCGCGAGGATGCCGAGGATGGCGAACGCGAGCGGGTCGAAGCCGAGCGCCACGCGACCGGCGCGAACACCGGCACGGTCAGCAGGATGATCGAGATCGAGTCGATCAGGCAGCCGAGCACGAACCAGATCAGCGACCATGATGGCGAGCACTGCCAAGGCTCGAGGCCGGAGGCGAGGAACAGCTCCTTGGCCGCGCCGGTGACGCCGGTCATCGAGAGCACGCGCGAGTAGAGCTGGGCGCAGAACAGCAGCAGCAGCAGCGGCGCGGAGGTGCGCCCCACCGACAGCATGACCTCGAAGATCTCCTTCGCGCGCATGCCCTTCCACGATCGCGAGCAGCAGCGCGAGCGCGGCGCCCACGCCGGCGCCCTCGGTCGGGCGTGAAGAAGCCGAGCCAGATGCCGCCGAGCACGCCGACGATGAGCGCGAGCACGAACAGCGTGCTGACGCAGGGCCTCGCGGAACTTCGCGTCGTCGGCCGTCTCGGCTTCGGCGGCGGCGCGGCGTGGGTGCGGCTGCGCCGGCCGAGCGCGCGACCTTGCGCGCCTCGCCGACGCGCTCCGGCTGCGTGACGGCGACGCACAGGATGTAGGCGCAGTAGAGCCGCCACCACCACGAAGCCCGGGATGATGCCGGCGATGAAGATCTTGCCGATCGCCTGCTCGGTCAGCACGCCCCACACGATCATCAGCACCGAGGGCGGGATCAGCATGCCGAGGCAGGCGCTGCCGGCGATGCAGCCGAGCGCGAACTTGCGCTCGTAGCCGTGGCGCTTCATCTCCGGGTAGGCGATGCGCGAGAACGCCGCCGCCGCGGCGATCCAGACCCCGGTGACGAACGCGAACACGGCGTTGGCGAGCACGGTGGCGATGCCGAGCCGGCCCGGCACGCGCCGCGTCAGCGCGGTTGATGAGCGCGAACAGGTCGCGTCGCCGCGCCGCACTTGGCGAGAAACTCGCCCATCAGCATGAACAGCGGGATGACGGCGAACACGTAGTCGCGCAGCGCCTCGTAGGCGGTGTTGGCGATGAAGATGCGCACGACCTCGATGTCGCCCTGCATCAGGTAGATGCCGAGCGCCGCGGCGATGCCGAGCGCCACCGCGATGTGCACGCCGGAGAACACCATCAGCGAGCAGGACGCCGATCAGCGTCGCCATCTGCCAGGCGTCGAACATGCGTGGCGGGCTCCGGTCAGTGGCTCGTCGACGGCGCGGCGGGCGGCGCGCCCGCGGCGGACGGCATCGCAGGTTGCGCAGCATGCAGCACGACGTAGCTGAACGCCGCGAGCGCCGTGCCGCCGACGATGGCGAAGCGCGCCGGCCAGACCGGCACGCGCAGCGCGCCCTCGCCCTCGAACTCGTTCGAGGTCCAGGCATGCGCGGCGCCGTCGATGCTGCCCCAGCAGACGAGCGCGAAGAACGCGATGCCGAGCAGCGCGCCGAACGCCGCCAGCAGGCTCTGCTGCCCGCAGCGGCAGGTAGGCGCGTGATGGCGTCCACCCTGATCATGCCGCCGCTGCGGATCGCGTAGGCCGCCTGCAGGCAGCAGATGATGACGATCGAGAACGAGACGATCTCGGGCGTGCCCTTCACCGGGCTGTTGAAGAGGACGCGGCCCGATGACGTCGGCGACGACGAGGAAGCACAGCAGGAAGGCGAGCATCGCCGCGAGCGACGAGCAGCGCGCTGGCGATCCAGTCCAGTGCGCGGTCAGCATCGAGGCGCTCCTCAGCCGCCAGCGGATGCGGGAGCGGCACGCGATGCGCCGTCCCGCGCCGAGTCGGTCAGGCGCATGTTCACTTCACCTGGTAGCGCACCGGCCACTTGTGGCCGAGCTTCTCGGCTTCCTCGAGCGCGAGCTTGAGCACCTGGCTCGCCGGCAGGCCCGCCTTGTCGAGCTCGGTCGCCTTCTCCTGCGGCCAGCTCTTGAGCGAGTTGGCCCAGTCGACGCGCACGTGTCGGGCAGCTTGCGCACGGTGGCGCCGGCGCGCCTTCAGCTGCTCGAGCTGCTTGGGATAGTTCTCCTTGTTGACCGTGCCGGTGCGCGCCTCGTACTCGCGGCCGACCTCGAGGATGATGTCCTGCACGTCCTTCGGCAGCTTGGCCCAGCGCGCCTTGTTGATGGTGAGCCCGTGCCAGGTGATCGCGCCGAAGCCGATCTCGGTGTAGAACTTGCCGACCTCGTAGCAGCTTGAAGTTGACGAAGCCCGACGGGAACATGATCCAGCCGTTGTAGACGCCGGTCTGCATCGAGGTGTAGGCCTCCGGCAGCGACGACTGCACCGGGGTCGCGCCGGCGTACTCGAGCCACTTCAGGTTCAGGCCGGCGCCGGCGAGCTTGCGGCCCTTGAGGTCCGCGACCGTGTTCCACTCGAAGGAGGTGCCGAGGTTGTAGCCGTTGTCGGCGATCAGCCCGATCAGGACCTGGTTGAACTTGTCCTCGAGCACCTTGCACATGTACGGCACCTTGTCGTAGACGGCGCGCGCGAGCTTCACGCTGACCACCGGGTCCATGGTGCCGAACGGCAGCATCACCTGGAACGCGTGCAGCGGCAGGTTGGACGGCTCGAAGCAGAAGCAGTAGCCGCCGATGTCGATGATGCCGGACTGCACGCCCTCGAGCGTGTCGGCGACCTTCACCATGGAGCCGCCGTAGCCCTCGATGAACTCGACCTTGTGCTTGGTGCGGGCGGCGACGCGCTTGGTCACCTCCGGCACGAAGAAGTTCTGCATCAGGTTGACGTAGGTGTTGACGGCCGGATGGCCGGAGGCGATGCGCAGCTTGATGTCCTCGGCTCTGGCCTGCCGCCGGGACCGTTGCAAGGGCTGCGCACAACGCGAGCCACACCTTCGGGCGCAATGCGCCGCTGACCGAAATCCCCATGTTTCCTCCGATAGAGCTTCGTATTGCTATAGTTCTGTTGGCGCTGGTGTTCTGTGCAAGGTGACACGGCTGGTGGCACGTACAGTCTCGGCAGCGCAGCATTATTGGTTCAGACCCGGTTCAGTCGGTCAAGCACGACTTGGATCATGGACGATTGTCAGAAGCGCTTCGCATGTCTCCTCGACACGACCGCTCGCGGAATCGCGGTTCTTGATTTCCTTCGGGTCAAGAAATTGCCGAACCCGCAGTCGCGAACGCAGCAGCTGCCCCCCCGACCGGGTGCCCGACTTCCTACCCGCCAGGGTCGTTCGGCGCTCCCTTGTTCGCGTGGCGAAGCTTAAGGGCTATCGTGCTTGGCCAGATCGGTGATATATCACTCGTCTATTGCGTGTATTGTCAGCGTGGAGGGAGGCCACGTGAGCACATTCGAAGGCAAGCGAACCATCGATGGCCTGGTGGTGACCGTGGACGGCAAACGCCTCGACGAGCACTACGGCGTCAAGCGCTTCACCACCTGGGGCTTCGAGTGGACATACGAGGGTGACAGCCCGCACCAACTCGCCCTGGCCTTGCTTGTCGAGCATTTGCGCGACAATGCGCGGGCGATCAGCCTGTCGGAGCGCTTCATGCGCAAGGTCGTCGCCAATCTCGACAACGACTGGGTGCTGACGAGCGCCGACATCGAAGCGGCCGTTGCGGGAGGTCGAAGGGAAGACGTGAACTGGGCCGAGGGCGGGCCCACTACCCACAAAAAGAAGAAGCAACGCAGGAAACATCAAGGAGTGGAAACAAATGCGACTGAGAACTGGGCAATTGCTCGCAGCCGCCGGCTTGGCCGTAGCGCTGCTGTCGACACTTTCTGGCAGACCGGCCGCCGCCGCTGAGCACAACTGGAAAATGCAGACCGAGTGGGGTGGTGGTCCCCTCATGGAGCTGGGCGCCAAGGCCTTCGCCGACCGCATCAAGTTTCTCACCGACGGCCGCATCGAGATTCAGGTGCTGGCCGTCGGCACGCTCGCCAAGGGCCTGGAATCGCGGACCGCGGTTGCCAACGGCGTCGCGGAAGCCTGTCATACCTGGATCGGCTACGACTGGGGCAAGGACAAGACCACAGTGCTGTTCGGCGGCTTCTCCGGCTCCATGGACAGCGAGCGCATGCTGCATTGGATCTACGAGGGCGGCGGGCTCGAGCTGTGGCGGCAGTTCAACGAGGAAAAGTTCAACCTTGTTTCCATGCCGTTGTTCGCGCGCACGGCAGAGGCGTTCCTGCATTCGCGCAAGCCCGTGCGGACCATGGATGATCTCAAGGGCCTCAAGCTGCGAACGGCAGGCGCCTGGCTCGAGATCTCGCGATCGCTGGGCGCAGCATCGGTCACCACGCCGGGCCCGGAGACGTTCCCGATGCTCGAGCGCGGGGCCATCGACGCCACCGAATGGGGCACGCTCTACGAGAACATCTCGATGGGCTTCCACAAGATCGCCAAGTACGTGATCATCCCCGGCGTGCACCAGCCCTCGGCCCCCTTCGAGCTTTGCGTCAACAAGGGCGCGTGGGCCAAACTCTCCGACAAGGACAAGAAGATCGTCGAGCTGTCGGCGCGGCAGGTGACGATGGAAAGCTGGATGCGCGTCGGCGCCGAGGACGCCAAGGCGCTCAAGTTCTACCGCGAGCAGGGCAACGAGATCATCGAGCTGTCGCCCGAGGTGCAGAAGGCAACCAAGGAGATGTCCGTCAAGTGGGCCGACGAGCAGGCGGCGGCTAACCCCTGGTTCAAGAAGGTCTGGGAGAGCCAGCGCGCCTTCGAGAAGCTGTGGGAGAATGCCGCCAGCTATCGCAACACCAGATACTGACGGCACGGGGGCCGGGGCGGCTCGAACCTCGGCCCTTCCCATCGATAAACTGCGGAGACCCCATGCATCCCTTGCTGCGCGCGATCGAGCGCATTTCCGGGATCAGCGGCCACCTCACCGCTTGGCTCGTGGTGCCTCTAATCCTGGCCACCGTCTACGACGTCGGAGCGCGCTACCTCTTCTCCGCACCCACGCAATGGGCCTACGAGGTCGGCTACATGATGATGGGCGCGCATGCGCTGCTCGGCATGGCCTACACCCTGCGCGAGGGCGGGCATGTACGCATCGACGCCTTCTCGCAAATGTTCTCGCAAGGGACCAAGGCGGTTATCGATCTCGTCGGCTACTTGGTGTTCCTGCTGCCGTGCCTGATCTGGATGACCTGGTCGCTGTGGGGCTACTGGTTCACCTCGTTCCGGACTGGCGAGATGTCCGGCCAGTCGGCCTGGAACCCCGTGATCTGGCCGTTCAAGCTCGTGTTCTTTATAGCCTTTGTCCTGCTGGTGCTGCAGATCTTTGCCGAGATCATCAAGGCGATCCTGTATTTGCGTGGGCAGCGCGATCGCTACGAGGACGCCGCCGCCGCGGGGGCACATTAGATGCTCGGCGCCGTCTCACTGCTGATGTTTCCGGCGCTGCTGTTTGCATTGTTCATCGGCTTCCCGGTCGCATTTGCCATGATCGCCGTGGCCTTCGGCTTCGGCTATTGGGCGTTTGGGCCTTCGATCATCTATCAGTTCATGCAGAAGGTCGACGCAATGGCGTCGAACTTCGTGCTGGCGGCGGTGCCGCTGTTCATCTTCATGGGAGCGATGCTGGAGCGGGCCGGCATCGCCGAGCGGCTGTTCGAGGCGATTCACTTGTGGACTAGGCGCCTGCCTGGCGGCCTTGCCATCGGCACGGTGCTCATGTGCGTGGTGTTCGCGGCCTCCTCGGGCGTGATCGGCGCCACCGAGACTGTGGTCGGCCTTCTCGCCATCCCCGTGATGCTCAAGTACCAGTACGACAAGGGGCTGATATCGGGCACGATTTGCGCGGGCGGCTCGCTCGGCACGATCATTCCGCCGTCCGTCGTGGTTGTGCTGCTCGGTCCGGTTGCCAACGTGTCGATCGGCGATCTCATGTTTGGGATGCTGATCCCTGGTTTGCTGCTGGCGCTGCTCTATATCTCCTACATCTTCCTGGTCTGCCTGATTTGGCCGGCGACCGGTCCGCGCATTCCGCCATCGCCGGACGAGCCTTCCTTTCTTGAGAAGTGCTGGATCTCCATTGTTGCGCTTTGGCCACCGATGCTTCTGATTGCGGCAGTGCTGGGCTCGATGCTGTTCGGTATCGCCGCGCCGACTGAGGCGGCGGCGCTCGGCGCGCTTGGCGCACTGTTCCTCTCGATCATCTACGGCGACTTCACCCTCAAGGTGCTGCACGAGTCCCTTCTCAAGACACTCAAAGTCACCGTGATGATCCTCACCATCCTGATGGCGGGGAACATGTTTGCAGGCGTATTCATCGCCGGTGGCGGCGTGCAGACGACTGAGCAGTTCATTCAGACCGCCAACCTCGGTCCGTGGCTCACGCTGTTTCTGTTCCTGTTTGTCTGCTTTCTCGCCGGCTTCATCCTCGACTGGATCTCGATCCTGTTGATCTTCATTCCGGTGTTCATGCCCATCGTAAGAACCATGGGCTTCGACCCGGTGTGGTTCTGCGTGCTGTTCCTGATCATCATTCAGACGAGCTATCTGTCGCCGCCAATGGCGCCGGCAATCTTTTATCTGCGCGGCATCGCGCCGCCCGAGATCAACATCCACGACATGTTCCGCGGTGTGGTGCCCTTCATCGCCATCCAACTCCTGTGCCTGCTGATCGTGGCCACCTTTCCGCAGCTCGTGCTTTGGCTGCCGTCCATACTGCTTGGCTTCAAATAGCGCCGCAGTTGACCACGGAGAAGGATTTGATACATTGCTGATATATCAGACACTTGAGAAGTGCAGCGCGATAGGGAGAGCGCGATGACTCCTGAGGACATCCTAGCCATCAAGCCTCGCGTGCTGGCCCAGAAGCAGCGCGAGTTCTACTTCCAGAACGGCTACCTGTTGCTCGAGAAATTCCTGCCCGACAGCTGGGTCGAGCGGCTGCGCGCAGCGACCGACAAGATGGTCGACAAGAGCCGCGGCGTCAGCAAGTCCGACGCAGTGTGGGACGTCGACAAGGGCCACACCCGCGAGAACCCACGCTTGCGCCGGCTCTCAAGCATGAACGATCATCATCCTGTGTTCTGGGAGTACGCGTCGGCTGCGAATTCGCCCCTGCCCGATGCCATCGCCGACCTCGTCGGTCCGGACGTCAAGTTCCACCAGTCCAAGCTCAACTTCAAATGGTCGAAGGGCGGCGACGAAGTGAAGTGGCATCAGGACATTTCGTTCTGGCCGCACACCAACTACAGCCCGTGCACGGCCGGCACCTACGTGTTCGACTGCAACGCCGAACAGGGTCCGCTCGGCGTCCTGCCCGGCAGTCACAACGGGCCGGTGGTGGATCAGTACAACGACAAGGGCCAGTGGGTCGGCTGTCTGAAGCCAGAGGACGCCGCCGCCATCGACATGAGCAAGGTCGTGTATCTCGAGGGTCCCGCGGGCTCAGTCACCATCCACAACTGCCGTACGCTGCACCATTCCAAGGCCAACTGGTCAGACACGCCGCGGCCCCTGCTGCTCAATGTCTATTCGGCGGCGAATGCGATGCCCTACACCTACAATCCACTGCAGTCGAAGCATTACGGGGCCATCGTGCGCGGCAAGCCCGCACGCTGGGCCTACCACGATCCGCGACCCTGCCTGCTGCCGCCGGATTGGTCTGGCGGTTATACGTCGATCTTCGCGGTGCAGCAGGAGGAGGATTGGAGCAAGGAGCGCAAGATCGCCGCGGGCGGCATGTGAAGTAGGGCGCCGGCGGCTCTCCAGCTTGAAAGGAAGGTTAGGATGATTTCGGACCGGCAGAAGGCTTACCGCGAAGTCTATCGCTCGCGCATCATGGGCTTCTACGACGGCTACCTGCACATCGCCATCATCTATGCGATGGGTGCCGCCGCCTTCTACATTTACCTGCAGCACATCCACAACGTGACGCCGCTCGAATGGCTCACCATTCCCATCACGTTCCTGTTCACCAATATATTCGAGTGGTTCCTGCACAAGTACGTTATGCACCGGCCGGTGAACATCAAAGGCCTGCGCGCGGTCTACGAGCGCCACACGCTCAACCACCACCAGTTCTTCACGGACGAGGAGATGCGCTTCCGCGACCACAAGGATTGGCGCGTAACTGTGTTCCCACCCTATGCCCTTGTGGTGTTCATCCTGATGTCGATCCCGGGCGGGCTGATCCTCGGACAGGTGTTCAGCGCCAACGTCGGCTGGCTGTTCATGTGCACGACCACAGGCATGTATCTGATCTACGAGTTCATGCACTTCTGCTGCCACGTGGATGAGAACTGGTTCGTGCGCAACTGCCCGTTCGTCAACACGCTGCGCCGTCATCATACCGCGCATCACAATTCCAGGCTGATGATGGAAACCAACATGAACCTCACGTTTCCCATCGCCGACTGGTTCTTTGGTACGTCGGATCTGGATCGGGGGCTGCTCGGGCACCTGTTCAACGGCTACAACACCCGCCACCTGAAGAGGAACCTGCGCGGCCAGCCCAAGCGGCCCGACGAGGCGGCAGCCATTCCGCTCGGCAACTATTGATCGGCCGCAGGGTCGGCCGGGAGGAAACAGATGCCAAGGGACGTCAAGGCCATCGTGTCGGCACTGGCCCTGATCGTGGCCATTGCCTTTGCCTATTGGGAGACGTCCAACGGCAGGCCGGAACTGTTCTGGTTCGTCGTGGGCTTTGCAGTCTTCGCCGTGGGTTCCATGTGGGTATTCCCCGAGGCGCAGGGCGGCAAGCCGCCGTCGGAAGACGTCGGGAAGCCGAAGTAGCCGCAGGAAGCGTGCAATGGCGCTGCCCCCAATCCCCGAGTTGACCGTATTCATGGCGCTCGTACTGGTGCTGTCGCTTTACGGATTGACGGTCACCGGTCATTTCCCCGAGGAGCACAGGGCCCCATCGCTGCGGAGCATCGTCGGGCAGGTTCTGCTGTGGGGCACGATAGCGCTTTGCGCCGTCCTCTTGGTCTGCGCGCTCGCCTTCGCCTGGCAGCGCGTGCCGCTCCATGCAGCAGTCATCGGTGGGGGCTTCATGGTGCTGATCGCACCGTTGCTCCTGCAGCCTTTGCCGGACAGCTTCGTCAACGGCCCGCGGGCCTTGATCATTTTCACCGGCCTCGGGATCGGCCTGGGGCTGATGGCCGGGACGTTATTGGTCTAAGGGAGGAATGCCGTGACGGGGGATGCCAAGCCAGCGGAGAAGAAGCGCGAGAAACGCTCCATCACGGAAATCCGCGAGTCCAAGAAGACCGGCGAGAAGATGGTCTACATGTCAGTGCCTGACTACACGTCGGCCAAGTGGGCCGAGATGGCCGGCGTCGACGTCGCCGTAGTGGGCGACAGCCTTGCCATGATCGCACACGGCCACCCATCCACCATCCCAGCCACCATGGACATGATGGTGATGCACGCCCAGGCGATCCGCCGGGGCGCGCCCAACACTTTCGTGCTCGGCTGCATGCCGTATCAGAGCTACAACACGGTCGACCGTGCGCTCGGCAATGCCACGCGGTTCATGCAGGAAGCGGCAAGCGACGCAGTAAAGCCGCAGGGCGGCAAGAGCCAGGCGCACATCCTCAAGGCGCTGGTCGATGCCGGCATCCCGACAGCCTCGCATATCGGCCTGACCCCGCACACGATTGCTATGTTCGGTGGTTTCAAGATCCAGGGCCGCACGGCCGACGCGGCCATGAAGATTCTCGAGGACGCGTTGGCGATCGAGGATGCCGGCTGCTTTATGCTGGAGTTTGAGGCCGTGCCGGCCAAGATCGCCAGGTTGATCTCCGAGCAGCTCACGATTCCCACCATCGGCATTGGCGCCGGTGTTGGCACCGACGGGCAGATCCTGCTCTGCCACGATCTTTTGGGCGTGTTCACCGATTTCAAACCGAAATTCACCAAGCGCTTTGCCAAACTGACCGAGGTTGCGGTGGCAGGAATCAAGCAATATGTGAAGGAGGTGAAGGAAGGCTCGTTCCCGGACGACGATCACAGCTATACGGTCAACGAGGCAGAGTACGAAAAGTTTGCCGCGATGGTGGCAAAGCGCCGCCAAATCTGAGCGTGTGGGCGATTGGCCAGCGGGTCAATTCGGATTGCTCCGCCGCTATAACGAGGTCGCAACCCGTTCCATGACGAGCGCATTGCGCACGAAGAAGCCGGCGCGGATCACGACGGCGAGACCCGAAACCCTCACCGAGCAGGCCTATAACAAGCTTGAGGAGATGATCGTGACCCTGGTGCTGGCACCGGGTGTGATCCTCGCCGAGCAGGCGCTGTCTGCGGAGCTGGGCATCGGCCGCACACCCATCCGCGAGGCGCTGCAGCGGTTGGCGCGCGAAGGTTTGGTGCTGGTTCTGCCGCGCAAGGCCATCATCGTGACGGAAACGGACCCGCGGCGGCAGCTGCTGGTGCTGGAGGTGCGGCGCGAGCTGGAACGGCTGCTGGCACGCGCCAGCGCGGAACGTGCCACTGAGGCTGAGCGCCGCCAATTTCGAGAGATTGCCGACGGCATGGAGGAGGCGGCCAAGACCAACGACGATATCGCTTTCATGCGCCTCGACCGCGAGCTGAATGCGCTTCTGGCCGAGGCCGCACACAACGAGTATGCCGCGCGCACGATGCGCTCTCTAAACGGCCATTCGCGCCGCTTCTGGTATCTTCATTACAAGGAGGCTGCGGACCTACCCAGGTGCGCGCGGCTGCACGCTGACGAGGCGCGTGCCATTGCCAAGGGCAATCCCGCACGCGCCATGGCAGCGTCCGACAAGCTGATGGACTATGTAGAGAACTTCACTCGCGCCACCGTGGGAGTGCGACGGTAGACAGTCGACCGATGGCCGGGCGCGCCGGCCGCCCGAAACGAGCGACTTTTCGCCAGAGAAGCGTGGTCAGCAGAGCTGCAGAAGAGCTGCAGAGCGCCGTATTTCGCGCTATGGTTGTATTCGATCTCTGACAGAGGGAGTTGAGCGATGGGCATCAGCGTAACCCGGTTGTCGGCGGCCGTTGGGGCGGAGGTTGCCGTAGACCTCACCCGACCTCTCAAGCAAGAGACGGTGGAGCAAATCAATGCCGCGCTCGCCGAGCATTGCGTGCTGCTGTTTCGCAATGCCGACATCACCCCGGAGCAGCACATCGCGTTCAGCAGGCACTTCGGTCCGTTGGAGGCGCACCTCCTGGCTGAGTTTTCGCTGCCCGAGCATCCGGAGATCTTCGTCGTCTCCAACGTCAAGGAAGGCGGCAAGCTCAAGGGGGCGGTCTACGCTGGCCAGTTCTGGCACTCGGACCTGTCATACATGAAGAAGCCGTCGCTCGGCTCGTTGCTGCTTTGCCATGAGATGCCAGCCGTCGGCGGCGACACCATGTGGGCCAACATGTATCTGGCCTACGACACGCTGTCGGAGCCGATGAAGGCGTTTATCGGCGGGCTCAAGGCCGTGCACGACTACAGCCATGCCTACGACACCTACTTCGCCAAGCTTCCCGACCGTCCCCCGCTCACCCCCGAGCAGCGAGCCAAGACGCCGCCGGTCACGCATCCGATGGTGCGCACGCATCCGGTGACGGGCCGCAAGGCGCTCTATGTGAACCCTGGGTTCACCAAAGGGATCGTCGGGATGCCCGAGGAGGAGAGCCAGCCTATTCTCGATTTCTTACACCGCCACTCCACCCGCCCCGAGTTCACGTATCGGCACAAGTGGCGGGTCCATGACATGATGTTTTGGGACAACCGCTGCTCGATGCACTACGCGCTGGCGGACTATGATTTCTCCGTGCGGCGGCACATGCATCGCACCACCATCGCCGGCGACACCCCGTACTGAGGCCGTTCACGATCCGGCTTCTCCGTGCACCTCGGGGAAGAATACGTCCTTCCAGCTCGAAGGCCGATCCTTGATCATCTTGGTCTTGAACATGAAATCCGCGAACTTCATGAAGCCCTGCGGCGCCACGGTGAAGTTGACTTCCCGGTTGCTGATGATCGCCTGCACGAACTGAGGATCGAGCTTGGACTTTTCCTGCTCGACGTAGATCCTGGCCGCCCAAGCCTTGTCGCGGTTGATGAGCACCGTTGCTTCGCGCAGCGCCGCCACCACCGCGCCAAAGACCTTGGGGTTTTCGGCTCTGAACTGGCTCGTCGCATAGATCGAATTCAGCGTCGCCGGACCGCCGAGCACGTCGTAGGAGTTCAACACTCGGCGCACGCGCGGGTCCTTGAGCTCCTGGTCTTGAAACGGCGAAGCCGCGAAGTGTGCCGTGATCTCCGTACCCGATAGCAGCGCGGCAAGCGCTTGAGGGTGGGTGACGCTCACCGTCAGCGGGTCGAGCGAGGCATATTTGTCAGCGCCGAAGGCCTGGCTGGCGGCCATCTGCAGCAGCAGCGCCTGGATCGATACCTTCACGGCCGGCAACGCGATCCTGTCGCTCGCTCGTGAAATCTCTTGATGGTCCTGACCTTGGGGTTGATCGGTATTGAGATACAGCGGCAGCGAGCCCAACGCCGCCACGCCTTTGATGGCAAGATTGCCCCTGGTGCGGTCCCAGACCTGCAGAACCGGCGCCACGCCGCCCGATGCAAAATCGAGCGTTCGGGAAATGAGGGCCAGGTTCATGTCGGCTCCGCTGCCGAACACGCTCCACTTCACTTGGAGTGGTGCAACGCCCACCCTTTCGGCCTGCTTTTCGATCAGCTTGCGCTCGCGCATGACCATCAGCGGTAGGAAGGCGACCCCGAACTGGTGCGCTACGCTAATCTCGCTTACCTCGGCGAGCCCAATGCGCGTTCCCGACAAGAAAACACTGCCGGCGACGAGTAGCGTTAAGGAAGGCAGTTCTGAGCATAGGGCGGTCTCGCGCGACGATTGCAGGCACGTCACCGCCAGTCTACCTCTGCGCGAAATTGTCCGTAATGTCGATGCGTATTCACCCTTAGCGGTGTGTGAGAAGGTTAATGACCTGGGCGACCAGGCTTCACCGGCGGCTGAAAAGCTCCGCATTCGGCGCTGTTGAACAGCACGGCTCCGTGCGCAGCCTGCCATACGCCGCAAGGAGCTGGCGAGCCATCTCGGGATGGTTGCTCATGAACTCGTCGATGACTTCGGCGCTGCACGCCCGCCAATCGGCCACCTGGTCAGGGGTAAGGTCATAGACCTTCATGCCTTTCCCGAGCGCGAATTGATAGTACTCGGCCTCGATTTCTGCCAGCCTGTCGCGTACCTCCCGCTCCACTTTCCGTGCTACCTCAAAGATGAGCGTTTGGTGGCTTGGGGACAGAGACTGCCAAGTCTTTTCATTGATCATTGCCACGTATTCAACCGGCGCATGCCAAGTGCGCGTAATGGTGTCCGCGACCTTCCAAAGCTCGCGATTGGGCACGGCAGGAATGGAACACATGACCATGTCGATTTCGCCGCTCTTCATGGCCTCCTGCATCTTGAAAGCGGAGACAGTATGGCGGGCGTCGCACCGCAAGACCTCGCCAGCTGTGCCGTCGTCTCACCGAAAACACGTATCCGCTGCCCCTTGATCTGGCCGGGCTCCGTTACGTTGCGGCCCTTGGATACGATGATTTGATTGCCTAGCGATTGCCACCAGAGGACACGAATTCCCAAGTTTGTCCAGCACGGCAGTATCGATGATCTTTCTCACCTCGCTGTCGGGGTTGACCACCGCGCGGACCAGCGCGTCGAAATTGAACAGGAATGGCTGCTCCATCATGTCGATGGCTGGGACTTTCTTGGCGAGCTGGTAGAGCCCCGCCACCCCCATTTCGATGGCCCCGGACGCGATCGCATCGACGACAGCATCATCGACATACAGTTTTCCTTTGTCGAACACCTCGAGGGAGAGCTTCTTCTCGCTTCGCTTTTCGATTTCCTCCTTGAAGCGGCCGAGGGCCACCCCCCACAGGCGCTCGGTGATGGCGACCTGGATGGTCGCCCTCAGCTTGACCTGCTGTTGCGCCTCGACCTCGAAAGGCAGCGCCAGTGCTGACGCGAGCGCCAAGCACAGCAACCCTGTTTTCGCCATTCTACCCCCTGGCGAATGCCGCGCCGGCAATATCGTTGCGGAATCGTGGCACCAGCATGGCGCGCAATATTCAGAGGTGTGCACGCTCAGGTAGATCTGCACTCTGAGCCGTAAGATTTGGATCGGTCAGCGATTTTTCCTGGTTGGGTGGCTTCGCCCACATCGTGGAACCACCCGGCAATCAACAGGAATTAGAGGACGTCAGCGCGCGGACCAACTCCACCAAGCCCGAGAGCTGGAAGGACGCGTTCTTCCCGTCCGCCCGCGGGCTGCCGGGCAGCTGAGGACGCAGCTACTCCGGCAAGGGTCAGCGCGCGGGGGCAGGTCCTGATAGCCTCAGCAAGTCCCAGTAGCCTTGGCTTTGGGGATGACGTGTAGCAACGGGCCTGCGGTCGTCAGGTCTGCATGCCCCACCGCCGGACGGTGGCCGCCTCGACGTTGCGGAAGATCAAGTTCTCGACGATCAGGCCAATCAGGATGACCGTGAAGAGGCCAGCAAATACGGCTGGAATGTCCAGCATGTTCTTGTGCTCGTAAATGTACCACCCGAGACCGCCCCGGCCGGAGGAGACCCCGAACACCAGCTCAGCGGCTATCAGCGTGCGCCAGGCGAACGCCCAGCCGATCTTCAAGCCTGTCAGGATCGAGGGGAAGGCGGCGGGGATCAGAATCTTGATGATCAGCCGGGGTCCTCTCAGGCCATAGTTGCGGCCCACCATGCGCAGGGTGTTGGACACCGAGCGGAAGCCGGAGTGTGTGTTGAGGGCCACCGCCCACAGTACCGAATGCACCAAAACGAAGATGATGGAGCGGTCGCCCAGTCCGAACCAGATGAGGGCGAGCGGCAGCAGCGCGATCGCGGGCAGCGGATTGAAGGCAGAGGTCAGGGTCTCGAGCAGGTCGTTGCCGATCCTCGACATCATCGCCAGGCCGGTGAACAGCATGGCCAGCGCAAGCCCCAGCGCGTACCCCTTGAGCAGCAGTTGCACCGAGTTCACCATCTTCTCGGGGATCTCACCGCTGGCAAATCCGTCCTTGAGCGCCTCGAGCGTGGAGAAGAACGTCGGCACCAGCAGCGGGTTGTTGAGGTTGCGAGCGTAGATCTCCCAGGCCGCAGCGATCACCAGCAGGATCAGAGCCTTCCTGAGCCAGCCCTGGTTGGCCAGCCTTTGCCAGATCGTGAGCGGCGCCTGGACCACCCCGATATCGCGACCGGCGACGGTGTCGCGCACGTACTCCGGCCGGAGGGGCGGAAACGTCAGCAGGGTGCCCGCGGGCGCATGCATCTCAGCCATGATGAACGACCTCCTGCTCCTCCACCCGATCTGCGAACAGCATCTCATGAATGCGCTCGGACAATCGGCGCCCGCTCACGGCATCGATGGGATCGCTGCCGTCGCTGTTGAGCTCGCCTTTCACCTGGCCGGGATGCGGTGACAGCAGCAGGATGCGGTTGCCGATCAGCACGGCTTCCGGAATCGAGTGGGTCACGAACAGCACCGTGAAACGGGTGTCGGCCCACAGCTGCAGCAGTTCCTCCTGCATCTTGCGGCGCGTCAGCGCGTCGAGCGCCGCGAACGGCTCGTCCATGAGCAGAATGTCGGGCTCCATGGCGAGCGCGCGCGCGATGGCGACGCGCTGCTTCATGCCGCCCGACAGGGTGTGGGGATAGGAATTGGCGAACTTGGCGAGATTGACCTTCTCGATGTAGCGCATCGCCTGCGCCTCGGCCGCCTTGCCGCGCATCTTGCGCGAGGCCTCGAGTGCGAACGTGACGTTCTGCTTCACCGTCTTCCACGGCAGCAGCTGGTCGAACTCCTGGAACACGAACACGCGGTCGGCGCCGGGCTCGCGGATCGGCGCGCCCTTGAGCCGCAAGCTGCCTTCGGTCGGGGACCATGTAGCCGCCGACGGCCTTCAGCAGGGTGGACTTGCCGCAGCCCGACGGCCCCAGCACCACGAAGCGGTCTGCCCTGTGGACGTCGAAGCTGACGCGATAGGTGGCGGTTACGAGATGCTGCTCGGTCTTGTACTGCAGGGTTACGCCCTTGACCTGCAGCAGCGGTGTTGGCTCCTGGGAAGCGCTCGTTGCGTCGTCGGCCATCATGGTGTTCCTGCGTACCACCAGCATAGTCGCTACGTTCGCCGAGCCACTCCGGCCTCTTCAACTTCCCGGCAGGCCGTGCACCTCGGGGAAGAACAGCTCCTTCCAGTCCGCCGGCATGGCCTTGATGCTGCCGACGGCGTGCATGAACTCGGCGTATTTCATGGTGTTCTCCGGCACCATGGTCCATTTCACCTGCGGGCCGGAGGCGATCTCGGCCACCTTCTCGACCGTCAGCTTGGACTTGACGTTGTCGATCCAGTACTGCGAGGCCTGCTTCACGTCCTTGTTGAGCATCTGCGTCGCCTCGTCGAAGGCGGCGATCAGCGCCTTGTAGAGGGCCGGGTTCTTGTCGCGGAACTGCGAGGAGGTCCAGGCGACGGTGAAGGTGTGCGGACCACCGAAGACGTCATACGAGTTCAGCACCGTGTGGATGCCGGGCTTCTCGAGCTGCTGCTGCTGGAACGGCGGCACGCTGAAGACGCTGGTGATGTCCGCCGACTCGCTCAACAGGGCGATGGTGGAGTTGGGCGGCGACATGCCGACCGTGAGCGGATCGAGCTTGGCGAAGTTGGCCTGGCCCCACTGCTTGGCGGCCGCCATCTGCAGCATCATGGCCTGCACCGACATCTTCACGGCAGGCAGGGCGATCTTGTCCCGGTCGGTGAAGTCGGCAATCGTCTTGATGTTGGGGTTGCGCGTGTTGAGCAGGATCGGCTGCGAGGAGAACGTGGTAATGCCCTTGACCGCGCTCGGCGTGCCGCGTGTGCGCGCCCAGATCGTCAGCAGGCCAGGCACGCCGCCGGAAACGATGTCGACCGAGCCCGAGAGCAGGGCGTCGTTCATCGCCGCCGGGCTGTTGAAGGTGGCCCACACCACCTTGATCTCGGGAATGCCCGCGGCCTTGGCATGCTTCTCGAGCAGCTGATGGTGCTCCATCATGTTGAACTGCAGGTAGCCCATCGAGAACTGGCGGGCGAAGCGGATCTCGGGCACCTGCGCGGCCGCGTGGTCGGCAAAGACCGCCAGCATGGCGCCGGCGAAGAGCGGCACCGCCAGCAGCGATCGAACAAAACGCATTCCGTTTTCCTCCTCGTGTCGTCTCGTGGGTCCGCTCAGGCAGCGAGCCGGGCATAGTCCTTGGTGGCCATCACCTGCACGCGGCGCATGTAGCGCGGCTCGTCGGGCCGGTAGTCGGGCACCGCGTTGTGCACGGTGCCGATGTTGTCCCACATCAGCACCTCGCCCTCCGCCCATTGGTGCGCGTGGAAGTATTCGGGCTTCTCCTGGTGCGCGAACAGGAAGTCCAGCAGCTCGGCGCTCTCGGCCTCGGGCATGCCGTCGATGCGCATCGCGTAGCCGGGGTTGCAGTAGAGGATGGTGCGGCCGGTGATCGGGTGGGTGCGAAAGATCGGCTGCGACACCGGCGGCTTCTTGGCGCGCTGCTCGGGCGTCAGCGGGGCGCGTTGCGAACCCGGCCGCGCCCGCATCATGTCCCAGAACTTGGCGAAGTCGTGCGTCGCCGTGCGCCCCTGCAGGCGGCGCTTGATGTCGGCGGGCAGGTCCTCGTAGGCCGCGTGCATGTTGCGGAACTGCGTGTCGCCCAGCGGCCGGCCGTCGCGCACCGGCACCTTGATGGCGTAGAGCACGTTCGCGAGCGCGACGTCCTTGGAATAGGACATGTCCGTGTGCCAGCCCTGGCCGGCGTCGCCGAGGCCGACCGGCTTGCCGTCCCTGGTCATGTTGGAGAGGATCATGACCTCGGGGTGGCCCGGCTCGTGGAACTGGTTGGCGACGTTGATCTCGAGCTCGCCGAACATGGCGCCCGAAGCGGGCGAAAGCATCGGTCTCCAGCCGCTGGCCCGGGAAGCACAGCACGCCGAACTCGCCGAGCGCGCGCAGGATGCTGCTTGAAGTCGCCGTCCGACGACCGGCTGGGAAAGGTCGATGTCCTCGATGGTCAGCGCCCAGGGCCTGACCGTTCGGCTGGATCTTCATGCCCGTGATCTCTCGGCGCTATTGCCTGCGTCGTTTCCTTGCCGGCTAGCGTAGCATTGGGGCGGAGCATTCAGGAAGCGGCCGTAGCGAGCGGTTCTAATCACGCTCGTCAGGCGTCCGGGCGTGCAACGAAGGGATTGCGCAGCATGCCGATGCCGGCGATCTCGACCTCGACCGTGTCGCCGGCCTTCAGGTCGGGCGAGGTGCCGTCGGTGCCCATCCAGATGATGTCGCCCGGCACCAGGGTGATGTAGCGGGTGATGGTGCTGATGTAGGTGGCGACGCCGAACAGCATGTCGTTGGTGGCAAAGCGCGTGGTCTCCGCGCCGTTGACGCGCACCCGCGTCTCCAGTCGGTCGAGGTCGACGTCGGTCTCGATCCAGGGGCCCATCGGCTTGAAGGTGTCGGTATTCTTGGCGCGCCACAGCGTGCGGTCCGACTTCTGCCAGGTGCGCTCGCTGACGTCGTTGCCGATGCTGTAGCCGAGCACGCACGACAGCGCTTCGGCCTCGCTCAGGTTGCGTGGCGCGCTTGCCGATGACGACGACCAGCTCGCCCTCGTATTGCACCTTGGCTGGCATCGGCAGGGATGACCACCGGCTCGCCATGGGCGATGAGCGCATTGACGGCGCGGTAGCCGACGTCGGGCTGCTTGGGCAGATCGGGAGCGACGCCGAGCTTGGCGGCTGCCTCGCGATGTGCTCGGCGTAGTTGAGGCCGACGCAGTAGAACGTCGGCGGGATGACCGGCACCTCGATCTTCACGACGCGCAGTTCGTGCAGGCGGCTCGGTCTTCTCGTAGCCCCGAAAGGGATCACCGGCGACCTCCCGGATGCGGTCGTCCTCCAGGATGCCGTAGGCCGCTTGCGCCTGCTGCGAGAACCGGATCCAGCGCACGGGACACTCCTCCCGATCTATCGTTTGTTGGCCCCACTTTGCCCCTCTATCATGGCCGATCAAGGCCAGAAGTCGATGCGCACGACAAGAGGCCATGAGGAGGCTACCAGGGAGGCAAGAGATGCGACGTGCGCGTGCGAACAAGTCGACGAAGCTGCGGACGGCGGCGCGCGTTGCGTGCGTGGCTGCCGCGCTGGCCGCTGCGCCATGTCTGGCCCACGCGCAAAGCCCGCCAACCGTGAAGTTCGTCCAGCAGCGCGGGCTGCTCTACATCCCCGTCGACATCATGGTGAGCGGCGGCGTCCTACAGGCGCAAGCCACCAAGCTCGGCCTTGGAAAGGTCGATGCGACCGCGACGGCGTTGAGCGGCCCCGGCGCGATCCTCGATGCCCTCCTGTCGGGGGCGGCCGACTATGGAACCGCTGCGCTGCCCTCGCTGCTGACGTTGTGGGAGAAGACGCGGGGCAGCGCCAACGAGGTCAGAGCGGTGGGCACCGTGAGCAACGGCGCCATGACAATCTATACCATCAACCCCAACGTCAAGACACTGGCCGACTTCACCGATAAGGACCGCATCGCCGTCCGGCGCGGAACACTAGTTGGCCCGTGCGGCCGACAGTGCCTCGCTTACCACCGAAAGAAAAGTCGGCCTCAGCAACGTGGCCGCTTCGATGCTCATGTGCGAGTATGTGTCCCTATATAGAAACAGCCCGGCGTCGTTATAGTACCGACAGACGTCACCGCCGCACATGAAGGAAAACAAATCGAGGATATGGAAATTGGAATTGTCTTGCCTCACTCGCAGCAAGACATCCTGAAGGGGTTGTATTCTGGCGAGCGTCTCAGCTCTTGTGTAATAGATACAACTATTCTGAACGCCCATATGGAACCACTGCGGCTTGGCCATGTCCGGAGTGCACTGCGCCTCTCGCAAGAAGGGGATCTGTGATTGAAATATGACTTGCACACCCTTCTTTGCCATCTCCTGCGAGAACGCCTTCAGAGACAACTCGAGGACCACCAAGCGATTGGCAATCTCCCGGCTCGGGTTTGACGGAACAAGGCCATCAAGCTCAAAAATCATGATCAAAACGTCGCCCCTGCGCAGACGTAAGAGAAGCATGCCTATCGGCTTAGCTCCGGCTGAGCGATGCCGAACCATCGGCATGGCGTCGTCGCCTCGACCAGCATGCGCCCTGGAAGGGACTCGCTCGCAACGAGCCCTTCGATGACACGAGCCGCGATGCGCACCGTCCCGTTGGTCTTGCGCCGGTTGTGGCGGAAGGCGAACTCGTCGAGATAAGCCTGCAGGTGCTTGCGCCGGACCGCGCCGGCATGCGTGCCCAAGAGCCAGCGCTTCAGAAGCGAGATCGTCCAGTGGCAGCCCTGCAGCGCGTCCTTCTCGCGCCGCTCGACCTTGGTTTGCACTTTCGGGTCGTGGGGCCGTTCGCCAAGGCTCCTTTCGTTGTAGCTGGCGAGCCGGTCGGTCGTGACCTCGGCGTCGGGGGCGATCTGCCCGTCGGCGAAGCGCTTCAAAGTGGCCTCATCGTTGTTGGCCGCGTGGGCGAGGCGCACGCGCCCTCCCGCCTCCGTCGCCACCAGCACCAACTCCTTGTTGGGTCCGCCTTTTCCCCCGACGAGGGTTTCGTCGACCTGCACGAAAGGGCGAAGTGGCTCGCGCTCCTTGCGCACCATTGAGGCCCTGAGCTTGTGCAACCACGTCCAGGCCGTCTCGTAGGAGCCGAAGCCCATGATGCGCTGCAGGTCCTTGGCCGAGATGCCAGTGCGCCGCGTCGGGATCTCGAACACGGCGCGAAACCACATCTTGAGCGGCTTGCGCGTCTTCTCGAGCACCGTTCCCGAGGTCAGGCTCGTCTGGTGGTCGCATTCGGCGCACTCGAAGGTGGTGCCGTCGCGGATCGTCCACACGCGCTTGCAGCCGCAGCGCGCGCAGGCGGGCTCGCCGCCCCAGCGCGCCTCGACCCAGTAGGCGCGGCAGTCATCCTCGGTCGCAAAGCGCTCCTCGAACTCGGTCGCCGTCTTCGGAAAATCACGCCACAGATCGTCTCGTGTGCGGGCCATGGCTCAATCCCTTGTTGGAGCTCTGATACCCACGAATGCGCCGGAACTAAGCCGATAGTGCATCAGGGAGGTGGTGATTACATAGCCGGAAACGACAAAAAAAATGTCGACGCCAAGAAAGCCTCCAGGCAACAGGGCGGCGAAGAAGTGGTGGATGATCACCGCTGAGACGGCGACCGCGCGAAGGCCGTCTATGTCGGCTCTGTACCCGTATGAGTGCGAACCATTACGCAGATTATGGACACTCGAATTCGGGTTCAATGTTGGCCCCGAACCCGGGAAATGCAAGCGGTGTTGTATTCCCGGAAAGCCGCTTGTGATTGATCGATGAGAGTGCTCGGACGATAGTCAGCAGGGTTCACTGTGTCAAGTTGCGTAGGCCACGTTGGGATGATGCGACGCTTGCCGTTTGTCGCGGCGACGGTGCACTTCGCCGCTAGCCAAGCCTTTTGTAGTTCCCTGCATGATAGCGAATGCATTTCGGATGCAAGGTGTGGAATGACCTCTCAGTAAGACCCGGGCTCCGGGATCGCATGACAAGTGCCTTCTTGCTTCAACGATGAACTCCGGTCGCCGATCCGAGCGGACGTGCGCCGGCACGCCACGCAACAGGAACGGATCGGCCAGCGTCTCGGCCACATCCATCGAGTTCAGCTTGCGTGCGACCTTGATGGCCAGGCACTCGCGCGTGTAGGTTCGGGGAGAGAGCCGCTTCGGCTGCCAAACCAAAGCGGCTTGCTGCGGCCGACCGAGGCGGGCTTCGTTGTGTTCAGTCGGTTGAAGTTCGCTTTGAAGTTATTTGCCACGCAGCACGTTGCCAAAGTCGACAGGCTGCTGATCATCGCTTTAGCGGGCCTTGGATCAGCGATCGCGTGGTGGGGCTTTGGAATCCTTGGCCCGGCGCTCCAGAACGTAGCTTCATGGAACATTTGGGCTCATGGGGTGCTCGATCCGACTCCTCCTCGGCGTTAAGCCATCGTGCAACCCGGAGGCGGAGCTCGCTAGCTCCACACGCGGCTCACGGCACGGGCTTTTCCAATCTTATCAAATACATGAACACTTCAGCGGCATGCCAGTATGCGGCGCGGACAGCTCCTGAGTGAAGCAGATCGGGTCGATGAGCTTCAGCCCTCAATAGTCGGCTTGACTGGGGCTGCGGTTGGTCTTGTGTAAGTGATCGCTTGCCCATCCGAGATAGGGATAGGCTCGGCGGTCGTCGGCGTCCCTAACTCTCAAATAGGTGTCGCGATAGTCCATCCAGAACAGGGCGGAGTAGCTGTCCTCCATGGCAGGAACCACGTAGGGGTCTGGCAAGCCGAGGGCCCGCAATCCGAACTTGAGCCACTTGGTTTGATAGACTGGATGCTCACCGAAGTCGGTGCGGCCTTTAATGAATTTTCCGTCGCGCCCGTCGATCTGCAGCGCTTTCACCGCATCGAGAATTTTTGGCACGAGCGGATGGGTGTGGTCGGACACGAGTGAGATGAGGAACAGTACCTGACCGGGATTGTCGGCTTCGGCCTCGCCGGAGTTGTTGCGATCAAAAACATCTGTCAGACCGAGTATCCAATCCCGAATCTGATCCAGATTTCTGGTCTCCCGCAACACCAGGGCCATCATTGCGATGTCTCGGTACCAGGGCTTTGGATACACAAAGAAGTTGGGTACCGGACCGGCCGGGGTGATGTTCATCATCACCTCCTGATGCAGCACGCGCAGGATGCGGCTGTATCGGTGGCCTGCAAAGTCCGGCAGCCTTATGGGGTGCTGAGTTCCCTCGACGGCCGTGCGTGTTCCGCCTTCCTCGATCCAGACTGCGGTCTCGTCTTCACGGATATGCACTGTTGCGCCATCCACCATTTCGAGGGTGACAAGGTAGTCGGGCGGCGCGATGACGTCGGACTTCAGCTTCCACTCTCGCATTAGCTGGCCGGAGGTGGCGTTCACGAGTTGGCCGCTGCGGTAGACGAGCTTTTGGCGCTGGCCCATACCGAAGAGGAAGAAGCGGATGTTGGGCAGCACGGCCGAGCCACCAAATTCGCGGCGCAACGCTGTAAGTTCACTGCGGTAGTCGGTCGGCACCGGTGCAGGAACTGCGGCCCAGAAGTGTTGCAGGAGGAGCAGACCGCCGATGCAGCACGCCGCAACGAGACGGCTCCGCGGTCATGTCTGTCGCGGCAAGATCCCAGCAAAGCCGCTTGCCTCGCCTGTCGGGATGTCCGCCAGCTTAACCCCCATACAGTCGGTACCGCATTCTCCTCCCACGAGGAACAGCGGACCACCAGTTGGGGCTTCGTGTCCCGCTTGCGTATGGCAGAGCCGCGCACTGCGCGAGCATCAAGGAGCAAGGGCGCCGAGATAGCTGCGTACCCCGGGCTGGGCGACGAGGCTGGCGAAGGTGGGATGCTGCGCGACCTTGCCGCCGCTGACGAACAGGAAGCGCTCGCAGATCTCGCGCAGGATCTCGAGCTGGAACGGCGCGGTCGGGTGCAGGCAGACGAACACCAGGCGGCCCTCGCCGCGCAGCTTGCGGAAGAAGTCCAGCATGAAGCCGATGTAGCCGTCCTGGGTGTTGAACTGCGGCTCGTCGAACAGGTGCACGAGCGGATAGGCGCTGCCGCGCCGGCTCCAGCAGGAACGACGGCTTGGTCTTGCTGAAGCGGCGCACCTGGTAGGACTGGTGATAGTGGATGGCGAGGCGGTCGCGCTGGCGGTAGCGCACGCGCTGCATGTCCTGGCCGGCCACCACGACGCGGCCCGCCGACGGCGCGTTGGAGCCGGCGATCATCTCGAACAGCGTGGTCTTGCCGGCGCCGTTCGGCCCCATGACGCCGACGATCTCCGGGCGCGTCGAAGACGCGGTCGACGTCGAGCTGGAAGGCCGGCGTGCGATCGAGCAGGCCGCGGCGGTAGACCTTGGAGACACGCTCCAGCGCGAGCAGCGGCGCAGTGCGTCATCATGCGAGCCCTCCGAGCAGCTGGCGCTTGAGGCCGGGATCGGCGGCCAGCGCCGCGGCCTCGCCCGACCATGCGACCTGGCCATGCGACAGCACGACCACGCGGTCGGCGACGCCGAGCGCGATGTCGGCGTTCTGCTCGACGACGATGGCGGCGATGCCCTCGCGCCTTCAGGCGGCGGATGACGCCCAGCACGTCGTCGACGATCTTGGGCGCGAGGCCCTGGCTCGGCTCGTCGAACAGCATCAGGCCGGGCGCGCCCAGCAGCGCGCGGGCGATCGCCACCATCTGCATCTCGCCGCCCGACAGCGTCTCGGCCTCGCGCGCCATCAGGTACTTGAGCGGCGTGAAGATGTCGGTCACCTCGGCCATCGACCAGGGGCGGAAGGCGGTGCGCTTCTCGCCGAGCGACAGGTTCTTGGCGACCGTCAGCGTCGGGCACAGGCGGCGGTCGTCCGGCACCCAGCCGATGCCGGCGCGGGCGATCTCGTGCGTCGGCGCGGCCAGCGATCGAGCTGGCCCTGGAAGCGGATGTCGCCGCGGCGCGCGCGCGTCAGGCCCGAGGATCGAGCGCAGCACCGTGGTCTTGCCGGCGCCGTTGGCGCCGAGCAGCGCCAGCACCTCGCCGGCGCCGCACCGACAGCGACACGCCGAACAGCGCCTGCGTCTCGCCGTAGAAGGTGTCGATGGCGGCAACGTCGAGCATCAGTTGAGCCGCCCCAGGTTGGAGGCTTCGACCCAGGGATTGGCCTTGAGCTCGGCCGGCGTGCCGCGCGCGATCACCTGGCCCCAGTGGATCACGGAGATCTCGTCGGCCAGCGAGAACAGGAACTCCATGTCGTGCTCGATGATGACGATGGTGAGCATGCCCTTGAGCTTGCGCACCAGGTCGGCGAGGCGCGCGCGGCCGTCGCTGCCGAGGCCCGCGGTCGGCTCGTCGAGGAACAGCAGCTTGGGCCGGCAGGCGAGCGCCACGCGCGATCTCCAGCGCGCGGCGCGCGCCGTAGGACAGCGACTTGGCCGCGATCGTCGGCGCGGTCGGCGAGGCCGACCTTGTCCAGGATGTCGTGCGCCTCGGCGACCAGCGCGGGGTCGGCATAGGCCTGGCCCGAGCGGGTCGTGGCCGCGCGCGCGCGTCGCCGGCAGCGCGATGGCGACGTTCTCGAACACCGTGAACTCGTCGAACAGGCGTCATGAGCTGGAACGAGCGCGCGACGCCGAGGCGCGCGATCTCCTGCGGCGAGCGGCCGGTGATGTCGCGGCCCTCGAGCAGCACGCGGCCGCGGTCGGGCTTGTAGCGGCCGGTCAGCACGTTGAAGCAGGTGGTCTTGCCGGCGCCGTTCGGCCCCATGATGCCGGACAGGCGGCCGGCCTCGAACGCCAGCGACACGTTCTCCAGCACGACGCGGTCGCCGAAGCGCAGGTGCAGCTCGTGGGCTTCGAACAGCGCCATGGCTCACCTCGCCTGCGGTTGCGGGTTGGCGCGGCGGCGCGCGGCGCGCGCTCTTGCGCTCGCGCGATTGTGCAGCGCCGCGAACATGCCGGCGATGCCTTCCGGCTTGAACAGCACCAGCACCACGAACAACAGGCCGAACCACAGCATCCAGCCGGTGGTGAGCGCGCCGATCACGTCGCGGGCGAGGAAGAAGGCGATGGCGCCGATCACCGGCCCCCAGAACGAGACGAGGCCGCCGCCGACCAGCGTCATCATCACGACGTAGCCCGAGTAGTGCAGGCTCATGACGTCGGGAAAGGCCGAGGTCTGCGCCATGGCGAACAGGCCGCCGGCGAGGCCCGACAGGCCGGCCGAGATGACGAGCACGGCGGCCTTGTAGCGCCACACGTCGTAGCCGACGAAGCGCGCGCGCGTCTCGTTCTGCTTGATGGCCTTGACGACGCGGCCGAACGGCGAGTGCACCAGCCGCCACAGCAGCAGCGAGACGGCCATGAAGATCGGCGAGCACGAAGTAGTAGAGCGCGACGTTGCTCCTTGAGGTCGAACGCGGCGACGCCGAGCGTGACCGGCAGCCGCTCGATCTTGAGCAGGCCGTCCTCGCCGCCGGTGATGCTGTGCGCCTTGATGGCGATGAACCAGAACACCTGGCCGAAGGCGATGGTCATCAGCGCGTAGTAGATGCCGCGCCGGTGCGAGATGAAGAGCGCGACCAGCGCGCCGGCCAGCGGCCGCCGCCAGCGTCGGCGACGCCGAGGCAGAGCCACAGGTTGGGCGCGAGGTTGAACTGCGCGAGGCCGAAGGCGTAGGCGCCGATGCCGAAGAAGGCGCCGTGCCCGAACGAGGGCAGGCCGGCGTGGCCGAGCACGAGATTGAAGGCCAGCGCATAGGTGGCGAAGATCAGGATCTCGACGCCGAGGTACTGGTAGAGCCCGACGCGCTCGATCCACAGCGGCACGGTGGCGAACAGCAGCCAGCACGCCAGCATGGCCGCGGTGAAGGTCGGAACGGTGCGGCCCGCCGCCATCTCAAGCCTCCAGGATGCTCTTCTTGCCGAACAGCCCGCGCGCGCGGAACGTGACGACGGCGATCAGCAGCAGGTACATCGACAGCATCGACCACTCGGAGGCGTAGGCGCCGGACAGGCCGACGACCATGCCGACCAGCAGGCCGCCGATGGCCGCGCCCCAGAAGCTCCCGACGCCGCCCAGCACGATGATCAGGAACGCCGGCACCACCGCGTCGACGCCCATGTGCGGGCGGATGCCCCACAGCGGCGCCAGGATCACGCCGGCGAAGGCCGCCAGCATGGTGCCGAGCACGAACACCCAGACGCGCAGCCGCGTCGAGGTCGATGCCGAGCGCCTGCACGATCTCGCTGTCGTGCGCGCCGGCCTTGACCATGGCGCCGAAGCGCGTGCGCTCGACGATCACCCACACGCCGCGCCATGGCCGCGATCGCCAGGCCGGCCGCCCAGAAGCGATAGGTCGACCAGATCAGGTCGAGCATGATGAAGCCGCCCGACATCTCGCGCGGCACCGGCAGCATGTAGTCGCGCGTGCCCCACACCACGCGGATCAGCTCCTCCAGCACCATGGCGACGCCGAAGGTGAGCAGCAGGCCGTAGAGCGGATCGCGGCCGTAGGTGCGGCGCATCAGGCGCTCGAGCACCAGGCCGAACGGCGCGACCAGCACCGGCGCCAGCACCAGCGCCGCGGCGAAGCGCCAGCCGAGCGGCACGCCGGCCCAGACCTGCAGCACGTCGGGCGGCAGCGGCAGGCGCGGCGTGCACGATGGCGTAGGCGAAGTAGGCGCCGAGCGCGAACAGCGAGCCGTGCGCCAGGTTGATCTGCTCCATCAGCCCCAGGATCAGCATGAAGCCGAGCGCGATCAGGGCGAACAGCAGGCCGAGCGTGATGCCGTTCACCAGATGCGGCAGCAGGTTGAGCAGGACATGCGCCATTGCTTCTTCTGTTCCAGCGCGAGCAGTCGACTCACGTCATCCCGGCGCTTGTCGCCGGGATCCATCGTGCAGCTGCCCGCGCCCGCAGACGGCTGGATGCCGGGGACAAGCCCCGGCATGACAGATGCCTCACAGTCTCGTAGCTCGGCACCTCGGCGTCGGGCTTCAGCTTGCACTTGCCCGGCGCCGCATCGTCGAGCGCCGTCTTGCGGCTTCGTCCAGCTGATGATCTCGAACAGGTCGGTCGTTGTCCTTCGGCTTGGCGTTGCGGCGGGCCAGGTAGATCGTCTGCTGCACCTGGTGGGTGGCCGGATCGATGTAGGCATCGAAGTGCTGCATGCGGTCGGCGGCCGGCATCTTGTGGCCTTCGAGCGCCTTGATGACCTTGAGGTTGTTGGTGGAGCCGGCCCGCTCGATGGCGCGCAGCAGTTCGCGCGTCGCCATGTAGCCGTTGTAGGAGACGTTGCCCGGCACCGGGATCGGCGACTGCGGATAGGTCGGTCTGCCAGCGCTTGACGAACTCGGCGACGCCCGGCAGCGGCAGCAGTGATACCAGGTGGTGCCGAACACGCCGAACAGCGTCTCGGGCGCGCCCCAGATGTCGGGCCAGTCCTGCTGGTTGTTGATCCAGGCGGCCTTGTCCTCGAGCTTCAGGTCGCTCACCTGCTGGCGCAGCGCCTTGATGTCGTCGCCGCCGACGGCGGTCGCGACCACGTCGGGCTTCGATCTGCTGCACCTTGAGCAGATAGGAGGTGAAGTCGCGCGTGTTCTGCGGGATCAGCAGGTTGTCGATGATCTGGCCGCCGGCCTTCTCCACCAGCGCCTTGGTCGCCGCCGAGGTGGTGTGGCCCCAGACGTAGTCGTTGGTGAGCAGCAGCCAGTTCTTGCCGATCTTCTCCACCGCGTTCTGCACCGCGGCCTTGGAGAAGTTGGTGCCGTTGCCGTCCCACACGAACTTGACGCGCGAGCAGTTCTCGCCGGCCTCGCTCGGCGCCGAGGAGTTGGTGTTGAGGTAGACGGTGCCGTACTTGTTGGCGACCTGGGTGATGGCGTTGGCGACGCCCGAATGCAGCGCGCCGATCAGGAAGCCGCACTGCTCCTGGGCGATGAAGCGCTCGGCGACGCGCGTGCCGGTCGCCGGGTTGGTCTCGGTGTCGGCGGTGATCCACTCGATCTTGCGGCCGAGCACGCCGCCCTTGGCGTTGAACTCGTCGATGGCGAGGCGGATGCCGCGCATGTCGTCCTGGCCGCTGTTGCCGTACTGGCCGCTGGCGTCGCAGGTGAGGCCGAGCTTGATCGGCTTGGCGCCCTGCGCCCAGACGCGGTTGTGCTGCCAGGGACCGAAGAACGTGCCGATGCCGCCGGCGGCGGCCGCCATCAGGCTGCCCTTCACGATCGTGCGGCGGGATACGCCTGCTCTGGGATGCGCTGGCTTCTTCATCGTTTCCTCCTCCTGCGAATGCCGATGCCCGTGTTTGACGGGCCAGCTTGTTGTTGGTCATAGAATAAACATTCTATAGAACGTTGTGAAGTGAAATAAATGAGCCATGCGCGATCAAGCGCGTAAGACGTGCAGCGAACGGACAGACGGCTGTCGAGCAAGGGCAACGCGGTCAGGCCGAGACCTACGAGGCGCTGCGCGCCGAGATCGCGCGGCGGCATCCGCGACTTCTCCGACCGCCTGAAGGTGATCGCCGAGTTCGCGCTCGAGCACCCGACCGAGATGGCGCTCGGCACGGTGGCCGAGGTGGCGCAGCGGGCCAAGGTGCAGCCCTCGGCCATCGTGCGCTTCGCACGCGCGCTGGGCTACGGCGGCTTCACCGAGATGCAGCAGGTGTTCCGCTCGCGCCTCGTGGCCAGCGTCGCGCCGAGCTACAAGGAGCGCATCGCCGGGCTGCGGCGCGACGGCCGCTTCCGCGACACGCAACACGCCGCGCGCGTGCTGGCGCGCTTTGCCTCCGAAGGCATGGTCTCGCTCGAGAGCCTGCAGGAGGGCGTGCGCGAGAAGGACCTGGCCCGCGCCATCGCCCTGATCGGCGCGGCGCAGACCATCTATCGTGCTGGGACTTGGCGGCTCGTTCCCGGTGGCCGCGCATCTCACCTACGTGCTGCGCAAGCTCGGCCGCCGCGTCGTGCTGCTCGACGGACTGGGCAGCGCGCTCGGCGAGCAGGCCGTGGCGGCCACGCCGCAGGACGCGCTGATCGCCATCAGCTTCAAGAGCCTACAATCCGCGACACCGTCGCGGCTGTTTCCCGAGCTGGTCGCGCGCGGCGTGCCGGCCGTGTCGATCACCGACAGCCTGCTCAGCCCGATCGTCGAAGGCGCCAAGGTGGTGTTCGAGATCCCCGACATGCCGGAGGCCGCACTGCGCACGATGGTGGCGCCGATGTGTCTTGCGCAAAGCATCGCAGTCGGGCTGACGCTGACACAGGATTAAACGGCGAGGGTAGCCGGGAGAAAGGACGTCTCATGTCCAAGCCTATTCTCGAAGGCCAGGTGGCCCTGGTCACTGGCGCCGGCCGCGGCTTGGGACGCGCCTTCGCCGAGCGCTTGGCGTCGCTCGGCTGCGACATCGCCGTGCATGGCATGCGCGAGACGGGACCATCCGAGTACGGCGGTACGCAGACACTGACCGATGTCGCACGGGAAATCGCGGAGAAGTACGATGTCCGCACGATCAAGCTACTGGGTGACCTCACAAGACCGGACGACATCGAGCGTGTCGTCAGCGAGGCGTCCGCCAGGCTCGGCCCCATCGACATTCTCGTTCACAACGCAGGCGGCGACATCGCGGCTGCAGGCGGCAAGCCCAATCCCAACGACGTCGTGCATATCAAGGCGGAGGACGTGCGCGCGGTCATCGACCGCAACCTGCTGAGCACGATCTTCGTCTGCCAGCGGGTGGCGCGGGACATGATGCAGCGCCGGCGCGGCCGCATCATCACCATCGGTTCCGTCGCCGCTTTCAAGGGGCGCACCAACGGGTCGATTTATGCGACCGCCAAGGCCGGTGCCATGCACTTCACGCGCTGCCTCGCCGACCAGATGCGCCCCTACGACGTGACGGTCAACACGATCGCGCCTGGCGACACCCGTACGGAGCGCTTTCTGGCGACGCGCGCCGTCGATCCCGCCCGTCTGGCTGAAGGCGGCACGCTCGACCGCATCGCGACCGTCGATGAAGTGGCGCGCGTGGTGGAGTTCTTCGCCGGCCCGATGGGCGCCTTCGTATCGGGCCAGGTCGTCCGTGTGGACGGCGGCGGCCAGGCGTGGCCCGCTTGAAAAAGGCTTGGCAGGCTCCGTGAATTCTCTAGCGCGCGCACACGACGATCCCAAGACTGGCTTGAAGGCGCTGTGGTTTGTCGCCGACGACTGGGTGCCCAACAACCAGCGGCTACCGCTGCTGCTCTACCGGCGGGCAAACGCCGGCGCAGTTCCCGATGGTGCGCCGGCTTGCGAGGCCTTGTTTCGGCGGAACGGCTGGCCGCCACAGTGGCGCAACGGCGTCTATCCCTTCCATCACTATCA
The DNA here is from genome assembly GCA_963724565.1 of uncultured Alphaproteobacteria bacterium. Taxonomy (GTDB): domain Bacteria; phylum Pseudomonadota; class Alphaproteobacteria; order Rhizobiales; family Hyphomicrobiaceae; genus AWTP1-13. The sequence continues at coordinate 47,326 of CAVRVK010000009.1, forward strand.
TTCCACGGCCCATGAAGTGCTCGGCATCGCAGGCGGAAATGCCCGCGTGCTTTTCGGCGGACCCCACGGCGAGCCCCTCGAAGTGACGGCGGGCGATTGCGTACTGCTGCCGGCGGGGACGGGACACTGCCTGCTCGACGCCAGCGCAGATCTTCTTGTCGTCGGAGCCTACCCGCCGGGACAGGCGTGGGACCTTCGGCGCGACGCCTTGTCGGCGGCCGAGCTCGCCGCAATGGCACGCGTGCCTTTCCCGGGCACGGACCCCGTCAGGGGCCGCAGCGGCGGGCTCCTGGATTTCTGGTCACAAGCTACGCTGCCGTGAACTGAGCACGAGGACCACCGATGCGCACTCGCAAGACCCCCGACAGCCTGCGCTCGGCACGCTGGTTTGCGGCGGACGACCTCAGGTCCTTCGGGCATCGCTCGCGCATGAACCAGATCGGCTATGCGGTCGAGGAGTTCCAGGGCAAGCCGATCATCGGCATCATCAATACGTGGTCGGATTTCGCGCAGTGCCATGCGCACTTCAAGCACCGTGTCGAGGACGTGAAGCGCGGCGTGCTGCAGGCCGGCGGCTTCCCTGTCGAGCTGCCGGCGATCTCGCTCAGCGAGAGCACAGTGAAGCCCACCACCATGCTCTACCGCAATTTCCTCGCGATGGAGACCGAGGAGCTGATCCGCTCGCAACCCGTCGACGGTGTCGTCCTGATGGGGGGATGTGACAAGACCACGCCCGGACTTATCCTCGGGGCGACGAGCGCTGGCGTGCCGGCAATCTTCCTGCCCGCTGGCCCCATGCTGCGCGGCAACTGGCACGGCAAGACCCTGGGCTCGGGCTCGGACGCTTGGAAGTATTGGGACGAGCGCCGCGCAGGCAACATCTCGACCAAGGATTGGGACGAGATGCAGACCGGGATCGCCCGCTCCTACGGTGTGTGCATGACCATGGGCACGGCGGCGACGATGACGGCGCTGGCGGATGTGCTGGGCATGTGCCTGCCCGGAACCTCGTCGATCCCCGCCGCCGACAGCAATCACGTGCGCATGTGCTCGGCGGCCGGGAGGCGTATCGTCGACATGGTGTGGGAGGATTTGACGCCGGCCAGCATCCTGACCAGGGCCGCGTTCCACAACGCACTGATCGTCGCAATGGCGATGGGCTGCTCGACCAATGCGGTTGTGCACATCCTGGCGATGGCGCGCCGGGCCGGCCACGCCATTGGCCTGGAAGATTTCGACGCCGCGAGCCGCAAGGTTCCGGTTATCGCCAACGTTCGCCCTTCGGGCGACACGTACCTGATGGAGGATTTCTACTACGCGGGCGGTCTGCTCGGGCTGATGTCGAGGGTGGCGAACCATCTCGATCTCGAGCAGATCAATGTCAGCGGAGAAACCTGGGCCGAGAGCCTGGAGGGCGCGACCGTCTACAACGACGACGTCATCCGCCCGCTCGACAAGCCGATCTACGAGGAGGGCGCGCTGGCGCTGCTCAAGGGCAACCTCGCGCCGGACGGCTGCGTCATCAAGCCGAGCGCTTGCGATCCGCGTCTTCTGAAACACAGCGGCCCCGCGCTGGTGTTCGACACCTACGAGGAGCTAAAGCGCAACGTCAACCGCGAGGACCTCGACGTCACCGCCGACCATGTGCTCGTGCTGAGAAACGCCGGGCCGCAGGGCGGTCCGGGCATGCCCGAGTGGGGCATGCTGCCGATCCCGACCAAGCTCGTGAAGCAGGGCGTGCGCGACATGGTGCGCATCTCGGACGCACGCATGTCGGGGACCAGCTACGGCGCCTGTATCCTGCACGTGGCGCCCGAGAGCTACGTGGGCGGGCCACTGGCGCTGGTGAGGACGGGCGACACCATCACGGTCGATGTGCCCGAGCGCACGCTGACGCTCAACATTTCCGACGCCGAGATGGCGAAGCGCCGCGCCGCCCTGCAGCCGCCGCTCCCGCGCTACGAGCGCGGCTACGGCTGGATGTTCTCGCGCCACATCAAGCAGGCCAACGAAGGCTGCGATTTCGATTTCCTGGAGACGAGCTTCGGCAAGCCGGTCGGCGAGCCTGAGATCAATTGAACTTTGCGGACACTCGATGCCTGATCGGAACAGGTCCGCGCATGAGAGCTAAACGGACATACCTGGCGCGTGAACGCCGGCCACGTTCCACCGCGATTGCCACGGCTTCGGACGCCGCCGGTTGACCTGTAATGTTGTACTCAATAACAATTGCCCTTATTATCGAACCGGGGTTCGGCTGGCGCGCCTTGCTCACATGACGCCGTGCGATCCCAGAGCACAACAGAAGCAAAGTCCTAGGGAAGGAACGGCAATGAAGACCTCCATGAAGCATTGGCACTTGGCGGCCCTCGTGGCCGCGGCCCTGGCGCTGCCGCAGGCTGCCCTGGCCGATATCAAGGTCGGCGTGACGATCGCGGCCACCGGCTCGGCCGCCGCTCTCGGCGTGCCGGCGAGGAACACCTTCACCGAGCTGTGGCCCAAGGAGATTGCCGGCGAGAAGGTGAACCTCATTCTGCTGGACGATGCCAGCGATCCCAACCAAGCCACCACCAACGCTCGCCGGCTCGTGACCGAGGACAAGGTGGACGTGCTCGTCGGCTCGTCCATCACGCCGAGCTCGATGGCCGTTGCCGGCGTCGCACTCGAGAACAATGTTCCGCATTTCACGCAGTCGCCCGTTGGGCTGCCGCCCGGCCGCGACAAGTGGACGTTCATGATGCCGCAGAAGGTGTCGCTGATGGCGAGCGCCGTCTTCGAGCACATGAAGGCCAACAAGGCGACGACCGTCGGCTACATCGGTTTCTCCGACAGCTGGGGTGACCTGTGGGTCAAGGAGTTCAAGGCGCTCGCCGAGCCGATGGGCTTGAAGCTGGTGGCCGAGGAGCGCTATGCGCGCGCCGACACCTCGGTTGCAGGCCAGGCCCTGAAGCTGGTGGCCGCCAAGCCGGACGTGGTGCTGGTCGGAGCCTCCGGCACGGGCGCGGCACTACCGCAGATCGCGCTGCGCGAGCGTGGCTTCACCGGCACGATCTATCACACGCACGGTGCCGTCACGAAGGACTTCATCCGTATCGCCGGCAAGGCCTCGGAAGGCACCATCCTGCCGTCCGGCCCGCTGGTGGTGGCCGAGCTGCTTCCCGACAGCCCGCAAAGGAAAGCCGCGCTCGAGCACCTGAAGGCCTACGAGGGCAAGTACGGCGCCGGCAGCATCACGCAATTCAGCGGCCACGCCTACGACGTCGCCCAGATCCTGGCCCGCGCCGTGCCCGTCGCACTCAAGAAGGCAAAGCCCGGGACGCAGGATTTCCGCAACGCCCTGCTCAGCGCGATCGAGAGCGAGAAGGAGATCCCGGCGAGCCATGGCGTGTACAATTTCACGCCGACGGACCATGCCGGTCTCGACGCACGCGGTCGCGTTCTGCTGACCATCAAGGACGGCACCTGGGCGCTTGTGAAGTAGCGAAGCGCGGACACCCTCTCCCCATGCGTGGGGAGAGGGGCATGCCCTCCGCTCGCCTGTGTGCCCTGCTCGGCGGTTAGCCGCTGGCCCCGCCCAGTCCCAGGTAGCTCTCGACGATGCGCGGATCGGCAGCAAGGGTCGGCCGCCGGACCTTGCGGCGGTGATCTCGCCGAGCTCCATGACGTAGGCGTGGTCGGCGACCTGCAGGGCCGCGCGGGCATTCTGCTCCACCAGCAGGATCGACACGCCGGTTTGCTTGAGGCCGACGATGATCTCGAAGATGTCGCGGACGATGAGCGGCGCAAGCCCCAGGCTCGGCTCGTCCAGCATCAGCAGGCGCGGCCGGCCCATCAGCGCGCGGCCCATGGCCAGCATCTGCCGCTCGCCGCCCGAGAGCGTGCCGGCGAGCTGCGTGCGACGCTCCTTGAGGCGCGGGAAGCGCGCGAACACCTGCGCTCAGCAGACCGGGCGCGCTCGGCCGCCGACTGTGCGGAAGCCGCCGAGCACCAGGTTGTCGTCGACGGTCATGGAGCCGAACAGCTCGCGCCGCTCCGGCACCAGCGCCATGCCCATCGCCACCCGCTCCTCGATGGCATAGTCGTCGAGCGACACACCGTCGAAAGTCACGGTGCCGCGCGCCGGCAACAGTGCCCATCACCGCATTGAGCAGCGTGGTCTTGCCGGCTCCGTTGGCGCCGATCACGGTGACGATGCTGCCTGGCGCATGGTGAGCGAGACGCCGCGCACCGCCTCCACCTTGCCGTAGGCGACCGATAGGCCGTCGAGTGCCAGCATCGGATGGCTCACACCACGCCTCCGAGGTAGGCCTCGATGACGACTGGATCGGCGCGCACCTGCGCCGGCGGCCCCTCGGCGATCTTGGTGCCGAAGTCGAGCACGACGAGGTGGTCGGTGAGCCCCATGACGAAGCTCATGTCGTGCTCGACCAGAAGGATGGTGAGGCCCTGCCTCCTTGAGCCGAGTGAGCGTGTGCGGCCAGCTCGCGTTTCTCCATGTGGCGCAGGCCGGCGGCGGGCTCGTCGAGCAGCAGCAGGACCGGATCGAGGCACAGCGCGCGTGCGATCTCGACGATCCTGAGCTGTCCCAGCGATAGGCTGCCGGCCGGGCGATGCATGTGCTGCCGCGAGCCCCATGCGCTCGATCTGCCGCGCGGCCTCGTTCAGAGGCGCGCCTCCTCCGTTCGGTCGAGGCGCGCGATGCTGGAGGCCGCGCCCTTGCGCCCGCGCAGGTGCGCGCCCAGCGCCACGTTCTCCAGCACGCTCATGTTGGGCAGCACGTTGACGTGCTGGAACGTACGTCCGATGCCGCGGCGGGCGACCGCCTGGGCGGAGCGTCCCGAGATCGCGCTCGCCCTTGAAGGCGATCTCGCCCGCGGTCGGCCACAGCACACCGGTCACCAGGTTGAAGATGGTGCTCTTGCCGGCGCCGTTGGGGCCGATCAGGCCGACGATCTCGCCCGCGCGCACGTCGAAGCTGACATCGTTGACGGCAACGAGCCCGCCGAACGTCCTTGCGCACGCCGACTTGAGCGACAGCAGCGGCTCGCCCGGCTGGCGGCATTGCCCGCGCGGCGAGCGGCTCGGCCGTCGGGCGGGCGCGGAGGCTCGGCGCGCGCCGGCATCAGCGCCGCCAGGCGCGGCCACAGTCCCTCGCGCGCGGTCTGTAGCAACACGCACCAGCAGGGCTCCGAACACGATCGTCTCGTAGTTGCCTTTGCTGCCGAACAGTGGCCGGCAGGATGCGCTGCAGCTGGTCCTTGAGCAGCGTGACGATGCCCGAGCCCAGGATCGCGCCGCCGACGTGGCCGGCGCCACCCAGCACGGCCATCAGCAGATACTCGATGCCGGCGTTGATGCCGAACGGCGTCTGGTTCACGGCGCGCTGCATGTGGGCGTAGAGCCAGCCGGAGACGCCCGCTAGCAGCGCCGCGTAGACGAAGACGATGAGCTTCACGCGCGTGGTGCTCACGCCGAACGACTCGGCGGCAATGCGCGCCGCCGCGCAGCGCGCGGATGGCGCGGCCCGTGCGCGAGTTGAGCAGGTTGTGCGTGGCGACGGCCGCCAGGATGCACGAAGGCCCAGATCACGTAGTAGATGCCGCGGCTGTCGTAGAGGTCCCAGCCGACGAAGTTGAAGGGCGGGATGGCGGTGATGCCGTCGTGGCGATGGAACAGCTCCAGCTCGCCGAACAGGAAATAGAGGCTCAAGCCCCAGGCGATGGTGCCGAGCGGCAGGTAGTGGCCGGAGAGGCGCACGGTGAGCAGGCCGAGCACCAGGGCGCCGAGTGCCGGTGATCGGCGAGCGCCACGGGAAGCGTGGCCCATGGCGACCAGCCGTAGCGGGTGGTGAGCACGGCGGTGGTGAAGGCGCCGAAGCCGCAGAACGCGGCCTGCCCGAACGAGGTGAGCCCACCGACGCCGGTCAGAATCGACGAGGCCGATCGCCACCAGCGCGCCGAGCCCGATGTTGTTGAGCAGCGTGATCCAGAAGACCGGCATGCCGGGCAGCACCGGCAGCAGGGCGCCGACGGCGACGAGCACGGCGAGGACGGCGCGGCTCGGCATCGCCTCACTCCTCGTCCTCGGTGTGCGTCGTGGTGAGCGAGCGCACCAGCAGCACGGGGATGATGATCATGAAGACGATGATCTCCTTGAAGCTCGACGCCCAGAACGATGCGAAGGCCTCGACGATGCCGACGAACACGGCGGCTGCTGCTGCTAGCGGGTAGCTGACGAGGCCGCCGACAATGGCTGCGACGAACCCCTTGAGCCCGATCAGGAAGCCGGAGTCGTAGAAGATGGTGGTGACAGGCGCGATCAGAACGCCCGACAGAACGCGCCCATGGCGGCGGCGATCAGAAAGGCGAGCTGGCCCGACAGGGCAGTGCGCACGCCGACCAGCCGCGCGCCGAGCCGGTTGACCGCGGTTGCGCGCAGCGCCTTGCCGAGGATGGTGCGGTCGAAGAAGTAGTAGAGCGCGGCCGCCTGCACGACTGCAGCGAGGCAGATGGCGATGTTCTGACCCGACACGGGGATCGGCCCCGCCGCGAAGCCGCGACGTGAGCAGCGGACTCGCGCGCATGCCCTCGGGGCCGAAGAACAAGCAGGCAGAGCCCGGTCATGGAGAAGTGGGCGCCCACCGCCGCGATCAAGCAGCACAAGGATGGAGGCTTCCGACAGCGGCTGGAAGGCGATGCGATAGAGGTAGGGGCCCATGGGCGCCACGATGGCGATCGCGAGGAGCGCCTGGGGCGACCGGTCCGAGACGCATTGGCGCCAGCCACCAGACGAGCGCGACGATCACGAGCGGCGGCAGGACGAACGTAGAGCAGGAGGTGGCCCGCGACCTTGAGCGACAGGCGCCTGCGCTTGCTCCAGGCCTCCGACCAGCAGCGCCAGGCACGGCAAAGACGACGAGCAGCCCCACGGTGCCCGGCACGCGCCCCAAGTCGAGCACGGCCAGCGTCAGCGCACCGTAGGTGACGAACTCGCCCTGGGGCACCAGAATGACGCGCGTGACCGCGAAGACCAGCACCAGGGCCAGCGCCAGGAGGGCGTAGATGGCTCCGTTGGTCACGCCGTCCTGTAGGAGGAAGAGAAGGATCGTGGTGTCCAAGCGCAGGCGCTCCGCATCGACTCGAAGATGGCAGGGTGGACGCCGGCGCTCCCGAGTCCGCGCCCCGGGATCAGCCTGCGGACGGATTGCCCGCGGGCCGTGCAGGTTGCGGGCAGTTGCTGGCCGGGTGTGCTGTTGCCGCCGCTCGCTGCGACGGCTCTGGGCCCAGGCACTCCTCCCATAGGTTATTTTGTAGTACCGAATAACAATTATGTTGTACCCTATCAAGCAGCATGAAACGACATTTGCCCACCACTTCGGTCGATCACCCGCATGCCGCAGTAGAGCCAGCGCCGAGAAAGGCTGGGCGACCGACTGGAGAGGGCGCGCGGAAAAAGGGCGCGGCAAGGGTCAGGAGGCGGGCGGAAGACGTTCCTGCAAAGCGTGCGCCCCCTGTCGATCTGGGACCGCTCGGGGATAAGATCGGCTACGTGCTGCGGCGCGCACAGCTTGCCGTGTTCGACGACGTAATTCGAAGCTTTGCAGAGCTCGACATGCGGCCGGGGCAGTACAGCGTGCTGGCGGTGGTCGGGCACAGGCCTGGCCTGAAGCAGTCGAGCGTGGCGGCTGCGCTAGGCATTCAGCGCGCGAACTTTGTGGCGCTGATCAATGGCCTTGAGCGCCGCGGGCTGGCCCGGCGCAGCGCCGTGCCGAACGACCGACGCTCCTATGCGCTCCACCTGACCGCAGAGGGTGAGCAGGTGCTGGCCCGTGCCAATGCATGCGTGGCGGTTGTCGAGGCACGCCTCGACGCCAAGCTCGGGCTGGGCGGCCGCGCTCGGCTCTTGAGCCTGCTGCGGCGGCTGGGGGCCCAAGGCTGAGCCGGCAGCCGGTGTCGCGGCCCCGCCCAGCCGCGCCGGCCGATACGAGGGACACGGGTCAACCTCGCTTCTCCCAGCGCCCCTCCGGCGACTGCTGCCAGTATGTCACCGCGCATCCCGCCGCCTTGGCGGCTTTCCATTGCTCGCGCGCGCGGGCCACAGCGGCCCCGTCGTGCCCGTCGAACAGGTATACGATACGCTCGTAGCCCGTGTGCTCGGCGGCCTCGGCGCCGTCGACCAGGAAGCGCACGGTGGCGCCGTTGGGGTTGGCGTCCTCGGTGGTCAGATACACCGGCTGCGCCGCGTCATTGCCGTCGCGCTTGGTGCCGTGGGGCAGAAAGCTCTCCTCCGCATAGGTCCACAGCAAGGTGTCGAGGGCTTCCACGCGCTCCTCGGAGCCCGCCTGCACCACCGCGCGCCAGTCCCGCGCCACGGTGCGCTCGACAAGGCTCGGCAACACCCGCTCCAGCGGCTGGTGTTCCAGGTGGTAGAAAAGCACTTCCGTCATGCCGTGCCTGCTTCAATCTCGCGCATAAGGATTGTCCCCCTTGCGCAGTCTTGAGCCGGATCGGCACGCCGGGCAGGTCGAAGGTCTCGCGCAGGCTGTTGGTGAGGTAGCGCAGGTAGGCCTTGGGCAGCGCCTCGGGGTGCGAGCAGAATGCCACGAACATCGGCGGCCGCGCCGAGGGCTGCGTCATGAAGCGGATCTTGATGCGCCGTCCCCTGGCCGCCGGCGCGTGTGGCGCTCGAGCGCCTCGCCCAGCCAGCGGTTGAGCGCCGGCGTCGGCACGCGCCGGTTCCAGCGCTCGTAGCTGGCGAACACCGCCTCCTCGAGCTTGTCGCAGGCCCCGGCCCGGCAAGCGCCGACAGCGTCACCAGCGGCACGCCAGGCAGCTGCGCCAGCCGATACGTCCAGCGTGTCGCGCAGCTCTTTGAGCGTCTTCTGCTTGTCCGCGACCAGGTCCCACTTGTTGACGGCCACCACCAGCGCGCGGCCCTCCTGCTCCACCAGGTCGGCGATGGTGAGGTCCTGATGCTCGAGCGGGATGCTCGGCATCGACCAGCAGCACCACCACCTCGGCAAAGCGGATGGCGCGCACCGCATCGCTGGCGGAGAGCTTCTCGGCCTTCTCGGAGATGCGCGCCTTGCGCCTGAGCCCAGCGGTGTCGAACAGGCGCACCGGCCGGCCGCCCCACAGGAAATCGGTGGCGACTGCATCGCGGGTGAGGCCCGGCTCCGGCCCGGTGATCATGCGCTCCTCGCCGAGCAGCGCGTTGACCAGCGTCGACTTGCCGGCGTTCGGCCGGCCGACGATGGCGACGCGGATCGGGCGGCGCTCCTCGGCCTCGGCCGTCGCATCACCCCCCTCGCCTGCGGCCACGCCTCTGCGCGCCCTGCGGTGCGGCTTGAGGCCCAGCGCTGCCAGCATGGTCTCGACCAGCTCGCCGATGCCCTCGCCGTGCTCGGCCGAAATGGCAACCGGCTCGCCGAGCCCCAGCTGGAACGCCTCGTAGAACCCGTCCGCGGCCGGCCCGCCCCTCGCTCTTGTTGGCCACCAGGATCACTGGCCGCCCCGAGGCCCGCACCGCTCTGGCGAACGCGGCATCGGCCGGCATCACGCCGTCGCGGGCATCGAGCACGAACAGCACCAGATCGGCCTTGGCGATCGCCGCCTCGCTCTGTTCGCGCATGCGAGCGGGGATCGAGCCGGGTGCCGCCTCCTCGAGACCCGCCGTGTCGATCAGCGTGACGGCGTGCCCGCCGACCTCGGCTTCGCCCTCGCGCCGGTCGCGTGTGAGCCCCGGCATGTCGGATACCAGCGCCAGGCGCTTGGCCGTCAGGCGATTGAACAGGGTCGATTTGCCGACGTTGGGCCTGCCGACGATGGCGATGACGGGTGGCATGGTCGCTTCGCGGAGGGTCCTGCGCTTGCGCAGACGCGCTAACGCGAAATGCGCCCCAATACAATCGGAGTTCAATTGAAGGCCATCAGCCTGGCGTTGTCGTTCAGCACATACATGCGGCCAGCCAGCCACCACCGGGGCGATGAACATCGGCGACCCGAGGTCCTGCGTGCTCGCCACCTTGCCGTTGCTGGCCTCCAAGCCGACCAGCTGGCCCTTGCTGGACGTGAGCCACAGTCGGCTACCGGCGAGCACCGGCCCGGACCACGTGCCGCCACCCGGCAGCTCGGCTGACCCACTGGATCTTGCCGTCGTTGCGCGTGACGGCCATCACCTGGCCGCCGGTATCGACCACGAACACGGTGTCGCCCGCCACCCATGGCTGCTGGATGCTGGCGACGGTCAGCGACCACAGCCGCTCGCCGGTCTTGAGCGAGGTGGCGACCATGCGGCCGGCATGGCCCACCGCGAAGACCACGCCGCCGGCGATGGCCGGCCGCGCGGCATCGCTCATCGCACCCAGCGATGAGGCGGTGCGCGTGCGCGCCAGCGATTCCGACCACACCGGCTGCCCGCTGGAAACGCGCAGCGCCACTACGTCACCGGTCGGATAGGGCACCACCACGATGTCGCCCTCCACTGCCGGGCTGGTATTCACCAGGATGCTCGCGCGCTCCGACTGGCCCTGGAAGGTCCACAGCTCCGTCCCGTCGGAGCCGGAGAGGCAGAAGACCTGACCCTCCTTGGTGACGACGAAAACGCGCCCGCCGGCGGCTGTCGGCGAGGCCCGCAGCGGCGAGCCCACGTTCTTCTCCCACAGCTTCTTGCCGCCCTTCGCATCGAAGGCCACCACCTGGCCGAATCCGGTCGCCGCAAAGACGCGCCCGTCATCGGCGGCCAGCCCGCCGCCAAAGCCCTCCTGGTCCTTCTCGTTGGCCGGCGTGGTGGAGGCGCGCCAGGCCACGTTCCCGCCGGACACGCTGACAGCCGTGACAGCGCCCGCCGCATCCAGCGTGAACACTTTGCCGTCATAGACGATCGGACTAGCCGTCAGCTTGCCGTAGAAGCTCGAGCCGGTGCCGACACTGACGCTCCACGCGGACTTCAGGCTGCCGCTGAGGGCCAGGTGGCCAGGCGCGTTGGTCGGCAATGCCGCCGGGCTGGCTCCAGGCATCGTTCGCGTAAGGCTGCGGCAGCAGGATGGGCCTGTTTGCCGCTGTCGCGTCGGATGTGATGTTCTCCTGCTGAATCACCGCGATGCGCTTGCCGGCGAGGGGCACCTCCTTCTCGGCAAACGGATTGAGGTCCTGCAGACGGGGCATGCTGTCGCCGCAGCCGGCGAGCATTCCCCCGCACAGCAACAGAGCGGCAGCCATCCGCAGTCTGGCCCGAGCCCGGGCCGGCCCGTGATCTGCTTCGTGTGTGCTTTCGAGGCTCGCCACTGCCTGCGCTGCTCTAGTTGATCTTCTTGTCCGGGGCCTTCACTTTGGCCTTGTCGTCCTTGGCCTTGTCATCCTTTGCCGGCTCGGGCGGCGCTGTGATCTTGTCGATCAAGGACGGCAGAGTGGTCTTGGCCTCGTCCGCTTCGCTCAGCATGGTCAGCATGATGCGCGCGCGCTCGACGATGCCCGGCGGCGTCGTACGGTCTGCAACTAGACGCTGGAAGTAGTTGCGCGCCTCGGCCTGCCTGCCGGCCTTGTAGGCTGCCATCCCCAGAAATTCACGCGCGCTGTAGCGCCAAGGATTGCGGTCGGCAGCCAGAGGCGTGAGCCGATTCTTCACTTCGGTAAAGGTCGCGGTGTCAAGTTTCAACATGGCAGCCTGCAAGCGGGCATAGTCGGCCAGAATTGGGTCGACGCTGCTGTCCTTGGCCACCTCGTCGTAGGCAGCTCCGGCTTCGGCCCGATTGCCGGCGCTCTGCTCGGAGGCAGCGAGCCGCAGGCGTACGAGCGTTGCGTAGCCCGACGGTGCAGTGGCCAGCAAGATCCTCGAGGGCCTTCTGCGCCTCGGCAGGCTTGTTGAAGGCGAAGTCGCGAAGCGCCACGATGTACTGGATGCTGGCGGCCTCGCTGGCCGCCGCCCGGCGGCTCTCGTAGTATTGATAGCCCATGACCCCGACGACGACCGCCACCGCCGCCGCCAGCACATAGGTGCCGTATTTGTCCCAGAGCTGAAGGAACCGCTCACGGCGCAGCTCCTCATCGATCTCCCTGGCCATCATGTCGTTCGGCTCGGCCATGGTTGCTCTGTTCCCCAGCATTTGCCTTGGTCGCGCACGCCCAGCTACCCGGTTGATACTCTTGGGTCGCGACGCGATTGGCTTATAGCGAGTTTTCCCGATGTGGTGGTGTCTTTTCGACTTTTTTGCGGTCTCGGCCGATGGCCCACGCCGCTGGTCTGCGTGGGGTGACATGCGGGGCAGCGGCGTTCATCATTCCCAACGGTTGATCAGCCGCGCTACTTCGCCCGGCGCCATAATTTGTGCCACATTCCACCGGTCTATTAACTTTTGGAAGGACTGGCGCGGGAAGGCGCACCTTTCGGGGACCAGACGGGTAGACGTGACAGCGTTGGGCAAGGGTTGGTGCGGCTAAGGCGCCTCGCCCGATGTCGCGTTTAGTAAGTCAGCGTAGCGTACGAGGGAGACATGGTGAGAGATGCGTATGCGGCGGGCAGTCAGCAGCAATCGCCTGCAGCCGACGGCAACACTCAAGACCAACCCCTCGATCTTCGTGGCGCAGCCGCAAATCTCACACAAGAATTGGCACAGCTCCTGGCCGCATCGATAGCGCAAGGTCAGGCCGGCAGGCGCGTCGGCACCCCGACTGGCGCCGAGCTGGCTAGCTTGGCCGCCCTCGTATCTGCCTCGCAGAACCAGCGCGGCGTCGCTCCGGGCTTCAAGGACGGCCTTTCCTCTCTCTCCTACACTCCCCCGCCGCAGGCTCCGGTAGCCATGACCAGTCCGGCGGTGCAGCTCACCGAGCACCATGACGACGAGCCCATGCCGATCCCTTCCACTTGGCGGCAGCCGACCGTCAGCGACGACGATCGCTGGTACCGTCAGCAGATGGGCGCAGCCGCCCTCGGCCTTGTCGCCGGGCTCATGGTGGTTGTGCCGGCGGTGCTGTGGCTCAGCGGCTGGCTTGGCGGGCCGCAGGCGAGGACCACCGCCAGCCGCCAGCCCGTCACCCCCTTCGACACGGCGGACACAGTCAAGGCGCCGCCGAATGTGAAGACCGCAAAGGTTCAGGTCCTTCCGGTAGAGAAGACCGAGGTCGCCTCCCAGTATGTCGCGGCAACGCTCGAGCCGCGGACGGCCCCCGTCGCTGCTCTGCCGCCGGCCGTGGAGACGCCGCCGGTAGTGGTGCCCCCACCTGTGGTCAGGGCCGAGCCGCCGCGGCCCAGGGTGGAGGACCTGCTGGCGCAGGCTGAGCGCCTCATCGAGAGCGGCGATGTTGTCGCCGCCCGAGGCATGCTCGCTGCCAGCGAGACCCTGGCGCCCGGCCCGATCATGTTCGCCCTGGCCGAGACCTTCGACCCCAACATGCTGGCGGCCTGGGGCACCCGGGGCGTGACGGCAGACGTCACCAAGGCCAAGTCGCTCTATGTGAGAGCACGCGAACTCGGCGTAGCCCGGGCGCAAATGCGGCTCGACCAGCTGAAGTAGCGGCTAGCTGGTGGCCGAGCCGCCAGCTATTCGATTGCGCCGAGACTTGAGACTTGGCCCCGGGCACATCGACTGACCGGAAGCCCGCAAACAGCGTCCAACGCCTTTCCACCAATTTGTCGCATATCGCCGACACGGTCGACTGGCCCTACTCCTCCTGTGCCAGCGGCCGTGCCACGGCCTCAAGCGGCTTGCGCTCGGCAGCAACAGCCCAGCGGGCAGCGACGAAAGCGGCACCCAGCATCAGGGCAGCGCCCAGCAGGTAGCCAGCGAATACGCTCATCCGCGAGCCAGTTTCGATCAGCACCCCGAACAGCCAGGGCCCCACGATCCCGCCGATACCTGTGCCCACCGCATAGAAGAACGCGATGGCCAGCGCGCGGATCTCCAGAGGAAACGTCTCGCTCACGGTCAGATATGCCGCGCTGGCCGCCGACGACGCAAAGAAGAAGATGATCATCCAGCACGCGGTCAGCGCGCCCGCCGAGACCCAATCTCGCGCAAACAGCCAGCCGGTGGCCGCCAACAGCAACCCCGACATGGCGTAGGTGAAGGCGAGCATTGGCCGGCGGCCGACCGTGTCGAACAGCCGGCCCAGAAATACGGGCCCCAGGAAATTCCCCGCCGCAAAGGGGAGGATGTACCAGCCAACATCCTGGGCGCCGACGCCGTAGAACTCCGTCAGCACTAGCGCATAGGTGAAGAAGATCGCGTTGTAGAAAAAAGCCTGCGCGGCCATCAGGCTGAGGCCCACCAGGGTGCGCTGGCGCTGCGCCTGAAACAGGGTCGCGACTACCTCGCCGAGCGGCGTATGCGAGCGGGCGCGCAGGCGGATCTTGGGAAACGGCCCAGGCGCCAAGGTGTGGCCCTCGCGGAGGAGGCGCGCCTCGATGCCGGCGATGATGGCCTCTGCCTCCTCGGCGCGACCATGGGTGATGAGCCAGCGCGGGCTCTCGGGAAGCCACATGCGCATGAACAGGATGACGAGGCTGAGCGCCGCGCCGATGGTGAACGCCGCCCGCCAGCCGATATCTGCTGGCAGCAATGCAGGGTCCAGCAGGACGATGGAGCCTGCGGCTCCAGCAGCTGCTCCGATCCAGAAGCTGCCATTGATGACGAGGTCGGTCCAACCGCGCACCCGCGCCGGGATCAGCTCCTGGATGGTGGAGTTGATGGCCGCGTACTCGCCGCCGATGCCGGCGCCCGTGAGAAACCGGCACAGGGCAAAGCTCCACAAATTCCAGGAGAAGGCCGTCGCTGCAGTGGCAACGAGATAGACGGCCAGCGTGATGAAAAAGAGCTTCTTGCGCCCCAGCCGGTCGGTCAGCCAGCCGAAGAAGACTGCGCCAAGCACCGCGCCTGCCAGGTAGGCACTGCCGACGAGGCCGACCTCGCTGTTGGAGAACCGCAGAACCGGGCTTTGCCTCAGCGCCCCGGCCACGGCACCCGCTAACGTCACCTCCAAGCCGTCCAGGATCCAGGTAATGCCGAGAGCCGCCACCACCAGGGTGTGGAACCGTCCCCAAGGCAGCCGGTCGAGCCGCGCCGGGATGTCCGTCTCGGCGACGGCACGGGCGCGTGCGGCAGGCGAAGCGGCTGGACGCGGCTCAGCAATGGACATAGGCGTCCTCATGCCGCTGATTGCGATCGATGAGGACAACGCCTGGCTCGCCTGTCGCGTTCCAGCGCGCCGGTGCCAGCCAGCCAGCGCTAGCCCACGCCCCACCAGCCGAGGATGGCGCCCTGGATCAGCAGCACGCCCAGCCAATGCCCGCCGTCGATCAGCGTCAGCGAGCGCTTGGCGCCATGGAAGGCATAATTGACCCCCATAGTGGTGATGACGAAGCCGAGCCAGAGGAAGAAGCCGGAGATCACGCCCGCCCGCACCGAAATCACCATGCCTCCGCGCGCAAGATGCAGGAGTACCCCGGCAAACATCCAGGCCATTACCAGCAGGGCCACGAAGGAAATAATGAACGGCCAGGGCACGGAGCCCATCTGCGCCTTGGCCTTCTCCATGTCGGCCGCCGACATCCCCCGAGCTGCCATCCATTGCCGGGAAAGGGTGGTGTACCACAGGGCCCCAAAGGCAAAGCCGGCGACAGCCGCGATCAGTATCGGCCAATAGTTGAGACTGCCGAGGTTCATGGCGCATCCTCGCTGGTTTGATGTCTGCAAGTCTATCAGGGTGCTGCTTGGAGCGCAGGCTTTGGATCAGGCGAGCCGCCACACGGCCGTGTGCTTGATCTCCATGTCCTCCAGGTCCCGCGTCACGGGCACAGAGTACTCGGCGACCTGCCGAAAGCGCTCATGGGGAAAGTAGCTGCGGCGCGGATCGCCCACCAAGCATCTCTGCACCCTGGGCGCGCGCCGCCTCGACGAAAACGAGCGCCCGCTCGGCGAGCGGCCGCTCGTAGAACATGTCGCCGACCAAGACCACGGCGAACCTCCCCGGGCTCGACGCCAGCAGATCCGCGCCCGGTGGCCTCCACGGTCACGCCATTAGCCTTAGCGTTCAAGGCGACTGCCGCCAGGGCGTAAGGGTCGGTATCGGCCGCCAGCACCGATGCGGCACCCGCCATCGCGGCGGCGATGGCCCCGAGCCCCGAGCCGGCGCCCAGGTCGAGCACAGCCCGGCCGTCCGCCACGGCTGGGGTGTCGAGTACGTAGCGGGCCAGCGCCTGGCCGCCCGCCCATGCGAACGCCCACCACGGCGGCGGCACGTTCATGCGCCCCAGGTCCTCCTCGGTCTTCTGCCAAATCGCTAGCGACTCCTCGGCCAAATGCAGGCTGATTTCCGGCACCAGCGGCACGGGCAGCAGCTTGGTGTTGGCCTCGATGAACCGGACTTCGCGCATGGTCGGGTCAGACCACCAGAGCGGGGCTCGCAGCACAAGAGGCTCGGGGTTAAGAATGGTCGACACACTGCCCAGCCGACTGGAGCATCGCATGACCGCCGCTGACACGCCCGCCGATGGCCGCATCACAAGCGAGCTGCAGGGCCACGTGTTCCTGATCGGCATCGATAGGCCGAAGAAGCTCAACGGCTTTTCGCCCAAGATGCTGACCGAGATGGCGCAGGCCTTCACCGCCTTCGAGCGCGAAGAGGAGGTCTGGGTCGGGCTGCTCTTCGCTCATGGGGCCAATTTCACGGCCGGACTGGAACTCGACAAGGTCGCCCCCGTCATGCGCGAACGAGGCTCGGTATACCCTGTCGGCAACGTCGACCCCTTGTCGCTTAGGCCGCCGATCCGCACCAAGCCGCTGGTGGCAGCCGTGCAGGGCATCTGCTTTACGCTCGGCATCGAGTTGATGCTGGCGGCCGACATCGTCGTTGCCGCCGACGATTGCCGCTTCGCCCAGATCGAGGTGGGGCGCGGCATCATGCCGGCGGGCGGGGCGACCATCCGCATGGTCGAGCGCGCCGGCTGGGGCAACGCCCAGCGCTATCTCCTGACCGGCGACGAGTTCGGTGCCCAAGAGGCGCTGCGTCTCGGCTTCGTGCAGGAAGTGGTGCCGGCAGGGCAGCAAAAGGAACGGGCCCTGGTCATCGCCCGCACCATTGCCGAGCAGGCACCGCTCGCCGTGCGCGCCTCGCTAGCCTCTTCCAGGATTTCAGTGGATCAGGGACCGCACGCGGCAATCCGCGAGTTCAATGCCCAGCAGTCGCTGCTGATGGCGACCGAAGATGCCGCGGAGGGCGTGCGCTCCTTCACCGAGCGCCGCAAGGGCCGTTTCACCGGGCGTTAGCGCCGCGGGCGGCCGGAGAAGGACTTCAGCTGGCCCGGCGGGGGCGCGTCACGTCGACCCGCTGCCGCAGCCAGGCGACTGCCGCCTCGGCCGTCTCGAAGAGCTTGTTGTGCTGGAGAACGTGATCCAGGTAGACCAGCCACCCTCTGCCGTGGTTCAGGGTGGCGATGGTATGGCCGTGATAACTATCCGACCAGAACTCTGGTCTGTTGGTGTCCGCGCGCATGTCGCTGCCTCATGATCGTCCTTTGACTGCTCGCCCCGGCCTATCATTGGCAGAGAAACGCCATCCGTCTCTCTCGCGTTCCATTCCCTGCAGCCCCATCGCTAAGTCTGGGGCCTGAAGATTCGCACTCCAAGAGAATCACATATGTTGTATGAAAGTATGCTGAACAAGGAGCGTCGGCGCCCCTACGAAAGAGTTATCTCGCCCGCCCGAGCGACGAATCTTCGAGCGGCGTAGCCCAACAGTCACGTTTGGCACCACGCCTCGCTCCCAAGAGTTCGACTTTGGTCGAACCGGCCCGTGCGGATCGAGCTTTCCCGCCGGCGGCTCGCACCAAGGCTACTCATCCATGGCGATGCGGCCGCGCAGTGCCTCGGCGCTGTAGTTCTCCCCGACCGACATGGAGCAGATGCGGGAGAGATGGGTCATTGGCAGACCGGTCTCCTTGGCCCACGCGTTGAACTGGTCTTGCACCTTCTTCATGTCCTTCTTGGAGGTAGGGTTGTCGGCGATGTCGACCCCCGCGTCCCTGAGGCAGGCCACCACGTCCGCCGAAGTGATGAAGCTGTCGCGGCCGACAAACCGCAGGAAGTATTGCCCGGTCTTGCCGCCCAGCCGCGCACCGCGCTTGGCCAGCAGCTCCAGCAGTCCCACCTGGTCGTCCGCCGGCCACTGGGTCAGGAACTTGCCGAAGCTGCCGTGCTCGCGGGCGATGTCGGCCACGAACTGGGCGTTGTGCCGCACCGCCGTGATCTTCTGAGGGTTGCGCACGATGCGCTTGTCTGAGGCTAGCTTCTCCCAGAACTCGTCGGGTTGGTGCAGGAGCCGCTTCGGCTCGAACTTCAGGAAGGCCGCCTCGAAGCCCGGCCACTTGCTCTCGATTACGCTCCAGACGAACCCGGCCGAGAAGATGCGCTTGGTCAATTCCGCCAGGGCCCGGTCGTCCTCGAGGCTCGCCAGCGCCTTCGGCCCCGCCAGCTTCGGCAGCAGCTCTTCCAGAGCCTTCTCGCCGCCTTTGCGCTTGGCGGCGCGGGCGCGGATGGTCTTGAAGGATGTCATGGGGCCGAACCTCGTCCGTTCGCAGTCTGCAACGCACCTAGAGCCGTCCGGCATCGACCACGATGTGCTGGCTGGTGATGGCGCCCGCCTCGTCGGAGCAGAGGAACAGGACGACGCGGGCGACGTCCTCTCCCGACAGCTCGCGCTTGAGACACTGCCCCTCCATCAGGCGGGCAAGCCCGTCGGGGCCGAGCCACAGCTTGCGCTGGCGCTCGGTCAGTATCCACCCGGGCGCAATGGCATTGACGCGGATGTTGTACTCGCCGAAGTCGCGCGCCAGCGAGCGGGTCAGGCCCAGCACCGCCGACTTGGCGGCTGTGTAGGCCACCATCCCGCCCCGCCCCATCATCCACGAGGCGGAACCGAAGTTGACGATGGAGCCGCCGCCCGCTGCCTTCATGTCGGTGAGCACCGCCTGTGAAGCGAAGAACTGGTGCTTGAGGTTCACAGCCATGCGCTCGTCCCAGTACTCGGGCGTGACCTCCTCGGTGACGTGGCGATCATCGCGCGCGGCGTTGTTAACCAGAATGGTGATGGGTCCGAGCGCGGACCTGATCTTGTCGATGGCCCGCCGCAGCGCCTCGACGTCGCGCACGTCGCACAGCTCGAAGTGCGATTTGGCCCCCGAGCCGGCGATGCTCGCCATCACCTGTGCGGCGGCCTTCTCGTTGATGTCGATGAGCCCCACGTTGGTCTTCTGGCGGGCGAAGGCCTCGGCCATCGAGGCGCCGATGCCGCTGGCGCCGCCCGTCACCAGCGCCACCTTGCCCGCCAGCGAGGAATAGATCGCCGTCGATGCCGTCATGTGCCCGTCCCCCTCATCGCTGGCGCCGCCGCCTCGTCATTCCTTGCCGGCTGCGAGCGACTTGGGATCGAGATCGCCCATGCGGCACACCTCTTTCCACTCGTCCGGCGTCACCGGCTGCACCGACAGCCGCGCCGTGCGCACCAGCGCCATATTGGCTAGCTTGGGGTTGGCCTTGACTGCGGCGAGCGTCACCGGCTTGGGCACGTCGGCGAGTGCGCGCACGTCGACGCACGTCCAGATACCGGTGTCGTCCGTTGCGTCGAGGTGCGCCAGCGCACACACCTCGACGATGCCCACGACCTGTTTCTCGTCGCCCGTGTGATAGAAGAAGCCGCGGTCGCCCAGCTGCATCGCCTTCATGTTGTTGCGGGCGACGAAGTTGCGCACGCCAGTCCACGCCACGCCCTTCTTGCCGCTCGCCTTCTGCTTGTCCCAGGAGTGGTCGTCCGGCTCGGTCTTGAACAGCCAGTAGGCGGGCCCGGACTTGCGCGGAGACGCGCCGCCGTCAGAGCTTGATGGCTTCTTCGCCTTCTTGGGCACAGGGCGTCACTCCTCGGTCTTTCACACAGACACCAGGTATCCTCGTGCAATTGCACCCCAAGTCAACACTGCGCGTAACCACGCCGAGTTCGGGCTGGTCCGCATCGCCGAACCAGCCCCGCTCGCTCACTTCTTCTGCGCCCTCGGATCCTTTACGTTCTCGACCTTGTCGAACTCCACGTTGAGGAGCTTGCCGTCGACCTTTTGCACACGGCGAAAGTACACGGTCTGCACTATGTCGCGCGTTTCCGGGTCGATCGAGATCGGCCCTCTGGGGCTTTCCCAGCGCATCCCCTTGGCCGCAGCGACGAGTCCTTCCGCGTCGGTCTTGCCGCCGGTCTTCTTGAGCACCTCGTAGATGAGGTGCATGCCGTCCCAGCCGCCGATGGAGTAGATGTTCGGGTTGCGCCCGCCGTACTCTGCGGTGAAACTCTTGACGAACGCCTTGTTCATCGCCGAATCGTGATTGTGGTCGTAGTGATAGACGGTGATGATACCGAGGCTGGCGTCGCCCATGCTGTTACGGGCCTCGTCCTCGGTCAGCTCGCCCATACCGAGCACCTTGAGCTTGTTGGGGTCGATCCCCCGCTCGGCCAGCACCTTGCCGATGGCGGCAGGTTGCGCCCCGCCCGGCACGAAGATGAAGATCGATTCCGGGTTCATATCCTTTGCACGCTGCACGAACGCCGAAAAGTCGGGATTGGCAACCGGGAACCGCACCGAGCCCACGATCTCTCCGCCCGCCGCCTTGAAGCCGCGGTGGAAGGCTCCTTCCGCGTCGTGGCCGGGCCCGTAGTCGGACACCATCGTGTAGGATTTCCTGATGCCGTTCTTATAGGCCCAGGCTCCGAAGGTCGCGACCAGTTGTGGTAACGTGGTGGAAGTGCGCACCATGTAGGGTGACTTCGTTATGACGATCGAGGTCGCTGCGTTCATGACCACCATGAACTTCTTGGCTTGTTCCGACACGTCCGCTGCGGCGATGGCGTTGGGCGTCAGCACGAAGCCCGCGAGAATGTCGACCCCGTCACGGGTGACCAGCTCCTGAGCCAGCCGCTTGGCGACATCGGGCGCGACGCCGCCGGTGTCCCGGCGGACGAACTCGATCTTCCTGCCCGCAACAGTGTCGCCCTTCTGCTTGACGTAGAGCTTGACCGCGTTGTCCATCTGGCTTGCGGTATCGGCGAACTGTCCGGAATAGGGCATGATCAGGCCGATCTTGATGGCGTCTTGCGCTGAAGCCGGCCCAGCGAGCACCGCTGCCGTGAAAGCAATGCCCAGAATCGCAAGCGATGATTTTTGCATTGGCTCCTCCCTTGCTGGGGCTGTGATCGCCCCTTTCAGCCACCGTAGTTTCGAGGAGGCTTAGGGTCAATTTGCTGCTCTGGTCTCGGCACAAGGGCTGATAGGCTGCAAAATCAGGCCCTTCCCAGACTCTCGGGACAAGGCCGTCGCAGCGAGGGAGCACATGGGCAAACTCGAGGGTAGGACCGCGATAGTCACCGGAGGCGCCCATGGCTTGGGCCGCGTGTTCACGGATGGCTTGGCGCGCGCCGGCGCAACGGTGGCGGTGCTGGACATAGCCGACGGCGAGACAGCAGCTTCGGCCATCAACAAGGACCTCGGCACCGCGGCATGCTTCGGTCTTGAGACCGACGTCAGCGACGAAGCGTCCGTCAAAGCCGCAGTCGCCGGCGTGCTCGGCCGCACTGGCCGCATCGACATCCTTGTCAACAACGCCGCCGTCTACTCCTCCCTCCCCCTGGCAGGTTTTGCCGACATCGACGTGGCGCTCTGGGACAAGGTGATGGCGGTGAACCTGCGCGGGCCCTTCCTGATGGTTAAGCACGTCGCCCCGGCAATGATCTCGCGTAGGAGCGGCAAGATCATCAACATTGCCTCCGGCACTGCCTACAAGGGCATGCCGCAGATGCTCCACTACGTCACCTCCAAGGGCGGCGTGGTGGCCTTCACCCGCGCCCTGTCGCGTGAACTCGGCGCAAATAACATTTGCGTTAACTCGCTGGCCCCGGGGTTGACCCTGAGCGACAGCATCCAGGCCAACCCGGAGCATATCGCCTTCGCCCGCGACCGCGTGGTGGCGAGCCGCGCCATCCAGCGCGACGGCTATCCGCAAGACCTGGTCGGCGCCCTGCTGTTCCTCGCTTCCTCCGACAGCGATTTCGTCACCGGGCAGACCATCGCCGTCGACGGCGGCTCGATCAACACCTAGCCGTTAGGGCTTCCATCATCCGACGCTGCCGAGCTTCCGCTTCGGCACGCTCCTCTCCTGCCTTTGAATGTCAGGAGAGTTCGCGCCTACACGCACTTGTCAGATCGCGTGTACAGACGAGCCGCCATAATCAGCGCGTATGGAACCTAAAGCCAGAAGGTGCATTTGCCTAGGCAGGCACCGGGATAGGCTTTGGGGGCCGTGATGCGGCGTGTGTGCCGCAAGCAACACCCGGCAGGGTCAGGGAGGACGAGACATGGCAAAGCAAGTTTCAGTTCAACGCGCCACGATCGAAGGTCAGCGCTTTCTCGAAAATCGCTTGCTTGACACGCGGCACCTGTCGCACGAGCTAGTCGGCCCCCTCACCGCCGAGGACATGGTTGTCCAGGCGATGGAGGATGCGAGCCCCACCAAATGGCATCTCGCGCATGTAACCTGGTTCTTCGAAACATTCATTCTCACCAAGCACCTCCCCGGCTACCGCCCCTTCGACGACGCCTTCAACTACTGCTTCAACTCCTACTACGAAACGCAAGGCCCGCGGCAGCCCCGACCCAAACGTGGCGTGCTGACGCGACCATCGAGCGAACGGGTCTTTGCCTACCGCGCCCACGTAGATGAAGCCCTGGGCAAGCTCTTCGCCCGAGGGGAGGGGCCCGACGCCGAGGTGGCCCGGCTCATCGAGGTGGGCATCAACCACGAGCAACAGCATCAGGAACTGTTGCTGACCGATGTTCTGGCGCTGTTTGCGGCCAGTCCCCTCCGCCCCGCCTATCGCACCCACCGCCCGCACGCGGCGGCCTCCGACCCAGGCCCACCCAACTGGATCGAATATGCGGGCGGCATTCGCCAGGCCGGCCATGACGGCAACGGCTTCGCCTGGGACAACGAAGCGCCGCGCCACGATGTGCTCATCCACCCTTTCCGGCTGGCAGACCGCCTGGTCACCAACGGCGAATGGCTGGAGTTCATGGCAGATGGCGGCTACCGCACGGCCACGCTCTGGCTGGCCGACGGCTGGACGACCGTCAATCGCGGGGGCTGGGAGGCGCCGTTGTACTGGGAGCAGCGCGACGGCCAGTGGCTCGCCATGTCGCTCGAAGGGCTGCAGCCCGTCGAACCGGCATCGCCAGTCTGCCACATCAGCTACTACGAGGCAGACGCCTTCGCGCGCTGGGCCGGCAAGCGATTGCCGACCGAGTTCGAATGGGAGATCGTCGCGCAAGGTGTGGCCGTCGCGGGTAACACGCTGGCGACCCGCGCGCTGCGCCCGCTCCCCGCGGAGCCAGCCACGGGCCAGCCGCGTCAAATGTTCGGCGACGTGTGGGAGTGGACGCAAAGCGCCTACCTCCCCTACCCGGGCTATCGGCCACCCGAGGGTGCGCTCGGCGAGTACAACGGCAAGTTCATGGTGAGCCAGCAGGTATTGCGCGGCGCATCGTGTGCAACGCCCGACGGCCACTCGCGCGCCACCTACCGCAACTTCTTCTACCCCAACCAGCGCTGGCAGTTCATGGGCCTGCGTCTCGCCGCGGAGATCAACTAATGCTCAATCCGAAAGCGCGCCGGCTGCCAGTAACCCTGCCAGCCGAGGACGACGATTTTGCCGCGGCCGTTGTCGATGGCCTGTCGCGCAGCAAGAAAACGCTGCCCTGCCGGTTCTTCTACGATGCGCGGGGAAGCGAGCTGTTCGAGGAGATCACGCGCCTTCCCGAGTACTATCCAACCCGGACGGAGGCAGCGATCCTGAAGGCCAATGCCGTCGAGATGGCGCAAAGCGTGCCTGACGGCGGTGTGCTGGTGGAGTTTGGCTCGGGCTTCAGCCTCAAGACGGAAATCCTGCTCGCGCAGCTGCCCCAGTTGCGAGCGTATGTCTGCATAGACGTCTCGCACGATGCGCTCCGCGAGGCACGGCAGCGCCTTGCATTGCGGTTTCCAAGCCTCGACGTGCGCCCCATCGTCGGCGACTTCTCCTATCCAGTCCCGCTCCCTCCGGAATTGCGCGATTGCAACAAGACCGGCTTCTTCCCGGGCTCGACGATCGGCAATCTCACCCCGGTTGAAGCAGGACGCCTGCTCCGCGTATTCCGAGCTGTGCTCTCTCCCGGCGGCCGACTGATCGTAGGTGTCGACCTGAAGAAGGATCTGCGCACGCTGGTGCCGGCCTACAACGACGCGGCGGGCGTGACAGCGGCTTTCAACCTCAACCTGCTTGCCCGCATCAATCGCGAGCTCGGTGCCAACTTCGCGCTCGATGCCTTCCGGCATGATGCCATCTACAACGCGCGCGAGGGCCGCATCGAGATGCATCTGGAGAGCCTGAGGGATCAGGAAGTGAGGGTGCGCGGCCGCACCTTCCACTTCAAGGCCGGCGAGCGCATCCACACGGAGAACTCCTACAAGTACTCGATCCGCCAGTTCCAGGATCTGGCCCGCTCTGCCGACTGGCAACCGGGCCGGGTGTGGACGGACCCCGCGGAGCTCTTCAGCGTGCACGAGCTGAGCCTGGTCTAGACGACCTTGGTCCAAAGGCCGCGGCTTGGTCGCGGCCTTGCCTCCGTGGTATGGCCGGTGATGGGCGAGAGCGCGGCCATTGCAATCCGAGACGTCACCAAGCGCTTCGGTGACGGCCGGACCGCGCTTGACGGCGTGTCGCTTGTCTGTACGGCCGGGCGAGT
This sequence comes from uncultured Alphaproteobacteria bacterium, assembly GCA_963724565.1. GTDB lineage: Bacteria > Pseudomonadota > Alphaproteobacteria > Rhizobiales > Hyphomicrobiaceae > AWTP1-13. The sequence goes on from CAVRVK010000009.1 coordinate 72,130, forward strand.
TCCTGGCGGTGGTCGGCGCCGTCGGGCTCCGGCAAGACCACGCTGCTGCGCCTCATCAACCGCCTGCCCGACCCGAGCACCGGGATCGTTGCGGATCGGCGGCGACTGACGCGCAGCGCTCGACCCCGTCACGCTGCGCCGGCGCATCGGCTACGTGTTCCAGGAGGTCGGCCTCTTCCCGCACATGACGGTGGCGGAGAACATCGCCATCACGCCGAAGCTGCTCGGCTGGGACGAGGCGCGCGCGCGACGCGCGGGTCGGCGAGCTGCTGGAGCTGGTGCGCCTCGAGCCGAGCTACGCCGCGCGGCTGCCGCACCAGCTGTCCGGCGGCGAACGCCAGCGCGTCGGCGTTGCCCGCGCCTTGGCGGCCAGCGCCCGACATCGTGCTGATGGACGAGCCGTTCGCCGCGCTCGATCCCCTCGACCCGCGATGGCGCTCGGCCAGGACTACCGGCGCCTGCACGAGACGCTCGCGTCTCACCACGGTGATGATCACCCACGACATGCTGGAGGCGCTTGGGCCTCGCCGACCGCATCGTCGTGCTGCAGACGGGTGCCGTGATCGCCGACGGGCACGCCGTCGGCCCTGATGACCAACGAGCACGCCTACGTGCGCGAGCTGATGCAGACTCCGCGACGAATCGCCGAGCGCGTCGGCGGCGCTGCTGGCCGGCGAGGAGCGCTAGGTGGACTCGCGCATTCGCCGACGCCTGGCGCGCGCTTGCCCGACTATCTCGGCAACCATGTGCTGGTCAGCGTGACGGCGCTGGCGCTGGGCCTAGCGCTGAGCTTCCCGCTGGCGCTGGCGTCGCTGCGCCGGCCGCGCCTGCGGGCGCTGCTGCTAGCGGCCACCAGCATCGTGCAGACGGTGCCCGGTCTGGCGCTGCTGGCGCTGTTCTATCCGCGTGCTGCTGGGTGCCGCAGCGCTGACGGAGCGTTGCTCGGCGTCGGCTTCTCGGCGCTGGGCTTCCTGCCGGCGGTGCTGGCGCTGGCGCTCTACAGCATGCTCCCCGTCGTGCGCAACACCATCACCGGCATCGACGGCATCGACCCCGCCATCAAGCAGGCGGCGCAAGGCGTCGGCATGACCGAGCGGCAGTCGCTCACGCATGGTGGAGCTGCCGCTGGCGCTGCCGGTGATCATGGCCGGCGTGCGCACCGCCGCCGTGTGGGTGATCGGCACCGCCACGCTGTCCACGCCGATCGGCCAGACCAGCCTCGGCAACTACATCTTCACCGGCCTGCAGACGCAGAACTGGATCTTCGTGCTGTTCGGTTGCGTCGCCGCCGCGGTGCTGGCGCTGGCGGTCGACCAGCTGCTGGCCCTGATCGAGCGCGGCTACACGATGCGGCACCGCAATCACATGGTGGCCGGGCGGCATCGGGCTCGCGCTGATCGTGCTGCTGGCCCTCATCCCCAATCTGTGCGGGCAGCCGCGGCGGCTATGTCTCGGCGCCAAGCCGTTCACCGAGCAGTACATCCTGGTGGCCCTGATGGAGGAGCGGCTGCGCGCCAAAGGCCTCGCCGCCGTCGCGCCGCGACGGGCTCGGCTCGGCCGTCATCTTCGATGCGCTCGCCGCCGGCGACATCGACGTCTACGTCGAGTACTCCGGCACACTCTGGGCCAACCAGATGCGGCGCACGGACGTGCTGCCCGCGGGCCGAGGTGCTGTCCGAGGTCGCCAAATGGCTGAAGGAACGCCACGGCATCACCCTGCTCGGCGGGCTCGGCTTCGAGAACGCCTATGCCCTGGCGATGACGCGCAAGCGCGCAGCCGACGCTCGAGCGTCAGCTCGCTTGCAGACCTGGCACCGCACGCGCCTCAGACTGTCGATTGCCGGCGACTACGAGTTCTTCGGCCGCCCCGAGTGGAAGGCGATCCGCGAGACCTACGGTCTGGCATTCCGCCAGCAGCGGCAGATGCAGGCGGAGTTCATGTACCCGGCGGTGGCGGCGGGCGAGGTCGACGTCATCTCCGCCTACACCAGCGACGGCCGCATCGCCCAATACGACCTGCAGGTGCTGGACGACCCGCGCAAGGCCATCCCGCCCTACGACGCGATCCTGCTGGTCTCGCCCAAGCGGGCCAACGACCAGGCCTTCCTCGAGCGCGCTGCGCCCTCTTGTCGATGCCATCGACGTCGAGACCATGCGCGAGGCCAACCGGCGGGCCGGAGAGGGCGCATCGGCGGCGGCCGTCGCCCGCTGGTTAGCCGCGAAGCTGCGGCCTTGAGCATTGTCGCTAGGATGACCGAGCATCGGCGCTTGACGCGCTCCGGCGGCCCAAGCAACCGCCATGCGCCGCTACCGCCTGTCGCCGCAAGGCCGTCACGTCAGCATCATGTTGACCTTGATGGTAGATGGCCCTAAGGAGCGGTGCCGTGCCGGCGCGATGCCGCCTGGCAATGTGAGTGCGTAGGGCCTTGGAAGCGTCCAGGCCGACGCGTGCGATCGTCTAACTTGCTGATTTTCAAGGCAAGCACCGGTAGCTCAGCTGGATAGAGCACCAGACTACGAATCTGGGGGTCAGGGGTTCGAATCCTCTCCGGTGCGC
>CAVRVK010000010.1:0-331380 GCA_963724565.1 uncultured Alphaproteobacteria bacterium
TGGTACCTTCTGTAACGGTGGTGTCCGTTGCGCTCCGGAATAGGCCGCCAACCTGAGCCGCGCACTCAACTGTCATCCTCGGACTTGGTCCGAGGATCCAGCCCACCGCGAGGGAGAAGCGCGGGAGCGTGCTATTCTCCCCGCCATGCGCCGATCCTCACCACTCTCGCTCTTGGTTGCAGGCGTCTTGCTCGTGGTTGCCACTGCCGTGTTCGCCCCTGGTGTCGGCGGTGTTGGCGTCGTGACGCCCGCCGCGGCGCAGGCGAAAGCGCTCACCAAAGAGCAGGCGGCAGCGCAGGCCGGCCTACGACAAGGCCCTGCGCGAGTTCCGGGCGATCCTGGCGGAGCGGCGGGGGCAGATCGAGGCCAAGCAGAAGCTGCCCGAGCGGCCGGGGCAGGCGCTGTATCTGGCGCGCGCTCGCAGGTGATGAGCACCTACAAGGACCTCACCGACGCGCGTGCCGTCGCGCATCGGGCGGCCGAACAAGTTCGGCGTGCCGCCGGCGTACTTCGATGCCGACATCGAGCCGCTGATCGAGGAGTACGCGGCGCTGTTCCACATCATGCAGGCGCCGCCGGCGGACGCGCAGGCCTCCGAGACGCCCTTCAAGGACGTCGCCGACCTCGGGCCGGGCGATCGCGCGCGCCAAGGGCCTCGATGCCGCCACGGCCGACGCGGCCGGCCGCATCAGCCTCGGGCGTGTTCTTCGCCGAGACCAACGGCAACCAGAACATCGGCAACGCGCGCTCCAACAAATACAAGGGCAGCCTGCAGACGGGCGTCGCGGAGGATCGCAAGGGGCGCACGGCGTGGGCGGCGCTCAAGCCGCAGGATCGCGGCGCTCGATCCCGCGGTGGCCGCGCGCGACGACAAGGAGACGGCGCGCGTCGGCACGGGCGACCAGCGGTTCAATCACTGGACCGCGGTGCGCAACGGGCTGATGAACGCGCCACGCCGACCTGTTCGCGCAGATCCCGGCGATCGCGCAAGATGCTGCCCGACCAGATCGACCAGATGAAGCTGTTCCAGCTGATCCAGATCATCCCCACGCCGACGCGGGCCGCGCTCGCGTCGGGCAACTTCGCGGCCTATCGCATCTCGGACCCGAGGATCATGGGCTACCTGCGCAACAACTCCATCTTCACCTTCGGCAAGGCGGACCGGGCGAGGACCTCGGCGACCTTCCGCGAGATCCTCGATGCGATGTGGCTGTTCAACGACAAGTTCGAGCGCGCCCGGGCCAAATTCGAGGAGATCAAGGCGCAGGAGAGGGGCCGGGCCGGATAGCATCCTAAGGATGTGACGCCATCAATCCAGCGTTGGCCACGTCGTGCGGTATTTGCGGCGACCGAAGCGGGTGGTGACGAGGCGGTCGATGTCGGTGAAGCGGGCGCGGCTCATCGTCGGGCGTGCCCTCGGCGGCCTTGCGCCACACGATGGTGATCCAGTAGCGCTCGACGAGCTCGGTGACGGCGGCGACGAGCACGCGCGGGCTCCATGCGCAGGTGGCGCAGCAGGGGCGCGAGCCGCATCGAGCCGCCGCGGCGGGCGAGATAGGCGAAGACGTAGCGCGCCTCGCGCGAGGCATGGGCGCCGTGCAGGGGGTCGTCGGGTGTCATGTCCCGAGCTTACCTCGGGGCGTTCGGGCGGGGATAAGGCCGGTGCGGAGCGCGCCGCTGCCCCTCACGAGTCTGTTTCTGCCCCTCACCCCAGCCCTCTCCCCGCAAGCGGGGAGAGGGAGTACGCGCGACGTGCCTCGAAGCGCAGATCCACAGGTTTGGCGAGCGGGGATAGCGATTTGCGTTTCATAATGTATGTAGGCGGAGGATGACGCGAGCGGCGCCGTGTGCTTGTCTGCGCCTGCCCCGGAGATGGGAAGCGCGGCGTCCTGGAGCCGCAGCCCAGCACAGGAGCCGGGAGCCGTAGTCCGGTTACCTCGCCTGGCATGGTGGAGAGATCATCCAAGCGTCAGGAGTGGGGCCCGGGTGCGGCGAAGCTCGTATCCGCGAGCGGCCTTGGTCGGTGAGCTGACCTGACAAGCGCCAAGGAAACGTGCGGATGCGGGCCGAGCAGGGCGTCCTTTGCGCCCGTTACCGCGGAGTGTGATCGCAGGTCCTGGGCGCAGCCCGGACGCCCTGCTCCTCCTCCCTCGCGTGACCCTCGGGCGGTGCGGCCGCTGCGGGGCCGATGTGCATGCAGCCGGTTCAAGCCAACACAACGCAGGCATACTTCGGCGCAGTCGGGCTATGGTTCCGCGCATGCCCTACGCGCTTGCCATCTTCGATCTCGACGGCACCTTGGCCGACAGCCTGCCCTGGTTCCGCCAGCACGTGAACGACGTGGCCGACAGGTTCCGCTTTCGCCGCATCGCGGAAGCCGACATCGCGCCGCTGCGCCGCATGGGTCCGCGCGAGATCCTCGAGCACCTCGGCGTGCCGCGCTGGAAGGTGCCGATGATCGCCCGGCACATGCGGCGGCTGAAGGCCGCGCATATCGGCGACATTCCCCTGTTCCCGGGCGTGGACGCGATGCTGCGCGCTGTCAAAGACGGCGGCGTGCGCCTGGCGCTGGTCAGCTCCGACCACGAGGCCAGCGCGCGCCGGCAGCTGGGCCAGGCCAACGCGGCGCTGTTCTCGGACTTTGCCTGCGGCGCAGCCCTGTTCGGCAAGGCGGTGAAGTTCCGCCGGGTGATGAAGCGCGCCGGCGTCGACGCCGCTGGCGTGATCGCCATCGGCGACGAGGTGCGCGACATCGAGGCCGCGCACGCGGCCGGCATCGCCTGCGCCGCCGTCACCTGGGGCTATGCGGCGCCCGAGACCTTGCGGGGGCTAAGGCCCGATCTGCTATTCGAGCGCATTGAGGAGATCGCGCCGCGGCTGTTGTCGGTGGCCTGATCGGGACCCTCTCGAAGCATGCGGAGTTGCGAGCCGCGGCTGACGCAGGCATCAGAAGCTGTGCCTGAAGCCGAAGCTGATGCCCTGGTAGTCGGGATCGCTGTTCTTCCAGCCGAAGTAGTAGCTGGCGAACACCGAGCGGTTCTCGTCGACCTTGAAACTGAGGGAGGTGGAGAGCTCAGGTGTGTTGTAGTTGTCGGCGGGATCGAAGGCGTCGCGGAAGCGGTAGGTGACGACGTTCCACGACCAGCGCTCGTCGAGCGCGACGTTGGCGTACACGCGCAAAACGTAGTAGGGGAAGTCGCCGCCCGACTGCTCCCGCTGCAGCTTCTCGCCGATGCCGGCGCTGCCGCCGATGGAGAAGATCTCGCCGATCTTCCACGTGTAGCCGAGCGTGCCCTCCAGATTGTAGCCGACCTCGCCGTCGGTCTTGATCTGCGGCTGGACCGATCCCCCGAGCACGATGCCGTTCGGCAGCTTGCGTGCGAGAGAGACGTTGATCTTGGTATCCTTCGGCTCGCTGAAGTCGTCGGGATGGCGATCGAGTTCGACCTCGACCCCTATCGTCCAATCCCCTGCCGCTGTCGGGCCGGCCAAGGCGATGCCGGCCATCACCGCCAGGATGAGCCGCTTGGGGGTTGGCATCGCGTCTGCTCCATGGCAGTTGTGCGCCGACGCTGGGCCAAGGCGAGTGACGCTCTTTACCCTGATTCGTGCAGACCCCCATGCCCCAACGCAGCGCAGGCATCCTCCTCTACCGCCGCCGCGAGCCCGGCGCCATCGAGGTGCTGCTCGTGCATCTGGGCGGGCCGTTCTGGACCAAGAAGGACGATGGCGCCTGGAGCATCCCCAAAGGCCTCACAGGGCCGGGCGAGCACCCGCTTGCTGCGGCAAGGCGCGAGTTCGCCGAGGAGACGGGCGCGGAGGCCGAGGGCGAGGCGATCGCGCTCGGCGCGTTTCGCCAGTCTGCGGCCAAGATCGTCGAAGCGTGGGCGGTGGAGGGCGAGTTCGACCCCTCGAGCCTCAAGAGCAACACGTTCGCCATGGAGTGGCCGCCGCGGTCGGGGCAAATGCGCGAATTCCCCGAGGCCGACAGGGCGGCATGGTTCACGCCGGAGGTGGCTGCGCGCAAGATTCTCGCAGGCCAGCGTCCGATCCTGGAGGCGCTGCTGCGGTATCTCGGCGAGGGTTGACGGTTACCGTGTCGAGGGTCGCGACTATCTCAGGTGCAAATCTTGGCGCATCCTTGGCCAGGCGATGCAACAGGTGAGCCCGATCATGCCCAAGGACACTCTCGCCACGCGCTTCCGCCTCGGCGCCGGCAAGCGCGCGCATCTTGCCCGCCGCGATCCCGCCGACGCCTCGGCCTTCCCCGACCGCAAGGCGGCCGAGGAGCAGAGCCGGAAGGACGGCGAGATCATCAACGAGCTGCAGGACAGGCTGTTCGCGGAAGGGCGGCGCGCTCTGCTGGTGGTTCTGCAGGGCATCGATACGGCGGGCAAGGACGGCACCATTCGCCACGTGTTCAATGCGACGGGACCGATCGGCGTGATCGTCACGCCGTTCCGCCGCCCGAGCGAAGAGGAGCTGGCGCACGATTTCCTCTGGCGTGCGCACATTGCCTGCCCGCGCCGCGGCACCATCGGCATCTTCAACCGCTCGCACTACGAGGACGTGCTGGTGGGCCGCGTGCGCAAGTTGGCACCAGCGGAGGAGATCGAGGCGCGCTACGGCCAGATCAACGACTTCGAGCGCCTGCTGACCGAGAACGGCACCACCGTCCTCAAGTTCATGCTGCACATCTCCAAGAAGGAGCAGGCCGAGCGCCTGCAAGATCGGCTCGACGAGCCGAACAGCCGATGGAAGTTCAACCCGGCCGACCTCGAGGACCGCAAGCTGTGGGACAAGTATCAGGCGGCCTACGAGATCATGCTGCAGAGGTGTTCCACCGCGCACGCGCCATGGTATGTGATCCCCGCCGACCGCAAATGGGCGCGCAACGCGGCGGTGGCGGCCATCGTGCGCGAGACGCTGGAGGCGATGGACCCGCAATACCCTAAGCCCGACTGGAACCCGAAGGACTTCAAGATCGAGTAAGCTGGCGGCTCACCTGAACCCTGCAATAAGAGCGTCCAAGCAACATTCATGCTCGATCTCTCCGCCATCCACCCGGGCCTGACCGGTACCGCCGACCTCGTCGTGGCGGCGGAGCACACCGCGCCGCGGGTCGGCTCGGGGGCGATCGCGGTGCTGGCGACGCCGGTGATGATCAATCTGATGGAGGCGGCGGCGCTGGCCGCAGTCGAGCACCTGCTGCCGGCGGGCCACCAGAGCCTCGGCATCCATCTCGATGTGCGCCACTTTGCGGCCACGCCGGTCGGCCTGCGCGTCGCCGCTGCCGCTGCGGTCATTGCCGTCGAAGGCCGCACCATCACCTTCCGGGTCGAGGCGCGCGACGAGCGCGAGGTGGTGGGCGAGGGCACGCACGCCCGCGTCGTGGTCAACGTGGCGCGCTTCGACCAGCGCGTGCAGAAGAAGCTGGGCGGGGCCGGCTGATTGCCGACGCTCGCCTCAAGTCAGATGCACTCGGGCAACGACAGCAGATTGTTCTGGCGATGATCGTCCGGGCGCGTGCGGATGTACTTGCGGCCATTGTGCGTGTCGACCACCACGTCGGTGCGCTTGCCGTCGACGCTCACCCAGAAGGTGTCGGTGCCCGCCTCGATCAGGCGGATGACCTCGTCGGTCGGCTTGCGCCAGCCGCCGGCGCCGCCGACCTGCCTGATGCGCTCGTGCGGGCTGGTGCGGTCGGTCTTGCTGATGCAGCTGATCTGCCAGTCGGCCATGGAGGTCTCCACGTGTCGAATGATGGCGGCGTCGCCGGGCAACGCCGCTCACGCCTTACCGCAGTTCTGCGCGATCCAGGCCTCGCAGTCGGCGTAGCTTGCGGGGCCGAACGCGCGCGCGAAGATCATCGGCACCATTGCGTCGACAGGTGCGATCATGCAGTTGGGAAAGCCGATCTGCTTGTAGGCGAGGAACTGCTCGCCGGCGTTGACATCCCTTCCCTCCGGGCTCGGCGCCAGCGTGGGCTCGATCTTCACGACATGCCGGCCGTTGGCATCGATGATCATCACCTCGTCGACGCCGACCGGATAACCGGCCGCGTGCCAAACCGCGAAGGGCCTCGTTGCCGGCAGGACGATCGGCGGCGTCTCGAAGAACAGGCCGAAGTGCGGCGGGAAGATTCGCCACGGCAGCTGCTCGATCGTGACCCGCGTATTGAGGTTGGGTGTCTCACCCGCCGCACAGATGACGACCAGAGGGAAACCCGGTGCGCGTGCAGCCCGATATATCTGGGCGACGCCATATTCCTTGGCCATGCGAACCTCCAACGCCTATTGGCGGAAATAGAAGAAATATGCTATTTGCGAAGATACAACGTGGTCGACGTATGCGCAAGTGCGTGGAGGGGTGACCCGCAATTGGGTGATGCCGCTGCATAGGGCACCCTGCAGCGAGCTGCCAACCTCGCTACGCAGTTGCCGTCGTTGTCTTGGACGCTCGCAGCTGGCGGCGGGCTTTCCTCACGTCGCCTCCTGCTGCTTCTGCGGCTCGGCGTCCTTCGCGATCGCCCGCTTCGATCAGCGGGCTCAACGCGGAGCGCGCGGTGCGGCCTGATTGTCATCGAGACATGGCCTGTGCAGCGCTCCTCAAGGGCAAAGTCATACCTCCCCCAGCGTTGCTGGCTTTGATATTCTGGGACCAGCCGATTGGGGGAGTGCGATGCGTCGATGGTGGGCAACGGTGGCGGTGACGGCCGTGTGCTGTGCGCTCGTGGCGACTGCAGCGGCTGCGCAGCAAGTAGCGCAATCTGGCCAGATCCAACTGCGCGACGACAAGTTCAGTCCCTACCGCGAATACACGACAGGCCCGATCCGCGCGGGCACCTACCCCAACGCGCTGGAGGTTCAGCTCATCGGTCGAATTGACCGCCAATCCAGCGTGCTCACGACCTTTCTTAGCGTCCAGTTCGCGTACGTGAGCGACCACAAGCGCGGCTATGAGGCCGCGCGCAACAGCAGTGCCCAGCCTCTTGGGTTCACCAAGGTCGCATCGAACCGCCGATGCCAGCTCAACGCAGCGTGCACGCACAGCGAGGTGTTCACGGTCGAGATACCGGAAGCGCAGCTTAGACAGGCCCCGCCGGAGGGCTATCAACTCAAGCTGTTCGCCCGCAACGGCCCTGGGGCTGTCGTCGGCATTGCGAAGGCGCAGATCGCTGCCTTGTTGGCCAGGATTGACGCCGATCGCGGCAAGGCCAAGCCTGGACCTGTGAAGGCGAACTGACCGGCCTCTTGTCAGCTTTGCGAAGGGTTCTGCTCCTGCTGCTTCTGCAACTCCGCGTCCTTGGCGGTCGCGCGCTTGAGGGCCGGCCGCTCGTTGAGGCGCGCAACGTAGGCTGCAAACTCCGCCCGCTCGGGGATCAGCTTGAACATCGTGCCCCAGCGCAGGCCCGAGCCGATGATGACGTCGGCGGCAGTGAACTGCTTGCCCATCAGGTAGGGGTCGGCGGCGGCAACACCCTGCGCCAACACGTTCATGGTCGTGTCGAAGTCACCGAAGCCGAGAGTGGAGCGCCTTGGCGGCTCCTTGCGCGGAAAGGCACGCTCGGTGATGGCGGGCTCCAAGCAGCTCGGCCCGAAGAACAGCCACTTGAGATAGAGGCCGCGCTGCGGATTGCCGACGGGCACGTTGAGCTTGGCCTGCGGGAACTCGTCGGCGAGGTAGGTGCAGATGGCGGCCGCTTCCGTAATGACGGTGTCGCCGTGCTTGAGGGCGGGCACCTTGCCCATGGGGTTGATGGCGAGATACTCGGGCTCGAGGTTCTCGCCCTTCTTGAAGCTGACCAGGTGGATGTCGTAGGGCTCGCCGACCTCCTCCAGCATCCAGTGCACGATCGACGAGCGCGAAGGGGCGGCATGGTAAAGCGTGAGCTTGGGCATTCTCGGACTCCCTGCGGGTCAGAACATGCCGTCTAGAGTGTTTCCGCATTAGGTCGAAGCATATCCTGCGTTGCGGAGGTAGCTGGCGCATTCGGTCGGTGTGAAGCACTCAAGCAGGCTGCCGATGCGTGTCCAGACACCTTCGGTGGTGCGTTCCTCGGCCTTGCGCAGCAGGGCCTTGAGTTTGGCGAAGACCTGCTCGATGGGATTGAGGTCGGGCGAGTAGGGCGGCAGGAAGAACAGGCGTGCTCCGGCGGCACGGATGAGGCGGCGGATAGTGCCGCCCTTGTGCGAGCCCAGGTTGTCCATGACGACGATGTCGCCAGGCTGCAGCGTCGGCACCAGGAACTGTTCGACGTAGGCTTTGAAGCTTTCGCCGTTGATCGGACCGTCGATGACGCAGGGAGCCGTGATGCGATCGTGGCGCAGAGCGGCGAGGAAGGTCATGGTGCGCCAACGGCCGTGCGGCACGTGGGCGCGAAGCGGGGCCCCGCGGCGGTGCCAGCCATAGGTGCGCGTCATGTTGGTCTTGGCCCAGGTCTCGTCGATGAAGACCAGGCGGGCTGGATCGATGCGCCCTTGATACCGCTTCCACCAGTGCCGCCGACGTGCGACGTCAGGCCGATCCTGCTCGCTGGCGAAGACGGTTTTTTTTGAAGCTGATCCCCTCGCGTCGCAGGAAGCGCCAGAGCGTGTCGCAAGCGACGATCACGCCGCGCCAGCGCAGCTCGGCGAGCAGGGCATGCAGCGTCAGATCCGGCTTTTGGGCAAGACGCGCCAGCAGCCAATCCCGCTCGCCCTCCAACACATAGGGTCTCTTGCCGCCCATTGGCTTGGCCGCCGGACTGCCCGTCACTCTGGCGCGCTGCGACCACTTCACCACGCTGGCAACGCTCACATCGAACAGCGCCGCCACCGTCCGGCAGGATTTGCCACCTGCAACCGACGCCACCACTCGCTCACGCAGGTCGAGAGAGTAGGCTCGTGCCATGCATGCTGGCCCCCTTCCCAGCATGCAGCTTGAATCAGATCCCCACTGATTTGGGAATCCTCCCCGATTCAACTAAGAACGGAAAGACTCTAGGGCACGAATGCGGCAGCGCCGCGAGCCTTCCCCGCCGGGAAACGCATTTTCGTTCCACCGCGCCATAAGATACGGTGCTGCAGCCCGCATCAACAGGATGGGGAGCGGTCTTGCAGTGGCTCGTCAGCGAGCTTGTGACGCTCGCGGCGCTGGCCTACTTCTTCCTGCAACTCATCATGGCAGTGCGCTATCGCGGCCGCCGGCTGCTGCTGGCCCTGCTGCCGTTGGTGTTCATGCTCCCGCTTGCCGTGCACGCCGGCCTCGCGTTCGCTGCAGGTTCGAGCCAGTGGGCGGCGCCGCTGGTCCTTGCCGCGCCCCTCGCGTTCATCTACTTGATGGGACTTGCCGTCGCAAAAGCCGTCGTCGCCTGAGCGGGGGGCGGCCGCCCCCGGCGGGGTCCTCTCGCCGCCTATTGCAATCGGACCCAATCGGCTCTATGTCTCCGCATCGACTTTGGCCAGACGAGGGGCCGTTACGCCTGGACATTGACCGGCGCACGATCGAACTCTCTTCCAAACATCGACGAACCGAGCCTGTGCACGTTGCGGCGTGCTATTGGCTCCTGACAACGAGGACTTGAAAAGGACGTTCTATGGAAAGCGGCACTGTCAAATTCTACAACGAGCAAAAGGGCTATGGTTTCATCCAGCCCGACAACGGCGGCAAGGACGTGTTCGTCCATGCAACGGCGCTCGAGCGCGCCGGTATGAGCAGCCTTCGCGAAGGCCAGAAGGTGCGCTTCGACACCCAGCCGGACCGTCGCACCGGCAAGATAGCCGTCAACAACATCCAGGCCGCCTGAGGCCAGGTGCAGGCGCCGACTTGGTCGGCGCCTTTTGCATTGTGAGAGCCCCGCACGGGCGGCTGTCGCGCGTCGAGTGATCGGCAGGCGCGGCCACGGTGCGGGCGCCGGGCCGCCTGAGCGGTCCTGCGATTTCGTGGCAAATTCAGTGGGCAATACAGGACTGGAATGAAGGGCTACAAGGAAAAGACGTTCAACGACCGTTTGAGTGCCGCGGCGGCGGCGCGAGAGGCAGCGCTGCAGCGCTTCCGGACCCGGCCGGCGCCGGACGATCCGGAGGTCATCAAGCGTCGGGAAGAAAGACTAGCGATCGCGGCGGCTCGCGAAGTCAGGGCTGCGCAACGCCGGGCAGTCAAAGAGGCGCAAGCGGCCGTCCGCGCCGAGCAGGAAGCGCGTGAACGGGTGGAGCGCGAGGCGCGTGAGAAGCGCGAGGCCATCGAGAGGGTGATCCGTGAGTCAGCCGAGGCCGCCGAGCGCAAGAAGGAGCGCGACGCCCGCTACGCGGCACGCAAGGCCCGGCAGGCCAAGAAGTAACGCAGCACGCCTCGTGCGGCGTCGCCTGCGCCGGCTCTGGTGTCCGCCCCGCCGCGGCCAGGAGTGGTCTGGCCACGCGGACAGAAGGCGGCCTATCATGGCATGCGCGCGCTAAACTCGGGGTCGAGATCGGAGCGCCATGTATCGCGTCGGCGCGGCTCGGCCGCATGTGGCCCTACTCTCGCTGTTCCTGGTGGCACTGGTCGGCTGCACCGGCCCGTACCGTGCAGCAGTGCCGGCCCAACTCGCGGACAAGGCCTAGGTCCCGGATATGGGCAATGTACGGGTGTGGGGAGATGCGCCTTTCGCGCAGGCCATGCTGGCTCCCGACCTGCCCAAGCTCAAGGCCAGCTATTTGGCGCTCGCCAAGTCGGGCAAACCCGTCGTCGCCGACCTGCTGGCGCTGTCGGGCGGGGCCGACGATGGCGCTTTCGGCGCGGGCCTGCTGGTCGGTTGGGGTGAGCGGGGCGACAGGCCGCAGTTTGCCTTGGTGACCGGCATCAGCGCCGGCGCGTTGATCGCTCCGTTCGCTTTCGTCGGCAGGGAATACGATCGTACCCTCACGACCTTCTTCGCCACCTACGGGGCCGACCAGATCTACCAGGCCAACATCCTGGGTGGCCTCCTCGGCGGAGCTGCGCTCGCCGACAACACGCCTCTCAGGCACCTGATCGACCGTCACGTCGATGCCAGGCTGCTGCGCAGGGTGGCAGAGGAGAGGGCCAAGGGCCGGTTCCTGCTGTTCGGCACCACCAACATCGACGCGCAGCGGCCCGTATACTGGGACATGGGCAGAATTGCCGAGCTCGGCAACCAGGAGAGCATCGACCTCTTCCGCAAGGTGCTGCTGGCTTCGGCGGCACTGCCCGGCCTGTTCCCTCCCGTGCGCATCGAGGTCACGGCCCGCGGCAAGCACTACGAGGAGATGCACGTCGACGGCGGCACTACGCACGGCGTGTTTCTCACTCCGGCGGAATTCAGCTTCCGGCAGATCGATCGTGCCATCGGTGTCGAGGTGCAACGGCGGCTGTGGGTGGTGCGCAACGGCAAGATCGCGCCCGAATATCAGGTGACGGACGAGACCACGCTCGCCATCGCCGTGCGCTCCCTGGAAACCCTGAGCCGCAGCCAGGGGCTCGGCGATCTCACTCGCATCTATGTGAAGGCGAAGGCCGACAACATCGCTTTCAACCTCGCCTATATTCCAAGTACCTTCGCCGCGCCGCACCCGGCGCCGTTCGACCACGCCTACATGCAGGCGCTGTTCGCTTATGGCCGCAAGCGCGGACGCGAGGGCTACCCGTGGATCAGGGTGCCGCCGGAAGTGACAGTGGAAGCCAAGCGTTGAGCCGATGGCCGGCAGTAGAAAGAAGACGTTGCCGTCACACTGCGCGCAGGCAGGGCTCGTCCTGCAGGGTGGCGGGGCGCTCGGCGCCTACCAGGCCGGCGTGTACGCGACGCTCGCCGAGAAGGGCTACGAGCCCGACTGGATCGCCGGCGTGTCGATCGGTGCCATCAACGGGGCCATCATCGCCGGCAATCCGCCGGAACGGCGCACCGAGCGTCTGCGCGCTTTCTGGGAGCTTGTGACCGACGGCGTCCCGGCCAAACCGTTCCTGGACGGCGACATCGCGCGGGGCCTCTTCAACGAGTGGAGCGCGCTTGCCAGTGTCGCCTCCGGGGTGCCCGGCTTCTACCGCCCGCGGGCGCCGACCGCCTGGCTGCACCCGTGGGGGACGGCGGCGGCGCTCAGCTTCTATGACACCGCGCCGCTGCGCCAGACGCTCGAGGAGTTCGTCGACTTCGACCTTCTCAACGCCGGCGAACCGCGCCTGAGCGTGGGTGCCGCCAACATCCGCAAGGGCAACTCGGTCTACTTCGACACGCGCGAGCGCAGGCTAGGCCCCGAGCACATCATGGCAAGCGCGGCGCTGCCGCCGGGCTTCCCGCCGATCGAGATCGAGGGCGAGCACTACTGGGACGGCGGCGTCGTCAGCAACACGCCGCTGCAGTACCTGCTCGATGTCGAGCGCCGCTCCAGCATGGTGGTGTTCCAGGTCGATCTGTTCAGCGCGCGCGGCGCGCTGCCGCGCAACCTGCTCGACGTCTACGAGCGTTACAAAGACATCCTTTACTCCTCGCGCACCCGCTTCAACACCGACACGGCCCGCAGTGGCCAGGAGTTGCGTCGCGCAGTGGCCCGCCTGATCGATAAGCTGCCGGCCGATTTGAGGGGCGATGCCGACGTGCGCTACATCAGCGATAAGTTCGCAAGCAGCGTGTCCATGAGCATCGTGCATCTCATCTATCGCGAGAAGAACTACGAGACGCAGACCAAGGACTACGAGTTCTCGCGCGTCTCCATGGAGGAGCATTGGCTGGCCGGCGTGCACGACACCCGCCGCACCCTGCGGCACGAGGATTTGTGGCTTACCCCGCCGGACAACCTGGCGGCGGTGCGCACCTTCGACGTGACGCGGGACTTCGACTGAGAATGGTATCGTTCGAAATCCTGGGCTAAACCCCGGCAATCATTGGCGCTTGTCATTTCGGCCGCCAGCCGCTAAACAGCCCGCCATCACACACGCGGAAACTCAAGGCACCCGGCGGACCGAAAGCCCCGCCCGGCGCTCCGGTGGGCCGGGCAACCGGTCTCTACAAGGTTCCGCGGAGGATCGAACCGGAAACAGGAAGTCCCCATGCTCCCCGCATTCAATATGCGTCAGCTGCTCGAGGCTGGCGTCCACTTCGGTCACCAGAGCCATCGCTGGAACCCGAAGATGTCGCCCTACATCTTCGGCGTGCGCAACAACATCCACATCATCGATCTGGCGCAGACCGTGCCGCTGTTGCACCAGGCGCTGGTCAAGGTGAGCGACGTGGTGGCGCAGCGCGGGCGCGTGCTGTTCGTCGGCACCAAGCGGCAGGCTTCGGACGGCATCGCCGAGGCGGCCAAGCGCTCGGCGCAGTACTACATCAACCATCGCTGGCTCGGTGGCACGCTGACCAATTGGAAGACGATCTCGCAGTCGATCCGCCGCCTGAAGCAGCTCGAGGAGACGCTCGCCGGCGAGGGCAAGGGCCGCACCAAGAAGGAACTCCTGCAACTGACCCGCGACCGCGACAGCCTCAACAAGTCGCTGGGCGGCATCAAGGAGATGGGCGGGCTGCCCGATCTGCTGTTCGTGATCGACACCAACAAGGAAGAGATCGCGATCGCCGAAGCGCGCAAGCTCGACATCCCGATCGTTGCCATCGTCGACACCAACTGCGATCCGGACGGCATCGACTTCCCGATCCCCGGCAACGACGATGCCGGCCGCGCCATCACGCTGTATTGCGATCTCATCGCGCGCGCGGCCATCGACGGCATCGAGCGCGGCCAGGCCCAGGCGGGCGCCGATCTTGGCGCGTCCGAGACGCCGCCGTCCGAGCAGCTCGAGCTGCCGGCGTTCAAGGGCATCGAGGCGCCGCGCGGCGAGGCCGACGACCTGAAGCGGCTGCCCAACGTCGACGGCAAGCTGGAGCAGCGGCTCAACGACCTCGGCGTCTATCACTTCTGGCAGATCGCCGACCTCGAGCCGGACATGGCCGAGGCGCTCGATCGGGCGCGCGAGGCTCAGGGGACGCATTGCAGCGGAGGGTTGGGTCGCGGCAGCGAAGAAGCTGGTCGAGTCGGAGGCTGCCTGAGGCCGGCCAACCCGCGGCTGCCGGATTGGCGCAGGGACGGCGGCCGAGCGACACACACGCATACGAGGCTTTGCGATGACAGCAGTCACCGCAAACATGGTGAAGGCCCTGCGCGACAAGACCGGCGCGGGCATGATGGACTGCAAGACCGCGCTCACCGAAACCAAGGGCGACATGGAGCAGGCGGTCGACTGGCTGCGCAAGAAGGGCCTGTCGAAGGCCGCCAAGAAGGCCGACCGCGTCGCCGCCGAGGGCCTGATCGGCCTCACCACCAAGGACGAAGGTGGGGGCCATCGTCGAGGTGAACTCGGAGACCGACTTCGTCGCCCGCAACCCGCAGTTCCAGGACATGGTGCGCGGCATCACCTCGCTGGCGCCGCAGGCCAAGGGCGACCTGGCGAAGCTGCTCGGCCTCGCCTACCCCGGCAAGAGCGTGACGGTCGGACGACTACGTCAAGGAGATGGTGGCGACCATCGGCGAGAACATGAGCGTGCGCCGCACGCGACGCTGCCACGGTGACGGAAGGCGTCGTCACGGAGTACGTGCACAACAAGGCGGCCGACGGCCTCGGCAAGATCGGCGTGCTGGTGGCCGTGGAGAGCAAGGGCGAGAAGGCCGCGCTCACCGCCTTCGGCCGTCAGCTTGCCATGCACATCGCTGCCGCAAGCCCGGCTGCCGTCAGCGCCGACCAACTCGACCCCGCGCTCGTCGAGCGCGAGCGTGCTGTCTACACCGAGCAGGCCAAGGCCTCGGGCAAGGCGCCCGACATCATCGCCAAGATGGTGGAGGGGCGACTGCGCAAGGAGTTCTACCAGCAGGTGGTGCTGCTGCAACAAATCTTCCTCGGCGCTGGCGGCGACGGCAAGCAGACCGTCGAGCAGGTGCTCAAGTCCGCGGAGAAGTCTGCCGGGCGCCTCGATCAAGATCGCCAAGTTCGTGCGCTATGCGCTGGGAGAGGGCATCGACAAGAAGGATGGCGATTTCGCTGCCGAGGTGGCTGCCGCAGTCGGCAAGCGCTGACCCGCGGTGTTAACTGCGCCGCGGAAGTGGCGGAGTGTTGTTGGCGCGGGGTTTGCTTCGTCGGCCGCGGTCGGCATAAGCTCGACGCCATGCACTGAAAGGCTGCATCATGAGCGCCACATCGTCCGGCTTGCGCTACAAGCGGTTGCTCCTGAAGCTGTCCGGCGAGGCGCTGATGGGCAAGACCGGCTACGGCATCGACGTCGATGTCGTCATGCGCCTGTGCCGCGACATGAAGGAGGCGATCAACGCCGGCGTCGAGCTGGGCGTGGTGGTGGGCGGCGGCAATATCTTTCGCGGGCTTGCCGGTGCCGCCATGGGCATGGACAGGGCCACCGCCGACTACATGGGCATGCTGGCGACTGTCATGAACGCGCTGGCCCTGCAGAACGGCCTGGAGAGGCTCGATGTGCAGGCGCGCGTGCTCTCCGCGATCCCGATGCCGACGGTTTGCGAGTCCTTCGTCCGCTCGAAGGCCCTGCACCACCTGGAATGCAAGCGCATCGTCATATTTGCGGCCGGCACCGGCAACCCGTTCTTCACGACGGACACCACGGCGGCCCTCCGCGCCGTCGAAATGGACTGTCAGGCGCTGGCCAAGGCCACCCAGGTGGACGGGGTATATTCGGACGATCCGAGGAAGAACCCCAAGGCCGAGCGCTACGATCGGCTGACCTACGGCCAGGTGCTGGCCAGGGACCTCAAGGTCATGGACGGGGCGGCCATTGCCCTTGCCCGCGACAACGCTCTTCCAGTAATTGTGTTTTCTATTGAAGAACCGGGTAATCTCTTGAAGGTCCTGCGGGGTGAAGCGCCGGCGACGGTGATTGAAGGCCGGCCGTAGGGCAGGCAGGCGCGCGGTTGGGGAGCGGTTGTCGCAGTCCGTCCGCAAGGCCTCTTGAAGGGAGTGCCTGGCAAGGGCATCCGCAGCAAGGGAGAGACCCCATGGCCGCCGCCAAGTTCGAACTGAAAGAGCTGGAACGCCGCATGCGCGGCGCCATCGACACGCTCAAGAAGGAGTTCGGAGGCTTGCGTACCGGCCGCGCCAGCATCCACCTGCTCGATCCAGTGGTGGTCAGCGTCTATGGCGCGCGCATGCCTATCAATCAGGTGGCGACGGTGTCCACGCCCGATGCGCGCACCATCTCGGTGCAGGTCTGGGACAAGAGCCAGGTGAGCGCCGTCGAGAAGGCGATCCGCGAGGCCAACCTGGGGCTCAACCCCGTCACCGACGGCGCCCTGATCCGCCTGCCGATCCCCACCCTCAACGCAGAGCGGCGCCAGGAGCTCGTCAAGGTGGCGCACAAGTATACCGAGCACGCTCGCGTCGCCGTGCGCAACGTGCGCCGCGAGGGCATGGAGCTGCTCAAGAAGCTCGAGAAGGACGGCCAGATGAGCGAGGACGAGCACCACAAGAATACCGCCAAGGTGCAAGAGCTGACCGACAGGCTGATCAAGGAGATCGATCAGACCCTGGCGGGCAAGGAAACCGAGATCAAGCAAGTATGAACGGGATGGTGCGATTGCGCGCAGGGGGCCAGGCTGATCGGCGCCACCGACCGCTGAGCTTTTTGCCGTCGTGAGGGACGGGGCCATGAATGAGCACAACCCCCCTGCGTCGTGGGGGCAGACGGCGCCAGTCCCGCGCCACGTTGCGATCATCATGGACGGCAACGGCCGCTGGGCGCAGAGCCGGGGGCTGCCCCGCTCGGCAGGGCATCGCATGGGGGTGGAGGCGGTGCGCCGCACGGTCAGAGCGGCGATCGAGATCGGGGTCCAGTATCTGACGCTCTTCAGCTTCTCCTCGGAAAATTGGGCGCGGCCGGCCAGCGAGATCGACGATTTGATGGGACTGATGAAGCGGTTCATTCGTCGCGATCTGGCCGAGCTGCATCAGAACAATGTCCGCGTGCGCGTAATCGGCGAGCGCGAGGGGGTGGATGCGGAGGTGCTGGGCCTCATCGACGATGCGGTGGCGCTCACCGAGACCAATACGGCCCTCGATCTTGGTGATCGCCTTCAATTACGGGTCGCGTGCGGAGATCGCCAGGGCAGCCAGGCGCCTCGCCGAGCGCGTTGTGGAAGGCGCCATCAAGGCCGGCGACATTACGCCTGAAATGCTGTCATCTGCCCTCGATACGCAAGGCGTGCCAGATCCCGACCTGCTGATCCGCACCAGCGGCGAACTGCGTCTGTCCAACTTCCTCTTGTGGCAATCGGCCTATACCGAGTTCGTGTTCATGGAGGCCTGCTGGCCCGATTTCGGGCGCGATCTGCTGCAGCAGGCCATCGACGATTTCCGCCGTCGCGATCGCAGGTTCGGCGGGGTCGTCGGGCGGCCGGTCGGTTGAATGTTGTGGCAAGGATCGCAGGTCGATGAGCGAGCAGGATGATCCGGGCCGAAACGGCGGTGCGCCCAGGTGGACCGAGCGGCTGGGCGGCGATTTTCCGACGCGGCTGGTGGCCGGGCTGATCATGGGCGCGGTGGCCGCAGCCTTCACGCTGGCCGGCGAGACGCCGTTTGCCGTCCTCGTCGTGCTGGGCGCGCTGATCGTGGCCTGGGAGTGGGGGCGGCTCGTGCACGGCACCGAGGGAGGCATCATCATCGCCGTCCTGGTCGCGACGGCGGCGTTGGCCGGCATCCTGGCCGCGCTCGGCTTGGTCGGACTCGGTCTGCTGGCGCTGCCGATCGGCGCTATCCTGGCGGCGCTGCTCAGTCTCGGCCGCAACAGCCTGTTTTCGGCATTGGGCGTGTTCTACGCAGGCCTGCCCGCGGTCGCGCTCATTTGGCTGCGCGCCGACCCCACGCTCGGTCTGCTGGCGGTGATCTTCCTCATCGCCATCGTCGTGACTGCCGACACGGCGGGCTTCCTCGCCGGGCGGCTCGCGGGCGGGGCCAGGCTCTGGCCGAGAGTGTCGCCCAACAAGACCTGGGCGGGCCTGCTGGGTGCGCTCGCGGCGAGCGCGATCGTGGGTGCACTGTTCTGGCTCAGCGTTCCGTATGCTTCGGTGGTGCGGCTCGCAGCCACTGGCGCCGTCCTGGCCGTGGTCGCCCAAGCGGGCGACCTTGCCGAGTCCGCGCTGAAACGCCGCTTCGGCGCCAAGGATATCAGGCACCATAATACCGGGCCACGGTGGACTTATGGACCGTGTGGACGGCCTGATCGCAGCTGCGGTTGCAGCCGGTGTCTGCGCCTTTGTGGTGAATTGGTATTTTCCGGCGCGGGCCCTGCTGTTGGGGTCCTGACGGCTCTGGAGGTCAGCAACCCGTGCCAAAGAGCGGGGCAAGGCGGTCGGAGGCGTCGCGCGAGACGCCGTCAAGCTCGGCCGCGGCGGGTGTGAGGCTCGTCAGCGTGCTGGGCGCAACGGGGTCCGTCGGCAAGAACACCCTCGATCTCATCGGCCGCAATCCCGGCCAGTTCTCCAGGTCGTGGCGCTGACCGCCAATCGCAACGCGCAGGCGCTGGCCGATCTTGGCCGTTCGCCATCGCGCTCAGCTCGCCGTCCTCGCCGACGAGAGCTGCTACGGCGAACTCAAGGATCGCCTGGCCGGCACCGGCATCGAGGTTGCTGCCGGCCTCTCGGGCGCTCATCGAGGCCGCGAGCCGGCGAGCGGACTGCGTGATGGCCGGGATCAGCGGTGCGGCCGGGCTGCAGCCCACGCTCGCCGCCGTGGCGCAGGGGCGGCGGGTGGCGCTCGCCAACAAGGAATGCCTGGTGTGCGCAGGTGAGATGTTCATGGAGGCCGTGCGCAGCTGCCGGAACCGAGCTGGTGCCGGTCGATTCCGAGCATTCAGCCGTGTTCCAGGCGATCGCGGGCTCGGATCCGGCCGCCATCGAGCGCATCGTGCTGACGGCCTCGGGCGGCCCGTTCCGGACCTGGAGCCTGGAGCGGCTGGCGCAGGCTACGCCGCAGGAGGCGCTGCGACACCCGAATTGGTCGATGGGTCCCAAGATCAGCATCGACTCGGCGACCCTGATGAACAAGGGTCTGGAGCTGATCGAGGCCTACCATCTGTTCCCGGTCGAGCCGGCTCAGCTCGAGGTGGTGGTGCATCCGCAATCGATCGTGCACGCGCTCGTCGGCTACCGCGACGGCTCGATGCTGGCGCAACTCGCCAGTCCGGACATGCGCACGCCCATTGCCGCTGGCTTGGCCTGGCCGGCGCGCATGGCCGCCCCGACCAAGCGCATCGACCTCGTCGAGCTTGGGACGCTGAGCTTCGAGCGGCCCGACGAGGACGCGCTTCCAGGCGCTTCGGCCTGGCCCGCCAGGCCATGCAAACGGGCGGGGTGGCGCCGGCGGTGCTCAACGCCGCCAACGAGGTCGCTGTGGAGGCCTTCTTGACCGGCCGGCTCAAGTTCCTTCATATCGCCCAACTTGTAGCCGAGACGCTCGAGGTGGCCGGCGGCGCGCGGGTTGCTGGCGGGGCCGACCGACTTGGACGCGGTGCTGGCCACCGATGCCGCGGCCCGCGAGTTGGCGCTGTTCTTGCTCAGAGATCGCGCCTGGGCCTGATCCGGAGCTTTCTGAATCCTTAAGGTTGGGGGCTTGAGCGCCGTGTTAGAGTAAGGCCAATTAGCTTAAGGTGCCACAGGAGGCAATGCCGAAATGGACGTTCTGCCGACGTTTATCCTGAAGCCGCTGGCGTTCCTGTTCGTGCTGACGGTCGTCATTTTCGTGCACGAGCTCGGGCACTTCCTGGTGGCGCGCTGGTGCGGCGTCCGGGTCAAGACCTTCTCGATCGGGTTCGGCAAGGAGATTTTCGGCTTCACCGACCGCTACA
Organism: uncultured Alphaproteobacteria bacterium; assembly: GCA_963724565.1. Lineage (GTDB taxonomy): Bacteria > Pseudomonadota > Alphaproteobacteria > Rhizobiales > Hyphomicrobiaceae > AWTP1-13. The sequence goes on from CAVRVK010000010.1 coordinate 19,820, forward strand.
CACGCGCTGGCGCTTCGCCTGGATCCCGCTCGGCGGCTACGTCAAGTTCCTGGACGACGAGAACAGCGCCAGTGTCCCGTCGCGGGAGACGCTGCAACGCATGTCGGCGGCCGAGCGCGAAGGCGCGTTCCAGACCAAGCCTTTGGCCTCGCGTGCCGCGATCGTGGCCGCCGGTCCGATCGCCAACTTTCTGCTGGCAATCCTGGTGTTTGCCCTGACGTTTACCTTCGTTGGCGTCAACGTTACCGCGCCGCGGGTCGATGAGCTGGTGCCGGACGGCGCCGCCGCCAAGGCGGGCTTCAAGAGCGGGCGACGTCATCGTCGGCATCGACGGCCAGAGCGATCGAGGCATTCGCCGACATGCAGCGCATCGTCAGCGCCAGCGCCGATCGCGAGCTCAGCTTCGAGATTGAACCGCGACGGCAGCAATATCGTCATCAAGGCGACGCCCGAACGGCGCGAGATTTCCGATCGCTTCGGCAACAAGCTCAAGGTCGGCGTGATCGGCATCAAGCGCAATGCCACCCAGCAGGAGTGGCAGTTCAAGCAATACGGGCCCGTTGAAGCGGTGGGGCTGGCCGTCAAGGAGAGCTACTTCATCGTCTCCGGACGCTGGGCTATCTCTACGACGTGGTCACCCGCCGGGAATCGGGTGACCAGCTTGGCGGCCCGCTGCGGATCGCCGACATTTCAGGGCAGGTGGCCAGCCTGGGTTTCCTGGCGCTGATCAATCTCACGGCGGTGCTGTCGGTGAGCATCGGCCTGATCAACCTGTTCCCCATCCCGTTGCTCGACGGCGGTCACCTTATGTTCTACGCCATCGAGGCCGTGCGCGGCCGGCCCGCTGAGCGAGCGGGCCCAGGAGGTGGGCTTCCGCATCGGGCTTGGCCATCGTTCTCCTGCTGCTGGTCTACACGACCTACCAGGACCGGTTCATCCCGCTGCGGTGGATGGGAATCGGCTGAGCGCCGGTCGTCCGCGCATACTGGCGGTCGCAGCTTGTGAGTTGCGGCGGGCATCGATCCGTACGCCGCGGCGCTTGCCGGCGTGCTGCGAGCCGGCGCAATCGGAACCATGCCTGAAATTACTCGAAAAGTCGACGAGAATCAGATAACATTGTGGCAGCCCTGAATTTTCTGTCCGGCGCTGGGGTAATATTGCCACTTTCCAACGTGGTTATTGAGCGGTTAAACAAGTTGTACCGCGTATGATGCTTCGGCCTGGTCGGCCTGGAGACGAGGGGAATTTGTGCCGAGTCTGACCGAGCTGAAGTATCGCGGAAGCGCCCATCCGACGCCGACGGGTAGGGTGCAATGAGGGGACATCGGCGAACCGAAAGGCAGACGGGAAGAATGCCAAAGACATTGGGTGTGCAAGTCGGGGGACTGGCACTTCATCATCGCTGCGATGGTCGCGTTCTGCGCGCTGACCGTCGTGGAGCCGGTGGTGTATTCGGCGCGTCCCGTCGAAGCGCAGAGCGGCGTCATCCGCGAGATCCGCGTGGTCGGCAACCGGCGCGTCGAGCCGGAGACGGTCCGCACCTACCTGCAGGTTCAACGTCGGCGACGCCTACGATCCCGGCAAGGTCGACCAGTCCATTCAGTCGCTGTTTTCAACGGGCCTGTTCGCCGACGTGCGCATCGACCGCGAAGGCGCCGCCGTGGTGATCACGGTGGTCGAGAACCCGGTCGTCAACCAGGTCGCCTTCGAGGGCAACCGGGAAGTCGACAAGACGACGCTGGCCAACGAGGTGCAGCTCAAGCCGCGCTCGGTGTTCACGCGCGCCAAGGCGCAGGCCGACGTGCAGCGCATCCTCGACATCTATCGCCGCCAGGGCCGCTTCGCGGCCTCCGTCGAGCCCAAGATCATCGAGCTCGACAGCAATCGCGTCAATGTCGTGTTCGAGATCAACGAGGGCGGGGCGACCAAGGTCCAGGCCATCAACTTCATCGGCAACAAGGCGTTCTCCGACTCGCAGCTCCGCGACATCATCACCACCACGCAGTCGGGATTGTTCGACTTCATCAAGGGCACCAACATCTACGATCCCGATCGGTTGGCGCTCGATCGGGAGCTGCTGCGCCAGTACTACCTGAAGAACGGCTACGCCGACGTGCGCATCGTGTCGGCCGGCGCCGAGCTTGCCCGCGACGGATCGGGCTTCAACATCACCTTCGTCGTCGACGAAGGGCGAGCTTTACACCTTCGGCAAGATCGACATCGAAGTTCGCGCTTGCCGACGTCGATCCGCAGGCCTTGCGCAGCGAGCTGCTGACCAAGCCCGGGAGCGACCTTCGACCAGTCGGCCATGGACCGCACCATCGAGCGCGCTGACGCTGGTCGTCTCCGAGCAGGGCTTCGCGTTTGCGCGCGTGCGCCCGCGCGCCGCGCGCGAGCCCGGCACGCGCGCAGATCAACGTCACCTACGTCATCGATCAGGGCCCGCGCATCTACATCGAGCGCATCAACATCATCGGCAACCTGCGCACGCACGACTATGTGGTCCGCCGCGAGTTCCGGCTGGCCGAAGGTGACGCCTACAATCCGCTGATGGTCGACAAGGCCAAGAAGCGGCTGCAGAACGCTCGGCTTCTTCAAGACCGTGGAGATCAAGCGGCGGCCCGGCTCGGCGGAGGATCGCGTCGTGCTCGACGTGGAGCTGGTGGAGCAGTCGACCGGCGAGCTGTCCTTCGGCGCTGGCTATTCGACGAGCGAAGGCGTGATCGGCGACGTCAGCATCACCGAGCGCAACCTGCTGGGCAAGGGGCAGTTCCTGCGCCTGCGGCTGGCTGGCTCTGCCGAGCGCCTGCAGGTGGATTTGAGCTTCACCGAGCCGCGCTTCCTGGATCGCAACATGGCGGCCGGCTTCGACCTGTTCCACAAGGACGTGAACATGTCGCAGGTGTCCGCCTTCCGCAGCATGACCACGGGTGGGTCGCTGCGCCTGGCGTTCCCGCTGTCGGAGAACTTGTGGCTGACCAACAGCTACACGATCTCGCGCGGCGAGATCTACGATGTCGATCACTGCATCGCATCTAAGGCGATCCAGGAGGCCGAGGGCGTTGCGTGGACGTCGGCCTGGGGCACCAGCCTCGCCTATGATACGCGCAACCATCCCAAGACGCCGACCAGCGGCTATTTCTTCCAGGTCGGCACGCGATGTGGCGGGGCTTGGCGGCGACGTGCAGTACGTGCGGGTGGCGGGCGAGGCGCGCTACTACTATCCGATCACCGAGAAGATCACGTTCGTCGGGCGGGCCATTGGCGGTCACATCTTGGGCTGGGGCGGCGACGATGTGCGCCTCATCGACCTCTTCTACAAGGGCGGCGAGACGGTGCGCGGCTTCAACCGTGGCGGCTTATGGCCCGCGCGACCTCAACACCAACGACGCGCTCGGCGGCTCCACCTTCTGGGCAACCACGGCCGAGGTGCGCTTCCCGCTGCCCTTCATCCCCGAGGATCTGGGCATGGGCGGCGCCTTTTTCGTGGATGCGGGCTCGCTGTTCGGGGCGGGGGCGTTCGCGAAGAACCTGGCCAAAGACTGTGTACCGGGCACGGGGACTGCCACTGTCTGTCTGGCCGACAACTCCTCCATTCGCGCCTCGGCCGGCGGCAGCATCCTCTGGAACTCGCCGATGGGACCGCTGCGGCTCGATATCGCCAAGGCATTCCTCAAGAAGAGCTATGACCAAGAGCAGCTGATCCGCTTCGGCGCATCCACCAAGTTCTAGGCGGGTGTCAGGACACTTAGCTGGCACAATGCTAGGTTCAGGGCTGCCGGGCTTCAGGCCCGGCGGCCCTTGCGCTGTCTGAGGTGTGTCGATGCACCATCCCGGGTTTTTCGAGCGGGCAGCCCCCATCGCTCTGCAGGAGCTGGCGCGGACGCTCGACGCCAAGCTCGTGCACGCCGCCGAGAAGCATGCTCCCATTCGCGACGTTAAGCCGCTGCAGGAGGCAGGTCCGGGCGAGTTGTCGTTCTTCGACAACCGCAAGTACCTCCCACAGCTGCTGGCTACCAAGGCGTCGGCCTGTCTGGTCGCCCCCGATTTCGCCGGCCGGGTGCCCGCCGGCACTGCGGTGCTGGTCACCAACACGCCCTATCGGGCGTTCGCACGGGCGCTGCAACTCTTCTACCCCGATGCGCTGAGGCCCAAGGCCGCCTTGGCGGCGAGCGGCGATCCCCCAATTCACCCCACCGCCAGGCTCGAGGAGGATGTTCGGGTGGAGCCCACCGCGGTCATCGGCCGGGAGGCGCAGATCGGGCGGGGCACGGTGGTGGCGGCGGGTGCCGTCGTTGGCTACCGGGTGATGATCGGCCGCGGCTGCTACATCGGTCCCGGCGTCAGCGTCACCTACGCCCTGGTCGGCGACCGCGTGATCTTGCACGCGGGCGTCAGGATCGGCCAGGACGGCTTCGGCTTCGCGATGGGCGCTCAGGGCCACCTCAAGGTGCCCCAGGTGGGTAGGGTGATAATCCAGGACGATGTGGAGATCGGTGCCAATAGCTGTGTGGATCGTGGTGCCCTAAAGGATACCGTCATCGGCGAGGGCACCAAAATTGATAATCTCGTTCAAATCGGGCACAACGTCGTGATCGGAAGGCATTGCGTCATAGTCGGCCAAACCGGCATTTCGGGCTCTACTGAGCTTGGAGACTTCGTGGTGATGGGCGGGCAGTCGGGTGCGGTCGGGCACATCAAGATCGGAACCGGCGCGCAGATCGCCGGCGGCTCGCATCCCAAGAACGACGTTCCGGCCGGTGCGCGCATGGGTGGAACGCCCGCCGTGCCGATGATCGAGTACGGCCGGCAAGTGGCGGCGATCAAGCGGTTGGGCCGGAGGAGCGGACGGTCGAGTGGTGAATAGGACAAGGCTGGACCCCAGCAGGGGCGCCGATGCGACAGGGCATGGAGCACGCTTGAGAATGATCGACTCGGGTTCGGCGGGAAAGGAGCTCGCGACTGCAGACACGCGGCGCGTACTGGAGCTGCTTCCGCATCGCTATCCCTTTCTGATGGTCGATCGGATCATCGACATGAACCGCGACGAAAGCGCGGTCGGCATCAAGTCCGTCTCGGTCAACGAGCCATTCTTCCAGGGGCATTTCCCGGGCTTCCCGGTGATGCCCGGCGTGCTGATCATCGAGGGCCTGGCGCAGACTGCGGGTGCCTTGTGCGTGCATCACCTGGGCGCCAGCTACAAGCCGCAGCTCGTCTATTTCATGGGGATAGACCGCGCCAAGTTCCGCAAGCCGGTGCTGCCGGGCGACCAGCTGCACTACCATGTGAGGAAGATTCGCAGCCGCGGACGCGCGTGGCGCTTCTACGGCGAGGCCAAGGTCAACGGGCAGGTCGTGGCCGAGGCCGAAGTCAGCGCCATGATCCTGGATCAGGAAGATGTCACAGCCTAGGGTGCACCCGACGGCCGTCATCGAGGATGGTGCTGCGCTGGGTGACGACGTGCGGATCGGGCCGTACTGCCACATCGGCAGCGCGGTGACGCTGGCAGACGGCGTCGAGCTCAAGAGCCATGTGGTGGTTGCCGGCCGCACGACGATCGGGCCGCGCACGCGCATCTTTCCCTTCGCCTCGATCGGGCATCAGCCGCAGGATCTGAAATACAAGGGCGAGCCCTCGACCCTGGTGGTCGGTAGCGACTGCATCATCCGCGAAGGCGTCACCATGAACCCGGGCACCGAGGGCGGCGGCATGCAGACCGTGGTCGGCGACCGCTGCGCGTTCCTCGCCAACTCGCACGTCGGGCACGATTGCCGGGTCGGCAACAATGTCATCCTCTCCAACAATGTGATGCTTGCGGGCCATGTGACTGTCGGCGACTTCGCCGGCCTGATGGGGGGCGCCGCCGTCATCCAGTTCGCGCGCGTGGGGCCGCATGCCTTCGTCGGCGGAATGTCGGGCCTCGAGAACGACCTCATCCCGTACGGCATGGCGCTCGGCAACCGCGCCCATTTATCGGGGCTCAACATCGTGGGGCTGCAGCGACGAGGCTTCTCGCGCGACCAGATCCACAGCCTGCGGCGGGCCTACCGCCTGCTGTTCGCCGACGAGGGGACGCTGGCCGAGCGCACCGACGACGTGGAGAAGGAGTTTCAGGACAACCCCATCGTCAAAGAGATCGTTGCGTTCATCCGTGTCGGCAGCAAGCGCGGGCTGTGCGTGCCCCACATCGACGCCTGAGTTGACGGCGCACCGGCGGTGCTCGCCCTGACCGGATCGACGCGACCCATGGATCGGATTGGGGATCGGATCGGTATCCTTGCCGGCGGTGGACGTCTGCCGGTCCTGATCGCCGAGAGCGTGATTGCGCGCGGGGGCAGCGTGCACATCGTCGGCATCGAGGGCGAGGCGGACGAGGACGTTGCGCGCTTCCCCCACACCTTCGTGAACTGGGGCCAGATCGACCGCATGGTGGCGACGCTGAGGAGCCAGGGCGGCGGCGAGATGGTGATCGCCGGCAGTGTGCGCCGCCCGGACCTTTGGAAGCTGCGTCCGGACGCGGGATTGTTCAAGAGCCTGCCGCAGCTGGTGGGCCTGCTGGTCGGGGGCGACAACTTCGTCCTGTCGCGGGTCGTACGCTTCTTCGAGGGCAAGGGCTTTATCGTGCGTGGCGCGCACCAGGTGGCCCCGGGCCTCGTGGCCGGGGCCGGGCGCATGGGCGCTCATGGCCTTTCCGGTGCGGACAGCGCGGATGCGGAGATCGGCTTTGCTGTGCGCGCGGCGCTGGGTCCCCTCGACGCCGGCCAGGCGGTGGCGGTGGCCGAGGGCCGCGTGGTGGCGATCGAGGGCGCAGAAGGCACCGATGCCATGCTCCGGCGCATCGCCGCCCAGCGCCATGGCACGGCCGCGCACCCGCCTGCGGGTGTCCTCACCAAGGGGCCGAAACCGGGCCAGGAGCTGCGCGTCGACATGCCGGCGATCGGGCCGCGCACCGTCGAGTTCGCTGCGGCTGCCGGGCTCGCCGGTGTGGCCGTCGAGGCGGGCTCGGTGCTGGTGCTCGGGCGCGAGGAAGCCGTGCGCGCTGCCGACGCGCGGGGCCTTGCGCTCGAAGGCCTGCCCAGGCCGACCGAGGCGGTGGCCGGGCCGACGCGCATCGAGCCGCGCGGCGGCCGCGTGCTTGGGCGGCATCGTCCGAGCCGGCGCGACAAGGCCGACATCGAGAAGGGCCTCGCCGCCCTGGAGCGGCTTGCAGTTTTCCGCACCGGCTCGGCAGTAGTGGTCGCGCGCGCCTACATTCTAGCCATCGCGGCAAGCGAGACGGCCTCCGCCATGCTCGGCCGCGTTCGGGCGCTCAGACAATGGGGCAGGCGTTCCAGGCGCCGGCTCGGCGTGCTGGTTTGCCGCGCGGAGGAGACGGACGCGGCCTCTTTCGTGCAGATTTGCGAGCAGGCCGCCGCGCAGGGCCTGGCCGGCATCGCGGTCGCCGGGGCCGCTGACGCGCTCGCCCCCTACGAGGATGCGGTGACGGCTGCGGACGGGCTCGGCTTGTTCCTGGTAACGTGCCGGCTGGAATGAGAGGGGAGGTCGGGCGGTGGAGGACGTGACGCCGACAGACGCTGCCGAGACGATCGTGCGCGAAACGCGCATCTCCGGGCATGCCCACGACGTCAGCGTGTTCATGGTGGCGGGCGAGCACTCCGGCGACGCGCTCGGCGCCAAGCTGATGGCAGCCCTCAACCAGCTCAGGCGCGGTCGCATTCGCTATCTGGGGGTGGGCGGCCCCGGCATGGAGCGGCAGGGCCTCGTCTCGCAGTTCCCGCTCGACGACGTGGCGGTGATGGGGCCGGCAGCGATCGCCGCCCGTCTGCCGCTGATCCTGAGCCGCATGCGCAGCACGGCGAAAGCCGCGATGGCGGCGGAGCCCAACGTCGTGGTGATCATCGACAGTCCGGAGTTCACGCATCCGATTGCCAGGGGCATCCGCCGCCGCCGCCCGAGCATTCCGATCATCGACTACGTATCGCCGACGGTATGGGCCTGGCGGCCGGGCCGCGCCCGCAAGATGCGCGATTACGTGGATCACGTGCTTGCGCTGTGGCCTTTCGAGCCCGACGCGCACGAGCGCCTCGGCGGTCCGCCCTGCAGTTTCGTCGGCCACCCGTTGATCGAGCGCCATCCGTGGATTGCGGCGCTCGACCCCAAACCGCTGGCGCAGCGTCTGGGGCTCACCGGCGACAAGCCGGTGCTCGTCGTGCTACCCGGCAGCCGCACCTCGGAGGTGTCGCACCTGATGCCGCCGTTCGGCGATGCTGTCGCGCGGCTGGCTGAGCGCGGGCGCGAGCTCGACATCATCATCCCGGTGGTGCCGAACCTGCGTCCCCTTCTGGAGCGGCGGTTGCGCAGCTGGCCGAAGCAGCCGCATCTGGTCGAGGACGAGGAGGACAAGTTCCGCGCCTTCAAGCTTGCTACCGTGGCGCTCGCCGCCTCGGGTACGGTGACGCTGGAGCTGGCGCTCGCCGGCACGCCGACGGTGGTCGCCTACAAGGTGGATGCCGTGATCGCCCCGCTGTTGCGGCGGCTGATCAAAGCGCCCTCCGTCGTGCTGCCCAACCTGGTGCTGGGCCAGAAGGTGTTTCCCGAGTTCCACCAGGAGGACTGCACCGGGGGAAAGCTCGCCAATGCGCTGGCGCCGCTGCTCGACGATGGCCCCGAGCGGGCACGGCAGCTCGCCGCGCTCGCCAAGATACCGGCTGCCCTGCGGGTGCCGGGTTTCGCGCCGAGCGAGGCGGCCGCGCGCATCGTGCTGGACTATGCCGATAACGGCCGCGGCTGGCCCCGCCGCCACGCCCTCGGGGGCGAGGGATTCGGACTGGTTCGGTAGTCGTAGACGTGCAGCCAAGATGCTGGTGCGTTGCCGTAGCCCGGGTTAGGCGGACTGCCGACTTTTCATTCTGCTTTCCAGCAGCGATGTGCGCAGCAGAAATGTGCGATGCGCCGCCGGATCGGCGGCCGTTCCGCGCAGGAGCTCGAAGCTAGCCTCGCGCGCGCGGTCATCCTTCTCTTCCAGTCGCTTCTTGTTGGCGATGGTCTGTTGCTGGACGTACTCGATATTAATCGATCGCCGGTGCGCATCGTAGAGGTCCAGAACTTCCGGCGGTTCGCCATTGCGCAAGACGCGCCCGAGGAGATAGGCGAGGTCCACCGCGTCATGAATGCCGGAGTTGAGACCCAGTCCACCAATCGGGTTGTTGATGTGAGCGGCATCACCCGCAAGAAGGACACGACCCCGGCGGAACGCCGCCGCCACCCGCTGATGCACCTCGTAAAGGTTACGGTGTGTGACTGGATACGCGCCGGAGGTCGGAAAAAACTTCTGCAGCCGTCGCTGCACCGCCTCCTCGTCAAGGGCTTCCGCTTCAGGCTCGCCCGGCCGCGTCGGGAAGACCACGCGCCATAGGCCGCTGCCATTGTCGCCCGCAACCTTGAACAAATTCGCCCACTCGTCAGGATCAAAGAAGTAGCTGCGAAAGCTGCATTTGCGTTCGGCCGCAAAATCGAACGGCGTCGTCACTACCAAGAAGCGCTCCGGCAACGTATAGCCCTCGAAGGCGACGCCAAGGGCTTTGCGCACCATCGACCGCGCGCCATCCGCGCCGATCAGATAGCTTCCGACCACTGTTTTCGTCTTGGTCCCGATCTCAGCCGTGACTTGAACTCGGTCGTCCTGCGGATCGATTGCAGTTACGCGGGCCGAAAAATGCACTCTTGCGCCAGCATATCGGCGCAGCCGCTCGATCGCAAGGTTGGCAAGCTTGTGCTGCTCGCACTGGACAACGAACGGGTATCGACTGTCGTCCTTGAGGATGGCGTGATCAAACTCGGCGATCAGCCGGCCAGACGGACGGTCCCAGAATTGGAATGTCCGGGCGACCAGCCCGCGATTGATGACTTCGTCGATGAGGCCGAGATCGGCCAGCATCTCCAGGGTGGCGGGATGGGTGGTCGCGGCGCGGGGGGAGGCATCGACGCCATCGTTGGCTTCGAACACGCGAACTTCCAGGCCTTGCCGCGCCAACGCCAGCGCGGCGACGACCCCGACCGGGCCGCCGCCGACGATGAGAACTGGATACTTCGATGGAGACGTCATTGCTGGCAGTTGGAGACTATTCCTATTGCTCCTTGACCCCCGCTATCTTCACCGCTTCGGCCCACAGGGCGACGTCTGCGGCGATCGTTGCGGCGAATGCCTCGGGGCTGCTTCCGAGCGGATCGATCCCGTAACTGGCGAGCCGCTCGACAACGTTTGCGTCCTTGACCGTGCGACCAACGACAGCCGCGATGCGGTCGACGATGTGTTTTGGCGTGTCCCGCCGGTGCCATCAGGCCGTTCCAGGTCAGCGTCTTGAACCCGGGAAAACCCAACTCGGCGACGGTTGGCAGAGCGGGAAGCTGCTCGACGCGCCGCTCGCTCGTGACCGCAAGCAGGCGGATGGCGCCGCTCGTTGCATGCGGCAGCGCCTCGGACAAGTTCAGAAACATCGTTGGAATGTGGCCGGCGATCAGGTCGCTCAGGGCCGGTGCGTTGCCTTTGTAGCTCACTGGGGTCATCTCAAGCCCGGCGCGCTTGAGAAGCAATGCCATGCAAAGATGGCTCACGCCGCCGACACCCGGAGTGCCATAGACGAGTTTGTTCGGTTGGCCTCGCACGTGCTCGACAAACTCGCCAAGAGTCTTGGCCGGGACGCCTGGATGGACGGCCAGAACGAACGGATTTGTTCCAATGTTGCTGATTGGCGCAAAGTCCTTGATCGGGTCGTAGCGCTTCTTGGATATCGCTGGCGCGATGGCGATTTGCGACACCGTGGCCATGAACAAGGTGTAGCCATCGGGGGCGGCGTGTGCGACGGCCTCGGCCGCGACGACGCCGCCGGCCCCCGCCCGGTTCTCGACGACGAACTGCTGGCCGAGCGCCTCCCCGAGCCGCAGCGCCATGATGCGGGCGATGCCGTCTGTGTTTCCGCCCGCCGCGAACGGTACGATGATTGTGACAGGCCGCTCGGGCCAGCCCTCCGATTGTGCGGGGGAGTTCAAAGTCAGGGTGAGAAGCGTGACGGAAGATGCCAGAAACATTCTACGCGTATGCATGGACTGTTCCTCTCTATAGTGTGTTCCTCTGTGAAGTAAGTAATGCCTGTTTGCTGCGAGCTATCATGACGGCCGATTGAACTGATAAGCTGCCCGCATTATAAACGGAATTCCCGATCTCGTTGGCCCCCCATAAGCTGATGCCTCTGCCTAGAAAAATTGATTGGGAGAGCCAGATCGGCCGGCGGCTGAGGTTGAGCGACCTGCACGTGTTCTTTGCGGTCGTGGAGCGAGGCAGCATGGCCAAGGCCGCCGGGCAACTCGGCGTTTCGCAGCCCGCCGTCTCGGAAGTGATTGCCAATCTGGAGCATGCCCTCCGCGTGCCCCTTCTCGACCGAAGCCCGCGGGGCGTCGAACCGACCGTGTACGGCCGCGCGCTGCTCAAGCGGGGCATCGCGGCATTCGACGAGTTGAAACAAGGAGTCAGGGACATCGAGTTCTTGGCTGATCCGACGGTCGGCGAACTTCGGATCGGAGCCGTTGAGTCCATCGTCGTCGCGATCCTCCCGCCGGTCGTCCAACGCTTCACCCGCCAATATCCGGGCGTAGTCCTGCATGTGGAGGACGTGATCACGCCGACGCTGGAATTGCCCAAACTGCACGATCGAAGTCTCGATCTTGTGCTCGCACGACTGGTCAGGCCGCTGGTTGATGAGGGAGATGACCTGAGCGTGGAAGTTCTATTCGACAATGCCCTGGTGATAGCGGCCGGCGTGCAGAGTCGATGGGCCCGACGCCGCAAGATCGACCTCGCCGACCTGCTCGAGGAGCAGTGGATCCTGACGCCGCCCAAGACCTGGAATTATGAACGGATGGTAGAAGCCTTTCGCGCGCGCGGTCTCGATATGCCAAGGGCGAGACTGCAGACTTTTTCAGTGCACCTGAGGGCCAATCTGCTGGCTACCGGCGAGTTCGTTACAGCCATCCCCGCCTCCGTGCTTCATCTCTACGGCAGCCGTTTCGCGCTCAAAGCGTTGCCGATCGATTTGCCGGTTCGGCCGTGGCCGGTCGCTATCGTGACGCTGAAGAACCGCACCTTGAGTCCCATCGTCGACCTTTTCACGAAACATTTGCGCGACTACACGCGTTCGATGACCAATGCGAAAAGCGGCGTTCGCTAGTCGAGGCACCGCACACCACTCTGACGAGGTCGATGGCCCCATCGAGAGCAGCCCTCCAGCCCGGTACTGACCATCGAGTGGTGGTCCGCTTCTTAGGGCAGATCGAAGTCTTGGCCAGCCCGTCGGGAACGCGGCCGGTCTGCTAGCGAGTAGCCAACCCTAGCGGCGCTGCTCGGTGGGAACGAACGGCCGCTCGGTCGGGCCGATGTAGAGCTGGCGAGGACGGCCGATCTTCTGCTCGGGATCCTCGATCATCTCCTTCCACTGCGCGATCCAGCCGACCGTCCGCGCCACCGCGAACAGCACGGTGAACATGGACATCGGGAAGCCCATGGCTCGGAGCGTGATGCCCGAATAGAAGTCGATGTTGGGATAGAGCTTCTTCTCGACGAAATAGTCGTCCTGCAGAGCGATGCGCTCGAGCTCCATCGCCACCTTCAGGACGTTCTGGTCTTTGACGCCGAGTGAATCCAGCACCTCGTGGCAGGTCTGCGCCATCACCTTGGCGCGCGGGTCGTAGTTCTTGTAGACGCGATGGCCGAAGCCCATCAGGCGGAACTCGGAGTTCTTGTCCTTGGCTTTCTTGACGTACTCCGGCACGCGATCGACGGTGCCAATCTCCTCCAGCATCTTGAGCGCGGCCTCGTTGGCGCCGCCATGCGCCGGGCCCCACAGGCAGGCGATGCCGGCGGCGATGCAAGCGAACGGGTTGGCCCCGGAGGAGCCGGCCAGCCGCACGGTGGAGGTGGAGGCATTCTGCTCGTGGTCGGCATGCAGGATCAGGATGCGGTCGAGCGCGCGCGACACGATCGGGTTCACCACGTAGGGCTCGCACGGCACCGCGAAGCACATCTGCAGGAAGTTCGAGGTGTAGTCGAGGTCGTTGCGCGGATAGATGAAAGGCTGGCCGATCGAATATTTGTAGGCCATGGCCGCCAAGGTCGGCATTTTCGCCACCAGGCGATGGCTGGCGATGACGCGCTGCTGGGGATCGTTGATGTCGGTGGAGTCGTGATAGAAGGCGGAGAGCGCGCCGACCGAGCCGCACATGATGGCCATGGGATGCGCGTCGCGGCGGAAGCCGGTGAAGAAGCGCGTCATCTGCTCGTGCACCATGGTGTGGCGCGTGACGGTGTTACGGAAGGTTTCGAACTCGACCTTGGTCGGCAGCTCGCCGTTGAGCAGCAGGTGGCACACCTCGACGAAATTGGAGTTCTGCGCCAGCTGCTCGATGGGGTAGCCGCGGTAGAGCAGCACGCCCTTGTCGCCGTCGATGTAGGTGATCTTGGACGAGCAATTGGCGGTTGAGGTGAAGCCCGGATCGTAGGTGAAGCAGCCGGTGTCGCGGTAGAGCCGGCCCACGTCGATCACGTCGGGCCCGATGGACCCGGACCTGATCGGCAGGTGCGTCTGCTGGTTGTTGCCGATGGCAATGGTTGCGCTTCTGCCAGCGTCCGCAGCGTCTTTGGCGTTCATCGGGCTCATCCTTCAATGACTGCCCCTGGTCCCGCCGACCGTTGCAGTGCGCAAAACGCGCAAACTGCGGGCCGCAAGGGGCTAGGCGGCACTCCTGCCTATAGTACATTTTGCACTGCGACAAGATATGCCAAGGGCGAAGACACCCTTGCATTTTTGGCGTTTCGCGGGGCGAAATCCCCACTCTATCCGGCCTGGTCGCGGATGCGCGCGAGGGCTTCCTCGCGCCCCAGCGCGGCCATCACGTCGAACACAGGCGGGGATACCGCTTTGCCGGTCAGTGCAGCGCGCAGCGGCTGAGCCACCTTCCCGAGCTTCTGGCCAGCGGTTTCGGCAAAAGCCCGCACCGCCGCCTCCAGGGCCGGCACCTGCCAGTCCGCCACTGATTCGATTTGGGGCAGCAGCTGCGCCAGCAATGCACGGGACGGCGCATCGAGCGCCTGCGCCGCCTTTTCCTCCAGCGCCAACGGCCGTTTCGCCAGTAGAAAACCCGCGCCGTCGACCAGCTCCTTGAGCGTCTTGGCCCGCGTCTTGAGCGTGGGCAGGGCGGCCGCGACCTTGTCCCAGCCGACTTGCTCGATCTGCGCCGCGATCTCAGGGCCCCCGTCGGCCTCGGGTAGGAAGGCGCGGATGCGCTGGATCAGCTCGGCATCGGTGGCCTCGCGGATGTAGTGGCCGTTGACGTCGTTGAGCTTGGCGAAGTCGAGCCGGGCCGGCGCCTTGTTGATGTCGTCGACGTCGAACCACGCGATCATCTGCTCGGTCGTGAAAATCTCGTCGTCGCCGTGGCTCCAGCCGAGCCGCACCAGATAGTTACGCAAGCCCGCCGGCAGATAGCCCATGGCGCGGTAGGCCTCGATGCCGAGCGCACCGTGGCGCTTCGACAGCTTGGCCCCGTCCGGCCCGTGGATCAGCGGCACGTGCGCGAACACCGGCACGTCCCAGCCCATGGCGCGATAGATCTGCACCTGGCGGGCGGCGTTCGTCAGGTGATCGACGCCGCGGATCACGTGCGTGATGTCCATGTCGTGGTCGTCCACCACGACGGCGTGATTGTAGGTCGGCGTGCCGTCGCTTCTGAGGATCACCATGTCGTCGAGCTGGGTGTTGGGCACCACCACGCGGCCCTGCACCCTGTCCTCGATCACGGTCTCGCCCTCGCGCGGCGCCCTGAGGCGAAGAACCGGCGCGACGCCGGCCGGCGCCTCCTTCGGGTCGCGGTCACGCCACGGGCTCTGGATCGTCTGCGGCCCGCGCGGGGCGCGCTTCTCCTCTTTCGCCAGCGTGCGCTCAGCCGCGATGGCAGTGTGCATGCCCTCGAGCTCGGCCGGCGTCAGGTAGCAGCGGTAGGCCTTGCCCTGCGCAAGCAGCTCCTGGGCGACCTCGGCGTGGCGTTTGGCGCGCGCGAACTGGTGGAGCGGCTCCCCGTCCCAATCGAGCTCCAGCCATTTGAGGCCGTCGAGGATGGCCTTGACGGCGGCGTCCGTGGAGCGCTCGCGGTCGGTGTCCTCGATGCGCAGCAGGAACTTGCCGCCGGTGTGGCGAGCATACAGCCAGTTGAACAGCGCCGTGCGCGCCCCGCCGATGTGCAGATAGCCGGTGGGGGAAGGCGCGAAGCGCGTGACGACGGTCTGGGTCATGGGTGGCGCTCGCCGAGCCTCTATTTGTGCATTCGGGGAAGCGGTGTATCACAGGTTCGGGCGGGGCGTAGCCTTGCGTTGCCGGCCCGCTGAGCGGTCCCGTAGCTCAACTGGATAGAGTGCCGCGCTTCGAACGCGGAGGTTGCGGGTTCAAGCCCTGCCGGGACCGCCATCATCAACTCGCAAGCAAGAGCGGCTGCCCTTGGCTCCGGCACCGCAATTTGCTAGGGCCCAGCGTGATCTCTACACGCCGCGGCGGCGGCAGAGGCAAGAAGCATGACGGCGATCGAAAAACCAGTGCGCGAGGCGGGCCAGGACTTCATCCGCGACATCGTCCAGGCCGACCTGGAGGCGGGCCGGCACAAGGGCGTGGTGACGCGCTTTCCGCCCGAGCCCAACGGCTACCTGCACATCGGCCACGCCAAGTCGATCTGCCTCAACTTCGGCATCGCCGAGGAGTTCGGCGGGCGCTGCCACCTGCGCTTCGACGACACCAATCCCACCAAGGAGGAGCAGGAGTACATCGACGCCATCGAGCGCGACGTGCGCTGGCTGGGCTTCGACTGGGGCAAGCACCTCTATCACGCATCCGACTACTTCGAGCAGCTCTACGACTGGGCCGAGCACCTGATCAAGGCCGGCAAGGCCTACGTCGACGACCAGAGCCAGGAGGAGATGCGGGCCAATCGCGGCACGCTGACCGAGCCCGGCAAGAACAGCCCGTTCCGCGACCGCAGCGTGGAGGAGAACCTCGACCTCTTCCGCCGCATGCGCGCGGGCGAGTTTCCGAACGGCGCCCGCGTGCTGCGCGCCAAGATCGACATGGGATCCGGCAACATCAACCTGCGCGACCCCGTGCTCTACCGCATCCTGCACGCCACGCACCCGCGCACGGGCGATGCGTGGAAGATCTACCCGAGCTACGACTACGCGCACGGCCAGTCGGACGCCATCGAGCACATCACGCATTCGATCTGCACGCTGGAGTTCGAGGACCACCGGCCGCTCTACGACTGGTTCATCGAGAACCTCCCCGTGCCCTCGCGGCCGCGCCAGTACGAGTTCGCGCGGCTCAACATCACCTACACGGTGCTATCGAAGCGCGTGCTGACGGAGTTGGTGCGCGGCGGGCATGTCAAGGGCTGGGACGATCCGCGGATGCCGACGCTGGCCGGCCTGCGCCGCCGCGGCGTGCCGGCTGCTGCCTTGCGCGATTTCGTCAAGCGCGTGGGCGTGGCCAAGGCCAACAGCGTCGTCGACATGGGGCTGTTCGAGTTCTCGGTGCGCGAGGTGCTGAACAAGAGCGCGCCGCGGCGCATGGCCGTGCTGCGCCCGTTGAAGGTGGTGATCGAGAACTAGCCCGAAGGCAAGGTCGAGGAGCTGGACGCCGCCAACCACCCCGACGATCCTGGCGCCGGCATGCGCAAGGTGCGCTTCGGGCGCGAGATCTTCATCGAGCGCGACGACTTCATGGAGAACCCGCCCAAGAAGTTCTTCCGCCTCTCGCCCGGCAAGGAGGTGCGGCTGCGCTACGCCTATTTCATCACCTGCCGCGAGGTGGTGAAGGACGACAAGGGCGAGGTGGTGGAGCTGAACTGCACCTACGATCCTGCCACGCGCGGCGGCAACGCGCCCGACGGGCGCAAGGTGCAGGCGACCATGCACTGGGTGTCGGCGGCCGACTCGATGCCGGCTGAGGTGCGCCTCTACAACCAGCTGTTCGCCAAGCCCGATCCCGACGCCGGCAACTTCGCCGCCGACCTCAACCCGAACTCGCTCGAGGTGCTGAGCCGAGGCGCGCGTCGAGCCGGCGCTGGCGGGCGACAATGCGGCCGAGGCCGTGCAGTTCGAGCGCCAGGGCTACTTCTGCCGCGACCAGGACTGCCAGCGCCGGGCCGGCTCGTCTTCAACCGCACGGTGGGCCTACGCGATACGTGGGCGAAGGTGAAGGGCTAGGCTCGGTAGCAAGCCGTAGGGCGCAATAGCGAAGCGTATTGCGCCGTTTCACTGGAGCTGCGGCGCAATACGGCTGCCGCCTTATTGCGCCCTACGCCACCGCGCTTGCCGTTCCGTGCTCCGTGTGCTGGGGTTGGCCCATTGCTTTGAGTATGGGTGGGCGCCGTGGCGCAGGTGGGAGGAGTAAAGTCGCAGGCGGCTGACGCGCCAGCTCGCTCCGGCTTCCCCATTGCCGCTGATCGGCAGCCCTCGCACGCCAGCTCGAGGCCGAGCACGAGCGCTGGTTCCTGTGGCTGCCGGTGCTGTTCGGCGCTCGGCATCGCGCTCTACTTCCGCTGCCGGCCGAGCCGTCGATGCTCGTCGCGCTGCTGCCGGCCGTGGCGGCGCTGGCGCTCCGCCTCGCCGGTGCCGCGCACTGGACGTCGCTGGGCGTGACTGACGGCCGCGCTGCTGGCCACGGCGCTCGGCGTGGCCGTTCGCCAAGCTGCGCACCGAGGCCGTGCGCGCGCCCGTGCTGCACGGCCGAGGCCGGGCCGATCGACGTCTACGGCCATGTCGAGCTGGTCGAGCCGCGCGCCACCAAGGGCCAGCGCCTCACCATCCGCGTCACGGCGATGGAGAAGCACGAGGCGCACGCCTGGCCGGCGCGGGTGCGCATTCCGCACGGTGGCGGAGAACAGCGGCGCTCAAGCCCGGCGATGCCGTGCGCGTCAAGGCGACGGCTCTCGCCCGCCGCCGGGGCCGTCGCTGCCGGGCGACTACGATTTCGCCCGCGGCGGCCTGGTTCCAGGGGCTGGGCGCCGTGGGCTTCGCCACTGGCCGCGGCCGAGATCGACGCCAACCTCGGCGAGCCGCCGCTGTCGCTGCGGCTCGGCGCCGCCGTCGCGCGCGTGCGCCAGGCCATCGGCCAGCGTGTCGCTCGAGGCGCTGCCCGGCGAGACGGGCGCCATTGCCAATGCGCTCATCACCGGCGAGCGCGGCGGCATCTCGGAGGCGACCAACCAGGCCTTCCGCGACTCCGGCCTGTTCCACATCCTCTCCATCTCCGGCCTGCACATGGTGATCATGGCGGGCGCCGTGTTCGTCTCGATCCGCCTGCTGCTGGCGGCGATCCCGGCGATCGCGCTGCGCTACCCGATCAAGAAGTGGGCCGCAGCCGGGCGCCATGGCCGGCGCGCTGGGCTACCTGCTGATCTCGGGCGCCGCGTTCGCCACGGTGCGCTCCTACATCATGATCTCGATCATGTTCCTGGCCGTGCTGCTCGACCGGCCGGCGCTCGCGCTGCGCAACGTGGCGCTCGCCGCCGCTGCTGATCCTGGTGCGTGTGGCCGGAGAGCCTGCTCGATGCCGGCTTCCAGATGTCGTTCGCCGCCGTGGTGGCTGCTGGTGTCCGTCTACGAATGGCTGCGCGCGCGCGACGAGGCGCGCGAGGGCTGGATGCGGCCGCGGCGCCATGGCGCGGACGTTTGCTGTTCTTCGGCGGCATCGTCACCTCGACGCTGGTGGCAGGCCTGGCGGTGGCGCCGTTCGGCATCTACCATTTCCACAACACGCAGCAGTTCGCGATCCTCGCCAACCTGGCTGCCATTCCCATCTGCAACCTGCTGGTGATGCCGGCGGCGCTGGCTTCACTGCTGGCGATGCCGCTCGGGCTCGAGGCCGCGCCGCTATGGGTGATGGGGCTGGGCATCGACGCCATGGTGTGGTGCGCGCAGGCGGTCGCCGCGCTGCCGGGCGCCGTCGGCCGCGTGCCGGCCATGCCGACCTATGCGTTCGCTCTGATCGTGACGGGCGGGCTGTGGTGTGCCCTGTGGCAGACGCGCTGGCGGGTGCTGGGCGTCGTGCCGATCGCGCTCGGGGTCATGCTGGCGCCGACGGGCGGCCGGCCGGACGTGCTGATCGGGCGCGGCGCCGAGCTCGTGGCAGTGCGTGGTGCCGACGCCAAGCTTTCCGCGCTTGCCGGCCGCGGCTCCACGTTCGAGCTGGCGCGCTGGCTCGAGCACGACGGCGATGGGCGGCCACCGTCCGAGGTGGGCAAGGCGGCGGCCTTCCGCTGCGACAGCCAGGGCTGCACAGCGCTCGTGAAGGGTGTGCGCCTGGCGGTAACGGCCGCTCCGGCGGCCCTGCGCGACGACTGCACCGCTGCCGCCATCGTCGTGTTGCGGTTTGCCAGGCCTGGCGGCTGCAGCCCGTCGGGAGCGCTCATCGATCCGACGGATGTGGCGGCACGCGGGGCGCATGCCCTGACGATCGCGGATGGCCGGGTGCGCGTCGAGACGGTGGCCGATGCGCGTGGGCAACGGCCCTGGGCGGCCGTTCCAAAGGAGAAAAACCAGCTGGAGCAGACGGACTAGAGTTCGCTTGCGCGGGGGCGTCGTCGGCATCGATGCTGGAGCGGTGCGGCGGTCTGCCGATCTTGGCCCCACTGTCGCAGTTTCGGCACACCAGCAGGCCGTGAGCGCGATCGTGCAAGTCTTTGCTGATGAAGGCGAATGCCCAAAGCTCTGACGCTAGAGTCCACATTGTAGCTTCGCTTCTGCGCGCCACTTGTCGACTAGCCATCGTGAGGGGTGCGTGGAATCCTATCCACAACTTGTGCACAGGCATCGCGGGACGCCTGGAGTGAGTATGGGGGCCCGCGGTGTCGCGTTGCGTCAGCGTTCTTCTTGCCTTTGCGCTTTCGTTTGGCTTCGCGGCGTCGGGCAACGCGCAAGTCCCGCAGCGCTGGAACGGCCCCTACATCGGCGTCAATCTCGGCTACGGCTGGGCCGACATCGGCGGCAGCGTCACGGTGTTCGACCAGGGCGGCAACCCGCTTTACGGCCCTGCCGGCTACAGCATCGATGCGGACGGCATGTTCGGCGGCCTGCAGATTGGCTTCAACCGCCGTATTGGCAACTTCTTCTTCGGCCTGGAGGCGGACCTGCAGACGGCCGATATGTCCGGCTCAGCGAACATCAGCGGAGCGGGCTTCACGTATGCGGCCTCGGCTTCCGTCGACTGGTTCGCGACCGCCCGCGTGCGCGGCGGCTTTGCCAGCAATCTGATGCTCGTCTACGGCACGGCCGGCCTCGCCTTCGCCAACGTGGACTACGATGCCACCTTCAAGACCGGCAACACCTCCGTCCACCTGAGCAACGACGAGACCCGTGTCGGCTTCGTGCTCGGCGCCGGCTTGGAGCTGGCGCTCAGATCGAACTGGTCGCTGAAGATCGAATACCAGTACCTCAACTTCGGCAGCCAAAGCGCGGGCGGCAGCTATTCGTGGACCAGCGCGCGGGTGGTCGACTGCAGGGACATCATCACGACCGGCACCAATACGGTTTCGTCCGGTATCGACACCGACATTCACACCGTGCGCATCGGCCTCAACTATGCGCTCGGCGCACCGCCGCGCCACGAGCCTCTGAAGCCGTGACGACGGCACGGCAGCTGTCATCCTCGTGCCAAGGTTCGGGATGGGGTCCTCAAGAATCCGAACGAAGTTGCAGACTGCTTCATTGGGCTCGGCTGAAAATCATCGCGGGTGATCTGGCGCCTAAAGACTCCCGCAGACGGCCGACCAGGTCTCCCCCATGCAGAAAGCAACTAATCACATTCGTCTGGACCAAAGGTTGATCCATTTCCACAGGCTTCCAACCAGGACCTGGGTGAGGGCCTAACCTATCGATGGCAGGTGTCGCAATGGAACCTTTGAAGTTTCGATTCGAGAACGAATATGAGCCATTGACCAGCCAAGATTCCATCCGTGCTTGATAGCGTTTCCATTGGCTTAGAAGTCCGAGCTTGATGGGTCGTGGCAGATGATGATGCTCGATTTCGATCTCCGAACTCCATGTGGGCAAGTTTGCGGGGTCAAGATTCGATAGGGCAATTCCTCTGTTCGACTCATATTCTTGTGCCAGGACCTCCAGGGCCGATTTAATACCGTTGGGTGTGCTCACAGGAATATCAAAGATGTCATTCATCGTTTGCAGTGCATTGCCTGGATCGCCGGTCATTGATAGGCGGAAAGCCTCGGTGTTACAGAAGGCAGAAAAGAACAGCACTTCTGGAATATCGGGCGCACGATCCTCATAAAGTGTGCAGCAGGCTATTCCGATGGCGGCGGCCTTGGCAATTGCGGGTTCCGTATAGCCCGAATAGGAGTAGAGGACTCCGAGGTGTGCGGTCGACGATCGCAACTCGCCAACGAATGCATCGATATCTTGTTGGTCGAGCTTCGACGAAAGACGCTTGCAGCTTACTAGTATCGAAATTGGGATGTGCCCACCGTATGTGGTTTCGATCCAGACATCGCGTTGTCTGGGTGTACGCGTATGAATGTCCGGGAGCTTGACGTTGTGGAGCACCTTCGCTCGCGGATCGGCAGCTTGTAGGAAAGCAGCAACCGCTTCCTCAAACTTCTTCCAATCAGCGGTCATTGGTGCAGGCTCTGCGGTGCAACGCTTGTCGCGGAACGCAAAACCAAATGCAGACTACAACTTGGGGGTTCGTCAGAACCGCCGGATCAGGCCCACCAGCTTGCCCTGGATGTCGACCTGGTCGGGGCCGAAGATGCGGGTCTCGTATTTGGGGTTGGCTGCTTCCAGAGCGATCGAGGGCCCCTTGCGGCGCAGCCGCTTCAGCGTCGCCTCCTCCTTCTCGACCAGCGCCACGACGATGTCGCCGTTGTCGGCCGTGTCGCAGCGGCGCACGATGATGATATCGCCCTCGTTGATGCCGGCGTCGATCATCGAATCGCCCCTCACCTCCAGCGCGAAGTGCTCGCCGCCGGCGATAAGATCGGGTGGCACGCCGATGTCCTGCGTGTGGTCCTGGATGGCGCTGATCGGCACGCCGGCGGCGATGCGGCCCATCAGCGGCACGGTGACGCCGCTCGATCCTGCATAGGCTGCGGGCGGGGGTGCAAGCTGCGGCTGGCGACGGGGCCCGCTGCCTTCGATCACGCTGGGGCTGAAGGTGCCGCGGCGCTGGCCGCCGTCGGTCATGGCGTCGGGCACCTTGATGACCTCGATGGCGCGGGCGCGATGCGGCAGGCGGCGGATGAAGCCGCGCTCCTCCAGCGCCATGATCAGGCGGTGTACGCCCGACTTCGATTGCAGCGCCAGCGCCTCCTTCATTTCCTCAAAGGAGGGCGGCACGCCGGTCTCGCGCAGGCGCGTATCGATGAAGACGAGCAGCTCTTTCTGCTTGGCCGTCAGCATGGGTTTCTCCCAGGCGTGGGTTGGAGCGCGACTCGACTCCTACGTACAAAGCGGGAACATAGATGTTCGCCTGATGTTCCGCAACTGGTTTGTACGCCCCCAAAAAGGCCCCCTACAGAGCCCCAAGCCTTTGCGGCGGCTCACAAGTCGAGCGGCAGGATGTCCACCAAAGCGCCTGCAGGGGCCGCCTGCGCGCGCGGCGCACGGACGAGGAGGCAGTTGGCCTCGGCCAAAGGTGCAAGCAGGGAGCTGTCCTGGGAGCGCACGGGAACCACTTCGGGCTGGCCGTCCGGGCCGGGCCTGGAGAGGGCCCGCATGTAGTGCTGGCGCGGGCCGTTGGCTTCCAGAGGCGCCCCCAGGCGCGCCTGCAAGGGGCGCTCCTTGTTTGCCGGCTCTCCCAGCAAGGCGCGGATCAGGGGCAGCAGGAAGATGCGCGAGCAGATGAGGGAAGAAACCGGGTTGCCGGGCAGGCCGAGCACGCGCGAGTGCCCGAGCCGGCCGAACATCAGCGGCTTGCCGGGCCGCATGGCGATCTTCCAGAACGCCAGCGTCATGCCGCGGAACTCCAGAACGGGAGCCACCAGGTCGTGGTCGCCGACCGAGGCGCCGCCGCTGGTGACGATGACGTCGGCGCCCTGCGCCCGGGCGAAACAGGCGTCGAGGTCGGCGGCGGTGTCGCGCGCGATGCCGAGCTGCTCGGGCGCGGCGCCCGCGGCCTCGGCCAGCGCCGCTATCCCCAAGTGATTGGAGGCGACGATCTGCCCGGGCCCGAGCCGTGTCCCCGGCTGCACCAGCTCGTCGCCGGTTGAAATAATGGCGATGCGAGGACGGCGGCGCACGGAAACTTCGGGATGGCCCATCGCTGCGGCGAGCGAGATTTCGCGCGGCCCGAGCCGTCGCCCGGTGCCGAGCAGCGTGTCGCCTTCACGGAAGTCGAAACCACGCGTGCGGATGTGGCCGGCCTCCGGCGCGCCTTCGCGCACGACGACATGGGCGCCGTCACGCTGGGTGTCCTCCTGGATGACGACGGCATCGGCGCCGTCGGGCACAGGCGCGCCGGTGAAGATGCGCACCGTCTCGCCCTTGCCGACTCTGCCACCGAAGGGATGGCCCGCGGCGGCCTCGCCGATGATTGCGAGCCGCGCCGGAAGCTGCCTCACGTCGGCGACCTGCACGGCATAGCCGTCCATGGCCGAAGCGTTGAATGGCGGCTGCGTGACGAGCGCCCGCAACGGTTCGGCCAGCACCCGCCCGTGCGCCCGCTCGATGGCCACGCGCTCCGGCTCGGTCGGCTCGACGCCCTCGAGGATGCGGGCCAGCGCCTCTTCGACCGACAGGAGGGCCATGGCGTCAGCGCCCTTTGTTATCCGCGGCTCGATAGGTGCCGGAGCGGCCGCCGGTCTTCTCGACGAGACGAATGTCGCCAATCGTCATGGCTTTGTCGGCGGCCTTGAGCATGTCGTAGATGGTGAGGCAGGCAACCGAGACGGCGGTGAGCGCCTCCATTTCCACGCCTGTCTGGCCGCCGACCTTCACCTCGGCCGTCACGCGGATGCCGGTGGGCTCGCGCGAGAGCTCGAAGCCCACACTTGCCTTGGTGATGGCGAGCGGATGGCAGAGCGGGATCAGCTCGTGCGTCTTCTTGGCGGCCATGATGCCGGCAATGCGGGCGGCCGCCAGCGCGTCGCCTTTCTTGGCCTCGCCGCTCTCGACGAGCGCCAGCGTTGCGGACGCCATCGCCACGAAGCCTTCCGCGCGCGCGGTGCGCTGCGTGGTCTCCTTCTCCGAGACGTCGACCATGCGCGCCTCGCCCTTGTCATTGAGATGGGTGAGCTTCGTCATGTCGCTATCCAGGCCCCGGAATGAGCAGCGCCCGCGTGGCAGCGGCCACGTCGGGCTGCCGCATCAGGCTTTCCCCGACCAGGAAGCCGCGCACGCGGGCCTTGGCCAGGCGTTGCAGGTCGGCATTGGAGGCAATCCCGCTCTCGGCAATGACGAGCCGATCGTGCGGCACGCGCGGGGCCAGGCGCTCCGTCACCTCCAGCGTGGTGTTAAAGGTCTTGAGGTCGCGGTTGTTGATGCCGATCAGGCGGCAGTCGAGCTGCAGCGCGCGGTCGAGCTCGGTCTTGTCGTGCACCTCGGCGATGGCGTCCATGTGCCAGGCCCGGGCGTAGGCGCACAGCGTGCCGGCCAGCACGTCGTCGACCAGCGCCATGATGATGAGGACGCAATCGGCGCCCAGCGCGCGGGCTTCAGCCACCTGGTAGCGGTCGAGCATGAAGTCCTTACGCAGCGTGGGCAGTCCGGCCGCGGCGCGGGCAGCGGTGAGGTGCTCGGGCGCGCCCTGGAACGAGGGGGTGTCGGTCAGCACGGAAAGGCAAGCGGCGCCGCCCTCGGCGTAGGCCTTGGCAAGCGTTGCGGGCTCGAAATCGGCGCGGATGAGACCCTTGGAGGGGCTCGCCTTCTTCACCTCGGCGATCAGCGCGAATTTGCCAGAGGCGATCCTGGCCTCCAGCGCCCCGGCGAAAGAGCGCACCGGCGGCGCCTGACGGGCTGCCGCCTCGACGGCCTCCAGCGGCCGGGCAGCCTTGGCGGCGGCGACCTCCTCGCGCTTGTAGGCGGCGATCTTGGTGAGAATGTCGGTCATGCAGGAAGGATACGACGGGAGGGGCGAACCCGCCACCTATGCAGCTACCTTGCCACCCAGCTGAATGGCCGTTCGAACGATGGTGTTCGGACCCTCTTGCAGCGCCAACCAGCCCCTGGCCGGCTCATAGGCTTGAGGAACACCACTTCTCGCGCGCGACAAGCCACTTTCAGCTACTTCATTGCCGGTTCATCGGTGCTGTGATGTTATGTGACATCTAAATGACGATTGAGCGTCGAATATATGACGGACCAGACGGTTGGTTTGCCGGCGTCGCCGGCAAGGCCGGGATACCTGCGCGCACTAGCGGCGCGCGCCACGCCTCGCAGAGAGATGCGACCGGCAAAGGCCTGGGCCGTTTCCGCACTGCTGATGGCAGTGTTGGTGCACCACTTCTGGAACGATGAAGGCGAGTTTGCCAACATCCTCTTCACCTTCGCGGTCACCGGCGCGCTGATGGCGTTTGTGCTGGTGATTTCCAGCCGCGCCTTGTTCGCGACCGTTGTGGTTGCCTCACTGGTCGCTACCGTCGCTGCCGCTGCCGCTGCCAAGCGCGCCGCCATCAACATGGTGGTGCATGCGTACGACCTGTTCTTCTATCTGAGCTCGTGGTCGACCATCAGCTACCTGTGGAGCGATCAGCGCCGGTATGTCCTTTCCGCAGCTGCCGTTTGTCTGGCGGCCGCCACCGCGGGATGGCTCGCCTACCGCCTCGACAGTACGCGTGTCGCACGACGCTGGGCGTTGCTCATGCTGGCGGGGTTTGTGGCACTGGCCTGGTGGGGCGCCTACAGCAAGGGCGAGCGACGCCACATGCAGTTCTACTACGCGAACCTTTATATCTCCTCCTTCTATGCCTCCTGGGGCGAGACGCTGGAGGCGCTGTGGCGAGGGGCTCTGCTCGAGGCCGCGCCGCACGCCAACTCGTCGGCGCGAGCCTTCACCATTCCCACCAGTTGCCGCCTCACCAGTCGCCCGCCGCACATCATTTTGATCCACCAGGAATCCGTGGTGCAGCCGTCGTTGTTCCCAGCGCTGCGCTACGATCAATCCGTCGACCCGTTCTTCCGGTCGGACGATCAGGGCTTGCACAAGCTGCGCGTGGAGACCTACGGCGGCGCGTCGTGGCTGACCGAGTTCTCGCTGTTGGCCGGCGTGTCGACGCATTCGTTCGGCGGCATGCGCCAGTTCGTGCAGACCTTCACGCAGAACCGGTTGAAGGACACCGTCCCCCAGGTGCTGGAGCGGTGCGGTTATCGCAATGTCATCTTCTACCCCCTGCTCAAGAATTTCGTGTCCAATGACCGGTTCTACACCTCCATCGGGCTGCGCGAGATTTTCGATCTGAAGGCGCAGGGCGCCAAGACTGGCCAGGAGCGGGACAGGTTCTACTTCGACAACGCCATGGCGGAGATGGGCCGGCACTTCGAGAAATCGCGCCAGCCCATGTTCACGTTCATCCAGACCATGTCGGCGCACTGGCCCTACGACTTCACCTACGCGCCCGAAGTCAACGTGCCGGGCGGCGGTCCGGGCACCGACAAGGAGATGCACGAGTATCTGCGGCGGGTCGCCATTGCAAAGATGGATTATGACTACTTCCTGACCGAGCTGCGCCGCCGCTTTCCGCGCGAGCGCTTCCTGATCGTCCACTACGGCGACCATCATCCGGTAGCGACGCGTATGCTGCTCGGCTACAAGGACGAAACGGAAGCGGAGGACATTATCCTCGACCAGGACTTCGATCGGCTTCCTCACCTACTACGCCGTTCGCGGCATCAATTATCGGGTGCGGGCTCTGCCGCAGTACGACAGCCTAGACGTCGCGTATCTGGGCACCCTCATGCTGGATCTGGCCGGGCTGCCGCTGTCAGACTCGCACCAGGAGCGCAAGCGGCTGATGGCGGCGTGCCGGGGCCGGTACTACAGTTGCGTCAACCGCGACGAGATCCTGCAGTTCCATCGCCGCTTGATCGACTCGGGCGTGGTTGCAGCACACTGACTTCGGCACGTCACTTCACCAGCAGCACCCAGCTCGCGCCCGGATGCTGCCAATCCTCCTTGACCATCCGGCGCGCTGCGCGACCTCGCGGTAGCCGCTGCGCTCGTAGAGCCTGCGCGCGCCCGTGTTGGTGTCGGCAACGATGATGCTCAGCCCCCGCTTGCCGGCGTCGGCCGCCAGCCGGTCGGCGACGGCGAGCAGCGCAGTGCCGCAGCCCTTGCCGCGATGCTCGGGGTAGGCCGCGAGCATGTTCACATACCAGGTGCCGGGCGCCAGGTTCTCCAGCTCTTGCAGCGGCACGAACATGGCCGGCATATCCGGCGGGGATCGGCTCCGCCGCGTCGGCGAGCGGATAGCCGATGAGGCCGGCGGCGACGCGCCCGCTCCAGCTCCATCAGCACCGCGTTGCGGTAGGAGAAGGCGCCGGTTGCGCGCGCCGCCGCGCTCGCGGCCCGACAGCCCACGGATCGCCGCCGGGGCCGGCCGTCCTGGTCCACAGGTGCAGCGCCAGGCCCTCGCTGGCGAAGTGCACGAAGTCGGCCATGGCGGCGGCGTCGGCCGGCGTCGCACGCCGGAAGGGTGGTTCGATCTCGATCATGGCCTGCAACGTTCCGATCGGCCGTGGGGCGACAAGCGTGCTCGCGGCCTGTTGGCCTTCTACGCGCCGCTGCCGCTTTGATGAGCGCATCCAATTGCTTCGACAGCACGCGCCCGGTGACCTGAGCGACCGAGTAGCCCTCCGCGCTCAGTCGCTTCTTGATGTCGCTGACCGACTTGTAATCGCCGGACTTGGCAAGCTGGAATGCGCGTTCCAGCGCGGTGACGGTGTGATCCATGGCGCCAAGACTATCGCCAAGGACAGCAAAGTGCGAGCACAGTCCTGGCCGGGATACCGGACGCGTTGTCGCCTGCGCGGGCGAGGCGCTACTCTTGGCGGGACCAGCGGCCGGCGAGGGATGCATGGAAGCGGCGGACAAGGCACTGATAACCTACCGGGGCGCGGTCTATCCGCGCGACTGCGACCACATCGGCCACATGAACGTCGCCACCTACGGCATCAAGTTCGACGAGGCCAACTGGGTGCTGTTCTGCGAGCTCGGCCTCACGCCAACGTATCTGCGCGGCGAGCGCCACGGCATGGCCGGCGTGCAGCAGAACATCAGCTACAAGCAGGAGCTGTTCGCCGGCGACGTGATCGAGATCCGCTCGCACGTCCTCGAGGTCGCCGAGAAGCGCCTGCGCTTCCGCCACGACATGCGCAACATCGAGACCGGCGACCTGGTGGCCTCGTGCGAGACTCACGGCCGTGCACCTCGACAAGGCCGCGCACAAGGCCTGCGCGTTTCCCGCTCGCCGTCCGCCAGAAGGCCGAGGCGCTGCTGGCGGGCGCGCGCTAGATGCTGGCTCCATTCGCGCTCGGCGATCGTCGCCGTCACGATCCTCGTCACGTCGTTCATCTCCGGCATCTTCGGCATGGCCGGCGGCATGATCCTGCTCGGCGTGCTGCTGCATCTACCTCGACGTGGCGCCGGCCATGGTGCTGTTCGGCGCGATCCAGACGGCCGCCAACGGCTGGCGCGCGACGCTGTGGGTGCGCGTACGTCGACTGGGGCATCGTGTGGCGCTACCTGGTCGGCTCCACCGCCATGTTTCTGGTGCTGCGCACGGTGGCGATCCTGCCGAGCAAGGCCATGCTCTACTTCGGCCTCGGGCTCATCCCGTTCGCCGCCGAGCTGCTGCCCAAGCGACTGACACCCGACATCACCCGGCCGGGCGCGCCCTACATCTGCGGCGCCTTCATCATCGTGCTGCAGCTGATGGCGGGCGCCGCCGGGCACATCCTCGATATCTTCTTCCAGAAGAGCCACCTCGACCGCAAGACCATCGTCGGCACCAAGGCGGTGACGCAGGTCGCGGGCCACCTCTATCGCATCGCCTACTTCGGCTCGTTCGAGTTCGCGTTCGACACGGCGATCCCGTGGTGGGGCTATGCGGGCGCCATCGTCGCTGTCGTTTGCCGGCACGTCGCTGGCGGCGCCCGTGCTGCTGCGCATGACGGACGCCGGCTTTCGCGTCTGGAGCCGCCGCGTGACGATCGCCGTGGCGCTGGTCTACCTGGTGCGCGGGCTGTGGCTGGTCGCCTTTCGTAGGCCGGCAAACGGAAGGGGCGCCGACGTGCGCCCCTTCGCTATGCAGCCGTGCGGCGACCTGTACCTGCTGGCGATAGCGGCGCGCCGCCCGAGTTCAGCGACACGAAGCGCGGGCCGATGTCGACGTGGATGTGGCTCATGCCGGCATAGGTCATGGTGCCGCCGGAGCGATGGTTGGCGATCAGCCAGCGCACGATCGGCCCCCTTGCGCCGACCCGCGTTGAAGTCGACGGCGTTGCCGCTGGCATGCCGCGAGATGCGGCCCGTGCCGGCGATGCGTGCGCCGGGGCGGCAGGTGGAGATGACTCTGCACGCTACCGAACTGCGCCTCGATGCGGCCGAGCAGGGCGCGGGCGGCCGGCGTCAAGCAGGCGCGCGATGCACCGCCGCGGCATACGAGTGAAGCCGCGCTGCGCCATCGGCGTGCCGCGATTGCGCTGCGAGGCCTGGCGGCGATGGGGCTGCACTTGCCGGCGCGCGCTGGCCGCGGCGGGCCACATGGCGGCGGCGATTGCCGCGCGCGTGCGGACCGGCGATTCCCGCGCGGGCGTGCGTGAGGGCCGGTTGTCGTCGTTGCCAAAGTCGTAGGTATAGGCGTCGCTGGGTACGGCGGAAAGTCGTTCGGGCCGCGCGTTGGCGGCCGTCGCGAGCGAGCAAAGCGCAACACCGAGTGCCACGGTGAGAAGCCGTTTCATGATGTGCTTCTCCTGATTTCAGATTGACGGCGAGCCGATACCGCCCGGGCCGAAGGTCGGCCGGGCCCAACGGCGCTTCCGCAGCGCCGCTTGGATCGTCCGACGCATGTCAAATCTCCCCCGTTGACCGCTGCGGTCCCCATCCCTCCTGCGAGCTGCCTGCCGCCTTCCCCGGCCGTGTCGGCCGGTCCCGCGCGCGGGCCGGCTGCTTCGGGCGGCGCCCTGTCTCGGCAAGGCTTGTGGCCAGATTGAGGCTAGGTTTATCCAATTGTTACAGGCAATTTTCAACGCCGAACGCATACGTCGCATGAACTTGGCACGCTGCAACGGTGCTGACAATCTCGCGACGGCAATCGTCGCGTACAGCGATGCCGCGTCCGTGGCATTCCGGCTAACGTCTTCGTGCGTCTGGACTATTGCTGTGGACGGGTTACTGGTCGCGCCCGTCAACGCGGCAGGCGGGCGACGAGCCATGCAGCTGGCGCCGATGCGCTATACGAAGATCGAGGGCACTGCGGTTGCGGTGTCGGTGACGTCCGCCGCCGAGGCGAAGGCGGCGCTGAAGGAGCTGCGGCACAAGCAGCGCGAGCTCAAGTTCCTGCGCGGCGCGCTGCGGCGGCGGCAGCGGACTGCGCGCCCGCCCGCGCAGACGGGCAAGCGCAAGCCGGCGGTGTCCTGGCTCAGGCGGTTCGGGCGCGGCGTGTGGTGGGCCTTCGACGGCGCTGTTCGAGGTTGCCACCGTGCCGCGTGCCGAGCGCCGCGCGCGCAATCCCGCCGAGATGGAGCAGCGAGCTGCATCGCATCGACGAGACGCTGCACAACATCGAGGGCTGCATCCTGCAGCTGCAGGGCAAGCTGCTGACGCTGGGGTGAGTGTAACGCCGCCGCCCCGGGTGGCGTCTCCCCGCTCGCGCGGAGAGGGGACACGCGTGGCGCAACCTAGGCCAGCGTTGCCGCCAGCTCGGCGAAGTTGCCGACGATGAGATCGGGCTGGTGCGGCGTCTCCCCGAACGGGCGCTTCCTACGGTCGATGAAGGCGGAGCGCATGCCGAAGGCCCTGGCACCGATGCAGTCGAAGGCGTGGTTGGCGACGAACAGGATCGAGCTGCGCTCCTCGGTGATGATCTCCTCGGCCTTGGCGTAGGTCTTCCAGTGCGGCTTGAAATAGCCCGCCTCCTGCACCGAGATCACGTGGTCGAAAGCAAAGCCAATGTGCGGTCCGGCGGCTTTCAGCATGTCGCAGTCGCCGTTCGACAGGATCGCCAGCTTGTAGCCGGCGCCGCGCAGCTTCTCGAGCGCGGCCACTACGTCGGGGAACGGCTTTAGGCCCTCTATCTGCGATACCAGCCAGCGCACCTCGTCCTGGGTGTAGCCGATCTTGCAGCGGTCCATGACGTGGGAGACGGCGCGGTGGCCGATCTCGCGGTAGGGCGTGTGGCCACGGTCCAGCAGAGCGTCGATCATCGAGTTCTCGAAGTGCGTGCGCCGCCACCAGGTGACGAAGCTGCCGGGCTCGCCGTCCCACCCCTTCCTCTTTAGGAACGGCGCAACCGCCTCGGTCAGCCCTTTCTGCATGTCGACGATGGTGCCGTACTGATCGAAGGCCAGCGCCTTGATCTCGCGCTTGAGAATCTCGGGGCGCTCCATTGCATTCGCTCCGTCAAAAGTTGGCGCTTGGGACAATACGGATAGCAGCGCGGCGCGCGCGCCCGGATGGTAGCAGCAATTCTGCTCGCCCGCGGAAGAAGCCTCTGCCTCCCTCCACTTCCCTCGCCGCTGCAGCCGTGGCATAGGAACCCTGCGCGCGCGAGCGGGGCGCGAGCGCATCGGAAGGTTTGCGATTGGGGGCCCTATGCCACGTTCCGTCGCGCTCCTTGCAGTTCCTGACTTTTCGCTGTGATTTGCCATCAGGCCGCTCGGGCCGAAGCCGCGGGCTTGGCTCGAGGCTATTTGGGCCCAAAAAGGGAGTGTTCACCATGCTGATACTCCGTCTCCTCAGCCTCGCAGCCGTCATTGCCCTGGCCTCCGGCGCACCTGCATGGGGTCAGCAGTCGATGAGCGAGGGACTCGTCAGAGACCTTCGGGATGTCGAGGTGCAAAAGCAGCTCATTGCCCTCGGCGTGTTGGACGCGACGGCAGGACAAGCGTCCCGCAACGATCTGCGTCAGGCCGTGGACTGGTTCCGAAAGGCGTACCAGCCCGCAAATGGCGTCAAGCCGCTGTCCGCCGACGAGAAACAGATACTGAAGAGGACCTACGACAAATTTCTGGCTAGGACGGGCCTCGAGAGGTTGAGCTACACGGACCCGAAGACCAAAACCGAGGTCAAGCTGCGCGTGCCCACTGCATTTGTGGGTCGCACCCCGCAGCAATCAACCGACAACGCCACCGTCTGGCAGGAGTACCGCGACAACGACAACAAGGTGTCCGTCGGACCGGAAATTCACCTACTGTCCGATTTCACGCCGATTGCGCTGTTCAGGGACCGCATCATGAAAGTGCCCCTGAACTACAAGCACCTGCACCTGACGTCAGACGAGTTCGCGGCCAAGGGGGACGCCGAGGGCGATGACGGGGGGTTCGTCTCTACCAACTTGGTCCTAACGTCCAAGGACAGGCTGAAGGGGGTGTTCATGCGCTACGCCAAGACCCCCCCGGCGTCCTTCGAGGTGCCGGACTTTCTGGTGCCGGTGGTTGCAACCGAACCCACGTCGTCCAGAGGGTCGGAATCCGAAGATTAGGGGCTGGCAGCTGCTGATGCAGGGTGTCGCCAATCTGGTGGTGAGCGAGTTTCCCTTCGACGACAACGGTTGGCAACGCGTGAGCACCCGGCCGTGCCCGCTGGACGAAGCCGCGAGGGCAGCAAAAGAGCATCCGCATCCTCTTTGGCACGGATCGAAAGGCGAAGGATGCCGCCAGGCAGACAGGCGGACCCGTTGCCGATCCCGATTCCCTGTTCGCCAACGAGCCAGGCAACCAGCTGCACCTGGGCTGCGCCTATGTCTCCGTGCCCCCCATCGAGGTCAAGAAATCCGGCGACTTGGGACAAAGCAAAATAACGGAGTACCAGTGGCTGCACTCGACCAACAAAGCCGATCTTGGCGATCAGCTCTACCTCAGCGATGAGATCGCGGAGACCGCACAGACGGGAACAAGATTCGCCAGAAGACTGGACCGCAGACGCCTCACAAGAGTGAGCGTGAGCGGAGATACCATCAGCAGCGCGCTGGTGTTCATCCACGGCTACAACGTTGCCTTCAAGGACGCCCTTTTCACGGTAGCGCAGATCGTGTCCGCGACCGGGTATCCCGGGCGCGTCTACATGTACAGCTGGCCCTCCGCGGCGCAGCACGTTCGGCTACATCGCGGACTTGGACAAGGCCGAGCAGGCCGAGCCGTTCTTGCAGTCTTTCATGAGGCTGCTGATGCGCGATGCCGATATCGATGCAATCGATATCCTCGCGCACAGCATGGGCTCGCAGTCCGCGTTACGGGCCCTTGAGCGCGCTGCGGTCCGTTTTCGAGACGGAAAGGCAGGGCGCGGGTCGTCCGCAGGCGATACGCATCGGGCAGATCATGTTCGCAGCGCCCGACGTCGCGATGCCGGTGTTCGACCAGAAGATACGCCGCATCGCCCCGTACGCGGATCGCGTCACGGTTTACGCGTCGCTGACCGATGCAGCTCTGCTGGCGTCCAAGATCCTGCGCAGTGGCGCGGCCCGCATGGGCCAGCTCAACGAGGATCGCCAGCCCCTGCTGGTCGAGGTGAAGAATGTACACGTCATCGATGCGACCGGGCAGGAGCGTTGGTGGCGGCTCGACAGGATCATGAAGGGGTATGGCCACGATTACTTCCTGCAGAGCGACGGCGTCCTGAAGGACATCAAGCAGATCCTCGGGTCGATCGGCAAAGACGACACCAAGACCCCGAAGGAGCGGTCGGAATTGCGGTTCGAGGAGTTGCCGTTCAAGGAAAACAAGGAGTGGGTTTTCTGGCGCTTGAAGGAGAAGTAGGCCGCCTACAGCCGCCGGTTCGGGATCGACCACGCCAGGATGCCATGCCGCCGGCGGCGAAGGCGGCAATCGTCAGGAATGCCGCGCGAAAGGCGCCGGCAATTTCGCTGCGGACGACGACCTGCCGGGCCGGCGGTACGGTCGCCAGGTTTCGGGGCCGCCTTCCAGCAGGGCTCCGAACAGGCGAGCGGCGTCCGGGTCGCCCAGCGCCAGGGAGGCAAACAGCACCGTCCCCACCAGCGCGGTGCCGACCGCAGCGCCGATCGAGCGCGACAGCTGCACCGACGCCGCCGCCGATCCCAGCGAGGCGGTGCCCGCGGCGTTCTGCACCGTCACCTGCACGACGCCCATCACGGTGCCCATGAACAGGCCGTTGCAGAACAGAAAGAAGGCCAGGCCGCGCGTGCCGAGCCGATCCGCGAGCAGCGCGAAGGCCAGCAGCGAGAGGGTCGCGAAGATCAGGCCGACGGACGGGAAGATGGCGGTGAGCCCGGTGCGGCTGACGCTGCGCCCGGTGAGCCATGGAGCCGAAGCCGATGCCGATCATCAACGGCAGCAGCAGCAGCCCGGTCTCGGACGCCGAGGTGCCGTGCACGACGCGCAGGTAGATCGGCAGGAAGGCGATGAGCGACACCAGCGTGGCGCCGTGGCAGGCGGCTAGCGCATCGCTGCGCCAGATGGTGGGCTGGCGCAGAAGCGAGATCGGCAGCAGCGGGAAGGGGGCACGCCGCTCCCGCCGCACCAGGGCAACGAGCGCGACAAAGCCGATCGCCATCAGCAGGGCGAACGCGCCGAGGCTCCCCGCATTCAAGCGCCGCACCTGCTCCAGGGCCAGCAGTGCCGGCACGATGAAGGCCACGAACAGCACGAGGCCGATGCCGTCGAACGACCAGGGCTGCTCGCGTGCGGGGCGGTGCGGAAGGCGCACGGCGAGCAGGAAGGCGGCGGCGCCGAGCGGCAGGTTGACCAGGAACACGCTGCGCCAGCCGAAGTGGTGCGTGAGATAGCCGCCGATGACCGGCCCGAAGGTGCTGGCCGTCACCATGACGGAGGCGAGGTAGCCCTGATAGCGCGCGCGCTCGCGCGGCGGGATGGTCTCGCCGATCAGCGCCTGCGACAGCGTCATCAGGCCGCCGCCGCCGAGGCCCTGCAGGACGCGCGCGCAGGCTCAGCATCTCGATGCTGGTGGAGACGGTGCACAGCAGCGAGGCGGCAAGAAAGATGCCGAGCGCAACGAACATCATCGGCTTGCCGCCGTAGACGTCGCGCAGCTGGCCGTACACAGGTGCCGCGATGGTGCCCGCCACCAGATACGACACCACCACCCACGACACGCGCTCGACGCTGCCGAGTGAGGCGGCAATCGCCGGCAGGGCCGTCGATACGATGGTCTGGTCCACCACGGCCAGGAACATCGGCAGCATGATGGACGGGAAGACGGTAAGAAACAGGCGCCCGGCCGGGAGCTTAGGCTCTACATCATCCTTCATGCGCGTCTCGGGCCCGAGTGTCGGCCTAGTGTATCTGAAGTTCGAGACTCATAGCAGCGTGATCGCTGCAGTCGTGCCCCGCGCCGCCGCTGGACGACGCCATCGCCCTGGCGCAAGGGTTGCGGCCGACATTTTCGCCAAAGATCCGCCCACCCAGTAAGGCTTAAGGTGTGGGCATTCAATGCGGCGCCTTCCTGTCCTTAGGGAGGAAGGCATGTTGATGGGAGGATTTCGCCAATGACACCTGTGCGCGCACTCCTGCTGAGCATCATATTGGCCCTGAGTTTGCCGGCTTACGCGCAACCGGCGCGCCCCTCGGACAAGGATTTGGCGGTCGCGCTCAAGGGCGGAGGACACGTGATCGTCATCCGCCATGGCGCCACACATCAGGACCAGGCGGACACCGACCCGCTCAATCCTGACAACGTTGCCAAGCAGCGGCAGCTCAACGACAAGGGCCGTGAGGCGGCGAAAGCGTTGGGCGCGGCGTTCAAGGATATTGGCGTGCCCGTGGGCAAAGTCTTCACCAGTCAGTTCCACCGCGCCTACGAAACCGCGCAACTTGCTGGATTCCAAGGGATCGAGAAGACGCCGGACGTCACCGAGGGCGGGCTCGTGGTCACGCCCATCGAAAACAATCGGCGCGCCGCCGCCATGAAGAAGCTTGCCTCGACGCCGCCGGCCGCCGGCACCAACACCGTCGTCGTCTCGCACAAGCCCAACATCATGGATGCTTTCGGCAAGGACTGGTTCGATGTGAAAGAGGGCGAAGCGTCGATCTTCAAGCCAGAGGCCGCCGGCTACAAGCTGATCGCCAGGGTGCAGATGAGCGAATGGCAGAGCATCGCGGCCGCGGCGAAGAAGTGAGCAACTGGCGCGGCGCGCGGGCCGAGTTCAAGACCGCCGCCGCGGCGGCGCATGGTGATGCAACTCGATCGGCAGCAAATGGGCACAGGACATGGGCATCTGCCATGTGCCCGCTGGCCGATTGCAGCATCAGGCGCGGGCCGGTGCGCGTCTTTCGCGCGCGCTCGGCCGCAGCCTCTTCTGCACGTAGAGGCCCAGCCGGAACAGCAAGAGGACGGTGACCGCGGAGGCATAGAACAGCGGCTCGAACGTCCACGACTTGACCAGCCAGAGAAAATGGATTGCCGCCGCCGCCGCCGCCACGTACACGAGCCGGTGCAGCCGCTGCCAGGCCGCGGCGCCCAGCCGGCGGATCATGGCGTTGTTGGAGGTGATGGCCAGCGGCACCAGCATCGTGATCGCCAGCATGCCGACGGTGATGTAGGGCCGCTTGACGATGTCGGCCCAGATGGCCCGAAAGTCGAGGCCCTGATCGAGCACGAGGTAGACGGTCAGGTGCAGCGCCGCATAGTAGAAGGCGAGCAGGCCGATGGCGCGGCGATAGCGGATGAGGCTCGGGCCGCCGAGGCGGCGCAGCGGCGTGATGGCAAGCGACAGGATCATGAAGCGCAGCGCCCACAGGCCCAGCAGTCGCTCCAGCGTGTTCTGCGGGTCGGCGCCCAGCTGGTCGTTGACGCCCAGATAGAAGTACCAGACCGCCGGCACCATGCCGGCGATGTAGATGCCCCGCCGCACCGGGTCCTGCCCGAGCACGAGGCGTCGCGGCCATGGGGCGGAAGCGGCGCGGGCCATGTTTAGTAGTTAGCCCTCAAATCCAAGCCCGAGTAGAGGCTCGCGACCTGGTCGCCGTAGCCGTTGTACTTGAGGGTGGGCCGGCGGCGGCCGAACAGTCCGCCCTCGCCGATGCGCCGCTCGGTCGCCTGGCTCCAGCGCGGGTGATCGACCTCGGGGTTGACGTTGGAATAGAAGCCATACTCGCGCGCATTCTGATTCTTCCAAGAGATCTGCGGCTCGGTCTCGGTCAGCCTGATGCGCACGATCGACTTGATGCTCTTGAAGCCGTACTTCCAGGGCACCACCAGCCGGATCGGCGCGCCGTTCTGGTTGGGCAGGGTCTCGCCGTAGAGGCCGACGGCCAGGATGGTGAGCGGGTGCATGGCCTCGTCCAGGCGCAGGCCCTCGATGTAGGGCCACGGCAGCGGCTGGAAGGCGCCGCGCTGGCCCGGCATCTCGGAGGGACGCACCACCGTCTCGAAGGCCACGTACTTGGCGCTGCCCTGCGGCTCGACCCGCTTCAGCACCTCCGAAAGAGGAAAGCCGATCCACGGGATCACCATCGACCAGCCTTCCACGCAGCGCATGCGGTAGACGCGCTCTTCCAAAGCCACTGGCTTGACGAGATCGTCATAGTCGTAGTCGCCCGGCTTGTTGACCAGGCCGTCGATCTTGACCTTCCATGGGCTGGTGGTGAGCGTGTGCGCGTACCGCGCGCCGGGTCGCCCTTGTCGGTGCCGAACTCGTAGAAGTTGTTGTAGGTGGTGATGTCCTTGAGCAAGGTGACCTGCTCGCCCGTGGTGGAGAGCGGGCTCTTGGCCGCCTGCAGCGGCGCGGCCTCGGCGCGGCCGGGAAGCGCAGCCGACATGGTGCCGATCAGGCCCAGCGATGCAGCCCCGGCCAGGAACTCGCGGCGGCGCAGATAGACGCCCTGCGGCGTGATCTGCGAAGGGGCGATGTCGGACGGCCGCTTGATCAGCATGGGGACCTCTTGGCTTGGCAAACGCAGAAATACGCTGCGCCGTGTTCGTGCGGAAGGGGCGATACGCTCCCCTGACGCGGTTGTGACTCCAGGTGAGGCGCGCTTCGGCCGATACCAGAGCCCGGCCATGCCGTTGGTCCACGGGCCCTTGCGGGCCGCCCCACCTGCTTCCCATATTCGCTACAATGCCGAGCAATGTTACACCGCTGTGCAGGGCATTATGCGCGATGCCGACGGGAAATACGCACCCCTTGTAGACAACAGGCGGGCGCGCCCCCTGAAAGTGGCGGAAGGGTGGATCCCAGGGTTAGCGATCGATGAAAGACTCCCCTTGCGTTGGGCCAGCTCTCGGGCTCTGTTGACAATTGCGCGCCAAACCCGGTCGAGCGGCGCTTCCGTAACCGGCAATTCATTCAAGGGTGCCCCGCCGCTTCCAACGACAATCGGGACGCGTGCGCTGGGAGGTGACGCACATGGCTCTGCGCATCAAGAGCAGCCAGGATTTTTGGACCGGCTGCGCATTCGTGGCGTTCGGAGTGGCAACGGTCGTGCTGTCGCAGGCGACTACCCCTTGGGCAGTGCGGCGCGCATGGGCCCGGGGTATTTCCCGACGGTGCTCGGCGCGCTACTGGCTGGCATAGGTCTGCTGGTGCTGCTCAAGTCGCTGACGAGCGCTACGGGCGGCGGCCAACGTCGGGAACGTGCACCGCCTGGCTGCTGCTGCGGTTGCTGCTTGCGGTGGCGGCGTTCGCTTTACTGCTCAATCCGCTCGGACTTGGTTCTGACGACCGTCATCGTGGTGATGCTGGCTGCCTGGGCCGGGCACGAATTCCGCTTGGGCGAGGCGCTGCTCAACGCCGCCGTGCTGGCGCTGCTGTCGTATCTCCTGTTCGTCTGGGGGCTCAACCAGCCCATGCCGGTTTGGCCGCGGTTCCTCGCCGCGTGATGCGAGAGCACACGCCATGGCCGCTGGAGATCTCCTCGGTAACCTTGCGCTCGGGCTTGCCACGGCGGTCGAGCGTGCAGAACCTGTTCTACTGCTTCGTCGGCGTGCTGCTCGGCACGCTGATCGGCGTGCTGCCGGGCATCGGGCCGGTCGCCACCATCGCCATGCTGCTGCCGATCACCTATGCGCTGCCGCCGACCGCGGCGTTGATCATGCTGGCCGGCATCTACTACGGCGCGCAGTACGGCGGCTCGACCACGGCCATCCTGGTCAATCTGCCCGGCGAGGCGTCCTCGGTGGTGACGTGCCTCGACGGCTACCAGATGGCGCGCCAAGGGCGTGCGGGGCCGGCGCTGGCGATTGCGGCCATCGCCTCGTTCGTGGCAGGCACCGTCTCGACGCTGATCTGCGCGCTGCTGGCCGCGCCGCTGGCGATGGCTGGCGACGCAGTTCGGCCCGGCCGAGTATTTCTCGCTGATGGTGCTGGGCCTGATCGGCGCGGTGGTGATCGCCAACCGCTCGATGCTGAACGCCAGTCGGCATGGTGATCGTCGGGCTGATCCTGGGTCTGGTCGGGACCGACGTGAACACGGGCACGCAGCGCTTCACGTTCGGCGTCGCCGGATCTGTTCGACGGCATCGGCTTCATCGTGGTGGCGGTGGGCGTGTTCGCCATCGCGGAGATCGTCTCCAACCTGGAGCAGAAGGAGACGCGCGAGGTCTTCACCGACAAGGTCGGCAGCCTGATGCCGAGCCGCGCGGACCTGCGGCAGTCGGCACTGGCCATCGCGCGCGGCACGCTGGTGGGCTCGGTGCTCGGCATCCTGCCGGCGGGCGGGGCGCTGCATCGCCTCGTTTGCGGCCTACGCGGTGGAGAAGAAGGTGGCCAAGGATCCCTCGCGCTTCGGCAAGGGCGCCATCGAGGGCGTGGCGGGGCCGGAGGCCGCCAACAATGCCGGCGCGCAGACCTCGTTCATTCCGATGCTGACGCTCGGCATTCCGCCCAACGTGGTGATGGCGCTGATGATCGGCGCCATGATGATCCACAACATCCAACCCGGCCCGCAGGTGATGACCAAGAACCCCGAGCTGTTCTGGGGGTTGATCGCCAGCATGTGGCTCGGCAACCTGATGCTGGTGGTGCTGAACCTGCCGCTGGTAGGCATCTGGGTGCGGCTGCTGTCGCTGCCCTACCGCTTCCTGTACCCGGCGATCATCCTGTTCTGCTGCATCGGCGTGTACACGCTGCAGAACAACACATTCGACGTGGGCATGGTGGTGCTGTTCGGGGCGCTCGGCTACCTGTTCGCCAGGATCGGCTGCGAGCCGGCGCCGATGCTGCTGGGCTTCATCCTGGGGCCGATGATGGAGGAGTACTTCCGGCGCGCCCTCATCATCGAGCGCGGCGACTTCATGCGTGTTCATCAACCGCCCGATCAGCGCAGAGGCTGCTGGCGGCTGCGCTGCTGGTGGCGGTGTCGATGTCGCTGCCCGCGATCTCGAGCTGGCGCCGGCGCGCGGTCGCCGAGCAGGCGAAGGTGTGACGCCCCCTCCCCCGCTTGCGGGATAGGGTCGGTGTGAGGGCGGCAACTTGCTGCAGCGCGTTCGGCCGCGGCCTGTCACTCGGGCGTCAGGCCGAGGCTCTGCACGAGGCTGATCCAGACCGGGCCTTCCTCGTCGTACATGCCGGCGGAACTCCTGGTGGCCGACGGCGGACTCGTCGATGCCGAAGGTGTCGAGCAGCTTCTGCACGCGCTCGCTCTTGCCGCCGTCCACGCACAGGTCGGAAAGGCGCTGCACGATCTCCTGCGGCATCGCCGCCGGGAGCCACCGCGCAGATGAAGCCCTTGAGCGTGGAACAGCCGGCTGATGTGACGCCCTGCTCGAGGAAGGTCGCGACATCGGGCAGCTTGCTCATGCGCCGCATGTCAGCGGCACGGCGATCGCCCGGCCCGCGCCCGACTGCAGCACGTTGGCGGCGCCAGCATAGCTGGCGGTGGCGGCTTGGATCACCCCGGCGGCCAGATCCTGCCACATGGGCGCCTCGCCGCGGTAGTGCACGGCTTCCATCTGCAGGCCGAAGTGCTTGTTGAGCTCGGCAATGGCCATGTGCGCATACGAGCCCGCCGCGTAGGTGCCGACGCTCACCTTGTTCTTGCGGGCGTACTCGGCGAACTCCTTGAGGTTGGTTGCACCGGTCGCCTTGGCGGCAATGGTCGGAAGGTGGCCGGCGAACATGCTCGAGATCAGCACGAAGTCCTTGTCGGCATCGTAGGGCAGACTTTTGTAGAGCACGCGGTTCATGATCATGGTCGTGGAGATCGTGAACATCAGCGTGTGGCCATCGGCCGGGGCCGATTTGACGGCCTGTGCGGCGATGCTGCCGCCGGCGCCGGGACGGTTCTCGACCACCACCGGCTGGCCGACCTGCTGGGAGATGTACTCGCCATAGGCGCGCGCGAAGAGGTCGGTCAGGCCGCCGGCGGGATAGCCGACAACGATGCGGATGGGCTTCGCTGGCCAGGCCTGGGCCCTTGCGGGGGCGGCGAAGGGTAATACGGCGGCGGTGGACAGGCCGCTCTTGATGAGCGTACGGCGCGTTATCCTGGATGGCATGCGCAAACACCTCCCTGAGAACTGGTCTTGTTCGACCTTTTGCAGGGAGAGTATGCAAGCTCAAGGTGCGCGGCGCCAGTGCGGGCAGGCGGCGCCTAATCGCGGCCGTTGGTGATCGCGATCAGCCGGTCGAGCGCGTGCTGGGCCGCGCCGGAGTCGATCGACCGGGCTGCGAGCGCCGCACCTTCGGTGAGGTCGGCGGCCTTGCCGGCGACGATCAGGGCCGCTGCGGCGTTCAGCATGGCGATGTCGCGCAGCGGCGTCTTCTTGCCGGCCAGCACGTCGCGGATGGCCGCTGCGTTGTGCTTGGCATCGCCGCCCTTGAGGTCGGAGAGCTTGGCGGGGGCGAGGCCGGCATCGGCCGGCGTCACCTCGAACACCGTCACCTTGCCGTCCTTCACCTCGGCCACGTCGGTGGCGCCGGTGGTGGTGAGCTCGTCGAGGCCGTCGTGGCCGTGCACCACCCAGACGTGCTCGCAGCCGAGGTTGTTCAGGACGTGCGCGATCGGCTCCACCCAGTGCCAGGAGAACACGCCCACCACCTGCCGCTTGACGCCGGCCGGGTTGCGAGATCGGGCCCAGCAGGTTGAAGATGGTGCGGATGCCGAGCTCGCCGCGGATCGGCGCCCAGTGCTTCATGGCCGGATGGTGCTGCGGCGCCCACATGAAGCCGACGCCGGCCTCCGCGACGCAGCGCGCAGATGGTCTCGAACGGCACGTCGAGCTTGACGCCGAGCGCGGCCAGCACGTCGGAAGCGCCGGCCAGCGAGGACACCGAGCGGTTGCCGTGCTTGGCGATCTTCACCCCGGCGCCGGCCGCGACCAGCGCGGCGCAGGTCGAGACGTTGATAGGTGCCGGTGCCGTCGCCGCCGGTGCCGACGATGTCGACGGCGCCCGGCGGCACCTCCACGCCGTGCATGCGCGCGCGCAGCATCTGCGCGGCGCCGGCGATCTCCTCGACCGTCTCGCCGCGCACGCGCAGCGCCATCAGGAATGCGCCCATCTGGGCCGGCGTGGCGGCGCCCTCGGTCATCTGCTCGAGCGCGGTGCGGATCTCGACCTCGCTCAAGGGTGGCGCCGCCGGAGACTTTCTGGATCAGCTGGCGCAGTTCCTGGGAGGGCTGGGCGGGCTCATGTGGGGGCTCGTGCGGGTCGTGCGGTCAGGCGGCGTGGCGGGCGGGCTTCACGTTGCGGCGGCGCGGCGCGAGGCCGGCCAGCTCGAGGAAGTTGGCAAGCAGGGCGTGGCCGTGCTCGGAGGCGATGCTTTCGGGGTGGAACTGCACGCCGTGCACGGGATGGGTCTTGTGCTGCAGCCCCATGATCAGGCCGTCGGCGGTCTTGGCGGTCACGTCGAGGCTGGTGGGCAGCCCTTCGCGCTCGACGATCAGCGAATGATAGCGCGTGACCTCGAAGCTCCTGGGCAGGCCCTGGAACACGCCCTTGCCCGCGTGCGCGATCTTGCGACAGCTTGCCGTGCATCGGCACCGGCGCGCGCACCACCTTGCCGCCGTAGACCTGGCCGATCGCCTGGTGGCCGAGGCAGACGCCGAGCAGCGGAATCTTGGGGCCGGCCTTCTCGATCAGCTCCAGGCAGATGCCGGCCTCGTTGGGCGTGCACGGGCCCGGCGACAGCACGATGCGCCTTGGGCTTGCGCTTGATGACGTCGGCGACTGTGATCTTGTCGTTGCGGAACACCTGGCAGGCGGCGCCGAGCTCGCCCAGGTAGTGGACGAGATTATAGGTGAAGCTGTCGTAGTTATCGATCAGGACCAGCATGGAGGGTTTAGGGGAGCGGCCCGGCGAAGGTCAAGCCAAGCGCGGTCAAGTTGATTTCTCCGCTGCCGGCCGATGCCGTAACATCGAAGGCGTCGAGAGAGTTGGCTGAACAGGGAGGTCGGCTATGCATGCTGCCATTCGTCAGACCAAGCTGAAGCCCGGAACCACCGAGGAGGTCCTCAAGAAGACCAACGAGGGGGCGGTGCCGCTGATCACGTCCCGCCGGGGTTCAAGAGCCTACTACCTGGTGCTAGGCGACGACGGCACCATCACCACGGTCAGCATCTTCGCCGACAAGGCCGCGGCGGAGGCCTGCAACGCCAAGCTGGTGGACTGGATCAAGCAGAACATCGGGCCGCATCTGGCAGGAGCCGCCGACGGCCATTGAGGGCCGCGTGGCCATCAGCAAGCCCTGACCGAGCCTGGCAGGCTAGGACAAGCCGCTTGGGCGTCATGAAGATGCGCAGCTGGCCGGC
The DNA here is from genome assembly GCA_963724565.1 of uncultured Alphaproteobacteria bacterium. Classification (GTDB taxonomy): domain Bacteria; phylum Pseudomonadota; class Alphaproteobacteria; order Rhizobiales; family Hyphomicrobiaceae; genus AWTP1-13. Next base: position 63,761 of record CAVRVK010000010.1, read on the forward strand.
GCCGGGCTCACCCTGGACCAGGCCTGCGCGTCGAAGTCGATGACGGCAAGGCCGGCCGTCGGAAACTTCGTGGCGAGCGCCTCGCAGATGCTCGGGATCGCCGCAGCCTGCAAGCTCCACCGCCAGCTGGTGCATGCCGGGGTCGTGGCCACCACCATGACGTGTTGTGGCCTTTGCCGCGACCTTGCGGACGCGCTGCAGGAGCATCGAGGCGGCGGCGAGATAGATCGCGTCCTCGTAGGCAACGGTGGGGGCGGGCGACAGATGCGCCAGCACGAGGTCGAGGGTCTGGCGGGTGCGCACCGAAGACGAGCATAGGACGAGCTCGGGCGAAACGCCGTTCTTGGCCATGAAGCGGCCCATGCGCGGGGCTGCCTCCCGGCCGCGGTCGTTGAGCGGACGGTCGAAATCCTGCAGGCCGGGATCGTCCCAGCTCGACTTGGCATGGCGCAGGAGCGACAGCGTGAGCATGGCATCAGGATAGGGGATGACGCCGATTTCTTGTAGGGGAGGGCTTTCGGTGGCGGCGTGGCCGAAAAGACCCGCTCGCAAAAACGAACGGGGATAACGCCCACCCGACATAGACAAGGCCGAGTACGAGCTGAAGCTGCCGGCTCACGCCATCAAGTGCGAGATCGAGCCCGGTAGCGAGGTGATCCCCGTTAGCGTGCAGCTGGCGCCGAAGCTTCAGTTCAAGGACGGCAACGTGGCGAAGGCCTGGCTCGGGATTGGCGCGATCGAGGCCTCGGCGGTGGTCAAGGGTGCGATCTGGACAGCCGCACAACTCGAGGACACCTTCGGCATCGTGCACGGCGAGCTGGTCAAGGAGATCAACACGTTCGTGTGCGAGCGCTCCTGAAGCGCTTGGCCAAGTAAAACTGGCCAAATAATTGGCGCCGAGCCGAGCCGGGAAGAGGTAGAAATGTGGGGTTGACCCGAAACATGCTCGGGTCAACCCCACCCGCACCAGAGCACAAGGGATATGCTTGTGCCGGGTTTTGGTTGGCTGATTTGTCGTTGCTTTTGTGGCTCCCCAAACCCCTGTTTGCTCAGCCCCTCGACAGAGGCGGCGAGCGATGAACAACGATCACCCCATCAAACTTCACAAAGTTCAAAAAAGCAGATGTTGACAACGCACAACCATAGTCCAGTCACCGCCCCTCGCCATGACGCGTTTGGACTATGCCGGCTGGGCGGATGGTGTGGTCGCCGTCACAAGCTCATGGAGCGCCGCAACTCGCTGAACAGGAGCGCGACCAGCTCGGCTTGGCGGTGGGTGTTGCACTTTTCGAACAGTGAGCGGAGCTGGTTGCGCGCCGTATTGAGGGTGATGCCGCGATCATGCGCATAGCCATCGAGACTGCGGCCGTGCATGAGGGCTAGCGCGAGCTTCACCTCGGTCGGCGTCAGATCGAAGGCCTCACGCAGACGGGCCGCCACGTCTGCATTTGCCGCCCAATTCGTACTTACGATCAGCAGCGCCAACCGCTCCGGGTCGGCCAGAAACCTGCAGAGCGCCCCCTTGCCAACGGAGTTGTCGGCAACCAGAGGCACGACGTTCAGCCAGCAGGCGGCCCCTTCGGTGCTCGTGAAGTTTACGGCACATGGGGTGGCCGCGAGATCGGGGTCGAAGCAGGCGCGTAGAAGTCGCGCCAGGCCGGCCTCGGCAGAAGGGTCCGCCAGCGCCACGCCGCCCTCGCGATCAATCTTGAGGGTTCCTCCAGACCGCACCAGCATCTCCCCCGCACTGTTGGCGAGCCGTACGCGCCGACTGCGGTCGACAATCAGCGCCGGCCCACGGATGCGCTCGAGCAGCGATGCCAGCTGGGCCGGCCCATAGTGCAAGCTCGCAATGCGGTGCGAGACCTCGAAACTGCGCGCCAGATGCGGTGCAATCGTCGCTGCGATATGGGTTGCAGGCTGGTCGATCTTCTCAGTGTGCCGAAACGAGTAGTCGAAGGCGAGGAAGAAGACACGCTCAGGTGTGCTCCAGAGCGGTATGCCGACGGCGGCGCCATAGTCTTCCTTGAGCAGCCAGTCCTGGTAGAAATCCGTCTTGCGCACGATCTCGATGAACCTGCTCTCGTGCGCGACGACGGGCATGCCGACCACCATTTGCGGAATCAACGCAGGGTAGGGATTGCGGGCTGCCCAGTGCGTCTTGAACTCGTCTATCAGGCGTGGGTCCCAGCCGGCATCGACAGTAATGTTCACCGGTGGTGTGCCCATCTGATAGCCGTGCAGGGCAACGCATGCCATCGGCAACAGCTCGTGCAGGTGGTCGACGACGTCTTGCCAAGCGTTGGGGTCGAGGCCGGCGCGGTGGATGCTGTCGATTACAGGTAGAAACTTGCGCTCGGGAATCTGCATGGGAACTCCCGCACATAATACTAAGTCAACGGAAGGATACTACGTCAAAGGAAGGATACTAAGTCAAAGGAAGGATACTAAGTCAAAGGAAGGTCTTTTCCCCTCATTTTACCAACCCAGCGCAGATAGGCAAATTCCTACCGGTTGCCGCGCTTCACGCGCTCGGCGAAACGCACGGCCTCCTCGGCGGCCTTGAAGAGCGCGCGGGCCTTTTGGCCGCATTCGGCCTGCTCGGCCTTCGGGTTGCTGTCGGCGACGATGCCGGCGCCCGCCTGCACGTGCATGATGCCGTCCTTCAGCAGCGCGGTGCGCAGCACGATGCAGCTGTCCATCTCGCCGTCGGCCGAGAAGTAGCCCACGCAGCCGCCGTAGGGGCCGCGCTTGTCCTTCTCCAGCTCGTCGATGATCTGCATTGCACGCACCTTGGGCGCACCCGACAGCGTGCCCGCGGGGAAGCCCGCCATCAGTGCGTCGATGGTGTCACACTTCTTGTCGAGCTGGCCTACCACGTTGCTGACAATGTGCATGACATGGCTGTAGCGCTCGATGGCGAAGCTGTCGGTCACGCGCACCGAGCCGATCTTGACGACACGGCCGACGTCGTTGCGGCCGAGGTCGAGCAGCATCAGGTGCTCGGCGCGCTCCTTGGGGTCGCCAAGCAGCTCGGCTTCCAGCGCCTTGTCCTCGTCGGGGGTGGCGCCGCGCCGGCGTGTGCCGGCGAGCGGGCGGATCGTCACCTCGCCGTTGCGCACGCGCACGAGGATCTCGGGGCAAGAGCCCACCAGCGCAAAGGCGCCGAAGTCGAGGTGGAATAGGAACGGCGACGGGTTGGTGCGGCGTAGCGCGCGGTAGAGCGCGAACGGCGGCAGCGAGAACGGCACCGAGAAGCGCTGGGCCAGCACGACCTGGAAGATGTCGCCGGCAGCGATGTACTCCTTGGCGCGCGCCACCATGCCCATGTACTCGGCGGGCGTGGTGTTGGAGACGGGCTCCGGCAGGGCAAGCTGGGTGCCGGACATGGACGTGGCATGCGGCAGCGGCGCATCGAGGGCCTGCACCACGCTGCGCAGACGCTCCAGCGCGTGCTCATAGGCGGCCTGTGCATCGATGCCGGGCTTTGGGCGCACCGGCGTGACGACGATCATCTCGTCCTTCACCGCGTCGAACACGACCATGATGGTGGGGCGCACGAAGATGCCGTCGGGCACGCCCAAGGCGTCCGGCGGCTCGTTCGGCAGGCGCTCGATCTGGCGGACGGTGTCGTAGCCCATGTAGCCGATGACGCCGGCGGCGATCGGAGGCAGCTCGGGCGGCAGATCGATGCGTGAGGCGGCAAGTAGCGCGCGCAGCGATTGCAGAGGCGGCTGCTGCTCGGGCTCGAAGGCGTGCGCGTGCGTCTGCGGGCGGGTATTGATCTCGGCCGTGTTGCCGAACGCACGCCACACGACGTCGGGGGCAATGCCGATGATGGAGTAGCGTCCGCGCACGGCGCCACCCTCGACGGACTCGAGCAGGCAGCTCATCGGCCGGCCGTCGCTCAGCTTCAGCATGGCCGAGACGGGGGTCTCGAGGTCGGCCACCAGCCGCGTCCATACAACCTGCGGGCGCCCGGCCCGGTAGGTGGCCGCGAAGGCGGCGCGGGCCGGTTCCGCGCCGAGGTCCCCTGAGCCGATGTCGAGCTTCGTCATGGGGGTCGCATCCTGCCGCCTCGGGCGCAAGGGGCTTGGTCAGTGTCCTGATCGCGAAATTCGTCTCACTGTGCGGTGAGCTCGGTACGAATTTCGCGATCTGAAGGACACTAGAAATATCACGATGCTAGTGTGATTCAGATCGAGAAGTCCGCTCATGAACCTGGCCTCACGCGATGTTGCGGACTTCTCGATCATCACACTAGTCGTCGGAGGTGTCCTGCTGCACGTCGGGCTGCGGTCCCAGCGCCTGCTTCAGCAGCTTCTCGTTGACGGTGTAGCCGTAGCGTGTGCGCAGCCCGCCGACGTATTGCTCAAGCAGGTCGACGCGCACCTGCTTGGCAAGCTCGGCCTTGAGAGCTTCGGTCCGCTCGGGTGTCGCAGGCGGTGCGGCGATGATGTCGGCGACGCGGATGATCACTTGCGCTGCGCCATCCTGCGTGGGCACTTGCGCGGCGCCTCCCTTGGGCATGGCGAATGCCTGTTGCACGCCCGCCGCCGGCAACCCGGCCGGGGGCGCGTCGGTGCGCTTGATGGCTGCCGTACGCTCGATCTTGGCGCCGCCCAGATCCTTGACGATCGCCTCGAGCTTCTCTCCGGCCTCGAGGCGGGCGACCTGCTTGGCGGCCAAGGCTATTATCGCCTTGCGCTTCTCGGCCTCGAGGTAGTTGTTTCTCACCTCCTCCTTGACCTCTTCGAAGGTCTTCTGCCGCTCCGGCGTGACGGAGACGAGCGTCGAACCAGGCGTAGCCGCTGTCGGTGAGCTCCAACGTCTCCGTCTCCACGCCCGGCGTCGCCTCGAACAATGCCTCGGCGATGCGGCCGGCGTCGGCATGGTCGATCACGGTCTTGCCGTCGTTGGTCTTGCCGAGGCGGTGATCCCGGCGATCTCGATGAACGGCAGCTTGAGCTGCTCCGCGATCTCCTTCAGCGGCTTGCCCTTGGCGCGCTCGGCCTCGGCCTTGTCGTGCAGCTCCTGCACCTTCTGGCCGACGCGTTCGCCGGCGAGGCGCTCCTTGATCTCGGGCTTGACCTCGTCGAACGTGCGCTGCTTGCCGCCCTGAATGTCGGTGACGCGCACCAGCGCCACCGAGAACTGCCCTTGCACGGGCTGCGACAGCTCGTTCTTCTTGAGCGAGAAGGCGACCTCGCGCGATCTTCGGGTCGATCATCTCGGCGCGGGTGAGCAGGCCGAGATCGATATCGGCGGCGGGGAAGCCGAGCTTGCTCGGCCGCCTCGTCGAAGTTCTTGGCCTTCGACAGCTCGGCGTAGGCCTTGTCGGCGGCCGCCTTGTCCGGGAATGTGAACTGCGCGATTTTGCGCTTCTCGGGGACGTTGAAGGTGGCCTTCGTCGCCTCGTAGGCCGCCTTCACTTCCTCGTCGGTAATCGGCGTGCGCGACAGCGCCTCGTCGCGCGACAGCAGCAGCACGTTGGCCTTGCGCTGCTCGAGCGCAATGTATTGGCGCATGTTCTGCTCGTAGAATTCGCGCAGCTGGCTGTCGGTCGGTTCGGCCATCTTGATCAGCTTGTCGGTAGTCCGGTGCTGACGAACTCGACGACGCGCGTCTCGTCGCGGTAGCGAAGCATGGCATCGAGCAAGCGTGGCCTGCGGCACGAGGCCTGCACCCAAGGTCTCGGTCAGCTGCTCGCGCAGGATGTCTCGCCGGCGGGCCTGGATGTATTGCGCCTCGCTGGCATAGCCGTATCTGCGAGATCAGCTGGCGGAACTGCTGCGGCGAGAACTGGCCGCCGACCTGCGAATGCCGGGTCGCCGCGCACGATGTTGGCAACGATATTGTCGGAGACGGCAAGGCCCAGTCGCGTTGGCGTGTAGGTCGAGAGAGGCAAAGCCGATCAGCCGGGCGAGCGCACGCTGCTCGATGCCCAGGATCTTGGCCTGCTCGGGAGTGAGCTTGCGTCCGAGACGACGCGCGACCGACTGCATCTCGTCCTGGTAGGCCTGCCGGAACTCCTCGGACGCTGATCTCGGTCTTGCCGACGGTGGCGAGCGCGCCTTGGCCGGAGCGGCGGACGACGTCGCCGATGCCCCAGATGGCGAAGGCGACGATCAAAAGCGCCAAGCAGGAACTTCGTAAAGATGTTCGAGACGCCGCGCCGCATCTGGTCGAGCATGACGATTTTTCCAGTTTACAGCCGCACGGCCTGCGCCGGCGCATGCCGTCTTACCGGCGGTGCGCCGGAAGTCCAGATTTTTCCGCGCCCTGGGCGCCGTGCGGCTTATTATGAACCCGGTCTGCGGGCAATGAGAAGGTGAGGGAAATAGGGATGGCTTCTGCAATGGGCATTCGGCCGCTGGTGGCCGGCAACTGGAAAATGAACGGGCTGTCATCTTCGCTCGGCGAGGCGCGGCGGGTGCGGGAACGGCTGAGCGAGCCAGGGTTTGCCGCAGGCGTCGATGTCATGATCTGCCCGCCGGCGACCCTGATCGGTGCGCTGGCGCGCGATGCGGCGGGTTCGCGGCTGCAGGTCGGGGCGCAGGACTGTCACCGGGCGGCGAGCGGGGCGCATACTGGGGATATTGCCGCCGAGATGCTCAAGGACGCAGGGGCCAGTGCCGTGATCGTCGGCCATTCCGAGCGCCGCTGCCGATCATGGCGAGCGCTCGCGGCGACGTTCAAGGCCAAGGCGCTGGCGGCGCATCGGGCGGGTCTCGTGGCCATCGTGTGCATCGGCGAAACGGCGGGCGAGCGCACGGCCGGGCTCACGCTCAGCGTGGTGGGGCGCCAGCTCGCAGCCTCGCTGCCCGACAAGGCGCGGGCTGCCGATACGGTGGTGGCCTACGAGCCGGTGTGGGCGATCGGCACCGGGCTCACCGCCTCAGTGTCGGACATCGCGCGAGGTGCACGCGCTCATCCGCGGCGAACTTCGTCGCCGCTTCGGCGGCGAAGGCGGCGGCATGCGCATCCTCTACGGCGGATCGGTGAAGCCCGACAACGCGCGCCGATCTTTGGCGTCGCCAATGTCAATGGCGCGCTGGTCGGCGGCGCAAGCCTCAAGGCCGACGATTTCCTTGCTATCGTTGCGCCGCCGCGCGGCTTGACAGGCTGGCCCGAAAGGGGCTTAGTGCCGCCCGGGCCACCTGACCAACGCAACAAGAGCCAACCAAGAGCCATGAGACAGGCCTTCCTGCCTCTCGCGCTATGTGTCGCCGCAGGCATTGCGGCCCTGGCAGATGTGCACGCAGCCCCGCTCGACGCCGACGCCTGCGCCAAGCTCAAGGTGCGAGCGCGAGTGCGCTGGAGCAGGCCGGCGTGCGCGGCAACATGGCCAAGGGGCCGCAATGGGCCAAGGCGAACCTTGCCGCCGACAAGCTCGAGCAGATCCAGCGTCTCATCGAGCTCGAAGAGCCAGCTGCTGTTCAGGTGCTCGGGGCAAAGGCTGATCGAGCTGCCAGCCAGCGTCGAGGCCGACCCCGCCGCCGACAGGCCCGGGGGAGGACGCATCCGAGGGGAAGGCGGCAGCGGAACCGGCAGGGAAATCGGACACGCCGCCGCCTGGCGCAACCAAGAAAGCGCCCGTTGCCAAGGCGCCGCAGGCAAACCGTCGCCTGCCACGGCCAAGACCGATGAAGAAGGCAAAGGCTCCCGCCGCCAAGCCCCCAGCGCCGGCCAAGCGGACGCCCGAGAAGGCCGGCGAGGATGGAGCCGAGCCACCCGCGAAGGCTGCGGCGAAGCCCAAGGCCAAGGCCAAGGCCAAAGCCAAAGGAGACGACGCCTACAAGCCGCCGCCGCTCAGATCCCGGTCAATCCGTTCCCCAACGCTGGCGCGACAATAGGCCTCGCGGCTTGTGCTGCGCCCTGTGCGAGACAAGAGGAAACAGGGGCTCGAATGGCTGGCAGCCTGCGGACAGCTGGTGTAAGAACCCCGCCAACGCAATAAACGCTCTAGGACTGACGCGCGCATGGCCACCGTCCTTCTCATCATTCACATCATGATCGCGCTGGCGCTGATCGGCGTCGTGCTGCTGCAGCGCTCGGAAGGCGGCGCGCTCGGCATCGGCGGCGGGGGCGGCGGGTTCATGACCGGGCGCGGGGCGCGCCAACTTCCTCACCCGCGTCACCGCGGGGCTGGCGGCGGCGTTCTTCTTCACCAGCCTCGTCCTGTCGCTGCTGGCGACGCAGCCGGCGCAGCGCTCAATCCTCGATCCCGCTGCCAGGCCAGCCTGGCACCAATCAGCCGGTCAAAGCGCCGAAGAAGGCACCGGCCGCGCCGCTCCTCGCTGCCGCCGATCGACCTGAGCAAGACCGATCCCGGCGGCAAGGGTCCGCCGGAAGAGGGCACGCCGAAGGTGCCGCAGTCGAAGTAGCTGCGCGAGGCTTCAGGCGATACTCGGTGACCTCGCCCCGCTCGTTGTCGAGCAGGATCAGCAGGTCGAAGTACTGGCACGTGGGCTCCGACCCGGTGCGCGCCTTGACCGAGGCGCGCCATTCGGCGCCGTGCGCGGCTTCAGCTGCCGCCCGCGACTTCCACAGGTAGACCGCGCCGCCCTGGGCTGCCGTCCTCGCGTGCGCATGAAATGCTTGCGGACGAGGTCGGGGTTGGCGCGCCATTTCGCCACGACGCTGCGCGCGCCTTCGAGCTCGTGGCGCGGTCGAGGCCGGGCGGGTTATCGAACAGCACAAGCTCGAGGATCATGGGCGGGCTTCCTGTCTCCGGTGCCGCAGAGGCCCAACGCATAGCCCGATTGGGCTTGCTTGGGCCTGAGGGTGGCGCTTCGGCAATGACAGGCAGCTGCAACGCAATCTCACGGTGGCGCGGCGAAAGGCCGTGGATGCAGCGCAAAAAACACACTTCGAATCGCGCCCGGCCGATGTATTCTGCAGGTCCATGGCGCGGTACATCTTCATCACCGGCGGCGTGGTCTCTTCGCTCGGCAAGGGGCTGGCTTCAGCGGCCCTCGGGGCACTTCTTCAGGCACGCGGCTATTCGGTTCGCCTGCGGAAGCTCGACCCCTATCTCAACGTCGACCCCGGCACGATGAGCCCTTACCAGCACGGTGAGGTGTTCGTGACGGACGACGGGGCGGAGACGGACCTCGATCTCGGCCACTACGAACGCTTCACCGGCGTGCCGGCGAAGAAGTCCGACAACATCACCACCGGCCGCCTCTACCAGGAGATCCTGGCCCGCGAGCGGCGCGGCGACTACCTCGGCGGCACCGTGCAGGTGATCCCGCACGTGACCGATGCCATCAAGCAGTTCGTGCTCTCGGGCAACGACGGCATCGATTTCGTGCTGGTGGAGATCGGCGGCACGGTCGGCGACATCGAGGGCCTGCCGTTCTTCGAGGCCATCCGCCAGCTCGGCAACGAGCTGCCGCGCGGCGATTCCGTTTTCATCCACCTGACGCTGGTGCCGTTCATCCCGAGCGCGGGCGAGCTGAAGACCAAGCCGACGCAGCATTCGGTGAAGGAGCTGCGCTCGATCGGCATCCAACCCGACATCCTGCTGTGCCGCTGCGACCGCGAGGTGCCGGCGTCCGAGCGGAAGAAGATCGCGCTGTTCTGCAACGTGCGGCCCGAGGCGGTGATCCAGGCGCTCGACGTCGCCTCCATCTACGACGTGCCGCTCGCCTATCACCGCGAGGGGCTCGATGCGCAGGTGCTGGCCGCGTTCGGCATCAAGGATGCGCCGCGCGCCCAAGCTCGCCAAGTGGCAGGCCATCTCGGATGCCATCGCCAACCCCGAAGGCGAGGTGACGATCGCCATCGTCGGCAAGTACACCGGGCTGAAGGACGCCTACAAGTCGCTCAACGAGGCGCTGTTCCACGGCGGCATCGCCAACCGCGTGAAGGTGAAGCTCGAGTGGATCGAGAGCGAGGTGTTCGAGGGCGAGGACCCGGCGCCCTATCTGGAGGACGTGCACGGCATCCTGGTGCCCGGCGGCTTCGGCGAGCGGGGCTCGGAGGGCAAGATCCTGGCCGCCCGCTTCGCCAGCGACGCGCAAGGTGCCCTACTTCGGCATCTGCTTCGGCATGCAGATGGCGGTGATCGAGGCGGCGCGCGATCTGGTCGGCATCGACAAGGCCGGCTCCACCGAGTTCGGCGCCGACGCCCGGAGCCGGTGGTCGGCCTGATGACCGAGTGGATGCGCGGCAACGAGCTGGAGAAGCGCAAGCTCAACGGCGATCTCGGCGGCACCATGCGGCTCGGCGCCTATCCGGCCGACGCTCGCCAAGGGCAGCCAGGTCGCCAAGATCTACGGCGACACGCAGATCTCGGAGCGCCACCGCCACCGCTACGAGGTGAACACCAAGTATCGCGAGCGGCTGGAGAAGGCGGGCGTGCGCTTCGCCGGCATGTCACCCGACGGGCTGCTGCCGGAGATCATCGAGCTGCCGGATCATCCCTGGTTCATCGGCGTGCAGTTCCACCCGGAGCTGAAATCGCGCCCCTTCGACCCGCACCCGCTGTTCGCGAGCTTCATCGCCGCGGCGGTGGAGCAGAGCCGGCTGGTTTGAGGGCATTGCGCCAAATGAATTGGGGGAATCAAAATGCAGCGCAACTGGGCCTGGGTTTGCAGTCGACCAGCAACGCCTTTCTGATCGACGCAATTCTTGTAGAAGACTTGGTGAGGCGACTGAAGGTTTCGTACGACCCGGATGCGCTGTCGGACCTCTGCGGCCTTCTAGTTGAATTTGTGTTGCGTGATCGCGCGTATGTCGTGCGGTTTCCCAATGTCGATTTTCAGCGACACCCATTTATGCAGTCTTGCTTGGAAAGCGGCCTAGCTTACAATCTCAAACCAGCGCGCCGCGGCATCGGCGAGTCATCCCCGGAACAAGCCGTTCTCCGGAAACATGGATATGCTGATGTTGCACCGCTTATTCGGGCATCCGCTTATGCAAAGTTACCTGTGTTTGCGGTGGGAGCCGCCCACCACGCTATCGAAACGTTAGCTCCCCGAAGGATTGAGCACGCAATCTGCGATTTGGTGACGGAGTACGTCCGGCTGGAAGATCGAGCAATAGAAACGCTTTTGAAGTATCGTCTTGTGAACCCAGCGTACTGGCAGTTCAGAATACCCCCACTTCCTCTAGAAATATTGCGTCGATGTAAATCCCTTGATGACTTGCGAGATGCGACACTTGATGTGAGATCCGAGCACACCAGTCTTCGGCGCGACTTTGTCGAAGTGAATGGATTGATTGCAGACCCACACGTGCATCCAAGGCGCAAGAAAAAGGAGCTTGAGAAGTTGCAAGGCTCGCTGGCGGCGATCGCCCGGGTGGCGGAAGGTGCGACACTTGTGAGTTTCGCTAGTTCAGGCGGATATCTTTTGAGCACCGTTACCGGTGGTGCGCAGTGCATTTACGGCACAGCCACCGGCGATGCATCGAAGGCGCTGAGGGGTGGAGGTCGAGTAATCAAGAATGGAGCATCTGCAGCAAGGTTGGCGCTTGGTGACAGACTGAAGGCTTGGCGACTGGAACCACTTTATCAGTCATTTAACCAGTGGATGGGTACCAGCGACCATACGATGCTTGTGCACGTCTCGCGCCTGTGCGGTCCGCCAAGCTGAGAAACCCCAGGGGCGCAACTTGGCGTGTCACCTGACGGGCTGCTGCCGGAGATCATCGCGCTGCCGGAGCATCCCTGGTTCATCGGCGTGCAGTTCCACCCGGAGCTGAAATCGCGGCCGTTCGAGCCGCATACGCTGTTCGCGAGCTTCATCGCCGCGGCGGTGGAGCAGAGCCGGCTGGTTTAGGTGGCGACGTAGGGTGCAATAAGCGGCAGCGCATTGCACCGCGATCGCCGGCTGATCGGTGCAATGCGGCTTCGCCTTATTGCACCCTACGATCTCGTTCATTGCGGCGGCGGTGGTCCTATAGGGTTGACGCCGCGCGAGATTGGCGACGAGCAGGTCCGCCTTTGCCGACGCGCAATCAGCTTCCCTCTGCTGCATCCGCCTGAAACAATGGCAAACGCTACGCCGCCTCTGGCCGCGCACCCCGGGCAGGACAGCAAAGAGCCATGACACTGGTTTTCAACCCCGCCGACCCTGCCGTGCGGGCCGATCCGCATCCGATCCTGGCCCGCATGCGCAACGAAGATCCGGTGCATTGGAGCCCCAGGCTGCGGTCCTGGATCCTGACGCGCTACGACGACGTGAAGCACGCGCTCGGCACCGAAGCCATGTCGCCCAACCGCCTGACGCCGTTCTACGACAAGCTGCCGGGCGAGACGCGCAACGCGCTCGCCGAGATGATGCGCTATCTCAACTTGTGGATCGTGTTTCGCGACCCGCCCGAGCACACGCGGGTGCGAGGGCTCGTCAACAAGGCATTCCTGCCTGGGACCATCAATGGTTTCCGCCCGAGGATCGAACGGATCAGCGGCCTCCTGCTCGACCGGCTGGCTGCAGAGGACGAGATCGACCTGGTTGCCCGCTTCACGATGCCTCTGCCGGCGCTCGTGATCATGAGCATTCTCGGCGTTTCGGACGACTACCTGGACCGGATCAAGGCCTGGTCCGACGACATCATGCTGTTCATCGGCTCCGCCCAGGATACACCCGACAAGTACGAGCTCGCCCGACGCGGCGCCCACGAGATGGCAGCCTTCTTCCGCGATGAGATCAAGCGCCGGCGCGCCGACCCGGGCGACGACCTGCTCACGCTCTTGATCAGCGCACGGGACGAGCGCGACAGCCTCTCGGAGGATGAGCTGATCGCCACTGCGATGCTGTTGCTGTTCGCTGGACACGAAACGACAACCAACCTGCTGAGCACGGCCTCGCTGTCGCTGATGCGCCATCCCGAGCAGCGCGAACGATTGATCCGGCAACCGGCGCTGGCCAGCACGGCGGTAGAGGAGTTTCTGCGCTACGACGCGCCGACCAATGCGATGACGCGCGTCGTGCGCACCGCCCACGAGCTCTCCGGCAAGCAGATGAAGCCGGGCGACCGCGTGTTCGCCGTCATCAATGCGGCAAACAGGGACGAGGCGCAGTTCGCCGATCCCGATCGCCTGGATGTGGCTCGATCCCCCAACCGTCATCTTACCTTCGGGCAGGGTATCCACTTCTGCCTCGGCGCTCAGCTTGCCAGGCTCGAGGCGCGCATCGCGCTGCCTCTGCTGTTCGCGCGCTATCCTGAGATGTCGCCGGGCCGGGGCGAGCGGGTCTGGCTCGATGCGCTCATCATGCGGGGGCTGAAATCGCTGCCTGTGAAGCTGGGGCCGAGGGCCTAGCGCGCAGGCGGCGCTGGTGTGCGGCCGTCAGATGCGCGTGACATGGGCGGAGACGCATTGCCAGCGTCCGTCGCGCAACTGCCAATCGTCGGTGTAGCGTCCCGCGCCCTGGCTGCCGTCCGGCTTGCGATAGCTGGTGCGCGCGTGGATGATCGCGAAGTCGCCGAGAATGCGGATCAGCACGTCGTGCTCGCGGATGTTCTTGACCGTCGAGCCGCGCCCGATCTGTGCCAGGAACGCCTTGCGGTCGATGAAGGTGCCGTCGGGGTTGGTGTTGCGGAAGTCGTCCGCCAGGTTGGCGTCGAACCAGGCCACATCGGCCTCGTCGACCGAGCGAATGTAGTTGCGGTTGAGCTCCGCCAGAGCCGCGCGGTGCTGCTCGGTATCGGCCATGTGTCTTCACTCCCGGCAAAGGGCGGGTGGGGTCATCGGTGTGGGTGCATGCTAGCACGGCAGTCATTCTCGCGAAGGCGGGAACCCACTATGCTTGTCAGGAGAGAAGCGTGTGCTGGTGCAAGAGCCGGCTACGCCGGCCCTCGAACGGAGTCCCCAATGCAACGCCGACTGAACTACGTCAAAGCCGCGCCCGACGTCTATCAGGGCATGCTTGCCTTGCAGGGGGTGGTGGACAAGAGCGGGCTCGAGAAGCCGCTGCTGGAGCTCATCAAGATCCGCGCCTCCCAGATCAACAAGTGTGCATACTGCCTGCACATGCACACGCGCGATGCGCGCAAGGGTGGCGAAAGCGAAGAGCGCATCTACCTGCTGGAAGCCTGGCGCGAGTCGCCCCTCTACACGGCGCGTGAGAGGGCGGCGCTCGCCTGGACCGAGGCGCTGACCCTGCTGCCGCAGACCGGTGCGCCGGATGACGTCTACGCCGAGGTGGCGGCGCAGTTCTCCGAGCCCGAGATTGCCAACCTGACGCTCGCCATCAGCGCCATCAACATGTGGAACCGGTTCGGCGTCGGCTTCAGACTGCCGCATCCCGTAAAGGCCAAGGTTGTGGAAGCCTGAGGGCCGGGCTGCGCCGATAGTGGCAGGTTGTGCAGCCTCTCAGATTTGCCCTGATCCAGGGATAGCATCCGAGCCATGGACGATCCGCAAGTCGCCAGCGCTCTGTCAGGCGCCAAGTACGGTGCGGCCGCCGGGCTCGCCGGCGCGACTGCCGTCGTCACCGGCCTGTTCCCGCTCGGCTTCCTCCCCTTGCAGCCGGGCTTCGTGTTCGGCTACTGGGTTGGCATCGGCATGGCCATCGGCGCCGGCATCGGCTGGTGGCGGGCCGGCCGGGCGTGACGAGCGAGTGTGCGGCTGCTCCCACCCTTGGAACAGGTCCGAGGCCAGGCCCCAACCTTACCCCGCAAGCGCTGGGCATCCCCAGGCGGTCCCGCCACAATCCCGTAGAACTACGGAGAAGATTTGTAACGGTTTGGCTGCAAGCGCTGGCAAGCCCGGCGGCGAAAGACCGATGACTGGCGATGCTGCGGTGCGGGGCGCCAAAGTCGCCATAATCTGCGGCCGATACTGAGGCCAAACGCCGCGAAGCGTCGCCCGGCCAACTCGCCTGTTGCCCAATTGCATGACGCCGTTACGATCCGTTCCGGTCCGCTGGCGCGTACTGGTCACGGAACGTGGCGGCGCGATAGGTTCGCGCGCACCTTGGAGAGATTCTCAATGCCCCGACGCTTCCTGCCGGCTGCTTGTGCAACGTTCGCAGTCGCGCTCGCTCTTGCCCATCTGGCGCCAGCGCGTGCGCAGGCAACCGCGGATACGCAGCCGCCGGCAGCCGCCACGCCTCCCTCCGCAGGCACCCCTGCCGCGCCCGAGGCAGCTGCTGCACCGCAGCCGCCGCCCGCGCCCGAGGTCGATCCGCTGGTGGCAAAGGTGCGCGAGCTTGCCGCTCAGCCGCGCAGCAAGGCGATTGCCGCCGATCGCGCCGCGCTGGTGGCCTTTTATGCCGGGCGCACCTCGCTTCTGTGGGTGACGGCGGACGGCTTCACGCCGCGCGCGGAACACGCCATGGCCGAGATCGCCAAGGCGGACGACTGGGGGCTCGATGCCCGCGCCTTTGAGCTGCCGCAGCTCGGCGACAAGTCGCAGGCGGCGCTGGCCGAGTCCGAGATCAAGCTGAGCCTCGCCGTCCTCAAGTATGCCCGCTTCGCCCGCGGCGGCAGGCTCGAGCCGTCGCAGCTCAGCCGCAACTTCGACATGAAGCCGACCCTGCGCGAGCCCGGCGCGGTGATGGAGGCGGTGGCGGCGACCGATACGCCCGGCAACTACCTGCGCGATCTGCATCCCAAGCACGTGCAGTTCGAGCGCTTGCGCCAGGCGCTGCTCAAGGCGCGCTCGGGCGGTAGCCAGCCGGAGGAAAAGGCTGAAGCCTCAGTCACCCTGCCCGACGGCCCCACGCTCAAGGCCGGCATGGAGCATCCGCATGTGGCGCTGCTGCGCCAGCGCCTGAACGTCAGGACGTCGCCCGGCACCGAGCGGATGTATGACGATGATGTGCTGGCAGCCGTGAAGGCGTTCCAGCAGAAGAACGGCATCCAGCCAACCGGCGCGCTGACCGCGCGCACGCGCCAGGCCCTCAACGGTGCGGGTGCAGCTGCGCCGCGGCCCGCGTTCGGCTCGGACGTGCAGCGCATCATCGTCAACATGGAGCGCTGGCGCTGGCTGCCCGAGGACATGGGCGAGCTTTATGTCTGGGACAACATCCCCGAGTTCGTGGCCCGCGTGGTGAAGCGGGGCCAGGTGATCCACCAAACCAAGATCATCGTCGGCCGGCCGGAGACGCAGACGGCGCTGTTCTCGGCCAGTATGCGCTTCATCGTGTTCGGACCTGAGTGGGGCGTGCCGAACTCAATCAAGGTGAAGGAAATCCTGCCCTATCTGCGCCCGGAGAGCGCCGGCTTCTTCGGCTTCGGCGGCACCGACACGCGGGTCCTCCAGCGCCACAACCTGAAGGTCAGCTTCAACGGCCGCGAGGTCGATGCCAGCCAGATCGACTGGACGCAGGTCGATATCAAGCGCTACACCTTCATCCAGCCGTCGGGCCCGACCAACGTTCTGGGCGGCATCAAATTCCGCTTCCCCAACAAGCACGACATCTACATGCACGACACGCCGCAGCGCGAGCTGTTCGAGAAGACCGTCCGCGCCTACAGCCACGGCTGCATCAGGACGCAGAACCCTGGAAGGCTTGCCGAAATCCTGCTCGAGGAGGACAAGGGCTGGTCGGCGGCGCACGTGCGCAACCTGCTGGCCAAGGGCGGCAACAACGAGGTGACGCTGACGAAACAGATCATGGTGCACATCACGTATTTCACCATGATCGTGGGCGATGACGGCCGCGTGCAGTCGTTCGGCGACCTGTACGGCCACGACAACCGCGTCACCCAGGCGCTGGCGGGCCGTCCGTTGCCGCTGGAGTCGCCTTCGATCGAGTCCGCCTCGACCAACGAGCGGTCGAAGGAAGCCCGTCGCTCCCAGAAGTATCAGCAGCAGTCCAAGAACGACCTCTTCAACGGGCTGTTCGGTAACTAGCAACTGGCCGGAGCCGCGCGAATGCCGGCGTTGCGGCAGCCGTGCACGATGGGCTTAGGGCTCATCCTGATTGCCGGGTTCGTGTGGAGTGGACCAGTGCGTGCGAGCGATGCGCCGCCGGTGCGCATACTGGCGGCCGGTGCCGTACAGGGCGCGATGGTCAAGCTCGAACCCACCATCGCCGCCGCCGCCGGTTTCAAGCTGGCGGTCACGTTCGACACCGTCGGGGCGCTACGCGACCGGGTGCTCGCCGGCGAGGCGGGAGACGTCGTCATCCTCAGTGCGGCCGGTGTGGCGGCCTTGGAAAAGGCCGGCAAGCTTGCGCCCGGCGCGGCGGTCGATCTCGGCAGCGTCGCGGTGTCGCTCACGGTGCGCAAAGGCGCCCCCGTACCAGACCTCTCCTCGCCGCAAGCTTTGAAGACTGCGCTGTTGGCCGCAAGCTCGATCGCCCATGCGGATCCAGCCCGCGGCGCCACCGCCGGGAGCCATTTTGCAGGCGTGCTCCAACAGCTGGCGATTGCGGATCAGGTCAAGCCACGGGTCACGGTGTTGGCCTTCGGCGGCGATGTGATCGAGGCAGTGGCGAAGGGGCGCTTCGAAATCGGGGTCAGCCAGTCGAGCGAGATCGTGGCCCATCCCGGCGTGACATTGGCCGGGCCGTTGCCGCCGCCCTACGACCATCGCACGCGCTACCTTGCGGCCAAGCCGGCAAGTGCCGGTCCGCGCGCTGATGCCGTGCTTGAGTTGCTGCGGAGTGCGGCGGCACGCTCGGTATTCGCCGCGCTTGGATTTGCCGCCGGGCCCTGATCAAGCGGTGCGCTGCTGGCGCTCGGCAATCCGGCGATAGCGTTTCAGGCTGCGTGTCAGGTGGAGGCGCATGGCACGGCGCGCCTGATTGGGATCGCGCTTAGCGATGGCCTCGTGGATGCGCCCGTGCTCCACCTGGATGCGCATCAGGTACTTGCGCTGTTCCTGCGCGGTGCTCAAGGCAACACGCACACTCTGGCGCGGAATGACATGGCGTCCCAGGAAATCCAGGAACTGGGCGAAGTGCAGGTTGCCCGATGCGTTGGCAATCGCCAGATGGAAGGCGAAATCCTCCGTGACGGCCCCTTCGTCCTTGCCGATGGCCGTCTCGATGGCGCGGAGCGCGCGGGCGATCGGCACGAGCCCTCGCGGCGTGATGCGCTCTGCGGCAAGGGCGGCGGCTTCCACCTCGATCGCCAGGCGCAGCTCCATGATCGCAAGCACGTCCTCGATCGCGCTCAGGCCTTCGGGGTCGATGCGGAACGGGATGCGGCTGACGTCGCTTGCGACATAGGCCCCCGACCCCTGGCGGGTGGTCACTAGCCCGTCGGCGCGCAAAGCCGACACCGCCTCGCGCACGACGGTGCGGCTTACCCCCAAGGCCGTCATCAGCTCCTGCTCGGTCGGCAGGCGCGCGCCGGGCTGCAACCTGCCGCTGTTGATTTCCTTGGAAATGCGCTCGATGACCTCGTCCGTCAGATTACGTTGCGGCCGCAGCGGGCGCAGCAAGGCGCGCTTGCCAGTGGAGGGCAGTGTGTCTAGACTTCGCGATTGTCGGGTCATCGTACAACTTGCTTACGACATGAACCGGCGAATGCGCAACAGACTGCGGAGCACCGGTATCCACGCGACTGGTTCGACGATCTGAGAAAGCTCCGCCGCTGGGCCGGGGCGCAAGCGCGCCCGGACCCTGCAAGCAAGAAGCGTAACTCAATGGGAGGAGACCTAGACATGCTGAGACGTGTACTGGCCGTATTGGCCATCCTGGTTGCCGGAGCGGCAGCGGGCGCCTTGTTTGCACCGCAGCAGCCTGCGGTCTCTCAGACCGCGAAGTTCGTCCTCAAAGGACAGTCCTCGCATCCGGCGTCGGCCAACTTCCACTTGATCTTCAAGCTCTGGGCCGAGACGGTCGAGAAGATGTCGAATGGGCGTCTCAAGGTCGAGACCTTGCCCGCCGGCGCCATCGTGCCGGCCTTCGAGGTGTTCGATGCCACCTCCAAGGGCGTGCTCGACGTCGGCATGTCTCCCTTCGGCTACATCCAGGGCCGCAACACCGCCACCATCCCGATGTCGCACGGGCCCCTGTTCGGCATGGACGGCAACGACTACTACGCGTGGTACTACGACGGCGGCGGCATGAAGCTGCTAGAGGAGTTCTACAAGGACGTGCTCAAGTTCAACGTGGTCGGCTTCCCGATCCCGACCGACTACCCGCAGGGCCTGGGCTGGTTCAAGAAAGAGATCAAGAGCCTCGCCGATCTGAAGGGCATGAAGTACCGCATCTACGGCATCGGTGCCGAGACCTACGCCAAGCTCGGCGTCTCCGTGGTGACGATCCCCGGCGGCGAGATCGTGCCGGCGCTCGAGCGTGGCGTGATCGAGGGCGCCGAGTGGATCAACTGCCTGGAGGACAAGAAGCTCGGCCTGCACAAGATCGCCAAGCACTACTACACGCCAGGCATGCATGAGCCGGTCACCGGCGGACAGCTGATGTTCAACGCCGAGGTGTGGAACAAGCTGCCTCCCGACCTGCAGGAGATGGTCAAGGTGGCGTCCGTCTACGCCACAACGCTGCGCAATTTCGCCTTCAACCGCGAGACTGCCGACGCCTGCCAGGAGCTGCTCAAGGAAGGGACCCAGATCCACCGCACGCCCGACGAGATCCTGGTCAACTTCCTCGACGAGTGGGAGAAGATCCAGGCCGGCTATGCCGCGCAGAATCCCTTCTACAAGAAGGTGATCGACAGCCAGAAGAAGTATGCCGAGGTGATCGTTCCCTTCAAACTGTCGTGGTTCCCGCCCTATAATTTCGCTGGTAACTACTACTGGAAGGACAAGGTGTACCTGGGCAAGTAGCGCGTAGCCCGGTGTGCCGCGACACACGCGCGGCGGGTGACCGGAAGATTTCCGGCACCCGCCGTAGTCGCGTCACCGTCCTCCCGGCAAACGCGCTGCTACCGCGCGCCATTCGTGGAAATTCAGGGAGAGCACTAATGCCGGCAGACACTGCGACCGCGAGGATGGCCGGCGGCGATTTCCCGGCGGCCTTCTATGCGGTCATTCGCATCATCGACGGCTTCACCGACATCACCGGAAAGCTGATCGCCCTGTCGATGGCGCTGCTCGTCGGCATGATCAGCTACGAGGTGTTCGCGCGCTACCTGTTCAATGCGCCGACCGTGTGGGTCTACGAGATCGAGCTACATGGTGAACGGCGGGGCCTTCATGCTGGGCTGCGCCTATGCGCTGCTCAAGGGCGCGCACGTACGCACCGACATCTTCTGGGAGCAGCTACTCGGAGCGGAGCAAGGGCATCATCGATCTGCTCTCCTATCTCGTCCTGTTCTTCCCCACCATGATCACGTTGATGGTGATCAGCATCGACGACGCGTGGCTCTCCTACATCATCGGTGAGCGCTCGCAGGAGAGCATGTGGCGGGCGATCATGTGGCCGTTCCGCGCCATCATCCCTCTCGCCGCTTTGCTGTTCATGATCCAGGGCATCTCCGAAGTCGCTCAAGTGCGTGTACCAGATCCGCTTCGGGCGGGAGTTCGAGCATAAGGAAAAGATCGAGGTATGACCGGTCTCGAGTTCCTCGGCGTCGTCATGCTGGTGGTGATGCTGTTCGCCATCTTCATCGGCCTGCCCATCAGCTTCACCCTGCTCTTCCTGGCGCTGATCTTCGGCTACTTCGGCCTCGGTGTACGGGTGTTCAACCTCACGTATCTGCAGACCATCGGGCTAATGAAGCAGGACGAGTTCGTCGCCGTGCCCATGTTCGTCCTGATGGGCTACATCTGCGACCAGGGCGGCCTGATGGAACGGCTGTTCATAGCCTTCCGCAACCTGTTCGCACCCGTGCGCGGCTCGCTCTACCTGGTGGTGATCACCACCGCCACGCTGTTCGGCATCGCCGCCGGCACGGTGGGGGCCACGGTGACGCTGCTCGGCATCATGGCGGGCCCCATGATGATCCGCGCCGGCTACGACGAGCGCATGTCGGCTGGCTCCATCGCCGCCGGCGGCACGCTCGGCATCCTGATCCCGCCCTCGGTGATGCTGGTGGTGATGGCGCCCGTGCTCGACATCTCTATCATCGATCTTTATGCGGCGGCATTCGGCCCGGGCTTCCTGCTGTCGGGGATGTACATCGCCTATACGATGGGCCGCAGCTTCATCAACCCCAAGCTCGGGCCGCCGGTGCCCAAGGAGGAGCGGCCCACATCCATGCGGCTGGTGCTGTGGGAATGCCTGGTGGGCCTGGTGCCTGTCACGATCCTCACTATCGTCACGCTGGGCGCCATCCTGGCCGGTTTCACCACGGCATCGGAAGCAGCCGCCATGGGCGCGCTCGGTGCCATCTTGCTGGTCATCGCCTACGGCAAGTTCACCTGGAAGCGGGTTCTTCAGTGCCTGCCAGCTGACGCTCGCTACCACCAGCATGGTGCTGTTCCTCGCGGTCGCCTCCAACGTGTTCGGCGCCGTGTTCGCCTGGCTCGGCACGGCGACCTGGATCACCAACGCCCTGCTGGCGGCGCCGCTGCCGGCGTGGGGCACCATGACGCTGCTGCTCACGCTCATCTTCCTGCTGGGGTGGCCGTTCGAATGGCCGGCGATCGTGCTGATCTTCCTGCCGCTGCTGGCGCCGGTGGCCAAGGGCCTGAACTACGACATGGTGTGGTTCGGCTGCATCGTCGCCGTGGTGCTGCAGACTGCGTTCCTGTCGCCGCCGGTGGCGATGTCGGCCTACTACCTCAAGCAGGTGGTGAAGGAGTGGAACCTGCGGCTGATCTACCGCGGCATGGCCGACTTCATGGTCATCCAGTGCATCTGCGTGGTGCTCGTGCTGATCTTCCCGTCGATCGCCATGTGGTTTCCGAACTGGCTGCAGGAGCAGCGCAAGGCCGCGCGGTCCTCCCAGATCGAGCAACCGCCGTCGCTGGGCACTCTGCTGCAGGCGCGCTCCGCCCAAATTGGACCGTAGGCCACGGCCTCGCTGGCGCCAGCACATCGGCTGCGTGCCGGCGCGCGGGGGGGACTACTGCACTGGCCAAGAACTGCGCTATCCTCGGGTGATGGCTGCTCGTTGGGGATCGGACGCCCATGCAGGCCGTGCAGTGGTTGGCGCGCGCAGTTCTGGCGGCGGTCGCCCTGGCCCCGTGGCTTTGGCTGATCATGTTCGCCGCCTTGGCGGTGCTGGCAACCCTGCATCTGGGACGGCTGCCCCGCTACAACAATCCCGATCCCAAGGACATCGCCCACCTCGCCTCGCTGTACGGCATCGCCAGCGCCCTGCTGGTGCCGATCGCGCTGTCGCCACTGGCGGTCAACGCGTGCCTGGCGATACGGTCGTTCGTCAGCCCCGATATTCGCGACCAGCGCTGGACGCTGCTTGCCTATGGCGCGGGCTATGCGCTCGCCGCCGTCGTCATCTTCAGGGACATGCTCGGGCTGGGCGACTGGTTCCTGGACTAGGGCGTGGACTTATGTACGGCCGCACACGAGGGTTGAGCGTCGCGGTCGAACCACCTTCTGGACATCGCCGCGCGCGACCTGTTGCCATAGCAAAACCCCATCGCGCAGAGGAGCTTCCCAATGGCCATCATCAATTCCCAGGTCCACGCCTACGAGGCGAACACTCCCAAGCGTCCTTGGCACACGGTGCCGAACTGGCCGGATCACGTCACGGGTGATGAGATGGTGGCGGCGATGGACAAGGTCGGCGTCGACGGCGCGATCTTCATCTCCGCCTTTTCCATGTATCGCTACGACGCCAGCTATGCGGTGGAGGTGCAAAAGGCCCATCCCGACCGGCTCGGCATCGTCAAGCCGGTCGACCCGGACGATCCGGCAGTGGCCGACGTCGTCGCCGAGTGGAAGAAGACGCCGGGCACTGTCGGCATCCGCATCATGCTGACGAAGGAAATGAACCTCGATCCGAGCAACCCCGGCCTCGACCGGATCGCGCGCGCAGCCGTACGCCACGACTTTCCGCTCAACATCCTGTGCTGGGGCAACCTGGACGCTGGGACAGCGCTGATCGACCGGCACCCTGACACGCGTTTCATCATCGACCATCTGGGCATCATGCAGCCGCGCGTGCCGCCCGCCCCACCGCAGCCCTGGGCCGACGTGCCGAAGGTGCTGGAACTCGCCAGGCGCCCGAACGTGGTGATCAAGGTGAGCGGCGCCTGCACGCTGTCGCGGGAACCCTATCCCTTCGCTGACATCTGGGATCCGCTCGCCCGCGTGTTCGACGCCTGGGGTTTCGAGCGCTGCCTGTGGGGCACGGACTGGACCCGCGCGTTCGCGGTGGTCAACTACGAGCAGGCCGTCGAGCCCTTTGTCAGGAGCGATCGTCTGAGCGACAGCGAGCGGGCGATGTTGATGGGCGGTGCGTGCGCCAAAGCCTACGGCTGGTCGCCGAAGAGAGGTTAGGGAACGTCAATCCCATCCTGCGCGCTGCAGGGCATGCGTCACGGGCTCTGCGTCGGCGGCGGTGGCATAGGGAAACCAGGCGGCGAACTCCCGGGCGGTGAGCCCGGAATAGTCGCGCTGCAGATCGGCAGTTGCCCGCGCGGCGGCCTGGTGATCGGCATTGGCGGACAGGCACACCGCCAGGACTTGCCGCCCCAGCCAGAAGCGCGGCTGTAGGCGCACCGCCCAATGCGCCGTCTGCAATGCCTCCTCGCAGTTGCCGAGATGCAGGTCGGCGAGCGCCTTGGAGGGAAGGCACAACCCGAGTCCGGCATCGCCGACGCGCAGGCGCATGGCGGTGCGGATGAAGGTCTTGGCGTCCGCGAACGCACCGGTCATCACCGCGTGGTAGCTGCGCGCCGTCGAGGCCAGGGCAAAGCTCGGATTGAGGGACACCGCCCGCTCCAGAAATGCGTGGGCCTCGTCGTGGCGTCCCTGCCAATCGAGGATCTGCCCCATGATGTTGCAGCCCTTCGGCTCGGTCGGGTCGATTTCGAGAGCACGTTTGGCGCTGCGCTCCGCCAGCTCGAGAGCGTTGGTCCAGCGATGATCGCGTTGCACCTGTGCGGACAGATAGATGGTCACCGCCAGCATGGCGTGCGCATGCGCGTAGGTCGCATCCTCGCGGATGGCGCTGCGGAACTCGGCCGCCGCATCCGTATAGGCGCCGGAGTAGAAGTTCTTGTAGCCCACGACGAGGTGGCGATAGGCGACGGGCGACCCGGTCGCGGCCAGCGTTGGCCTGGTCAATGCCCTGCGCTCGCTGTCGGCGACGGCCGGATCGAGCGCGGCAACGATCAGCGGACATACCTCTCCCGCCCACGACAGCAGATCGGCCGTCGTCGCATCGTAGCGACTGACCCAGCGGATATGGCCGGACTCGGCATCGGCGAGCTCGATGGTGAGGGTCAGGGCGTCCGCCCGTTCCACGATGAACCCGTAGATCAAGTAGTTGGCTCCCGTCAGCCGGGCGAAGTCCCTGGGGATGAACGGCGAGGCGCCGGCCAGACTGTGGGTCGCGCTGCTGGACAGGACGCTGAACCAGCGGCAGCCCGAGAGGACCATGGTGATGTCGTCGGCCAGCGCCGTGGCGAGCGCAGAACCGGCAGCTGCCGGTCCGTCGTACCGGAAGGGCAGCACCGCGATCACCGGGGCGTCGCAGCGGGTTCGCACCCACGGATCGCGGTGCGCAAACGCCGGCCGGCGCAGGCTGAGAGAAGAGACCGGCATCCGGTCCGGCGCGGCCTTCAGCGCCTCGTAGGCTTCCCTGAGCTCTTCCGGAGGCTCCTCGTCGAACTCGAGCTTCAGACGCTTGGCGTAACGCTCGTACTGCAAGCGCGCCTCTGTCCTGCGGCCTCTCGCCATCTCGATGCCGATCAGCCGCAGCACCGCCTCGCAGCACATCGGGGACAGCGCAATCAGCCGCTCGAGCCAGAGGATCGACTGTGCGAGGTCGGTAGAGCCCGAATCGGCCGCCGTCGCTTCCAGCACTGCGCTCTCGAGCCGTCCCTCGAGCCGCGATCTCTGGATGGCCATCCACTGGCCGAATGGCTCCGAGCCGATCGGAGGCCCCTCCAGCAACGGTCCGCGATAGAGCCGAAGCAGATGCTCGACGCCACCGGCGCCCCGCGCCGGGGGCTGCCTCTCGAATTCCCAAACGTCGCACGACGCGATGCCGGGGCCGAGCGCGACGGCCGCGCGCGTCGTCTCGACGATCGGCGCTGCGCCGGAGGCAGCGCGCTTCAGCTCGAACAGAACCTGCCTGAGGCTCGCCTGGGCCTGCTCCTTGAAGCGGTCCGGCCATAGCAGATCGAGCAAGACTTCGCGGCTTTCGGTACGAGTCTCCTTGAGCGCCAGGTAGGCGAGCAGAGCCTGTCCCCGGCGCAGCGTGACCGGCGCAAGGCGCCCGCCAGGGTCCGTCAGAGCGAAACCGCCGAGGAGCTGAAGCTGCATGCGAACCGCTCGCTGCCGATGGCCACAGCCGATTGATCTCGCCCAAGCCTAGCAGAAATAACGCACACATATCTTCCCCCCGCCTGTCGAAATGACGGGCGCATAACGCTGCGGGGCTAGCGTGACGGGCGTTGGAGCGACCGCCGTCGCCGGCGGGAGCACGTCACACTCTAGGAGATCGCACGATGCGCAAGTACATCATCGAAAGAGACATCCCCAAGGTTGGAACATTCGAGCGCGAGCAACTGCGGGAAGCTGCCAAGACCTCGAACGCCGCGCTTACCAAGCTGGGGCCGGACATCCAGTGGGTCCACTCCTACGTGGCCGACAACAAGACCTTCTGCCTGTACCTCGCAAACGACGAGGCGATCATCCGCCGCCATGCAGAGGTCAGCGGGTTCCCGGCGACCAAGATCACGGAGGTCAGGCGCACGATCGATCCCACGACCGCGGCGGGCTGAACTCCGGGCCGCCATGTCTCAAGGGCCCCGCAACGGGGCCCTTTTTCGCTCTGGCACTCATGATTGCGCAAGGCGCGCGGTTGGCCGCTCCGAGAGGCAGCGAACCGGTTGTACAGTGTAGTTCGACCCGCTCGTGGTCTTCAGTTCGGATCGGGCTCGGACAACCAACGGCGCTGCATCACGCGGTTTGCAATTTCCTGGTCGACGTGTGGGCTAACGGTCTTCATGAAGGCGTAGTTCACCTCGCCATACTCGGCCCGACACCGACTGGCGCGCTGTTCGGGCAGGTGGTTGTTCGTCACGACTTCCGCGAAGAGCTGGGGATGGGCGCCGTAAGCGATGCAAAGAAGATTGTAGAAGCGCTGGGGCGGCGGGTTGTGCTCGTCGGAGAAGACCTTCAGCGGTACGCTGACCTTCGGATTGGCGATGTAGGGCTTGTAGGCATAGGCCGCGCCCATGATCAGCCTCTTGGCGTCGTCGGGGCCGAGATTCAGGATGACATAGGTCGCGAACCTGTCGGCGGCGTCCTCCTGCCCTCCGAAATTCGGCACGGCGAGCAGATCGAAGACGGCATGACCCATTTCGTGGGCGAAGGCGTAGAAGAACTGGCCGGAGATGGCGTCGTCCGGCGTCAGTCCGGCTTCGGTCACTTGCTTCGGCATCATCTTCTTGATGTGCTCGAGATGCTCGTAGCACACGCTGATGACCCCCTGCTCGTACCAGGCATTGCAGATCCCGTCGCATCCGACCATTCTGAGGGTCACCGGGGCCGGCAGCCGCAGGGGACTGAAGATCTCCTGTAGCTTCTCGAGCGCCTTGCGCTTCTTGAGCATGTCATAAATGTATTGATGCTCCGGGTTCTTGGGGACGACATACTCGATGCGGATGCTGCCTGTCTGATTGTCGGCGGCGGCACTGGTGCCTACCAGGCCGAACAGGGCGACGCCGCCAGCAACCAACAGAGTTCTTGGATGCATACATCGCTGCACTCCTCGTCGTGCTGGGCTCGGTAGGCCTTCAGCGACTTGGTTCTCGTGAGATTGGCCCTACAGCGCGACCCTACGTGCAGGCCACTACGCGCAACACCAGTGAAAGCACTGAGACCGATTCGCACGTGACCCGATGCTGGCGCGCATGCGCCAGGCGCCATTTGCGCGCGCGGATCAAGGCTCCTGCACAACTTCGCGGCCCGCCGGCGACCTAGGCGGGTCGATGTTGTTCAGTGGAACTCGTCGCTTGAAGCGCCGCCACCCTAGTGAGCGTGGGTCAGTTTCGGTGTGCTCCGCATGCATCAGCTCGCCATGCCACGGCTACACCAAGTGTTGCAGATGTCACGGTCCAAAACTGATCCTCGTTCTCCCGATCATGTGAGATGACTGGGATGACATCGTTGTCAAAGTCTGAGGTGGCAGATTGCCGATCCGGGGACGGCGACGGCGGTGTTCGCGGGCGACCCCCTTGTTGCATCTCAAGCCGGAGGCAGCGATGGATGATCGCGTCGCGAAACTGTTCGCCGGGCATATGGGCGTGTCCGCTGTTCTTGCCAACATCCTGATCGAGAAGAAAGTTGTTAGCCGCGAGGAGGCCATCTTTCGTTTCCGCCAGGCCCATGATGCAGCATCGAAGTGTTCTGGCGGCATCGACGTTGCGCAGGCACTCGCGGCGATGATCAGCTACCTGGATGACGGGCAAGAAACGCATTGAAGAGCGGCGAGGAGGCACCACATCGACGTTGGCCAAAACGTGCCAAGGCGCGCCGCTTCGCCGGCCGGTTTCACGTTTCAGGTCTTCCATTGGGTCTCGGAAGCGCCTGAGTGAATGTGGCGCCGCTCAGCGCCAGGTCACGAGCGTCCCTCGTGGCAAGTCTCAAACCTAGCCTTGCACGCGTCCGATCGAATTGATCGCTTCCTCCATCTTCTTGGCGTCGGCGGCCCAGAATTGCGCAAATTCAGGCTGATCCATGTAAGCGAGCTCTTGACCGAGTTTGTCGAGCGTCCCAAGGAATTCCGTGCTGTGCGCTGCCGCTTTGATCGCCTCGCGCAGCTTGGCCACGACGGAATCGGGAGTGCCTTTGGGCGCAAACAGGCCGACCCAGAAGTAGTATTCGAGATCGTAGCCTTGGTCTTTGAACGTTGGCACGTCGGGGAGCGGCCGCGCACGCACGGCGCTCGATACCGCCAGGGGCCGCACCTTGCCGGCCTTGATTTGCGGAAGCGCGATCGACGTCGGCGACATAAAGAAATTGGCGTTGCCGCCAAGCACTGCGGCAACGGCCGGGCCACCGCCAGTGGTCGGCAAGTGCCGCATCTGCACGTTGCCGGCCGCCTTGGCAAGTAGCGCAGTGGGGATATGCGAGGCGCCATAGAGGCCCGACGAGCTGAAGATCAGCTTGTTTGGGTTGGCCTTGGCGTCGTCGAGCAGTTCCTTGAGCGTCTTGTAAGGCAAATCGTTGTTGACGATCATCACGATCGGATCGGCGACGATACGCGCAAGCGGAATGAAGTCGTCATTGGTGAACTTCGGCTGGCGGCCGAACAGTCTATCCACCGCCGCAAAGCCGGAAATCGACACGATATGCGTGAGCAGGGTGTAGCCGTCGGGCTTGGCTGTCGCGACATATTGCGCGCCAACTGCGCCAGCCGCCCCGGTCTTGTTTTCGAGGATGACCGGCTGTTTGAGGATCGCCTCGAGCGCGGCGTCGAGCGGGCGGGTTATGGTGTCGCTGACGCCGCCGGGCGGAAACGGATTGATGACGGTGATGGGACGCGAGGGATAGGCGTCCTGGGCGCTCAAGCGTCCCGCGAAGAGAGCGCTTGTCGATGCCGCCGTGCCGACGAGGAAGCTGCGTCTATCCATGCGTTCCCTCCCTGACTTGCCTGGCGCCGTCTTGTTATCGATCGCGAGCGCCGCTGTGAACCAAAGATGGCTTCCCCTTTTCCGGGATTATCGTAGACATCGAGTTCTCGGGGTCAACTCGGCGTTCGCCTGTAACGGGGCCTTTTTTGCCCTGCCCGGCCGCGTCTGCGTCACGGGCGGCAGAAATTGGGACGCAGGTAGGCGATGCGGAAGCCGGCGCGCTGGATGTTGACGTAGGAGGGAGCCGCCTCGCCGGCGTGAGGCACGCCGGTCTCTGTCGTCAGGATCGTGCAGCCCTCGCCAGCTGCCGCCGCGATGCGCGCGGCCAGCAGCGCCGACTGCGCCCCGCGTCCGCGGTGGGAGGCGAGCGTGCCCGCGACGCCGAGCCAGGCGGCTTGGCCGTCGACGAATGCCGCGGCCGCCGCCACCGGCATGCTCGCATCGTGCGCCAAGAAGCAGAGCCAGCGGGGCCGGCCGGCGACGGCGCAGAGCCACCTGCCCGTGACCGGCGGCAGGCCGAAGGCCTGCGCGGCGACCGCGCCGAACGCCGCCGCATCCTCCCCGCCCACCTTTCGGATCGCCAGGCTCGTGTGCGCTTGCGGCCTGTCGGGGCCACGCACGAACTTCGCCCAGGTGCGGCGGTGGGGAACCAAGCCGCGGCGCTTGCACAGCCCCTGCAGCGAGGCGGCGCCTTCGGGGACATGCACCACCCAATTGCGTACGCCCGCGCCGTCGAACGCGGACACCGCGGCGTCGAAGGTCTCCTCACGGACCGGCGCCGATGTTCCCAGCGCGGCGAGGCGGTTGAACTGCAGATTGTCGAGGCGGCTGGAGATCAGCAGTGCGCCGTCGTCCACGGCGCGGTGCTGGAGGCCGAGCGCCGCTGCAACATCCGCAGGCGCCGCCGCGTACATGTCGAGCCAGGCGTCGCGCTCCACCGCCTCGACGGCGGCAACCTCGGCGGCAGAGAGGCTGAGGCTTGCCATCTCGCAGACTCCCTCCGAAGGCCCATCAAGAACGACCCAGCTCCTCAGGGATTGAGGCGCTTCAGCTCCGCCACCGCGGCATTGTACTCGATGAAGCCCGTCGGGCAGGAGTTGGCGGCTGCCCTCAGCGCCTCTTCGGCCAGCGGACGGTTGTTCTGCAGCAGGTGCCATTGGCCGATGAAGAATTGCGCCTCGCAGCGGTCGTTGGGCCGATCCGCCGAGGCCAGGGTGGCGTCCGGCGAGCGGCGGCCGAGGTAGAGCTCGATGGCGGGGTAGGGCCAAGCCTTGGTCTTGAGGCGGCCCGAATTGGCCTCCAGTTCCGAGGTGGCGCTCTCGCCGAACCGGGCTCGGGAGAGGTAGCGGTAGAGCATGGGATAGGCGTCGTCCTGGAGCTCGATCACGCGCAGGAAGTCGGCGGCCGCGTCTGCCCAGTCGGCCTTGTAGAACCGGACATAGCCGCGATTGACCCGGTGGCTGGCATTGTTGGGCTCGAGCTCGATCAGCCGGTTGTAGTCGACAATGGCGCCGTTGAGGTCGCCCTTGTCGCGATAGCTGTTGCCGCGGTTGCGGTAGGCCTGGATGTAGCGGGGATTGATGTCGAGCGCCCGCGTGTAGTCGGCGATTGCCGCCGCGTAGTCCTTCTTGTTGTGATAAGCGGTGCCGCGGTTGTTGTAGGCGATGGCGTCGCGCGGATCGAGCTCGATGGCCCGGTTGTGATCGGCGATGGCGCGGTCGTAGTCCTTCTTGCCCTGGAAACCGAGCCCCCGGTTGTCGTAGGCCACCGAATAGCGCGGATCGATGTCGATGGCGCGGGTGAAGTCGGCGATCGCCAGATCGTAGTCCTTCCTGTCATGATAGGCGCTGCCGCGGCCGTTGTACGTGCGGGCGTTGCCGGGATTGAGCTCGAGAGAGCGGTTGAAATCGGCGATGGCCCGCTCGAAGTCCTTCTTGGCGCTCCAGGACGTGCCGCGGTTGCTGTAGGCGAGGGCGTAGCGGGGATCGAGCTCGATGGCGCGGCTCAGATCCAGTATCGCGCGATCGTAGTCCTGCTTGTCCATGTAGGTGGCGCCGCGGTTGTGGTGGGCGCTGGCGCTGCCGGGATCGAGCTCGATGGCCCGCGTATAGTCGATGAGCGCGCGGTCGAAATCGCGCTTGCCGCTATGGGCATTGCCGCGGTTGTTGTAGGCCAGCGCATACCTGGGGTTCAGCTCGATAGCGCGCGTGAAGTCGGCTATCGCCCGGTCGTAGTCCCGCTTGTCCTGATAGGTGGCGCCGCGGTTGTTATAGGCGATGGCGAAGCCGGGGCTCAGCTCGATCGCCCGCGTATAGTCGATGAGCGCCAGATCGAACTCGCGCTTGCCGCTGTAGGAGTTGCCCCGGGCATTGTAGGCACCGGCGTGCCTGGGATCGATCTGGATGGCGCGCGTATAGTCGGCGATCGCCAGATCGAAGTTGCCGCGGCCGTGGTGGGCGTCGCCGCGCGTATTGTAGCCGGCGGGGTGGCTCGGATCGAGGCGAATGGCGTCTTCGCAGTCGTTCAAGGCGCGATTGAAGTCGCGCTTCAGGTTCAGCAGGGCGCAGCGGTTGTTGAAGGCGACGGCCTGGTTGATCCGCAATTCACGCGGATCGGCGATGATGCGCGTGCACGCCTCGATATTGCGGTCGGCCGCCGCCAGGTTACTCACGTCTCGGCAGTCGGGCCAGTCACGCCGGTCCGCCGATGCCTCGCCGATCGATGCGACGAGGATCGCAAGAGCCGCCAAAGCGCTGGCAATCCGCATGTTCCGCTCCCCCGAAATGCCTTGAGACGCCGGTCAACCTCGCTTCCGATCGGCGGCAATTCTAGTTCGCAGCCGCGCCCTGCGCCAAGCGGGGAGCGATCTTGTTCCAGCCCATCGGGGTCGCTTGGCAACACTGCAAGCGCGGGTTTTGCGCGAGGCTGGCTGCTGTTACATTGGCGGCTCCAGCGCGCTTGCGCCCGACCGCCGGCGGCACGATCGCCGCCTGCGACTGCCAGGAGGAAACGATGATCTACGAACTGAGGACGTACACCGTTAAGCAGGGCATGCTGGCGGAGGTGGTGAAGGCCGCCAGCACGGTGTCGCGCGAAATCCGCAAGGACGACTACGGCAAGCTCGAGGGCTACTGGTCAACCGACATCGGGCCGCTCAATCAGGTCATGCACCTGTGGAGCTACAGCGACCTCAACGAGCGGGCCCGCTTGCGGGCGGAGCTCGCCAAGAATCCCGCGCTGGAACAACGAGTACGGGCCGCTGATCCGTCCGCACCTGATCCGCCAGGAGATCCGCCTTCTCAACCCCGTGGTCGGGCCGGTGGCGCCGGCGCGCACGCCCAACGTCTACGAGTTCCGCAACTACCGCACCAAGCCCGGCGCCGTGCGGCAATGGGCCGATCTCATGAAGAAGGTGCTGCCCGCGCGCGAGAAGTATTCCAAGATTGTCGCGCTGTGGGTCACGGAAGCACCGCAGGTCAATGAGGCCTGCCACATCTGGGCGTACAGCGATCTCAACCAGCGGGCCCAGGTGCGCGCCGAAGCCGTCAAGGATCCCGATTTCGCCGCCTTCCTCAAGGAGGCCGCACCGCTGCTCGACGAGATGCACTCCACCATCATGGTGCCAGCGCCGCACTCGCCGCTGAAGTAGGCGCAAGTTGGGTTAGGGCGAAGCCCGTAACCCAACAATTCCGAGGCACCAACGTTGGGTTACGCGCGGATCATGGTGCGAGTCTAGCTCTCACCGGCGGTGGCCGCGCTAACCCAACCTACGCCCCGCTCAGATCGACTCCTTCAAGTCCTTGGCGGCGCGGAAGGCAATCTTCTTGCTCGCCTTGATCTTGATGGCCTCGCCGGTCGCCGGATTGCGGCCCATGCGCGCTGGGCGCTTGCGCACTTGCAGGATGCCGAGGCCGCCGATGCGAATGCGGGCGCCGCGCTTCAGATGCTTGGTGATATCGCCCACCATGTCTTCCAGCATGCCCATCACTTGCTTCTTGGGCAGCTCATGGGACTCCGAAAGCCCCTCAGCAAGCTGCCGAAGCGTGACGGTCTCGACCTTCGCAGGCGCTGCGCCGGACGTGGAATTGGTAGCCATGACGTCTCCGTTTGAAGAATTTGTGGGTGAAGGACCCTTCAGCGCCTAGCACAGGTGGAACCGGCGAAACTAGTCCTTCCTTGGAGAAATACGCACGAAATTGATCGTTGCCAGCCCTTGACCGCAGGCCGGGATGCGGGGGTGATGCGGCGTGCCGGGACGACTTGGGGGAGCTGCCGTCCCGGCCCTTTCGGCGCCTGCTTGGCGGCCGAGGCCGCCGCTACATCCCGTGCCAGGGCTGCATCAGCCGGGCCAGCAGGCCACGGAAACGGGTCGGGTGCTCATTGGCAATGACGCAAATGCACCCTGCTTCCGGGTCGGCCGACGGCGCATGGTGCTCGACACTCTCGTCGATGTCGGCAACGTCGCCGGGCCCGTATCGGCCCGTCTCATCGATCAGCGCGCCGCGCAGCACCAGGGTCAGCTCGCCGCCGCCATGGTCGTGCTCGGGCACACGCGCGGACGGCGCGCCCTTGATGAGGTGAAGGCTGCCGGCCCCGCTGATCGGCAGCGGCCGGTGCCACAGGCCGGGCCCTATCCACCGCCAGCGCACTTCATCGAGGCTGAGGCCGATGATACCGGCAAGGGGGTGTGGAATGTCTCCCTGCAACGTGCGGACAGGTTCGGCGCGCTCGCCTTCACGAGGCGGAGGCACCAACCCGGCGCGCTGCATCTCGGCGGGCGGCAAGCCAGTCATCAGCGCCGCGCCGATGCGTTCGTGCGCGGCAAGCTCGCGGCGGCAGCGCGGGCACACGGAAATATGAGCAGCGGCCACAGCGGCCAGCGTGTTGGGCAACGAGCCCGCTGCAAAGCTCATCAAGGTCGCGTCGTCGAGGTGATGGGTGATGGTCATTCGATGTTCTCGAGGGCGGCGCGGACTTTCTGGTAGGCGATGCGCATACGGGATTTGACCGTGCCGAGCGGTAGCGCCAGCTGGGCGGCGATCTCGCTGTGCGAGAGGCCCTCGAGGTAGGCTAGCGCCACGACCTCGCCGCTGGTCGGCCGGCAGTTCGGCGAGGGCCCCTGCACGCGCACCTGCCGCTGCTTCTCGGCCAGCAGCTTCGTCTGGCAGCGCCTCCTCGGAGGGTTCCGCAATCCGCCATTCGGGTAGCTCCTGCCAGGGCACCTCGCGGCGCAGCCGGTCGATCCTGCAAATTGCGGGCGATGGTAAAGACCCAGGTGGTCATGCTGCCCTTGTCGCCGGCATAGAGCGCTGCCTTGCGCCACACCGTCAGCAGCGTTTCCTGCGCCAGGTCCTCCGCGGTGCCGGCGTCGGCCCCCTTGCGCATCATGTAGGCCTTCACGCGCGGCCCATAGGTCTCGTAGAGCTCGCGAAATGCCGCCGGATCGGCCGTTCAGCAACGCGCCGCAACAGGTCTGCCATGACGCCGCGATAAGCCCTGAGCGGGGGCTGCCCGCCGGGTCCAGGAGTGAATGAGAGGCCAACCATAGCTGAGTGTTGCACCATGACGCAAAGGTCTACGGCGCGCGGCGAGCCATTGGATCAGCAGTTGAGCCATGGTTGCCAGGCAAGCCCGCGTAATGCCCTTTTCGTTAGGCATGGCAATGACTATCGTTGCTACGCAAACGGCTACCCCGGGGCGGTGGTGCGGGGCAGAAGGCAAGATCGACGCATGGCAGCGGCCAAGCGCATCATTTGTGTCGGGTCACGCGGCGCTCGACCGCATCTATCGCATCGAGGCGTTTCCGCCGCATCCGACCAAGGTGCGTGCGCTGGAGCACATTGAGGCCGGCGGCGGTATGGCGGCCAACGCGGCGGTGGCGATCGCACGGCTGGGCGGCAAGGCCGAGCTGTGGAGCCGCATCGGTGACGACAACGCCGGCAACACCATCCGCGCCGGCCTCAAGGCCGAGCATGTCGATGTGCGCTACGTCCAATCCTTCGAGGGCGCTCGCTCGTCCACCTCGGCCATCATCGTCGACGACAGGGGCGAGCGGCTGATCGTGGGCCAGCGCGATGCGGGCATGCCGTCGGACACGAGTTGGCTGCCGCTCGAGCGCGTCAAGGATGCGGACGCCGTGCTTGGCGATCTGCGCTGGCTGGAAGGTGTGCGCGCGGTCTTTGCGCACGCGCGCAAGGACGGCGTGCCGACCATCCTCGATGCGGATCTCGGCGCGCGCGAGGCCCTGGTCGGCCTCCTCAAGCTGACCGACTATGCGATCTTCTCCGGCGCCCGCGCTGCGCGAGTTCGCTTCCGGCGCCACGGACGCGGAGCGGCTCGAGCGTATGTGCTGTCGCATCGGCCCCAAGCACGCCGGGGTGACGCTCGGCAGCGAAGGTTACACCTGGCGCGAAGCCGCCGGCAGCGGCCACGTCCCGGCGTTCAGCGTGAGCGTGACCGACACGACCGGCGCCGGCGACGCCTTCCACGGCACATTCGCGCTGATGCTGGCGGAAGGACGCACGGCACGCGCGACAGCGCGCGGTTCGCCGCCGCTGCCGCAGCGCTCAAGTGCACGCGGCTCGGCTCGCGCGCCGGCTTGCCTTCGCGGGCCGAGCTGCGAGGCATTCTGCTCGCGCTGAGCAATGCGGCGCCGCTCATTGCACGGCAGGGCTCGCGCTTGCCGCGTCCATATCCCGACTTATCCACAGCAATCTCTGTGGTCCGAGCCTTGCGATCAGGCGATTGTGACTTGAAAGGGCGTGCAAGCGTGTTCGCTCGCAGACGTAAAATTTCTGCGATGGGGGGCGTCAAGCAGCGGAGAACGCAGTATGGCTGACAAAATCGACCAACGGACGAGCCGACACCGGCTTGCCCCTGATGATGCTGCCGTTCGGACTCGAGGCCTTGATGGAATATCAATCGTCCGGCGCTCGCGGCGATGGCGCAGATGAACGGCAAGGTCTACGAGAACATCGCGACGATGAACAAGACCTGGGTCGCGTTCGTCAACCGGCGCCTGAAGGAGGACCTCGCCGTGCCGCAAGCAGCTCGCGGCGTGCAAGACCGTGCAGGAGATGTACGGCGTCTATGCCGATTTCTTCCAGACCGCCGTCGCCGACTACCAGTCCGAGTTCGAGCAGATGAGCAAGCTCGGCAAGTCGCTGGCGGAAGAGACGGCCAACGCACTGCAAACGCGATGCGAAGAGACGGCGCGAGGCCACGCGCGCACAACTGACAACGCTACGGCTGCTGCGCATCGACGGCCGCAACGCCCGGCGTGATGAGTTTGGGCGTGCGAAGGCGTGTGCGTGTCTCTAGGCTCCTCCCAGCCACTCGCACAAGAATTGGAGGAGCAATCGTCCCATGGCCAAGGTGCTCTACGAGCGCGACGGGCGCATCGCCCGCATCACGCTGAACCGTCCCGAGGTTCTGAACGCCATCGACGACGACCTGCCGCGCGAGCTGGCGGCGGCCGTCGAGCGCGCCGACGCTGACGAGGCGGTGCATGTCATCGTGCTGTCGGGCGCGGGCCGCGCCTTCTGCGCCGGCTACGATCTCATGCACTACGCGCAGAAGGACGGTGCCAATCGCTACACCCAGGAGATGCCGTGGGACCCCATGAAGGACTACGCCTTCATGATGCGCAACACGGAGCAGTTCATGAGCCTGTTCCGCTCCAGGCGTCCGGTGATCTGCAAGGTGCACGGCTTCGCGGTCGCCGGCGGCTCCGACATCGCGCTCTGCTCCGATCTCGTCGTCATGGCCGAGGATGCCCGCATCGGCTACATGCCGGTGCGCGTTTGGGGCTGTCCGACGACGGCCATGTGGGTCTATCGGCTGGGAGCGGAGAAGGCCAAGCGCATGCTGTTCACCGGCGACAAGATCGATGGCCGGGAGGCGGAGAAGCTGGGGCTGGTGCTGAAGTCCGTCCCAGCCGACCGGCTCGACGAGGAGGTCGACGTATCTGGCCCACCGTATCGCCACGGTGCCGCAGAACCAGCTCATGATGCAGAAGCTGATGGTCAACCAGGCGCTCACCAATATGGGGCTGCACACCACGCAGATGATCGCGACGATCTTCGACGGCATCACCCGCCACTCGCCCGAAGGCCTGAACTTCAAGCGTCGCGCCGAGGAGAAGGGCTGGAAGCAGGCCGTCGACGAGCGCGACCAGGGCACCTTCGACTGGACCGCCTACGAACCCATCCGCAAAACAGGCAGCAACCTTTTTGGCCCTCGCCGCGCTTGCCCGCTCGATCTCATCCTTGGACGACGGGCGCTTCCTATCGACCGGTCTGCCAGGCGGCTCGGTGGCGGTCGTCCTGCCATGGCGGGGGCGTCACTGGCCGGAAAGCTCATGTCGCAGCCCGGTCGACGTTCTTGTCTTGCGGTTTTTTCTCGGTCACGGTTTTGGCCCGCTCAAGCTCGTCCAACGGATAACGGCCTATACCGCTGCTTGGTTCCGCGGCAGCCCGTGCCGAGCGGCGGGCCTGTGCATAGGCCCCTTCTTGCCCAGGCCTTGTGGGTAGACGCGCCCCATGAGCCCGTTAATGGTCCGGCGCGGGCAAGGCGATGGGGCAGAATGGGAAAACCGGCGGTGAAGCACGAGCCCGATGCAGCGGCACACCGTGATATGGCCAACGCCATCCGCGCGCTCGCCATGGATGCCGTGGAGAAGGCCAAGTCGGGTCACCCCGGCATGCCGATGGGCATGGCCGACGTCGCAACGGTGCTCTTCACCCGGTTCCTGAAGTTCGATGCCGCCGCGCCCGACTGGCCGGACCGCGACCGCTTCGTGCTGTCGGCCGGCCACGGCTCGATGCTGCTCTACGCCCTGCTGCATCTCACCGGCTATCCCGGCATGACGATGGAGGAGCTGCGCAACTTCCGCCAGCTCGGCTCCAAGACCGCCGGTCATCCCGAGTACGGCCATGCGCCGGGCATCGAGACGACCACCGGTCCGCTGGGCCAGGGTCTCGGCAATGCGGTCGGCATGGCGCTGGCGGAGCGGCTGCTGAATGCGCGGCTCGGCGACACCATCGTCGACCACTTCACCTACGTGATCGCTGGCGACGGCTGCCTGATGGAAGGCATCAGCCACGAGGCGATCTCGCTGGCCGGGCACCTCAAGCTCAACAAGCTGATCGTGCTGTTCGACGACAACTCGATCTCCATCGACGGCCCGACCTCGCTTGCCGTGTCCGACGACCAGCTAGCGCGCTTCCAGGCCGTCGGGCTGGAGCACCGTGTGGATCGACGGCCACGATGCGGAGGCGATCGCCGTCGCGATCGAGCGCGCGCGGCGCTCCGACCAGCCGACGCTCATCGCCTGCAAGACGGTCATCGGCTACGGCGCGCCCAACAAAGCAGGGCAAGGCGTCGACGCACGGCGAGCCTCTCGGCGCCGACGAGATCAAGGGCGCGCGCGAAAAGCTCGGCTGGACACAGCGCTCCCTTCGAGGTGCCGGCCGAGGTGCTCGCGGCGTGGCGCGGCGGCCGGCGCGCGTGGCGCCGCAGCGCGCGCAAGGACTGGGAGGAGCGCGCCGCGCAAGCTCGATGCCGTCCCAGCGGGCACGCCTCGCCGATCCGATCGATGCTGAGGCCGCCGAAGGCACTGGCCGCGGCCGTGGCCGCGATCAAGGCAGAGTTCATGGCGGCGCCGCCGAAGATCGCGACGCGCGTCGCCTCGCAGAAGGTGCTGGAGAAGCTGGTTCCCGCCCTTCCGTGTCCTGATCGGCGGCTCGGCCGACCTCACCGGCTCGAACGGCACGCGCACAAGCAGCACACGACCGTCACGGCCGGCGAGCTTCGCCGGCAACTACATCCACTATGGCGTGCGAGAGCACGCCATGGCGGCGGCCATGAACGGCATGGCGCTGCATGGCGGCATCGTGCCCTACGGCGGGACATTCCTGGTTTTCACGGACTATTGCCGCCCGTCGATCCGCCTCTCGGCGCTGATGGGGCTGCGGGTGGTCTACGTCATGACCCACGACTCGATCGGACTTGGCGAGGATGGCCCGACGCACCAGCCCGTCGAGCATCTGGCGAGCCTGCGCGCGATGCCCGAACCTCAACGTGTTCCGTCCGGCCGATCCGGTCGAGACGGCGGAGTGCTGGGAGCTGGCGCTCGACAGCCGCCAAGACGCCCTCGATCCTGGCTCTGACGCGGCAGGCCGTGCCGGCTCTGCGAACCGAGTCGAGGGGGCGAGAACCGTTCGTCCAAGGGCGCCTACGTCCTGGCCGAGGCCGAGGGCGGCCAGCGCGACGTCACGCTTCTGGCCACCGGCTCGGAGGTCGGTGTTGCGATGGAGGCGCGCAGCATGCTCGCCAAGGACGGGTATCAAGCGGCGGTCGTGTCGATGCCCTGCTGGGAACTGTTCGAGGCGCAGCCCGTTGCCTATCGCGACGCGGTGCTGGGTAGCGCCCCGCGCGTCGCCGTCGAGGCCGCGCGTCGGCTTCGGTTGGGAGCGCTGGCTGGGTCGACGAACGGCGCTTTCGTCGGCATGAAAGGCTTCGGCGCGTCGGCGCCCGCGGCCAAGCTTTACGAGCATTTCGGCATCACGCCGGCCAATGTTGCCGAGGCCGCCCGCAAATTGCTAAGCAAGCCGGGGAAATAAGCTCGGCCTCGATTTGGTTGCGGTCTATCGCTGGATGCCGCTGGCGACCCCCGCGGCTTGATCGGTACTGCGATCATCAACTCCGACCAGAATTGATGAACCTCGACAAGCTCAAGACGACCGCCGGCCTCGATGTGCAAGGCCAAGCGCGTGCTGGTCCGCGCCGATCTCAACGTGCCCGTCAAGGACGGCAAGGTGACCGACGTCACCCGGCTCGAACGGCTCGTGCCGGGCTGCGAGCGATCTGGCCGAGCGCGGCGCCAAGGTCGTCGTCATTTCGCATTTCGGCCGGCCGAAGGGCGGGCCCGATCCGCAGTCCAGCTTGCATCCGGTCGCGGACACGCTGAGCAAGCTGCTCGGCAAGCCGGTGGCGTTCGCGCGGATTGCGTCGGTGAGGCGGCCGCCGAGTAGTTGCCGCGCTGCTTCCCGGTCAGGTCGCCGTGCTGGAGAACTTGCGCTTCCACACTGGCGAGGAGAAGAACGATCCAGCGTTCGCCAAGGCGCTTGCCAGGCTCGGCGACATCTTCGTCAACGATGCCTTCTCCGCCGCGCACCGCGCGCATGCCTCCACGGACGCCATCGCGCGCCTGTTGCCGGCCTATGCCGGGCCGCTGATGATGGAGGAGATCGACGCGCTCCGTAGCGTGCTCGACAAGCCCGCAGCGGCCGATGGCTGCCGTGATCGGCGGCGCGAAGGTGTCGACCAAGATCCCGGTTCTCACCAACCTTGTTGCCAAGGTCGACAAGCTGATCATTGGCGGCGGCATGGCCAACACGTTCTTGCTCGCCCAGGGCGTGAATATTGGCAAGTCGCTTGCGGAACCGGACTTCGCCGGGACCGCGCTCGAGATCATGCACGCCGCAAAGGCGCGAAGCTGTGAGGTCGTCCTGCCGGCGGATGTCGTCGTCGCGCGCGAAGTTCGAGGCCGGCGCCGCCGCACGCGTGTGCCCCG
Source organism: uncultured Alphaproteobacteria bacterium (assembly GCA_963724565.1). Classification (GTDB taxonomy): domain Bacteria; phylum Pseudomonadota; class Alphaproteobacteria; order Rhizobiales; family Hyphomicrobiaceae; genus AWTP1-13. The sequence goes on from CAVRVK010000010.1 coordinate 103,924, forward strand.
TACTGGAGACGCCCGCCGACCAGATGATCCTCGACGTCGGTCCGAAGGCTGTTGCCCACTACACGGACGTACTCAGCCGCTGCAACACGCTGCTGTGGAACGGACCGCTCGGGGCCTTCGAGATCGCGCCGTTCGGCGAAGGTACTTTCAAGCTGGCGCGGGCGGCGGCCGCAGCCACCAAGGCCGGCAAGCTGGTCTCGGTTGCCGGCGGCGGCGACACGGTTGCTGCGCTCAACGCGGCAGGTGTCACGGATCGAGTTCACCTACGTGTCCACTGCCGGCGGCGCCTTTCTCGAATGGCTGGAGGGGCGGACCTTCCCTGGAATAGCCGCGCTGGCGCGGGGCTGCAACCTAGGTCGGGCATTGCGCCAAGCGCCTGGATATGCGCGAGACTATTCCGCACGCAGGCCAGCGTTTGACAGCCTACAGGCGAACCTCGCACTTATCCGCGCTCATCGCCGAGGAATACCTATGCGCTCATGTCCGGGCATTCGTTGCAGTCGCTAGTCGCGCTGGCCCTGCTGCCGGCCGTGGCAGTGCGCGCTCAGGATGACACCGAGCGCGAGGTCGAGAAATACCGGCAGATGCTGAAGGACGACCCTGGTCCAATCCGGGCCTGCTCGACGCCGACCGCGGCGAGGCGCTCTGGAACGAGAAGCGCGGACCCAAGAAGGCCTCGCTCGAGCGATGCGATCTCGGCAAGGGCCCGGGCAAGGTCGAGGGCGCTTTCGCCGAGCTGCCCGCGCTACTTCAAGGACGCCGACCGCGTCATGGATGTTGAAATCGCGCATCGTCTGGTGCATGGAGAAGCTGCAGGGCTTCGCCCGCGCCGACATCGTCAAGCGCCCCTATTCCAAGGCCAACCAGTCGGGCACCGAGCTCGAGGCGCTTGCCACCTACGTCGCCAACAAGTCGAACGGCTACAAGTTCACGCCGCAGCCTCAAGCATCGCCAAGGAGCGCGAGGCGCTCGCTGTGGGCGAGGCCCTGTTCTACCGGCGCCAGGGGCCGATGGATTTCTCCTGCTCGACCTGTCATGCCGACTCCGGCAAGCGCATTCGCCTGCAGGGCTTGCCGTTCCTCAGCAAGCCGGAGGAAGCGCGCCAGGTTGTCGGGGCTTGGCCCGCGTATCGGGTTTCGCAGGGTACGGTCATGACCATGCAGCACCGCATAACCGACTGCTATTGGCAGATGCGCCTGCCGCTGATCGACTACGGTTCCGACGTGACGGTCGCGCTCACCATGTTCCTGGTCAATCAGGCCAAGGGCGGCGACATCACCGCGCCCCAGATCAAGCGGTAGCGCCGATGCGGATCCTCGTGATTGGTGCGGCAATCGTGGTGGCGCTGGCTCTTGTGGCCGCGTACCTACTGCTACAGCCCGGCAGCGAAGCCGCGACGGCCGCTGCCGTCGACAACGCGATCAAGGCGAGCTGGACGCGGGCCGCTCCGGACTGGCAGGCGCGCCTGGTGCAGGACGAGACACAGAAGGTGTGCAGTCAGTATCGCAACGTGCCGCCCAAGGCGGTCGCCGATGCCATTCTCGCCCGGGAGAAGGCCGACCATCCAGTATCCGCCGGACGGCAAGTTGATGGGCGACTGGAAGAAGGGCGAGAAGCTCGCGCAAAGCGGCTATGGTGGGCGCTTCACGGACTATCCCCCGCGCGCCGAGAACGGTGGCAACTGCTATGCCTGTCATCAGCTCGAAAAGAAGGAGCTGAGCTTCGGGACGCTGGGTCCGAGCCTGCTACAGTACGGCAAGGATCGCAAATTCCGCGAGGCCGAGATCAAGGCGGTCTATGAGCGGATCTACAACCCGCAGGCAACCATCCCCTGCGCGAACATGCCCCGCATGGGCAGCGAACAAATTTCTGACAATCGAACAGATCACGGATCTGGTGGCCTACGTAATGTCGCCGGAAAGTCCGGTGAACAAGTGAGGCCTGTGTTAGGATGCAGACTGCTGCGCGCGTCCACGCGCTTGCCAAGGCAAGACGACGCCGGATGAAAGCCCACGCATGATTTCCCGCCGCGACTTCCTGCAGGTGGCAGCTGCTGCTGCCGCCGTCACTGGGCTGGGCGGACGGCTGGGCCGGGTCTCCGCCCAGGGCGCGCTGCGCCAGGAAGACCTGCTGCGCTTTTCCGCCGAAGGGGCAGCTGACCCTGCTGCACATGGCAGACAGCCACGCCCAGCTCAAGCCGCATCTACTTTCGTGAGCCCTCGCTGAACCTGGGCGTCGGCCAGGCGAGGGGCCAGCTGCCGCATTTGGTCGGCTCAGGATTTCATGTCCTCGTTCGGCATCCAGCCCTCCTCGCTCGAGGCCTACATGCTGACCTCGGCCGATTTCGAGGCGCTGGCCAAGACCTATGGCCGGGTCGGCGGCATGGATCGCATCGCCACGCTCGTCAATGCCATCCGCGGCGAGCGCGGGACTGAGCGGGTGCTGCTGCTCGACGGCGGCGACGCGCTGCAGGGATCCTTCACGGCGCTCCACACCCGAGGCGCCGATATGGTCGCAGGTGATGCAGACGCTGGGCGTCGAGGCGACCACGGGGCATTGGGAGTTCACGCTCGGGGCGGAGCGGGTGGCAGAGCTGTTCGGCGACATCAACGCAGCCAGGCAGCTCCGGCATTCCGTTCCTCGCCGGCAACGTTCGCGACACCGAATTCGAGGATCCGGTCTTCCATGCCATGCGCATGTTCGAGAAGGGCGGCGTTGCCGTCGCCGTGATCGGCCAGGCGTTCCCCTATTCGCCGATCGCCAATCCGCGCTGGATGATCCCGCCATGGTCCTTCGGCATCCGCGAGCACGACCTGCGCCGCTCCGTCGCCAGCGCGCGCCGGCAGGGTGCCGAGGTGGTGGTGCTGCTCTCCCATAACGGCTTCGACGTCGACCGCAAGCTCGCCGAACCGTGTCGAGGGCATCGACGTCATACTTACCGGGCACACGCATGATGCGCTGCCGCAGCCGATGCGCGTCGGCGAGACGCTGCTCGATAGCCTCGGGCTCGCACGGCAAGTTCCTGTCGCGCCTCGACCTCGAGGTCGAGAACGGACGCGTGAAGGACTTCGAATTCGCGCTGATCCCCGTGCTGGCCGATGTGGTCGCGCCCGACCCGACAATGGCGCGCGTGATCACCAGCATTCGTGCGCCGCACGAGGCGATGCTGTCGACCGAGCTGGCGCGCACCGAAGGGCTGCTCTTTCGCCGCGGCACGTTTGCCGGCACGCTCGACGATCTCATCTGCGATGCCGTGCTGACGCAGCGCGACGCGCAGATTGCCTTCTCGCCGGGTTTCCGCTGGGGGCCCACGTTGCTGGCCGGGACAGCCGATCACCTGGGACGACGTCTACAACGCCACCGCCATCACCTATCCAGCGGTCTACCGCATGAGCATGAAGGGCGGGCCATCAGGGAGACGCTGGAAGGCGTAGCGGACAATCTCTTCTATCCCGATCCCTACCTGCAGCAGGGCGGCGACATGGTGCGGGTCGGCGGCATGGGCTTCACGGTCAGCGTCGACGCGGACCTCGGCCGACCGTATCAGCAACATGCATTTGCTGCGCACCGGCGATGCCATCGACGCGGACAGGGACTACATCGTGGCCGGCTGGGCTTCGGTCAACGAGGACACGCAGGGCCCACCGATCTGGGACGTGGTGGCGGCCCACCTCAAGGGGCGGCAGGTGGTATCGGCGCAGTCGGCCAGGTCCGTGCGGTTCGTGCGCGCTGGCAACTGAGGCCAAGGCGCCTATCCGCCGCCATAGATTCGGAAAGCAGCAAAGGCAAGACCGGTCAGGGCAGCGGCCCCGGCGATCACCCAAGGCCACCAGGTCGTTTCGCGGTAGAACACGGCCAGGCTGAAATCGAAACTGCCGCGCAACCCATCCTCCAGCGAATGCGTGGCGACCCTCACTTGATTGGGTGGCAGGCCTGTGTTTTCGCCGGGGATGGCGGTGATGGCCCCGGCACTGTTTCCGAGGGTGGCAACCGCGGCCAGGCCACGCGCGCTGACCGGAAAGGCCACGACGTACTCACCCGGCTGCCTTTGCGTGACCGTAATTCCCGAGTGGCTGGCGCGCACAATTCTCGGCACCCCGGCGCCGTCGTTGATCACATAGACCCATGCTGTCGGCATTACGATGCTCCTATAAGCAACTTCCCTCGTGTCCGCCGGCAGCATGACGAAATCGGCGCTGCCATATTGGGCTTGAGCCGAGATGCAAATATCTCCAGGCAGCCTACCATATCCGACCAGTACCAAAGCCGCGTTCTTGCGTGCAACGCGAGCAGCCGCACGGGCATCTGATTGAAAGTCTGCATCGTCGGCGCTTCCAGGAAGCTCGGCTGCTGGGTGGTACACGCGCATGCGGGTGCGGCCGGCTAGATCGGCTTGCCCCATCGGCGCCGCGGCCCTATGTCAGACAGCACCGGCCGCTGGTGCAGGAACGCATGCTCACCCAGGTCTACATCCACTTCGGCGTCGCGCTCGCGGGGCTCGTCAGCTTCCTGTCGCCCTGTGTGCTGCCGTTGGTGCCGCCCTACCTCGGCTATCTCGGCGGCACGACCATTGAGCAGATCGGCAACAAGGATGGCCTCGATGCGCATCTGTGGCGCCGCGTGGTGCTGGCCTCCGTCTTCTTCGTGCTGGGGTTCACCACCGTATTCGTCGGCTTCGGCGCGGGCGCGTCGGTGTTTGGACAGTGGATTGCCGCGCACAAGAACCAGCTCGCAGTCGTCGCCGGCATCGTGATCATTCTATTCGGCCTGCACTTCCTCGGTCTGCTGCGCATCCCTCTGCTCTACAACGAGGCGCGCTTCCGCACGGACATGCAAGGCGCGAGCTTCGCCGGCGCCTATGTGATGGGGCTCGCCTTCGCCTTCGGCTGGACACCCTGCATCGGGCCGGTGCTGGCAACGGTGCTGACCTTGGCGGCGAACGAGGCAAGCGTCGGCGCAGGCGTGCGGCTGCTGTTCGTCTATTCGCTGGGACTGGGTATTCCATTCATCCTTGCGGCGGTGGCGGTCGGCCCCTTCCTCGGCTTTCTCAAGCGCTTCAGGCGGCACTTGGGGCGTGTGGAAATGGCCATGGGTGTGCTGCTGGTGCTGACTGGCGTACTCATGCTGACCGGCGGTCTCAACTGGTTCGGCACGTGGATGATCGAGAACGTGCCGGTGCTGTCGCGCATCGAGGAGTTGTTCACGCCGAAGGGGTTGCAGACCGAGATCCTGAAGGAAGGCGCGAAATGATCGACGTCGCGCCGGGACCTTCCAGGACCGCCATCGCCCTCACCATCGCCGGGTCTGATAGCTCGGGTGGTGCCGGCATCCAGGCCGACCTCAAGACGTTCTCGGCCTTTGGCGTCTATGGCGCCTCCGTGATTACCGCGCTGACCGCCCAGAACACGCTGGGTGTGCAGGGCGTCGAGACGGTCTCGCCCGCCTTCGTCGCCCGCCAGCTCGACTCCGTGCTCTCCGACCTCGCCGTCGGCGCCATCAAGACGGGGATGCTGGCCAACGCCGACATCGTGAAGACCGTGGCGGACGTGCTGGGCTCGGCACGACCGCGGCCCTTGGTCGTGGACCCCGTGATGGTGGCGACCAGCGGCGACGTGCTGCTCGCGCCCGATGCGGTTGGGGCGCTCAAGCGATACCTGATGCCGCTCGCGACGCTAGTGACGCCCAACCTGGCTGAGGCTGCGCTCCTGCTGGGGGCCCCGCAGGCGACAAGCGAAGCCGAGACTGTTGCGCAAGCCAAAGCGCTGCGCGACGCTGGTTGTCGCGCGGTGCTGCTCAAGGGCGGCCACAACTCCGGCAGTACCGCGGTCGACATCCTGGTCGACGAGGGTGGGGTGGAGCGTTTCGTCCGCCCCCGCATCGACACGCCCCATTCCCACGGAACCGGGTGCAGCTCTCGGCCGCCATCGCGGCGCTCTTGGCCTGCGGCGCTTCCCTCGCCGAGGCGGTAGATCGCGCCAAGGCCTTCGTATGGCAAGGGTTGCAGCACGGCCGCGATCTGGGCATCGGTCACGGACGAGGTCCGATAGACCATCTGCATATGCTGCGCCGCACCTAGGTACAGACTAGCCCGAGAATGACAACTAGGTGCCCGGTGGGGATGGGATGCGCCCGCAACACCCGCATCGACTCTGTTGGGTTGCCCCAAAAATGCTTTGATGGGACGCTGTGAATTTGCCTCAATCCGGCTGTCAACCCGGCAGCGTGCGCACCGGCTGCCGCTGCGCGCCGTTTTGTGGACATTCAGGTTAGGGACTAACAATGAAGGCGCTTGCGGGACTGATGGTGGCCGCTTCGGCGATGGTCCTCGGACCGGGGCTGGCGCAATCCGATCCACTCGGCGATCTCAACGGCTTCTGGAGCGGAACCGGGTCGGTCGTGCTGTCGGGCGGCAGCACGGAGCGCGTCAAGTGCCAAGTGTTCTACAAGTCCGGAGAGGGGAGCACGCAAATCCGCCAGACGATGCGCTGCGCCAGCACGGACTACACGATTAACTCGCTGGCCGAGCTGCGTGTGAAAGGCAATCAGGTCACCGGCAGCTGGGAAGAAAGGACCTACTCGGCCAAGGGCGAAGTCACCGGCCGCTACAGCGGGGAGGGCTTCGTGCTGTCGATCCAGGGGGCCAACTTCACTGCGGCCATGAACGTGTCGCTGTCGAACTGCAAGCAGAGCATCAGCATTACTCCGAAGGGTCTCGACGTGACGCGGGTCACGATCGCCCTGGCAAAGTGCTGAGCGGGCACAGCTGCTGTGGCGGCCACGCCACTGGCACTGCTGTATCTGACCAACAAATATTGTCCATCGCCGCAAAATTTGGGACAAGTGAGCACAGGAACGGCTGCGTTTGTGCTGGCTGCGGCTTTTCTGGGGAATGGCCCGGCTGGGAGCTGTTGAACGCATTCGTTTGGGGGGAGAGCAGCGCCTCGGCGTCCAGGGACAGGCACTGCTCCAGAGAAAACCGGTCCGGTCTAGCCGGACCGGTTTTCTTATAGGCGAGATTGCTATCCACCAACCAGCTGACACGAGTTGCATTGCTTGACAGGCTGTGGCCATCGGCGCTTGGTGGCTCGATCCCCACTGCCAGGAGGCGGCCATGGCGCAACATTTGCCCACCTATGGTGACGTGGTAGCTGCGCGGCAGCGGCTGGCATCGCTCGCCTGTGTGACGCCGCTCATCGAGCATCCCGCGCTCAATTCTCTGGTCGGCGGCCCGGGTGCTGCTCAAGGCCGAGAATCTACAACGTGTGGGTGCCTTCAAGTTTCGTGGCGCCTACAACAAAATTGCCCAGGTGGACAGTTCCGCCTACCCCGGCGGCGTCGTCGCCTGCTCGTCGGGCAATCATGCGCAAGGCGTGGCTGCAGCCGCGACATTGCGAGGACTGAGGTCGACCATTGTCATGCCGGCCGACGCGCCGCGGCTGAAGATCGACCGCACCAAGGCGTTCGGCGGCGAGGTGGTGCCCTACGACCGCACCAAGGAGGATCGCGACGCCATCGCTCGGGAAATCTGCGCCACGCGGGGTGCTGCCTACGTTCACCCCTTCGACGACCCAGACGTGATTGCCGGTCAGGGCACGGCGGGCCTCGAGATGATGGAGCAGGCCGAGGCGATGGGCGCCTTGCCCGATATCGTTCTGGTCGGCGCTTCGGGCGGCGGTCTCGTCAGCGGCGTATCGCTTGCCGTCAAGGAGAAGCATCCGGCGGCGGAAATCTGGAGCGTCGAGCCGGCGGGCTTCGACGACCTCGCCCGCTCGCTGCGCAAAGGCGAGCGCGAGCGCAACCCGGCACTTTCGGGCTCCATCTGCGATGCGCTGTTGTCGGTGACGCCGGGCGAGCTGACCTTCGAGATGGCCAAGAGAAACCTGGCTGGCGGGATTTCCGTCACCGACGAGGAAGCGCGCACTGCCGTGCGCTTCGCCTTCCGGGAATTGAAGCTCGTGCTGGAGCCCGGTGGCGCGGTGTCGCTGGCAGCAATTCTCGCCAAGAAGCTGCCCTTCGAGGGCAAGATCGTTGCAGCGGTACTGTCGGGCGGCAATATCGATCCCTCACTGTTCTCGGAGATCATCCTCGACAAACGCGCCGCATGATTGCAATGGACGCTGCGCGCGAGCGCCGCAACTTCGCGCTGCGCGTGTCGCTGCTGTTCGCGGCGGCGTGCGTCATCACCGGCACGCAGATGCCCTACCTCCCGGTCTGGCTCGACTGGAAGGGGCTTTCCGCCAACGAAATCGCAGTCGTCACGGCGCTGCCCATGTTCGCCCGCGTGTTGGTGACGCCGGCCATCGCCTTTGCCGCCGACCACGCCCAGGATCACCGCCGCTTCCTCATCGGACTTTCATGGGCCGGGGTGCTGGCGCTGCTCGTGCTGGCGCATATGACCTCCTTCTGGCCCATTGTGCTGCTCACGTTGTTTTTCACGCTCGCCACATCCACCATCATGCCGCTGACCGACACTGTGGCGATGACCGGAGTGAGGGCTGCCGGCCTCGACTATGGCCGCATGCGGCTGTGGGGCTCGCTCAGCTTCATCGCCGCGAGTTTCGCCGGCGGCTGGGTTGTCGACAGGCTGGGCGCGATGTCGGCAATCTGGCTGGTGGTGGCCGGCGGACTGCTGACGGTCATGGCAGCCCACGGGCTCGCCCGGCCGATCGGACTGGGTCGCCTGAAGGCTGCGACCACTCCACCACGCATCAAGTTCGCGGATGCGGTGGGGCTGCTGCGCTCGCCCGCGTTCCTGGTATTTTTGCTGGCTGCGGGCAGCGTGCAGGCTGCGCACGCCGTGTTCTACACGTTCGGCACCCTGCACTGGGCCGCCCAGGGGCTCTCCAGCGCGTGGGCCGGGACGCTGTGGGCAATCGGAGTGGCGGTGGAAATTGCGCTGCTCGCCTTTTCGGGCGCGGTCGTGCGGCGCATCGGCGCGGTCGAGCTGATCGCACTGGGCGGCGCCACTGCAGTGCTGCGTTGGATCGCGATGGGGTTCGATCCGCCGCTGGCGCTGCTGATCCCGCTGCAGGTGATGCACGGCGTGACGTTCGGGGCCACCCACATCGGCGCCATCTACTTCATGGGCAAAGCCGTGCCGGAGGACCACAACGGCACCGCGCAGGCACTCTATGCGTCGGTGACTGCGGGAGTGGCGCTCGGTGGGGCGATGCTGCTCGCCGGGCGGCTCTACGCCGCATATGGCGGTCAAGCCTACTGGGCGATGGCCGTGCTCGCCGCCGTCGGCCTTGGCGCCAGTCTCGTGCTGCTGCGGATGTCGCGCTGCGGGGCTGTCGTTCAGCCCCAGAGCTCGGCCTCGGGCGGATACACGAGCGCACCCTCGTAGCGGAGTGATGGTGCACGGTCGCGTGCAAGCAGGAGAGGGCCGTCGAGATCGACCCAGTCGGCGTTTTGGGCCAGTAGCAGCGCGGGTGCCATGGCGAGTGACGTTGCCACCATGCACCCCACCATGATCTTTAGGCCCCTGGCGCGGGCCTTGGCGGTCAGCTCGAGCGCCGCGGTCAGGCCGCCGGCCTTGTCCAACTTGATGTTGACGGCGTCGTACCGTGCCGCGAGCCGGGCCAAGTCGTCGCCTGTGTGGAAGGATTCGTCGGCACAGATCGGCACGGTGCGCGGAATGCGGGCGAGCGCGGCATCCTCCCCGGCGGGCAACGGCTGCTCGACGACCTCGAAGCCGGTCGCGTGGGCCGCTGTCAACAGCTCAGCCAGCATCGTCTCGGTCCAGGCCTCGTTGGCGTCGGCGATCAGCCGGGACGCGGGACAGGCCGCGCGTATCTGGCGCATGCGTTCCGCATCCCCTGCGCCGCCGAGCTTGATCTTCAACAGCGGGAACGTGCGTGCGGCCCCGGCCGCCCTGGCCGCCATGGCGGCGGGATCGGCCAGGCTGATGGTATAGGCCGTCGTCAGGGGCTGCAGCGGCGCCACGCCCGCGAGCGCAACGGCGCTGCTTGCGGCTCGCTTCGCGGCATAGTCCCACAGCGCGCAGTCGAGTGCGTTGCGCGCGGCCCCGGCCGGCATCTCCTGCAGGAGCCGGGCACGATCGCTTTGGCCAGCATGCGCACGGATGGCCGCAACCACGCTTTCCACCGTCTCGCCGTAGCGCGCGTAGGGCACGCACTCGCCCCGGCCCGAAGCAGAGCCGTCGCTCACGTGCGCCACCACCACGGTCGCCTCGCGCTTGGCGCCGCGCGCGATCACGAACTCGCCGGCAATCGGCCAAGTCTCGACCGTCGTCTCGATCTTCAGGGGGTCCGGCATGACACCGTGGCGCCTGCTCTAGCGCAGCCGCCCGCTCGCGTGGGCCAGGAACAGATACACACGACCGCTGTCGGAGATGAGGTGGTTGTGCACGCTCCGCCCGGCCGGGTCCTTCTGCTCGATGTCGCGGATCATCCATTCGAAGTCGACCAAGAAGCGGTCGACCACGCGGCGGAAGTCCACATCGGTCTTGTAGCGCGCGCTGATGTCGTCGAACAGCGCGCGGCCGTCGTTGGTGTAGATGCTGCGCACCATGATGCCCCGCTGGCCGGCGCGGAAGCGCGACCAGATGGCGGAAGCCGTAGTGGGATCGAGCGCGCGGGCGATGCTGGCGATGTTGATGGCGCCGTCTTCCCGCGACGCGCGCGCCAGCAGGTCGCCCAGCGACCAGCGCTCGCCGTTATCGGCGCTGAGCGCCACCGGATGGTGGTCGCCGCGCTGCGCCGCGAAAGCCGCAGTGAGCGATATCGGCGCTGTGGCGGGCATCGGTCCTGGCGGGGTGATGTCGCGGCGCTCGCGCGCCGACAGGCTTGAGAGCTGCTCCAGCGCGCGCAACTGGTCGGTCAGCGCATGGCGCATGCCTTCCGCGGTCTCCCGGGCAACCGTCGGCAGCCGGTCAGCCTCGGAGCGGATGCGTTCCTGCTCGATCTGCAGGTCGGCGGCGGCGCGTGCGGCGCGCGCTCGCAAATCCTCCGAGGTATCGTTGAAGCGGCTGGCCATACTGCCCAGGTGGTGCGACACCTCCTGTGACACGCCCGTGACCTTGGCCCGCATGTCTTCCAGCGCGCGCGCGGCCTGGGCATCGGTCTGGGCGCGTAAGCGCTCCAGCTCTGCCGCAGCGGCGGCGGTGTGGGCGGCCGCGCCCTGCGCAATCTGCTGGGTGATGTTGCGGGCGCGGTTCTCCGTCGCGGCGATGGTGCCCTCCACGCTCTGCGCGTAGCCCTGCATGACCTCGCCCAGCTGATCGGCCTTGCCCGACAGCCGCTGGATCGTGTCGGAGAGGTCGCCGTGCCGCTTCTGCAGCGTCGAGTCTATGCGCAAGTTGGCAGTTTCGAGCGCATTGGCCGCTTGCATGATCGACTGGCCCTGATTGTCGAAGCGGTTCGCAACCCCCGACATCTGCTGCAGCAGGTTCTCGGACACGTTCTTGAGCAGGTCGGCCTGACCGGAGAGCCCCTCGATCGCGTGCAGCGACTGGCGCGTGATGTTGTCGCTCGAGCGGCGCACGGCATCGAGCCCGTGCATCATGGACTCGTCGAGGTTGTGCGCCTGCTGCCCCAGCGTGTCGGACAGTGCGCGCACGTGGTTTTCCATGGCATAGGTCAGCGCCCTCGCCTTCTCGCTGACCGCGCTATCGATCGCCATGGTGGAGCGCATCATCGCATCGTCGAAGCGGACCAGGCGCTCCGCGAAGGCGGCCTCCAGCGCGCGCGTGCGCTCGACCAGCTGGATGTCGAGGGCCTCGGCCCGGCTGGCCAGCGTGGCATCCAGCGCCACCGTGTAGTCGTCGAGCACCGCCTGCAGCTGCTGCGTTCTGTTGGCGAGCGTCGTCTCCAGACCGCCGCTGGCAGCAGCGATCTGATTCTCGAGCGCGATCAGGTTCTGCCCGGCGCCCTCGATGATCTTGGCGAGCTTGATCTGCTGCTGGGAGAGCTTATCGATCAACGTGGGCACCTCGCTGCCCATCGCCTTCAGCGTCTCGGAGACCTTGTCGGTGGTGCTCACCAAGGCATGCCGCTCGCCTGCCAGCTCCTGGATGAGACCCCGGATCTTGTGCTCGTTCTCGGAGTACGACTTCTCGAGCGAGGCCACCTCGTTGTGCACGAGCCCCTCGAGCTCGCCCGCGCGGCCCAGCGCACGCGAGATCGCCTCGTTCATGAACGAGACCTGCCGGCGCACGGCCTGGCCGAGGGAGGCCGCGGATTGCTCGGCGTTCCGGTCGGGCTCGGCAAGGCGCACCGCGACCTCGGTCATGGCCGAGGACATGAGTTTCAGCTCTTGTGCCCGCCACGCGAGCAGCGCCAGGAACCAGAACAGGGCGATCGGCAGGAAGATGGTCGCCGCCACGATGATCATAGTCGGGCTGGCGAGCGCATCGAAGAAGCCGCTGCGCGCGATGTGCGGAGCAAGCATCGCCCAGGCGAGCAGGCTGCCGATGGCGAGCCATCCGCCCGAGCCGGCGGCCGCCAGCATGAACGGCCGGTTGGACGGCTTCTGCTGCAGGGCAAAGATCAGCCCGCCGATCGAGGGCGCGTCGTCGTTGGCGGCAATGCGCGATCGTGGCGGTGCGGCGGCGCGGCGCTTCTGCGACCGCGGTCCGGCGTCTCCAGTCTTGTCGGCCGTGTCCGCGATCGTCGCGGCCGTCGCTTCCTTCGGCTGCTTCGGCGGAGGCTGCTGCGAGCTGAGCTTAGGCCCTGACTGCTGCGCGGCGGGCTTCGGCCCTGACTGCTGCGCGGTGGGCTTCGGCCCTGATTGCTGCGCGGCGGGCTTGGGCGAGGCTTGCTGGGCTGCAGGCTTGGGTGGTGTGCCCGGGATCGGCTTCGATACGGACGGTGCCTTGTCCGAGTTCGCCAGAGGCGGCGGCAATGCCAGCGCAGGCGACGCGGGCTTTCTGGCGGCGCCAGGACGAGGGATCGTGTTGAACTTGGGCAGGGCCTTGCCAGCGGCCGGCTGAGCGTCGACGGGCAACAGCGGCGTGGTGCTGCTGGGCGACGCTGTGGCTGATTTGGCGGTCGCCTGAGTGTCTACAGCATCCTTCGGGCGTTCGCCGCCGGGCTCCGGCAGCCGGGGAGCCGCCGCGTCGCGCTGCGTGTTGCCGTCGTGAGCCATTCCCCGTCCAAGTTTCGGCGCCGCAAGGGCCCGGTCTTGCAACCGAGACATAGCGCATCTGCCTGTTCCGGCACAGGCTTGTCATCACGAATTCTGGTGATCAGCCCACGCCAAATTCGTTGATGCGGCTTGCAGTTCCCCTGGGCGCCCAGCCCCTTCCCGGACCTTGCTAGGCACCCAATAGGGCAAAACCAAGATGGCGCCATAAGGTGATTCGGGGCGCTGTTCTCCTCGGCTTAACCGCAGGTTAGGTCGAGGGCCTGCACAGTAGGGAAGCCTGGACGAGGGGTGCCGGGGAAGCGCGTAGCCGAAAAATGCAAGTGAACGACAGCAGCCAGCCCATCGACCGCGCCTTCCTGGCTCGCTTCACGCGGGGCAACCCGGCGCTAGAACGCGAGGTGCTCGAGCTATTTGCCCGACAGCTTCCCATATACGTCGAGCAGCTGCGCGCCGCAGCCAATGCGAAGGATTGGAAGGACGCGGCCCATGCCATCAAGGGTTCGGCCATGGCGGTCGGCGCGCGCAGGCTAGCAAGCTGTGCACTCGCGGCCGAACGCTTCGATTTCGAGGCCAGCGATTCGGATAGCGGGGCTCGCCGCCGGGAGAAGCTGGATGCCTTGGAAGCGGCGTGCGGGGAGGCCTGCCGCTACATTGCGTGCCTATTTGCCACGGCCTAAGTGCCGCATTATAGTTTGGCCAGCAAACTAATCTCGCTTGAATTTGCGGGCCGTGCCCGCTAACACCGGGCGTTCGCCGGGGGCCTTCGGCGATCCATCGATATGGCCAACAACGCAAGATCGCCAAGGGGCGCATGCCCAAGATTACCTTTATCCAGCCGGACGGCACCGAGCAGGTTGTCGAGGGCCAGACCGGCATGACGGTGATGGAAACGGCCAAGAAGAACGACGTGGAGGGCATCGAGGCCGAGTGCGGCGGCGCGTGTGCCTGTGCAACTTGCCACGTATATGTCGACGAGGCGTGGCGGGAGGCGGTGGGGGGCCCGAGCGAGATGGAAGAGGACATGCTCGACTTCGCCTTCGATGTGCGGCCAACGAGTCGGCTGTCGTGTCAGATCAAGGTGACCGATGCCTTGGACGGTTTGGTCGTGCGGGTCCCTGAAAAGCAGTTTTGAGCAGCAAGTGAGTGATACCAACCATGGCAGCTGACGGCACTGCTGGTGGCGGAGGCCCCATCGAGACCGATGCGGTGATCATAGGCGGCGGCCCGGTTGGACTGTTCGCCGTGTTCGAACTCGGCCTCGTGGACATCAAGGCCCACGTGATCGACATCCTCGACAAGCCTGGCGGACAGTGCGCCGAGCTTTACCCGGAGAAGCCGATCTACGACATCCCCGGCCTGCCCATAGTCACGGGGCAGGGGCTTACCGATGCACTGATGGCCCAAATCAAGCCTTTCGGCGCAACCTTCCATCTCGGCCAGCGCATCGATTCGCTGCAAAAGCTCGACGACGGCCGCTTCCGGCTGGTGACCGATATCGGTGACCAGTTCGTTGCCAAGGTGGTGGTGGTCGCCGCGGGTGGCGGATCGTTCACGCCCAAGCGCCCGCCGCTGCAAGGCATCGAGGCATACGAGGGCAAGTCCGTCTTCTACTCGGTGCGCCGCATGGAGGATTTCCGCGGCAAGGATGTGCTGGTGGTCGGCGGCGGCAATTCCGCGCTTGACTGGACACTCAACCTGCAGCCGATCGCGAACAGTCTCACCCTGCTGCACCGGCGCGACGATTTCCGCGGCGCTCCACATTCGGTGGAGCAGATGCGGGCGCTCGTCGCCGATAAGAAGGTCGCCCTGATGATCGGTCAGATGGGCAGCCTCGAGGGCGCGGACGGCATGCTGAGCGCGGTGACGATCAAGACCAAGGATGGCGACGTGCGCCATCCCTGCAGCCGGCTCCTGCCGTTCTTCGGGCTCACGATGAAGCTTGGTCCGGTGGCCAACTGGGGCCTCAATCTGAATGAGAACCTGATCCCCGTCGATACCGAGAAATTCGAGACCAGCACGCCCGGCATCTTCGCCGTGGGCGATATCAATACCTACCCAGGCAAGCTGAAGTTGATCCTGTCAGGGTTCCACGAGGTGGCGCTGATGGCGCAGGCGGCGCACAGAATTGTCTATCCAGGCAAGAAGCTGCTCTTCCAGTACACGACCTCCTCCTCATCGCTCCAGAAGAAGCTGGGCGTGGCCTGACGCGGGCCAGGGGCCTCTCGTATCGCGGAAGTCGAGCCGAGCGGACTCTACTTGTTGGTCCTCTTGGCTTGGTCGTCCCAGAATTTCTTGACGTCGAGCTTCTCATCCGGGTTGGCGGTGGGGGTGCAGCCAAAAAAACCGCAGGAACTCGATCTTCTTCGCCTTCGGGAAGTTGGGAGTGAAGTCTCCCTGCAGATACCGCGTCAGGTCTGCTTTGATCTCGGCGCCTTTCTGGTCGGTGCAATAGTCCGGGTCGGCCGAGACGCGCTCGGACATAATCTTGAACGTCGAGTCGAAGGTCTTCTCCGAATTGGCCAGCTGCTCGCGGTCCGACTGCCTCGCCTCGTAAGCCAGGTACGACGCCCGCAGCTTGGCAGGATCGAAGTAGAAGCCACAGCGCTTGGCTCGCGCCGAGGTCCACGCCACCCCGATCGGCCGCGCCATGGGGCTTTCGTTGGTGATGCCGCCCGGTGCGTCGGCGGCGGTCACAGTGGTAGTGCCAGTGATCAGGCCGCTGGCGCCGCTGCTGCAAGCGGCCAGGCCCGCTGCTCCTGCCAGCAGCAGCCAAGCACCCCAGTTCGGTGTAAATCCACCCATGCCTTCCCTCGATGGCGCCAGTGTGCCGACAATTTACGCAGCGTCAACTGCGTGTTGGCCACGAAAATATGGAGAAATGGCGGTTTAGCGGACCCCTTGTGCGGTTTGCGGGGCACCAGTGGCAACCAACGGCTACCGCATCAGCTCCTTCATGGCGTGGTCCAGGCCCTCCAGCGTCAGCGGATACATGCGTTGGCCCAGCAGGTCGCGCATGATCTTGATGGAGGGTGTCCAGCCCCAATGGCTCTCCGGCACCGGGTTCAGCCAGATGCAATGCTCGTAGATGTCGGTAGCGCGGCGCATCCAGACGGCGCCCGGCTCCTCGTTCATGTGCTCCACGGAGCCGCCGGCGACTGAGATCTCGTAGGGACTCATCGAGGCGTCGCCGACGAACACCACCTTGTAGTCGGCCGGGTACTTGTGCAGCACCTCCCAGGTGGGCGTGCGCTCGGTCCAGCGGCGCGCGTTGTCCTTCCACACGAACTCGTAGAGACAGTTGTGGAAGTAGAAGTATTCCAGGTGCTTGAACTCGGTGCGAGCGGCGGAGAACAGCTCCTCGGCCTGCTTGATGTGCCAGTCCATCGAGCCGCCCACGTCGCAGAACATCAGCACCTTGACGGTGTTGCGCCGCTCGGGCCGCATGTGGATGTCGAGGTAGCCCTTGTGGGCGGTGCCCTTGATGGTGCCGTCGAGGTCGAGTTCGTCGGGCGCACCCTCGCGGGCGAACTTGCGCAGGCGCCGCAGCGCCACCTTGATGTTGCGCGTACCTAGCTCGACCTTGTCGTCGAGGTCCTTGTACTCGCGCCTGTCCCACACCTTGATGGCGCGGTTGTTGCGATTGGTCTTCTGGCCGATGCGCACGCCGGCCGGATTGTAGCCGTCGGCGCCGTAAGGCGAGGTGCCGCCGGTGCCGACCCATTTCTTGCCGCCCTGGTGGCGGCCCTTCTGCTCCTCGAGACGCTTCTTCAGCTCCTCCATGATCTTGTCCCAGCCGCCCAGCGCCTCGATCTTGGCCTTCTCCTCCTCGGTCAGGTAGAGCTGGCCCAGCGAGCGCAACCACTCTTCGGGTACCTGAGCTTCCACGGCCTCCCGCATCAAATCGAGGCCTTTGAAGACGTGGCCGAACACCTGGTCGAACTTGTCGAGGTGCCGCTCGTCCTTCACCAGCGCGGCCCGCGAGAGATAGTAGAAGTATTCGACATTGCGGTCGGCGAGGTTGGCCTGCAACGCCTCCATTAGGGTGAGGTACTCCTTCAAGGTGACGGGCACCTTGGCGGCCTTGAGCTCGTGGAAGAAGGTGGCGAACATGGCCGCGACCCTAGCGGAGCGGAGCGCAAAAAGCATCAGGCCGGCCCCTTCGATGTGTGATCATGTCGAGATCATTCCCTCGCGCATCGCGGCAACCACGGCCTGCACGCGCGTGCCCACGCCGAATTTGCGCTTGGCGTTCTCGACATGAAAATTCACCGTCTTGCCTGAGATGTTGAGGATGCGGCCGATGGCCCAGTCGGACTTGCCGGCGGCGATCCAGCCCAGCACTTGGCTCTCTCGCCGGGTGACTCGCAGGCAGCCTCCGGCCGGCGCGCGAAAGTGGCGCTCCCTTTCCATTTGAGACCCGCACTCCCCAACAGGCTGTAGGAGTATGCGCGCATTGCGAGCGTAATTTCTACCTTTCGCATTGGCTGCGGTGAAGCAATTGCAAAGGTTTTGTAACACAACCAAAGCGGGAGTCTCGGCCTATCGCCTAGCGTGCCGGCATGAGCGCCCTGAGCGCTTCGGCTAGGACGTCGCGCACACGCGGCGGCTTGGATGCGAGGTAAGGCAGGGGGCGGATGACTTCCAGTGCCGCAACCCCAAGCCTGGCCGTCAGCGCGCCGTTGAATGCGCCTTCGCCCAGACGGCGCGAAAGGCGGCGCAGCAGATCCTGACCCAGAAACTGTCCCAGCAGATCGTCGGTCATGGCGATGCCGCCGGTGGCGACCATGTGGGTGAACACCAAGCGGGCAAGCCTCAAAACGCCGATGACGCCCGGCCGGCCTCCGTACAGCGTAGCCAGCATGCGCAGGAGGCGGAGGTTCTCGATCAGAACGTAGCTCACGGCGATCAACACCATCGGGCTCATGGCGGTGACAGTGGCGACACGCTTGGCCGAGCGCGTGATGAGACGGCGCGCCTCGGCGTCGAGGGGCGCCACCACGTCTCGGTCGGCCAGTGCCAGAAGCTCGCCCGCATCGTGCACGTCGCGGGCATGCTCGCGGAAGCGGCGCACGCTCCAGGCAAGCTCGGGTCGGTGCGCGTAGAGCGCCGCGAGCCGCTGGGCCGCCTTGCGCTCGCGATTGCTATCGCGCTCCGCGATGGCGGCGGCAATGTCGCGGCGGAGGCGGGCGAGACGCGCCAGGCGGGCGAACCCGACGATCTCGCGCAGTAGCAGCATCGCCGCGCTGAGCGCCGCGATCAGCAGCAGCGCAAGGGTAACGGTGCCCACCCAATCCTCGCGTGCCAACGCTGCCGAGACCAGGCGCGCGAACCAGGCGACGGCTCCCAGCGCCGCAGCGCCAGCCAGGCTTGCCGCGAGCACCCCTCCCCAGCGCAGGCCCCGCCGACCGAGGTCGGCGAGGGTGGGGCGGGCGAGCTGCGAATCCGAGGTGGCGGGCAGCGGAGCATCGATGCCGGGTTCAAACGCGGGCTCCGGCTCCACGACGAGAGAGGGATCGCCGGGCTCGAACGCGCGCGGCTTGCGCGGCTCCTGATTGGTCATGCGGGGACGGTCATGCGAGCTTGTCTCCCAACAGAAAGTCCATCGCCCGGTCCAAGCGAATGTGCGGCAGCGACACCTGCTCGGGCGTGGCGCTATTGAGCATGAGCCGTGGCGGGCGAAAGCGGAGGAAATGGATGTCGTCGGACCGTGCGACGCCCTCGAGCGCGGCCGGGTCGGCCGGCAGGTCGCCAGGGAACACGGCCGCCTCCGTGGCGCCACCGAACACCTTGTTGCCCAGCCGCTCGCCAGGCAGCGGCACGCCGACGATGCAGGGGAGCCGTTGCCGGCCGGAGCGGGCCTCGGCTTCGCGCGTCGATCGCAGCGCGGCAAGCGCAACGACCCTTACTTCAGCGCCGGAGAACTCGGCGCGGGCGATGGACTTGTCGGTGATCAGGCGCAGGATGGCCTCGAGCCTGTCGTGGCTGGTGTGGTGCAGGTGGTCGGCCTTGGTAGCGGCGAACAGGAGACGATCGATGCGCCGCGGCAGGATGCTCGACAGCCAGGTGCTGGGCCCGGGCCGGAAGCATTTGAGAATGGCTTCCAGCGCGCGTTGCAGGTCGGCGAGAGCGGGGGTGCCTGCGTTGATTGCCGAGAGCACGTCGATGAGCACGATCTGGCGGTCGAGCCGGGCGAAGTGGTCGCGGAAGAAGGGTTTAACGACATGCGCCTTGTAGCTCTCGAAGCGGCGCTCCAGCATGGCGCCCAGGCTTCCGCGCGCATAGCTGCCGGCAGGACCGGCGGGCAGCGGAAAGAAGGTCAGCAGGGGCGAGCCGGCGAGGTCACCCGGCAGCAGGAAGCGGCCGGGTCCCGGCGCCGATAGCGCCGCATCGGGCTCGCGGGCTTGCTGCAGGTAGCGGGTGAAGAGCGCGGCGCCGGCAAGCGCGGTCTGCTCATCCGCCGGCGCATCGGCATCCAGCGGGGAGAGGAATTCGAGCCATAGCTTGGCCGCGTCCACCCGCTGCTTGTCGCGCGCCTCCGCCACCGCATGGCGCGACCAGTCGGCGAAGGTGAGGTCGAGCAGCGGCAGGTCGATCAGCCACTCGCCGGGATAGTCGACGATGTCGACGTGCAGCCTGCCCGCGGTCAGCGTGCGGCGCACGGCCGACCGCGACGCATACTCGATGGTGAGGCGGAGCTGGCTGATGCGCCGCGTGCCCTCGGGCCATTGCGGCGGGTCGCGGGCGAGATCGGCCAGATGCTCCTCGTAGGCAAAGCGCGGCACGCGATCGTCGGGCTGCGGCTCCAGGTAGGCGCGGGCGATGCGCCCCTCGGCCATGGCGGTGAAGAACGGCAGCCGCCCGCCGGCGATCAGGTTGCGGACGAGCGCGGTGATGAACACGGTCTTGCCCGAGCGCGCAAGCCCGGTGACGCCGAGCCGCACCGTCGGCGTCATCAGGTCGGTCAGCCGCGCGCCTGCGCTCCTGAGCATGCTCGCGGTCGTATCGGTGAATTCGGTCAGCCGCACGCTCTTGCCCTTTGACCCTTACGTAGGGTCAACACCGGGGTGGCGGCAAGGCTGCAGTGACGGTCCTCAGCGGTTGGCGCTGGACGTCGGCTTCCAGTCCTTGGCATGCATGGCGATGGTTGCGCGCCGGAACCCGAGCTGCTGATCGGAAATCCAGGGCAGCGTCATCTGGAACGTGACCGGCGCCGGCTGGGTGCGCCCGCTGAGCCGGTCCAGCAACGAGGGCTGCGAGGGTGCCGCGGTATTAAGCTGCAGGCGGAAAGCGAATTCGCCCTCATTGTCGACCAGTCTCGGGAGGGTGCTTCCGGTCGGATAAAAGCGCACCGTCTCGGTGAACACCGCGTGGCCGGCAATCGAGAGCGGCGCAAACTGGCGGTTCGGGGTGCTGGCTTCGCGCGGGTGCTCGCCGAGGAAGGCGCTGTAGTAGCGCTTGGTGGCGTTGGTCTTGAGGTTTTGCACCTCGAGCTCCATTGAGATCACGGTTCCGGTGCGGGCCCCGTCGTTGGCGATCGTGACCGGAATCGCGAACAGCTCGGTGTCGCCGCCGCCGTCGCGCCCGTATTGAATGACGGGCGGCACATACACCTCGAGCTCCGCGCCCTGCAGTGCGCTCATGTAGAAGCTGATGCAGGAAATGCCGACCGCCACTGCCGAGAGCACCGTAGCGAGCAGACCCTCGCACGCCGCCTTCTCCGCTACCTTGACCCCTGTGCTGACCGCGCCGTCCTCATCGCTGTCACGCCGCTTGCGCTGTGTGAGCACGTCCGTCCCCCTGTACTCCCGCGCACCGGGCTTAGCCACGATTTGGGGCCGTGGCAGGGCATGGAGCCGGCCTCGTCCCGTGCTGTCGCCGCGGCAGGTCAGCTTCGCCGAGCGCCTGCGCAACATGGCTCAGGCTGGCGCGATGAGCCGTCATCGACGGCTCCTGCGTGACTGTCGCGCCTTCAGCCGCTCGACCTGCGCTCCCTCACAGCAAAATCGAAGATCGGCATTCACTCGTCTCGGGAAGGGGCGTAGGCTCATGGTCCGGGCTTGTCGCAAATGGCAAGCACGGATGATCTCAGACCCGGAAAAATCGGGCCACCCAAGGAGGAAGGGAATGACAAAGATCACGAGGCGCAAATTTTTCAGGACAGCGAGCGTTGCTGGTATTGGCGCTGCTACGATCGCGGCACCTGCGATTGCCCAAACTTCGCCGGAGCTTAGATGGCGGCTGGCGGCCAGCTGGCCCAAGTCGCTCGATACCCTCTACGGCGGATGCGAATACTTCTGCAGGCGTATCGCCGAGATCACCGACAATCGGTTCACGATTCAACCGTTCGCTGCCGGCGAGATCGTCCCCGGCCTGCAAGTGCTCGACGCCGTCCAGGCCGGCACCGTCGAGATGGGCAATACGGCGATGTACTACTACTGGGGCAAGGACCCAGCGATGACCTTCGGCACCGCCTTGCCGTTCGGTCTCAACGCCCGCCAGATGAACTCGTGGCTGCGGTTTGGCGGCGGGCACGACCTGCTCAACGATTTGCTGAAGAACTACAACTGCTTCGGCGTGGCCGCCGGCAATACAGGCGCCCAGATGGGTGGCTGGTTCCGCAAGGAGGTCACCACTCTCGACGATCTGAAAGGCCTCAAGTTCCGGATCGGCGGCTTTGCCGGCACGATCGTCGCCAAGCTCGAAGTCGTGCCGCAACAGCTGGCCGCCGGCGACATCTACCCAGCCTTGGAGAAAGGCACGCTCGACGCGTGCGAATGGGTCGGGCCCTACGACGACGAGAAGCTCGGTTTCGCGAAGGTGGCCAAGTATTACTACTATCCCGGCTGGTGGGAAGGATGTGGACAAGGCCACAACCTGGTCAACTTGGCGAAGTGGAACGAGCTGCCGAAGTCATACCAGGCCGCGATCATGACGGCTTCGGGCGAAACTTGGGAATGGGTTCTGGGCAAATACGACCAGGGCAATCCGGCGGCTCTCAAGCGACTGATTGCGGGCGGAGCGGTGCTGCGTCCCTTCTCGCCGGCGATCCTGGAGGCCAGCTACAATGCTGCCATCGAGATCTATACAGGGCTGTCAAAGACCAACCCGCATTTCAAGAAGCTCTATGAGAGCCTCGTGGCCTTCCGTGGCGACTCATATCAGTGGCTGCAGGTAGCCGAGATGACCTTCGATTCCTTCATGATTCACATGCGTAACCGCGCGTAACAACGGCAGGGCGCCCGGAGCATTGCTCCGGGCGGTGCTCCACCCAGTCGGGCCGCGATCCGGCGCACTACGTTGGATGTTCCACTCCACAGTCTGGTAAGCATTAGCCGCCTGCGCAGACAGGAGGGCTACGCCCCTTGACCCGCTATTTTGCCGGCTTGCGAGGCAAGTATCAGGTCTTGCCGGCCAAGTCACAGCGCATCGATGACGCCGAGCACGGTGGTCATCTCCTCGCGCGACAGGCCGCCGTGCTGGCCATAGAAACGGTTCTCCATGAGGCGGGGCACGCGCCACCAAACGAAGTGGCCGAGATAAGGAAGGACGAGGATGTCGCCGAGGCGGCGGCGCAGCTCGGGGCTGACCGGCGAGGGCCCGAACAGACCCTGCTGCAGCGCTTCTTCCATGGGAAGGACGAGGGCAATGTCCTCGAGGCGCCGCTGCAGCAACTCGAGTGCCCGGCTTCGGCGCTCGGGGCGCACGTGCAGGAAGACATCGCGCGGCGAGCCGTTGGGATAGATCGGCTTGCCGGTGCGGCTGACCGCCAGGCAGTCGGCAAGCTCGGGGATGCGCTCGTTGATCTGGAATGTGTCGGCGACCTCGCCATAGATGTGACCGTGGTCGGCGGTGAAGAGATAGAGCGTGTCGCCGCTGTCGATGTCGCAGAACACGGCGTCGAACGTATGCCAGAAGCTCGCGATCTCGGCGGCGTGGGTGGCCGAGCCCGGCCCGTGGATGTGGGCCATGTTGTCGATGGCGGCCCAATAGAAGCCGAGCCACGCCTTGCCGGGCGTGGCGAGCAGCGCCTCCTTGAGCTGCACCAGGCCCTCGGCCAGCGTGCCGTGGAGGGTGACCTCGGCGCCGGCATTGATGATGGTGTTATAGGCCGAGGTGCCATAGGCGCGGTGGGCGAACTGCAACGAGCGCACGCCCTTTCTTTGCAGTCGCTGGTGCACGGTCTCGTGCACCTCGAGCAAACTCGCGGGGTCGAAGCCCTGCTGCAGGCAGGCATCCTGCACCCGCATCCCGAGCGGGCAGAAGGCGAGCGATTGGATGGTCTCGCCGTAGGCCGGGATGTAGATGTTCCATTCGTAGAGCGCGTGCTCGGCCGGCAGCACGCCGAGGTTCAAAGTGGAGACGGAGCCGGAGGTGGTGGAGGGAAACAGGGCCGAGATCGGCGTCAGCGTGCCCTGCTCGACGACGCGGTGGGTGGCGCGAAAGCGGCGATGGTACTGCTGCCAGAACTCCCAGCCGAACGAGTCGACGAAGATGGTGACGATCTTCTGCGGCTTGGGATAGGCGCCCCCGCCGAAGCAGTCGGGCGGCAGAACGGGTCGGCGCTTCTCGCCTGTGAGAAGCAACTCGATGGTGTTGGCGATGTTGGCGAAGGAATAGTCGGCGTAGATCGGCTTGACGAGCCCGTTGGCGAGGGTGGGAAAGCGCGCCAACGGAGCAGCGTTGATCATGTCAGATCATCTCAGCCTTGGGCGCCCTGACGCCGGGCGAGGAATGCGAGCCGCTCGAAAAGGTGCACGTCCTGCTCATTCTTCAGCAAGGCTCCGTGCAGCGGCGGTATCAGCTTCCTGGGATCGTTCTCGCGCAGCGTCTCGGGCGAGATGTCCTCGTTCAGCAGCAGCTTGATCCAGTCCAGCAGCTCCGAGGTGGAGGGCTTCTTCTTGATGCCGGGCACCTCGCGCACGTCGTAGAACACTTTCAGCGCCTCCGACACCAGCCGCCCCTTGAGGTTGGGGAAGTGCACGTCGACGATGGCGCGCATGGTATCTGCGTCGGGGAACTTGATGTAGTGGAAGAAGCAGCGGCGCAGGAAGGCGTCGGGCAGCTCCTTCTCGTTGTTTGACGTTATGATGACGATCGGCCGGTGCTTGGCCTTGATGGTCTCGTGCGTCTCGTAGACGTAGAACTCCATGCGATCGAGCTCCTGCAACAGGTCGTTGGGGAACTCGATGTCGGCCTTGTCGATCTCGTCGATCAGCAGCACGGGCCGCTCAGCCAGCGTGAACGCCTCCCACAGCTTGCCCTTGCGGATGTAGTTGCGGATGTCGGCCACGCGCGCGTCGCCCAGCTGGCTGTCGCGCAGGCGGCTCACAGCGTCGTACTCGTAGAGGCCCTGCAGCGCCTTGGTGGTGGATTTGATGTGCCACTCGATGAGGGGGGTGCCGAGCGCCTTGGCAACCTCGATGGCCAGCACCGTCTTGCCGGTGCCCGGCTCGCCCTTGACCAGCAGGGGCCGCTGCAACGTGATCGCTGCGTTAACGGCCACCTTGAGGTCGTTGGTGGCCACATAGTCCTTGGTACCTGTGAATTGCATGGCGCTGATCGTTCCCCAGCCGGCAAAAAGACGGCGGAGCTTAGGGAAACGCCGGTGGGCCAGCAAGCGCGCCTACGGGCGACCAGCCAGCGCAGTTTTGCGCGGGAAAGCGGTGGATGCGGGATCTGGGGGTGCTCCGGTGCAGGCGAGCCCCTTCATGGCCCATTGTTGAAGGAGGCCATGGTCCGGCATCTGCCGGTGGGCGATGCAAGACGCCCAGGACGCGGGTGCAACCGTGTTTAGCGACGCTAGCGGCGCGCCGCGAGGCTGGCTTGTTGCACTGCGATAGCGACGGCTTGACTTGGAAAAACAGCAGCTTAAATACGGGCACCAATTCGCGCCGGGAGTCGTTGGGGGATCGGGGCGAGACGAGAAAAGCGAGCACTTCGGGAAGCGCATGGGGAAATCGAGTAGCAGCCGCACGGCGAAGAGAGCCGCTGACAAGCCCAAGGCTAGAGCGGCGGCCAACGGTCGCGGGAGCGCGACCAAAAAGGCAAAGATCGCCAAGCCACCGGCGAAGGCCACGCAGCCAGCAGCAAGGCCCAAGAAGCGACCAGCCGCCGCGCATGCCAGCAGCATCGTGCTTCCCGCTGGATACCGCCCCCTCGAGACCGAGCCGTTCATGAACGAGCGGCACCGGCTCTACTTCCGCAACAAGCTCGTCGCCTGGAAGGAAGAGATCGTCCGCCAGAACCGCGAGACCCTGCACGTGCTGCACGAGGACTCCGCGCAGCATGCCGACATCGCCGACAGGGCAACGTCCGAGACGGATCGCGCCCTGGAGCTGAGGGCCCGCGACAGGCAGCGCAAGCTGATCGCCAAGATCGATGCCGCCCTGGCGCGCATCGAGGAGGGCACTTACGGCTTTTGCGAGGAGACCGGCGAGCCGATCGGCTTGAAGCGTCTCGATGCCCGGCCCATCGCCACGCTGTCGCTGGAAGCCCAGGAGCGCCACGAGCGGCGCGAGAAGGTCTTCCGCGAAGACTAAGGTAGCCGGCTGGCGGCGTTGGCTGCGGCTGTCGCTGTTGCCTCACTCCCCGGCGATGCGCTTTTTGTTGCTCTGAGGCGGCGAGGCAGGCGCGGAGCGCTCCGCCTCCAGGGCCTTCGCAACGAGCCCTTTGACCCCGTCCGCGGTGCGCAGGTTGACGTCAACCTGACCGATGGGCATCTCGATACCAGCCGCGCTCAATGCCTTCAGGATGGCGACACGCAGGTCCGACTGCACCGCGGGCGCCTTGTCGATGTCAGGCAGGGAAATGCGCAAATTGAACAGCAGTGCGTTGTCGCCGAAACCTTCAAGGACCGCGCTCGGCGCAGGCGTTCGCAGCACCTGAGGGTGGTCCTCTGCGCACTTCAGCAGGATGGCGATCACCTGCCGGGGATCGGAACTGTAGGTTGCGCCGATCTTGACGTTGACAGCGCCGAGCGAGTCGCGATGCGTCCAATTGAGGACGCGCCCCGTGATCAGCTCGGAATTCGGCACGATCAGGCTCGCGCGATCGAAGGTCTCGATTTCCGTAGCGCGCACGGAGATGCGGCGAACTAGGCCCTGCTGGTCACCGATCACGATGCGGTCGCCGACTTTGATCGGCCGCTCGATCAGCAGGATCAACCCCGAGACGAAGTTGTTGACGATCGACTGCAGGCCGAAGCCGATGCCGACCGACAGCGCGCCGGCGACGATGGCCAGATTGGTGACGTCGAAGCCGGCATAGGAGATCGCCACCAGCGCCGCCACGGCGATGCCGGCATAGCCCACCACCGTGTCGATGGAGTTGGCGATGCCCGCATCCATTTGCGATTGCACGGACCGCTCCCGCAGCCAGCGCTGCAACAGCCGCGTGGCAAACAGCAGAACGATGAACAGCACGATGCCCACGAGCACGCGAACCAGCGAAAACTTGAACTGGCCGATCTCGATGCCGAACAACAGCGACGTCAGCCACTGGCGGATGTCGGCTCCCGAGAAGCCCCATTGCAGCATCAGGAAGGGCAGCGCGCAGATGACGAGCGCGAGGGTCAACGCCAGCTCGGTCAGGCGCGTCAGCTGGCGGCGGCGCGACGCGTCCAGTCCGAACTGCTGCTCGAGCAGGTCGCCGACCGGAATGCCGTGCCGCGGCGGCTCGCGGGTGAAGGCGCGAATTGCCAGATAGCCGAGCCAAGTCAGGAGCACGACCAGGCCCGTCAGCACCAGCTGCTGGGCGACAAAGCGGGCAAGCGCTACGTAGCCCAGCAAGGCCGCCGCGACGATGGCGATGGCAATGAGCCACAGCGGTATCTTGAGCCAGCGCGGCGCCAGGCGTGAAGCAGGCGCCACTCCAGTTTGCGGGGTGAAGGGCGTGAGGAGCAGTCCAGCGAGCAGGCCCGCAAAGACGACGCTGGAGGCGAATGACTGCACAACGCTCACCGCCAGCGGAACGAAAAATGCCCGGCCCGCTTCCGTCAGTGCACCGTCGAGCGCATACACCGCAGTGATGGCGCTGAGCAGCTGCGTTACGCGGCGTGCCTGCTTGTCTGCCAGAGGCACCAGCCGCCATTGCGGCTCGCGGGGAGCAAGCACCGCAGACAGCAGCGCTGCGATCGCCACGAAGACGAGTGTGCCTTTCAAGACTCCGGTCGCGACCCGCCCCCAGGGGTTGTAAAGCAGCTCCAGCCCGTCGAGGCCGCCGTAGATCAGCACAGTCGCGGCGATCGCTGGCAGCGCGCGCAGCGGGGCGACCCACAGCACCGATGCCGCCCTTTCGAAGAAGGTGGGTGGCGGCGGCTCCGCCCGCACTGCACGGCGGTCGCTCTTTCTCACCGCGATGTACTTCAGCGCGAGGTAGAGCAGCAGCGCGCCCGTAAGCAGCAGCGACAGCGGGTCCCTCTTCTGGCTCGCCCAGAATGCCCAGTCGCCGGCCCAGGCGGTGACGCGGTGCCAGACCGCCGGGGATCGAGCATTCATGTCGCGCCAGATACCCGGCAGGAGCGGGCTTGGCAGGCGCTCCAGCAGGTTCTTGGTAAAGAGCGAGTGCCGCAGCACCGTGATGCGCTCGATGAGCTGGCGTGCGCGCACCCAGGTCAGCTCGCTCGACTTGATGGCGCCGTCGTAGGCGCTGGTGAGGGCGACAAGACGCGCGCGCTCGGCTGCGACTTCCGGGGCTTCCGCGGGAGCGTCCTTGGCCGGCGGTGGGCCGAGCTTGTCGATCTGCGATCGGACGGCAGCAAGCTCCGGCCGCAGCGCATCGGCGACCTGCGCGGTGTTGTCGAGCACCTCTTCGACCTTTGACCGCAGACCACCGAGCTCTTCCTCGAACCCGCTGAGCTGCTGCAAGGCCTTCTCGGCGTCCGCCAAGGAGTTGGCCATGGTGCTGAGCTGCGACAGCACCTCCGGCGGCACGGCGGAGCGGGCTGGCGGCTGTTGCGGAGCCGCCGGTGGCGGCGTCTGCGCCATGACGGGCGCGGCTCCGCTCAGCCACGCCACCGCCAGCAGGGCGGCGAGCAGGATCAGAATCGGCCTTGGTTCGGGTCGTGATTTTGGCATCGAGGATCGTGGGTCGCTCGGTCCCATCGGCCTAGCGTGCGGCGAGCCGTTTGCAGCGGCAGGCGCCGAAAAACCGCCGGTCACGCCGGCACTCTACAAGCCTTCCGGCGCGGGTGCGAGTGCGCCGCGCCACTCACTCGTTGACGGCCTGGCCAAAGCCGCGCGGCGTGCGGGTGAACACGGGCGGCGTGGGCTCGACGCGCTCCTGTCGCACGTTCTCGGCTTCGCTCGATGGCAGCGGCTGGACCGCGATCCCCGTCTCGATGACGAGATCGACTGGGCCGCCGGTCATGATCAGATGCTCGACGTCGTCGCGGCGAATGAGAACGAGCCTGCGCTTGCTGTCGACGTTGGCTTGCTCCATGACGGATAGCCGCGGCTCGGGACGCGCAGGCAACAGCCACGCCAGGCTCAAAGTGGTGTCGCCGGTCGTGTAGACGCGATAGGCCCACAGCGCCGCAACCGCCACAGCCACGAACACACCAAGGACAAAGAGCGGCCAAAGAAGCGAAGACATGAGCTAGTCACCCTTGCGAATCATTGCGCCGACAGTGAGCCGTTTTCCCGTGCTCGCCAAGCATGCGGCGTCCGCGCGACGCCAGAATCGCGAAGCGCGGTCGACCTGAGCTTGGCTGCAAGCGGCCTCCAGGCTGTCCCGCGCTCTTAGCGGCATTTTAACCCTAATGACGGCTTTCTTGAAGCGCCAACAAAAACCCGCAAATGCACGGGGTGCGCGCGGCGCCGGCACCGGTCCGCCACACGATCCCCGCAATGCATTCGCCCCAACAGATCTGGTTTGTACATGCGTCCAGACTACCAGTTTCGTCCCCAGGCACTGCAGGCTTGGGTTGCGCAGAATCAGCTAAGGTTCTGCGGCATGGCAAGAATCGAGGGGGCATTGCGTGACGCGGCCACGGCCGCGCAGCGTGCGGCGCGCACGCCTGCCGCCAGCGCCGCGCTGGCCGTCCTCGGGCTGCTGACACTTGCTGCGCTTTTTGCTCTCATGCTGCACGGCCTGAGTGCCGTTCAGCCGATCGTGCTCGGCCTGCTGGCGCTGCTCGCGGTGGCCGGCGCGTTCTTGTTGTTCGGGCTGCTTTCGGGCTTCCTGCGCCTGAGCGAGCGGGCTGACCGGGCAGAATGGGTCAAGGCGGTCGCCGACGGCATGGACGATGCGCTGGAGATCGTCGGGCCGAGCGGTGCGGTGGTCTACCGCAACCAGGCGCTCGAACGCCTCACCGGCACGCGCATGGGCCGGCTCGCGACGCTGGAGGAAGTGTTCGCCGGCGAGCCGCAGTCGGCGCAAGCCTTCTACAGGCTCAACCGCGCAGCCGAGCGCGAGGAGGCGCGCGATGAAGAATTCCACGTCCGCGCGCAGGGAGCTGGCGGCGCCGGCGGGCGCTGGCTGCGCGTATCCGTTCGTCCGTTTCGCACGGGGTCGGGGCAAGGTAAGCGCAAGACGCCGACGCTCTGGCAGGTGCGCGACGTCACGCACGAGCGCACGCGTGAAATCGAGACGGTGAGCAGCCTCAGGTCGACACTGCAATTCTACGATGAACTGCCGCAGGGTCTGTTCGCAGTCGCGCCCGACGGGCGCATCGTGCACCTGAACACGACGCTCGCGCATTGGCTGGGCTTGCGACCGGAATCGGGCAAGCCGCTGACGCTTGCCGACATCGTCTCGGCCGATGGGGCGGCCCTGATCCGCACCGCGGCTCGCGCCGGCCGCGTGATGCGGCTCAATCTCGATCTCGTGCGCGAGGATGGCCGCACCTTCCCGGCCCACCTCGTCTGTCGGGGGCATCGGCCGCGCGGGGTGATGTCGGTGCTGGTCCTCGACCAGAGCGAAGCCGATGCCGAGAAGGCCGGCAGCTCGGGGCAGGCACAGCTCGACCGGCTGTTCCAGTCCGCACCCTTCGGCATCGCCACCACCGACGTGGACGGCAGGATCACCTCCAGCAACGCCGCCTTCATGCGCATGTTCGTCATGGAAGGGCGAGACGCGCCGACCAACGTCGCCGCTCTCGTTGCCAACGCCGACGAGCAGATGGCGGGGGACCTCAACAAGGCGCTGGCGCGCGCGTATGCGGGCCGCGCCGGTGCCAATGCGGTGGAGGTGGTGTTCGGCGACCGGGGCGAGTTCGCGCGGCGCATCTACGTGACGCCGCTCGGCACGGGCGCGCGAGCGCGCGCGGGCGCCATTCTCTATGCCATCGACGCCACCGAGCAGAAGGCGCTGGAGCTGAAATTCGCGCAGAGCCACAAGATGGAGGCCGTGGGCCAGCTGGCCGGCGGGGTGGCGCACGACTTCAACAACGTGCTCACCGCCATCATCGGCTTCTCCGATCTGCTGCTGCAAACGCATCGCCCGACCGATCCCGCCTATCGCGACATCATGAACATCAAGAGCAGCGCCAACCGGGCCGCGGGGCTCGTGCGCCAGCTGCTCGCCTACTCGCGCCGGCAGACGCTGCAGACGGAGGTATTGGAGCTCGGCGAGCTGATCACCGACCTCGCGCCGCTGCTCAACAAGTCGCTGGGCGAGAAGATCGCGCTCAAGATCCTCCCCGGCCGCGACCTGTGGCACGTGAAGGTCGACAAGACCCAGCTCACGCAGGTCGTCATCAATCTCGCCGTCAATGCCCGTGATGCCATGCTCGACGGCGGCTCGCTGACAATCCGAACGCGCAACGTGTCGGAGCGCGACAGCCTCAAGCTCGCCGAGCTCAGCGTCGCCGCCGCCGAATACCTGCTGATCGAGGTGGAGGACACCGGTGTCGGCATCCCGCCCGACGTGATCGGCCGCATCTTCGAGCCCTTCTTCACCACCAAGGACGTGGGCAAGGGCACCGGGCTCGGGCTGTCGACGGTGTACGGCATCGTCAAGCAGACCGGCGGCTACATCTTTGCCGACAGCGAGGTCGGCAGGGGCACGACCTTCCGCGTCTACCTGCCGCGCTACATCGTCGAGCATGAGGATGAGCTGCCGCAACCCGCCAAGAAGTCCGAGCCGACGCGTGACCTGACCGGCAGCGGCCGCGTGCTGCTGGTGGAGGACGAGGACGTGGTGAGGAGCTTCGCCGTGCGGGCACTGTCGCGCCAGGGCTACGAGGTGCTGGAAGCCGGCACCGGCGTGGAGGCGATCGAGGTGATGGAGCGCGAGAGCCACCGTGTCGACATCGTCGTCAGCGACGTGATCATGCCGGAGATGGACGGCCCCACGCTGCTCAAGGAGCTGCGCAAGACCAACCCCTCCCTCAAGTTCATCTTCGTTTCCGGCTATCCCGACGATGCTTTCAAGAAGAGCCTCGGCGAGGATGAGGACTACGCCTTTCTGCCGAAGCCCTTCACGCTTCCCCAGCTCGCCGCCAAGGTGAAGGAGCAGCTGGGGCGCTAGGCCAGCCGACCGCTCGATTGTCAAAGAGCACGCGCCGTTTCTTTCGCGCGAGGCCCGGGGGCCGAGCGCAAGGTGCGACGGGTACGCGGGCGCCTCTCGGCGACCCGGGGGCCGGTTGACCTCCGGCCCCAGCAGACCTGGCCAGGTCTGCCTTGAGGCCCTCTTGCGAGGGCCCCCTGGGACCCTGGGAGGGGTCCCCTGGGTTGCCTTGCGGCACCCGCGTTGCGGCGATTTTGGGCACCGCTGCAAGCTGCAGCCGGGCCTGCTCTTGCGAGCAGCTTGCCGGCCATGTGCCTCTCGGCGGTCGCCGCACTCCGCAGCCATTGCTGGCGCTTCGACGGCAACGGTCACAGCGGGCCTCCTGGATCTCGAGCCTTCCGTTCAGCTCTCCTTCCAGGCGCCGGTCGCTGCCACGTGAAGGACGGAGTGCACTTCGCGTCCCGTCGCAGGCAGCGACGCCCTACCATTGCACGGCCCGCACCCCCCGGGGATAAGCGTAGGTTGGGTCGAGCGGCAGCGATGACCCAACACAACCCAGGCCCCTACCTGGCCGTGTTGGGTCTGCGCTCCGCTTGACCCAACCTACGCTGCTGGCTGCCCGCCGCAGTTTAGCCCGGACTCGTTCCGGGCCGGGCATGACGCCAGTTGTGAGCGCTTCACCTTCCCGCGAACGTCATCCCCGCGCCGCTCGTCGCGCGAAGCGCGCGAGCGGGACCAGGCGGGGACCCAGGTCACGTATCCACGCGGTCACGGCCGATGTGGCGGCGCGCCCTGTCCGCATCGCAGCAATAAGCCTTGCGCTTGATCGGGTGCGCGTAGCGCTGCACCGGTGAAACGGTGCAATGTGCTGCCGCCTATGGCACCCTCGGCGGTGCCTATAGCGTGAGCCTGCCGGACGATGTCGTCAAAAAGCTCATCACCAAAGTAGGTTGAAGCCTTAAGGCAGCTGCTCGCGAGCTAGGCTGCGACGAATCCGAGGAAGCCTTCGACCGCGCGCTCGGGAAGATCGCCAAGGCGCCGCCGGCTCAGTCAGCGCAGAAAGCAAGGCGCCTAAGAGGAGGGTCGTATGGCTTGGTTGATGTCAGGCGGCGTCGTGTTGGTACTGCGCGGACTGACCGTGCTCTAGCATTCGCTAGTTGCCCCAGTAGGTGTAGATCATGGCGCCGCCAGACCCTGCGCACAGTATGATCGTAAGGGGCACAACAACCCACGTGCCAGGTATTTGCATGATGCGCGCTTCCTGACCGTCGCGAGGGTAGACGGACCAAAGCAGCGAGCCGGCCGCGACCATCAAGACAGCACCAATCAATGTCATGGTCATTCCCCCCAAATGAAAAGTTGGCACACGTGGGTAGTGTCTCCGCTTGAAATCTGGCTGATCAGGGCACCACGCCGGTGACGATCTGTGAGATGCCGAAGGCGGCCAACACGAGCACGAACATCGCGTAGAAGGATTGGCCGGTATCGCCGCCCAACCAGCGTTGCACCTTGCCATCGCTTCCCGGCAACGCCAGCCGCAAGGCAAAAAAAGACGCCACAAGTGAGATCACGCCAGTCAAGATTTCAGTCACGTTCATTGCCCAACCACCTCGCTTGCTTCCTCACCGGCTACAGGGATACAGGCCGCCGCTTACAACAGCCTTACAGCCTTGGGCGCTTCAGGATCGGCGAACATCCAGCGCTGAGCGCGATCCCTGCGCCGAGGCTCGACAAGACCAGCCGCCAGTGCCGCTTGAACGATGTGCGCGGCTCCCTATCGAGCGGGGGCTAGAGATCGCCAGGTGGCGGGCGTTGCATGTGGAGGCTACTTGGCTGTCAAGATCGCCAAGAACGCGACGATCAACAGCAGCAACGCGAAGCCTATCAGGCCTGTGTCGACCGCTTTGTTGATGGCAAGCAGTCCGAGCACACCGCCGAACGCCAAGGCGTAGAGCACAATCTTCCTGGCTGCCCAGTCGTCTTGCAACCAGCGCGACGTTGCCGACCGCGTGAGCCGGAACACGGCAACAAAGAACAGCAGAAATCCTCCAAGACGAAGCCACGGCAGAGCTTCGTCGATCATTGGCATGTTGCCAGCCACGGCAGTTGCACGATGAGAACAAAACGTGTACATTGTTGTCGGCGTGAGTTGCGTTTTGCCTCGCTCTGCAACTCGTGAAATAAGGGGTTTCCCATGGAAAAGCCGCAGCTCCGTGTGGTCGAAGGGGGTAGCATGGACAAGCAAAAGGCGCTGGAGGCCGCGCTCGCCCAGATCGACAAGATGCACGGCAAGGGCTCGATCATGCGGCTCGGCGCCAACGACCGCGTCATGGACATCGAGGCCATCTCGACCGGCTCCCTCGGCCTCGATATCGCGCTCGGCATCGGCGGCCTGCCGCGCGGCCGCGTGATCGAGATCTACGGGCCGGAATCCTCCGGCAAGACCACGCTGGCGCTGCAGGTGGTGTCCGAATCCCAGAAGAAGGGCGGCATCTGCGCCTTCGTCGACGCCGAGCATGCGCTCGATCCCGTCTATGCCAGGAAGCTCGGCGTCAAGGTCGAGGAGCTGCTGATCTCCCAGCCCGACGCCGGCGAGCAGGCGCTCGAGATCGCCGACACGCTGGTGCGCTCCGGCGCCGTCGACGTGCTGGTGGTCGATTCGGTCGCCGCTCTGACGCCCAAGGCCGAGCTCGAGGGCGAGATGGGCGACATGCAGCCTGGCATGCAGGCGCGCCTCATGAGCAAGGCGCTGCGCAAGCTCACCGCATCGATCTCCAAGTCCAAGTGCATGGTGATCTTCATCAATCAGATCCGCATGAAGATCGGCATCATGTTCGGCAACCCCGAGACCACCACCGGCGGCAACGCGCTCAAGTTCTACGCGTCCGTGCGCCTCGACATCCGCCGCATCGGCCAGATCAAGGAGCGCGAGGAGGTGGTCGGCAACCAGACGCGCGTCAAGGTGGTCAAGAACAAGGTGGCGCCGCCCTTCAAGCAGGTCGAGTTCGACATCATGTACGGCGAGGGCATCTCCAAGACGGGCGAGCTGGTCGACCTCGGCGTCAAGGCCGGCATCGTCGAGAAGTCGGGCGCCTGGTTCTCCTACAACGGCGAGCGCATCGGCCAGGGCCGCGAGAACACCAAGGCGTTCCTCAAGGAGCACCCCAAGATCGCCACGGAGATCGAGAAGGCCATCCGCCAGAACGCCGGCCTGATCGTCGACAAGATGCTGCAGGCCGCGCCCGAGGGCGACGAGGCCAAGGACGCCGAGGAAGGCCCCGACGAGTTCCTGGCGGACGAGCCCGAGGCCGACGCTTCGGCCAAGAAGGGCGCTCGCGCCAAACGCTAGGTGTCATCCCGGGCCTTGCCTGCACCGGCGCAGGCCGGTGTGCCCGGGATCCATCGCTCTGCTTGCTCCAGAGCAAATTGATGGCTGGATCCCGGCGACAAGCGCCGGGATGACAACTGGCATCGGCGTCGCTAGAAGACACGCGAGGCCGAAACTCCCGCGAACATAGCCGCTTGGGCCCATGCGGGGAGCCATGCGAGCACACTCATGACGACCGTCAACCAGGTCAGGTCCACCTTCCTCGATTTCTTCGCCAGGAACGGCCACGAGGTCGTGCCGTCCTCGCCGCTGGTGCCGCGCAACGATCCGACGTTGATGTTCACCAGCGCCGGCATGGTGCAGTTCAAGAACGTGTTCACCGGCCAGGAGAAGCGCCCCTACACCCGCGCCGCCACCGCGCAGAAGTGCGTGCGCGCCGGCGGCAAGCACAACGACCTCGACAACGTCGGCTACACCGCCCGGCATCACACCTTCTTCGAGATGCTCGGCAACTTCTCCTTCGGCGACTACTTCAAGGAGCGGGCGATCCCGCTGGCGTGGGAGCTGGTCACCAAAGATCTACGGCGCTCGATCCCAAGCGCCTGCTGGTCACCATCTACCACGACGACGAGGACGCCTATCGCATCTGGAAGAAGGTGGCGGGCTTCTCGGACGACAAGATCATCCGCATCGCCACGTCCGACAATTTCTGGTCGGCGGGCGACACCGGCCCGTGCGGGCCGTGCTCGGAGATCTTCTTCGACCAGGGCGACAAGGTCGCGGGCGGCCCGCCGGGCAGCGCCGACGAGGACGGCGACCGCTTCCTCGAGTTCTGGAACCTCGTGTTCATGCAGTACGAGCAGCGGGGGCCCGGCGACCGCGTCGACCTGCCGAAGCCGTCGATCGACACCGGCATGGGGCTCGAGCGCATCACGGCCGATCCTGCAGGGCGTGCACGTCCAACTACGAGATCGACCTGTTCAAGGCGCTGATCGCGGCCTCCGAGGCGGCCACGGGCGTGCCGCCAAGGGCGAGCACCAGGCCTCGCACCGCGTCATCGCCGACCATCTGCGCGCGTCGAGCTTCCTGATCGCCGAGGGCGTGCTGCCCTCCAACGTGGGCCGCGGCTATGTGCTCCGCCGCATCATGCGCCGCGCCATGCGGCATGCGCATCTGCTGGGCGCCAAGGAGCCGCTGATGTGGCGCCTGGTGCCGGCGCTGGTGCAGCAGATGGGCGAGACCTATCAGGAGCTGGTGCGCGGCCAGCCGCTGATCACCGAGACGCTGAAGCTCGAGGAGACGCGCTTCCGCAAGACGCTGGAGAAGGGCCTCGGCCTGCTCGACGAGGCGAGCGGCGGCCTGAAGCAAGGGCGATGTGCTCGCGGGCGATGCGGCTTTCAAGCTCTACGACACCTACGGCTTCCCGCTCGACCTCACGCAGGATGCGCTGAAGCCGCGCGGCATCACCGTCGACACCGACGGGCTTCGACGCGGCGATGAAGGAAGCAGAAGGACAAGGCGCGCAAGTCGTGGACCGGCTCCGGCGAGGCGGCGACCGAGAGCGCCGTGGTTCGAGATCCGCGAGAAGGTCGGCGCCACCGATTTCCTCGGCTACGACACCGAGACGGCCGAGGGCGAGGTGCGCGCCATTCTCAAGGGCGGCAAGGAGGCGGCGAGCCTGGGCGCCGGCGACGAGGGCGCGCTGGTGCTCAACCAGACGCCGTTCTACGGCGAGTCCGGCGGCCAGGTCGGCGACACAGGGCGTGATCAAGGGCGCCAAGGGTGCGCTGTTCCGCGTCACCGACACGCAGAAGAAGCTCGGCGACGTGATCGTCCACCTCGGCCGCGTGGAGAAGGGCAGCTTCAAGCCGGGCGACGCGGTCGAGCTCATCGTCGATCACGCGCGCCGCACCGCCACGCGCGCCAACCACTCCGCCACCCATCTGCTGCACGAGGCGCTGCGCCAGGTGCTCGGCACGCACGTGGCGCAGAAGGGCTCGCTGGTGGCGCCGGAGCGGCTGCGCTTCGATTTCTCCCACACCAAGCCGATGACGGCCGAGGAGATCGCGGCCGTCGAGGCCATGGCCAACGCCTTCGTGCTGCAGAACTCGCGCCGTCGAGACGCGGCTGATGGCGCTGGAGGAGGCCATGCGAGCGGGCGCCATGGCGCTGTTCGGCGAGAAGTACGGCGAGGAGGTGCGCGTCGTCTCGATGGGCGTCGGCGAGTCGCGGGCCGCAAGGCCAACAAGGCCTGGTCGGTGGAGCTGTGCGGCGGCACGCACGTGGCGCGCAC
Source organism: uncultured Alphaproteobacteria bacterium (assembly GCA_963724565.1). Lineage (GTDB taxonomy): Bacteria > Pseudomonadota > Alphaproteobacteria > Rhizobiales > Hyphomicrobiaceae > AWTP1-13. Next base: position 141,099 of record CAVRVK010000010.1, read on the forward strand.
CGGCGACATCGGCCTCGTGCAGCATCGTCGGCGAAGTCGGCCAGCGCCGCCGGCGTGCGCCGCATCGAGGCGCTGACCGCGGAGGGCGCGCGCGCCTATCTCGCGCAGCAGGATGCCCGCGTGCGCGAGCTGGCAGGCGCGCTGCGCACCAGGCCCGAGGATGTGGTCGACCGCGTCAAGGCGCTGCTGGAGGAGCGGAAGCAGCTCGAGCGCCAGCTCGCCGACGCCAAGCGCCAGATCGCGCTGGGCGGCGGCGCCGCACCGGCGGCGAACGGCAAGGGCGCCGACGGGGCTGCTGGCGCCATTCGCGCCGTCGGCGACGTCAAGCTGCTGGCGCGCACGGTGCAGGGGCTCAACCCGAAGGACCTGCGCGGCCTCATCGACGACGGCAAGAAGCAGGTGGGCTCGGGCGTGGTCGCCATCGTCGGCGTCACCGAGGACGGCAAGGCCGGGCTCGCGGTCGGCGTCACCGACGACCTCACCAAGCGCATCAGCGCGGTCGACCTGGTCAAGGCCGGCGCCGAGGCGCTGGGCGGCAAGGGCGGCGGCGGGCGCCCCGACATGGCGCAGGCCGGCGGGCCGGACGGCTCCAAGGCCGAGGCGGCGCTGGCAGGCCATCGAGGCGCGTCTCGGCGGCCTGACGGCAGCCTCGCCGGCGTACGAGGGAGCCTGAGCATGAGGGGATTGCCTGCTGCCGGCACGGTTGCGTCCGTTCTGGGAGCGGGCAGTCTGCGCACTGGTGCTGCCGGCAACCCTCGCTCTCGCGCAAGACCTGTGCGGCCGGCCCGCGCGAGGAACCGCAGGCGCTGTTCGACCGCCTCACCAAGAGCGAGAGGCTGAAAGAGGACTTCCGCGACAAGAGCTACGTCGCCATCAGCGACAAGGCCAAGGACACCGTGTGGACCTTCACGGTGCCCGGGCATCCGGCGCATCCGTCGGTCGTCTGCCGCCGCCCCGTGCAGGATGGCGCAGAGCTGCGCTTGCAGACGCAAGTCCAATGCAATGCCGTCGAGGCCGAGTGTCAGAAGCTGGTCAAGGCCTTCCAGGAGCTGAACCAGCGCATGCTGCAAGAGCTCCGCAGAAGCAGCAGGGGAAGTAGGGGCGCCGATACTCGACTTGTAGGTCGGGTCAAGCGAAGCGCAGACCCAACATGCGTCGTACTCGGAGGTGTTGGGTCGTCGCTCCGCTCGACCCAACCTACGTCTTGGCGTAGGAGATGAACTCCAGCAGCGAGCCGTCGGGGTCGCGGAAGTAGACGCTCGTGCCCGCATCGCGCGCGCCATGCCGCTCGATCGGGCCAAGCTCGATCGCCACGCCGCAGCTTCTGCGAGATGCGCCACCGCACCTTCGATCGGGCCCGGCCACACGAAGCACAGGTCGCTGTTGCCGGGCTGCGACCGGCAGCCTCGCCACCGGCCTGGCGTCCACGCCAGGGCCGTGGCAGTTGAGCTGGGTGTCGCCGAAGCGGTAGGCCCAGCCGTTGCCGCGCCGGATCAGCTCTGCTCCCATGCACGTCGCGATAGAACGCGTTGCTGCGCTCCCAGTCGGACACGTGGATCACGCAGTGGTCGAGGCGTAACGCTGAAGGTCATGTGCCTCATCCTTCAATCCGGTCGGTCGGGGTGCTGGCGGCTCTTGAGCCGCGCCATCTCCGCGGCCGGCACGTCGTCCTCGGTGCGGGTGCCGGGCAGCGTCGCGAGCGCTGCCCACGAAGTGCAGCCGGCTCTCGATGCCGAATTGCTTCGCCGGCACGACGCGGGATGGATCGTCGAGGCTGCCGAGCGAGATGGCGATGCGATCCCTGTCGACATAGCGGAAGAACAACGGCGTGCCGCAGTCGCGGCAGAAGCCGCGCTCGGCCGCCTCGGAGCTATGGAAGACGCCCGGCGTGCCTTTGAGCCAGGCAAAGTCTGCCAATGGCACGCCCGCCAGTGGCGCGAAGTAGCCGCCGAACGCCTTCTGGCACATGCGGCAGTGGCACACGTGCGGGTTGGTGGGCTCGGCAAACAGCGCGTAGCGCACGGCCCCGCACTGGCAGCCGCCGGTGTGGACAGGTGGTCGCGATTCAGGCATGAAAATTGCTTCCTTTCGGTTGCGGTTTCGTCAGAACTAGCACGGCTTCGCCTGGCATTGGGCCTCGGCGCGTGCAGATGCAAGTCCAAGAACAACAAGGGAGCAGCGGGGCGCCTTTCCCCGCGAGAACCGGACGATGACCGATTGTGCGGACTGTCGCAGGGAATCCAGGGAACGATTGCAGGGATGGCTCGTTTGATTTGGCGCGCGCTGGGCGAACTGTCATAGGCGCCAGAGCGCAGAGCACCTTGGAGACGCTTCATGTCGCTGCGCAATGTTCTGCGGGCCGCTATGGGGCCGTTGGCAACGCTGGCCATATTTGCCGCCTGCGTCTTCTGGTTTGCCGACACCGAGAGCGGCAAGGTCGGTGCCTGGGTGATCCTGCCCTTCTTCTGGGGCGGCGCGATAGTGGCCGTGGGCGTTCATCATCTCGCGCAATTGCGCGATCCGCTCACCCGCTATCTGGCGCGGCACAGGCCGCTCGCCGGCCCGCGTCCGGGGGCGGAGCTTCCCGGCTGACATTCCACCGCTCGACCGCTTGGCTTCGTAGTCCGTTGGGTCAAGCGTCAGCGCAGACCCAACGCTCGCGATCGATGCCCGTGATCAATGCAATTGTTGGGTCTTCGCTTCGCTCGACCCAACCTACGACTGAAACCGCGTAGGTGCGCGCGCTAGTGTGACGATCGAGAAGTCCGCTAACATCCCGTGAGGTTAGGTTCGTAAGCGGACTTCTCGATCTGAATCACACTAGCATCATGATTTTGCTGGTGTCCTTCAGCTCGCGAAATTCGTGACCTGGTTCGCCGCACAGTGATACGAATTTCGCGATCAGGACACTAGGCCCCCATCGCCTTCTTCAGGTTCTCGTCGACCTTGTCGAGGAAGCCGGTGGTGGAGAGCCACTTCTGCTTGTCGCCGACCAGCAGGGCCAGATCCTTGGTCATGTCGCCCGCTTCCACCGTGTCGACGCTCACCTTCTCCAGCGTGGCGGCGAACTTGGCGAGCTGCGGGTTGTTGTCGAGCTTGGCGCGGTGCGCGAGGCCGCGCGTCCAGGCGAAGATGGAGGCCATCGAGTTGGTCGAGGTCTCCTTGCCCTGCTGGTGCTGGCGGTAGTGGCGCGTGACGGTGCCGTGCGCGGCCTCCGCTTCCACCGTCTTGCCGTCGGGCGTCATCAGCACGCTGGTCATGAGGCCGAGCGAGCCGAAGCCCTGCGCGACGGTGTCGGACTGCACGTCGCCGTCGTAGTTCTTGCAGGCCCACACGATAGCCGCCCGACCATTTCAGCGCCGCCGCCACCATGTCGTCGATCAGGCGGTGCTCGTAGGTGAGCTTCCTCTTGTCGAACTCGGCCTTGAACTCGGCGTCGAAGACTTCCTGGAAGATGTCCTTGAAGCGGCCGTCGTAGACCTTGAGGATGGTGTTCTTGGTGGAAAGGTAGACGCGGATAGTTGCGGGCGAGGCCGTAGTTGAAGGAGGCGCGCGCGAAGTCGCGGATGGAATCGTCGAGATTGTACATGGCCATGGTCACGCCCGAGCCCGGCGTCTTGAACACCTCGCGCTCGATCACCTTGCCGTCCTCGCCGACGAATTTGAGCGTGATGGTGCCCTTGCCGGGGAACTTGAAATCGGTGGCGCGGTACTGGTCGCCGTAGGCGTGGCGGCCGATGACGAAGGGCTGCGTCCAGCCGGGCACGAGGCGCGGCACGTTCTTGCAGATGATGGGCTCACGGAAGATCACGCCGCCTAGGATGTTGCGGATGGTGCCGTTGGGGCTCTTCCACATCTCCTTGAGGTTGAACTCCTTCACGCGCGCCTCGTCGGGCGTGATGGTGGCGCACTTGACGGCGACGCCGTGCTTCTTGGTGGCGTTGGCGGCGTCGATGGTGACCTGGTCGTTGGTCTTGTCGCGGTATTCGACGCCGAGGTCGTAGTACTCGAGGTTCACGTCGAGATAGGGATGGATCAGCTTGTCCTTGATGAGCTTCCAGATGATCCGCGTCATCTCATCGCCGTCCATCTCGACGACGGTGCCGGTCACCTTGATCTTCTGCATGGCTCAAATCCCTAGCTCGCGCGCCTGACCCGCGGCGCCGCCTATAGCATCGCCGAACATGGCCGCGCAAAGCCTGCTCTCGTCGCAAGCGGTGAACAACCCTCGACACCTGCTTGGCGATTTGGGCACGCTGCCCACGCTGGATGCATGTCAGGTGGCGCGCATGCGCGCAGGCAGACAGTACCCGTGAACGGGGTCGACCTGTTCTTGCGCGCCACCGGCGACCCGAAGGCCCCGCTGCGTCCTGTTCCTGCACGGTTTTCCCGAATACTCGGGCGCCTGGGACGAGGTGCTGCCGGCGCTTCGCGGCGGAGTTCCATGCCGTCGCACCTGACCAGCGCGGCTATGCCCGCTCGTCCAAGCCCGAGGGGGTCGAGGCCTATCGCGTCGAAGCACCTGGTGCGCGACGTGCTGGCGCTCGGCGACCGTCTCTCGCCGGAGCGGCCGTTCGAACTGGTCGGGCACGACTGGGGCGCTTCCGTCGCCTACGCGACCGCGATCGCCGCGCCCGCGGCGCATCGCCAAGCTGGCGGTGATCAATGGGGTGCACCCAGGGCCGTTCCAGCGCGCGCTGATCGAGGACGAGGCCCAGCGCAAGGCCAGCGCCTACATGCACGACCTGCGCGATCCCGAGCGCCGAGGAAAGGCTGTCCGCCAACCGTTTCGAGAAGCTGCTCGCCATGCTCAGCCGGTTCGGCCCGCAGCCGTGGCTTACGCCCGAGAAGCAGGCAGCGATACATCGAGGCGTGGTCGCCGCCGGGCGCGCTGACGGGCATGCTCAACTGGTATCGCGCCTCGCCCCTGCTGGTGCCGCACCCCGGCGAGACCGTCGATCCCGGCAAGGTGATGAAGCTCGATCCCGGCCCAGCTGCGAGTGCGCATGCCGCACCTGGTGATCTGGGGCATGGACGACCGCGCGCTGCTGCCGGTGTCCCGGGCCACGCCTAGCCGACTACTGCGACGATCTGACTGTGCACGAAATCGGCGATGCCGACCATTGGGTCGTGCACCAGAAGACCGCCGAGGTGATCGGGCTTCTGCGGGATTTTCTAGGCGCTGACTTCAGGCATGCTGGCGCCATGACCGTGACGCTGCGACCACGCCTCTCGTCATTCGCGTTTTGGCGGACGGCCCTGCACGCGTGCCGGTGGTGGCCGGGCCCGATGTGCCGGTCGGCGCCATTGTCGATGCGGCGCACGAGCAGGGCGATCGCGGCGGCGCTGGCGCGCTGGGGCGACGGCCGGTCTCGACAGCGCAATCGCTGGAGCCGGTCCTCACCTATTGCGCCGAGCAGCGCTGCGAGGCGGACGAGGCCACCTGTCCCGGCTGCCGGCTGCGGACCGACAAGCTCGGCCTCGCGACGTTCGACGACTTCGTTGCGCAGTATGCCGAGGTTCGCTTCGCGCGGAACTCGGCCGTGCGCCTCGCCGGGGCCGGCAACGGCAAGCTCGAGGCCGACAGCCTCGAGCACCTCGCCAAGACCTGGGCCGGCGAGGAGTACTGGTTCTGGGCCCGCCGTGTGCTGCGCAAGCTGCGCCACGGCATTCGCCGCGCCGGGCAGAGCGGAGCGCCGCCCGGCGAGGGCGCCGGCAACACGCCGGTGCTGATCCTGGTGCGGCCGCAGCTCGCCGACAACATCGGCATGGTGGCGCGCGCCATGGCCAACTTCGGGCTGGAGCATCTGCGCCTGGTGGAGCCGCGCGACGGCTGGCCCAACGAGAAGGCGCGCATCGCCGCCTCGGGCGCGAACTTCATCATCGACGGCGCCGAGGCCTTTGCGGGCTTCGAGGAGGCGCTGGCAGGGCTCAACTGGGTGTGCGCCACCACCGCGCGCCAGCGCGACCTCGCCAAGCCCGTGCTGACGCCAGAGCAGGCGGTGCAGGGAGATGCTCGCAGCGCATGGGCCAGGGCCAGCGCTGCGGCATCGTGTTCGGCCCCGAGCGCAACGGCCTGGAGACCGGCGAGATCGCCAATGCCGATGCGGTGGTGATGGCGCCCGTCAATCCCAACTTTGCCTCGCTCAACCTGGCCCAGGCCGTGCTGCTGCTGAGCTACGAGTGGATGAAGCAATCGGGCGCGGGAACGCTGGGACGGGTGACCACCTACGAGGAGGCCATCGAGCCGGGACTCAGGACGCGGGGCTCGCCGCCGGCGAGCCGGGAAGACGCTGTTGGGCTTCTTCCATCACCTGGAGGCGGAGCTCGATGCCAGCGGGTTCTTCACGGCTCCGGAAAAGCGCCCGAACGTCATCCAAAACCTGCGCTGCCATGTTCATCCGCATGGGGGCGACGGAGCAGGAAATCCGCACCTTGCGGGGAATCGTCAAGGCCTTGGTGAATCCCCGCAGATCGCGCACTCCCCCGCCATAGTTATGCCTCGTTTTACGCCGAGCGATGCGCACACTTTCACCACACATGCGCAGTTGGCAAAGGGCCGTCGAAGAGAACCCATGGGAGCGGGATTGACCAAAATGGGCTGGAGCATGATCGGCAAATGCGCAGGCGGCAGCTTGGGGTTGGCCCTGGCTGCGACGGTTGTGATGTTCGATGGCGACCCGGCAAAGGCGCAAAGCAAGGAGCTCAGCGAGAAGTCGGTTGCCCTGCTCATGCAGTACGCGTGGGCGCTGACACCGCCGAAGTTCACTGCCCCCGACGGCAAGACGATCGAGGTCGACAAGAGCAAGCCCAAGGAGGTGATCGTCCCGCTCGATACCGCGCGCGAGGTGATCAAGGTGGCGCGGCTGTCGGCCTATGCGCAGCTTTGCGAGCTCCCGGAAGAGCAGCGTGCCAACTACCAGACCCTGATGCGGCGCGAGGAAGCCAAGGCCTCTTGGACGCAGCAGCAGCTGCTGTACATCAACCAGCTGCACCTGTTCACGGTCATGACGCTGACCGGCAAGGTCGCCATCGTCGACGGCAAGGAAGGCGACAAGCAGGTGGTGGTGCAGGACAAGAAGGCCGCCACCACGGCAAGCTGCACCGATACCGAGCGCGACCGGGTCAAGGCGCAAATCACGGCCTATATCGGCACCGCGCCGCCTGCGGCAAAGACCGCCGAGCCTGTCAAGGCGGGTACGCAGAAGAAGTAGCCTCGGCCTTTTCCGCGCTTGCGCGCGTTGACGCCGGCTGAATATCCAGTATAACGCCGCGCGCGGGCCGGTTTCGGCCCGCATCGCCTGCACACCTGTGGCCCCAGCTTCGCTCCGGCGCGTAACCCGGACATCGGCTGGTGCCTGTCGGCGTCCGGTTCCACCGGGCGCAGAGGAGGGAGTGCTTCACAAGCCGTCCGCTTACCATTGTTCGCGACTTTGGAGTGTCTCGATGACGAAGCGCATCCGCGCCAAGTACAAGATTGACCGCCGCCTCGGGCAGAAGCTGTGGGGCCGCGCAAAAAGTCCTCTCAACAAGCGCGAGTCGCGCCCAGGCCAGCACGGCGAACGGCGCACCTCGAAGCTGTCGGACTACGGCCAGCAGCTGCGCGCCAAGCAGAAGCTCAAGCGCTACTACGCCAACATCGGCGAGCGCCAGTTCAAGCGCATCTACCAGGAGGCGCGGCGCTTCAAGGGCTCGACGTCCGAGCACCTGATCGGCCTGCTGGAGCGGCGGCTCGACGCCATCGTCTATCGTGCCAAGTTCGTGCCCACCGTGTTTGCCGCACGCCAGTTCGTGAGCCACGGGCACGTCACGGTGAACGGGCGGCGCGTGAACATCCCGAGCTTCCGCTGCCGGGTCGGCGACCTGATCGAGGTCAAGGAGAAGGGCAAGCAGATGGCTTTGCTGCTCGAGGCCATCAAGAGCACGGAGCGGGACGTGCCCGACTACGTCGAGGCGGACCACAACAAGATGACGGCCAAGCTGCTGCGCGTGCCGGGCCTCAGCGAGGTGCCGTTCCCCGTGCACATGGAGCCGAACCTGGTGGTCGAGTTCTACAGCCGCTAGTCGCGTACGCGACACTTGCGTTCCCGGAAGCCGAGGCCGCAGGCCGAGACTATCAGGGATCCTTACCCGTCCACTCCGGCCGGGGATGCTGCGGGGCTGCGTCAAATCAGGCTGGCGCCGATATTGATGGCGAGCGCCAGCACCGCTGCGTTGAAGAAGAACGACACGATGGCGTGCAGCGTGACGATCCTGCGCAGCGCCTTGCTGCGGATGGCGACGTCGGAAGTCTGCGAGGCCGCGCCGATGGACGTGGCGAAGTAGAAGAAATCCCAATAGTCGGGGTTGGGTCTTTCGGAAAAACGAGGCCGCTGGAGCTGGGCTCGCCGCCGTCGTCGGGGCGGTAGAATTCGTGCGCGTAGTGGAAGGTGAAGACCGCCTGGGTCACCAGCCACGACAGCAGGATGGTCGCCGCGGCCAGCGCGATGTGCTCGGCCTTGGCGGCGCCGCTCATGTGCTTGGCCTCGTTGAGCACGCCGAAGATGGACCAAAAGCTGAACGCGATCGCCACCAGCACGATGATCAGGATCACGACCGCGCCGTCGTCCTCTTGGGCCGCTCGTTTGCGCAGCAATTCGGCGCTATGCGTTGCCATCGCGTGAAAGGCCAACGCCAGGTAGACCAGCGCGGCGATATCGCCCGCAATTGCCGTGCAGATGCTGCCCGGGAGCCTGTTCGGCAGCACGAACGCGGCGATGCAGCCAGCCAGGGCAGCCAGGAGGACGCGGGGACGTATGGCGAGGGACCGGGCGATGGACATCGGCCGGTACCAGCGCCGGCGACGCGGGCGTTCTGGGTGCGCAGGCATAGCGCGCGATAGCACAGCCGGCGGCTACGCAGAAGTCCTGCCGGGGCGCCGCAGGTGGCGCCGGCCAGCCAGACTGGGCGGCTCGGCGTCAATCCAGCACGTGGCTGACCATGCCGTCGGCGAGCTTGGGCTCGAACCAGGTGGATTTGGGCGGCATGATCTCGCCGGCGTCGGCAACCGCCATCAGATCGTCCATGCTGGTCGGGAACAGCGCGAAGGCGACCGCCATCTCGCCTGCATCCACCCGCCGCGCCAGCTCCGGCAGGCCGCGCCCGCCGCCGACGAAGTCGATGCGCTTGTCGGTGCGCTGGTCGGCGATGCCGAGCAGCGGCTCGAGCAGGTTGCGGGCGAGCAGCGACACGGGCAGCCGGCCGATCGGGTCGGCCGCTGGCACCAGCTCCGGCTGCAGCTTCAGGGAGTACCAGCGCCGGTCGAGGTACATGCCGAACTCGCGCGCCTCGGCGGGCCGCACCGGCGAGGCCGCCGGCGTCACCGTGAAGGCTGCGGCGATCTCGCCGAGGAGCTGCTCGGGCGTGCGGCCGTTGAGGTCGCGCACCACGCGGTTGTAGTCGAGGATGGTCATGGCGTGGTGCGGGGAAGATCACGCTCAGGAAGTAGCGGTGCGAGCCTTCGGGCAGCGCCGCCGCGCGCCACCGATACCCGCTCGGCCGCGGCGGAACGGTGGTGGCCGTCGGCGATGTAGATCGCGGGCAGTGCGTCGAAGGCGCGCGTCAGCTCGTCGATGGGCCGGCGTCGGCGATCACCCACAGCTCGTGCATCACCTCGTCGTCGGCGGTGACGGCCACATCGGGATCGCGCTCGGTGGCACGCTTCAGCAGCGTGTCGATCTCGGGCGCATGCGGGTAGGCCATCATGACCGGGCCGGTCTGGGCGTTGAGCGCCTCGATCTGGCGCACGCGGTCGGTCTCCTTGGCCGGCGTGGTCAGCTCGTGCCGCCTGATGCGGCCGTTCTCGTAGCCTGCAAGCGCCGCCACGCAGGCAAGCCCCGTCTGGCGGCGGCCCTGCCAGGTCGTGCGATAGGCGTAGTAGTGGGCACGCGCATCGCGCGCGAGCACGCTCTCGGCGATCATGCGCTGCAGGTTCTCGGCCGCCTTGGCGTAGACGGCGTCGCTGTAGGGGTCGGTGCCCTCGGGCAGGTCGATCTCGGGCTTGGAGATGTGCAGGAAGCTCCACGGCCTGCCCCTGGCGCGAGCGCGCGCCTCGGCGGTCGAAAGCACATCGTAGGGCGGCGCCAGCACCTCGCGGGCGCGGGAAGGCGCAGGTCGCAAGGCGCGGAACGGCTGGATCAGGGTCAAGGATTTCTCCTAACGGACTGCCTCGTCTTGCGTCACCGTTTAGTGGCAGCGCGGGTGGCTGGCAACGGCGGCGCGGCGTTTTCACGCCCCATGTGACGCTCGCAGGGGCAGCCCCATCGGTACACAGGCTCTGCAGCGGCCTCGTGACCGGCCCGGTTTCGGGGGGCGCTGCCATCGGGTAGGATTGAAGCCTCCCCACTCATGCGGATGGTGGGAGAGGTACTCATGCTCAGGTTGCTGTTCGCTCTTGCTCTCACGTTGGCCGTGGCCGGCCGGGCGGCCGCTGGCCCGGACGAGGATGCGACGGTGATGATGGATGCCTCGGGCCAGCATGCGGCCGAACGGCACGCGCCGAAGCAGATGCCCCGCATGTGGACATTCAGGGCCGGAAACATGGTGGTCGAAACACCTTGGCTCCAGGCGACGGAGCCGGGCGCGCAGGCGGCGGGCGGATACATGAAGATCAGGAACATGGGAAAGGAGCCGGATCGTCTGATCGGCGGGACCCTCGATGGGGCGCACGGCTTTGCACTCCGGGAAACGATCGTGGCCGACAATGCCACGAGCATGCGAGCCCTTGCGAACGGCATCGCGATCGAGCCTGGGATTACCGTCGAGCTCGAGCCCGGCGGGTATCAGGTCACGGTATCGGACTTGCGGCGCGGGTATGCGCAAGGGGAAACGGTCAAGGGGACGCTCATTTTCGAGAAGGCCGGGACCCTCGGCATCGAATATGCCGTGCCGCTCGAGCCCGCGACTGCTCATGCGCCGAACGTGGGCAGCCCGGGCGCATCGTTCGAGCTGACCGATCATCGGGGCCAAAGCTTCTCGAGCACCCTGCTGGCCGGGCGGCCCTATGCGATCCTGTTCGGCTTTACGTATTGCCCCGATGTCTGTCCGACCACCTTGCTCGTGATGAGCAACAGCCTGCGGGCGCTCGGCGAGGACGCCGACAAGCTGCGCGTGGTGTTCGTGACCGTGGACCCCAAGCGCGATACCCCCGAGCTTCTCGGCGAATATCTCTCCTCATTCGATCCGCGCATCATCGGGCTCACGGGTAGCGAGGAGCAGATCGCGGCCACGGCCAAGGGATGGAATGCCTTCTACGACTTCCTGCCTGAGCGCGACGGCACCTATAGCATCGTCCACTCGGCGCACGTCTATTTGATGGATCGCCGCAATCGGCTGGTGGGCACGATGAGCTTCCAGGAGCCCGACGCCGAGCAGCTGGCCAAGCTCAAGAGCCTGATCGCGGTCGGAGCGGAATGAAGCGCAGGGTCGCGCCGCCGGGAAGATGCGCCCGCGCGGTCCTTCAGCGCCTCGCCCGCTCGATCGCCTCGCGGATCAGCCGCTTGGCCTCGGCGGCATCGCCCCAGCCCCCCATCTTCACCCACTTGCCGGGCTCGAGGTCCTTGTAGTGCTCGAAGAAGTGCTGCACCTGCTCCAGCGTGATCTTCGGCAGGTCGGTGTAGTTCATGACATGCTCGTAACGCTTGGTGAGCCGCGGCACCGGCACGGCGAGGATCTTCTCATCCCCGCCCGCGTCGTCCACCATCATGAGAACGCCGATGGGGCGCACATTGATGACGGCGCCGGGCACGATGGGGCGCGTGTTGGCGACCAGCACGTCGATGGGGTCGCCGTCCTCGGACAGCGTGTGCGGAACGAAGCCGTAGTTGCCGGGATAGCGCATCGGCGTGTGCAGGAAGCGGTCCACCACCAGCGTGCCGGCCGCCTTGTCCATCTCGTACTTGATGGGCTCGCCGCCGATCGGCACCTCGATGATGACGTTGACGTCCTCCGGCGGGTTCTTGCCGACGGGAATCGCGTCGATGCGCATGGCGCCTCTCCTTGGCTCACGGGCTCGCGCTGTCGCTTAAGCAGAGTTTTCCAGCCCGTACAACGGTTCAGCTAGGGCTCTTACGTCCGCTCTCGGTGCTTGGCTGCCTGACGACCTTGCGTGGCACGGTGAGATTTGACCACTTCTGCCGTTCGCCCCCGCACACCGAGGGGGAGGACACCAGGCATCATGGCGCTCGCGGCGCATCGAACTTTGGCATCACCCTCTCGGCAAACCGCCGCAGGTTGTCGCGCGAGCCCTGGCCAAAGAGCAGTACGTAGGCGACGCCCACCTCCGCGAGCGCGGCAAGCCCCTCCACGACCTCCTCTGCCGTACCGATCAGCGAATGCGCTTCAGGCGTGTTGGCGTACGCGAGGATGTGCGACCCCGGCCGGCTCTCCGAACCGCGCGAGAGTGACAACAGTCTCTCGTGTATCTGGGCTTGCCGCCTGGCGGCCTCATGCTTCTCCGTGGTGTGGCGCGCGACGAAGATGTTGCGGGCGACGGCAACGCGCATTGGGTCGAACGCGTGGCCTGCCGCCTCGAGCTCGCGCCGATAGAGTGCGATGCGTTCGCCGATCTGCTGAGGCGACGCGAACTGGTCGAGCAAGAGATTGAAGCCGCGGCGTGCACAGGCCGAGATCGAGGCTGCGCTGCCGGCCGCCAGCCAAAGTGGCGGGTGCGGCCGCTGGTGCGGCGGCGGTTCGACCACCACCCTGTCGAAGCGGAAGAAGCGGCCACGATGGGAGAAGGGCTCGTCCGAGGCGAGCGCACGCAAGAGCACATCGAGCACTTCCTGGAAGCGCGGATCGGCCTCATCGGGCGGCATCGCGAAGCCTGCGAACTCGTTGTGGCGGTAACCTTTGCCGACTTCGAGATCGAGCCTGCCGCGCGAGAGAAGATCCAAGGTCGCAACCTGCTCCGCGAGCAGCACTGGATTATGCCATGGCAGCACGAGAATCGCTGTGCCGAGGCGAAGGCGCGTCGTCCGAGCCGCAATAAAGGTCAGCAGGGTGAGCGTCGCGGAGATCTGGCCGATACCGGTAAAGTGATGCTCGGTCACGAAGCTCGAATGGAAACCGAGCGCTTCGGCCTCGACGTTGGTCTCGACGAAATCGAAGAAGCCTTCGGCGCTCGCCGCGACGTCGGGCAACCGCGGCGCCGCGGCGCCGCCGAACAATCCAAATCGCATGGGAAGACCTGAGTGAGTTGGCGGTATGGCCTCAGCGGTCACGGGTGCGAGCGGCTATTGATGCGCCAGGGCAATGACGTGCGGCGGCGGTTGTGCCGTGTACAGATCACTTACCACTGCCGCACGACAGCGAAGCACGGCGCGCTGGTTGATCGAGCCCTTGTCGGTGATCTCGCCGGCATCGAGCGAGGGCAGATCGGCGATGAGAACGATGGCGGCGACGCGGTTGGAGCTGCCGGTGCTCGTTTTGGCCAGACTGTCGAGCAGCTGCTTGAAGCGGGCACGCACCGCGGGGTGGCCGACGACATCGGCGGCGCTCGCCTTGGCCAGCTGGTCGGGCGCCAGCGTGCGGCAAGCCTCCAGGTCCGGGAAGACGAGGACGCGGATGTCGTTCTGGTCGGCGCCGGCGATCACCACGTCCTTGGCGTAAGGGGCGAAGTGTGCGAGGAACCGGGCCCTCAGCGGGCCCACGCTGACCCACGTGCCTGTCGCCAGCTTGAAGTCCTCGGCGATGCGCCCGTCGAACAGCAGGCCCTTCTTCGGATCGGCCGGGTCCTCGAAGCGCATGGCGTCGCCCAGGCAGTAGTAGCCCTCCTCGTCGAACACCTTGGCGGTCAGCTCCGGCTGGCGCCAGTAGCCCGGCATGATGTTGGGCCCCTTCACGCGCGCCTCGAGCTTGCCGTCGCTGGGAACGAGCTTCAGCTCCACGCCGGGAACCGGCACCCCCATGTTGGTGGAGTCCGCGCTCTGCCACATGCGGGCAATCGCCATCGGCGCGGTCTCGGTCGAGCCGAGGCCGGTCAGGAACATGATGCGCTCGCCAGAGCTGGCTTCGGCCAGCGCCTGCATCTCGTCGAACACCGGCTGCGCCAAGGCGGCACCGGCAAACCACAGCACCTTCAGACGACTAAAGAACGTGCGGCGCAGCTCGGCATCGGCGCGGAAATAGGGCAGCAGCGCCTCGTAGCCCTTGGGCACCGTGAAGTACCAGGTGGTGGCGACCTCGCGCAGGTTCTTCACCGTCGTCTCGATCAGCCCCGGCGCCGGCTTGCCCTCGTCGATGTAGTAGGTGCCGCCGTTGTAGATGATGAAGCCGACGTTGTGGTTGCCGCTCGCCGTGTGATGCCAGGGCGACCAGTCGAGGATCACGGGCGGCTCGTCGCGGAAGAAGGCGAGCTGGTTGGCGATCATCTCCTGGTTGGAGCACCACATGCGCTGGGTGTTGATGACGCCCTTGGGCATGCCGGTGGAGCCCGAGGTGAACAGCACCTTGGCGACCGTGTCGGGGCCGACCTTGGCGTGCGCCGCATCGACCGCGCCGGTTGGGGTGATTGCGAGCAGGTCGGAGAATGCGGTCGACTTGCGCTTCGATAGGGGGTTGCGGGTGACGATCACCTCGATCTCCGGGCGGGCCACCGCCTCGATGGCGCGCTCGAAGGCGCGGCCGTCCGCTGCGAACACCAGGCCCGGGGTAAGCAGCTCGAACACGTGGCGCAGCTTGCCGTAGTCCTGCGAGATGAGCGAATAGGCGGGCGAGATCGGCACGTAGGGCACGCCGACATACAACGCAGCCAGCCCCAGCAAGGCATGCTCGATGTCGTTGCCTGACAGAATGGCGATAGGCCGCTCGGGCGACAGATTGCGCGCGAGCAGCGCAGTGCCGATGCGCCGCGCTTTGTCGAGCGCCTCGGCATAGGTGACGCGGCGCCAGCCGCCCTTGTCGTCGCGCTGCGCGAACAGCACCCGGTCGGGCGCGCGCGCAGCCCAGTATTCGAGGCGCTCGGTGAGCTTGGTCGGGTAGGGCCCCAGCGCATGCGGCGAGCGCAGATGCAGGATGCCGCCCGCGCGCTGTTCCACCACCACATCGGAGGGCCCAAGCCGGACCGCCCTGAACCGGGCCGCCGCGGAACGTTGGCTCACCGCTGCATTGGACATGCTTCCTCCTGTTCGGCTCGTCGCCGCCGGGCACGAGGCCGGAATCAGAACCTCGAGACTTCGACTTCCTTGCTGGTGATGAACTCGAGCAACGCCGGTTGCCCGTTCTCGGTGGCGGCGATGCCGCGCTTGATGGCCGGCACGATATCGGAAGGCTTCTCGATGCGCTCGCCGTAGGCGCCCAGCGCGCGGGCGAAGGCGGCATAGTCGCCCGAGATGTCGGTCGAGCGATATTTCTCGGTCGACACCGGCATCACCTTGAGCTCGATGGCCATGGAGAAGTTGTTGAGCAGGATCGACAGGATGGGAATTTTCTCCCGCACCGCGGTCTCCAGGTCCATGCCGGTGAAGCCGATCGCCGCGTCGCCCCACACGTTGATGCAGAGCTTGTCGGGCTTGGCGAGCTTGGCACCCATGGCATAGCCGAGGCCGGAGCCCAGCTGCGTGGTCTTGCCCCAACCGATGTAGGTCAGCGGGCTTGTGGGGCGCCAGAAAGGGGACAGCTGATCGCGCGGGCTGCCGGCGTCGTGCGTGATGATGGTGTTGGCGATGTCGACGGTCTTCTGCAGGTCCCACAGGACGCGGTAAGGCGACAGCGGGGCTTGGTCGTTGGTCAACTTCGGCAGCCATTTGTCGAGCCAAGCGTCGTACAGCTCCTTTATCTCGGCTGCGACCCGCTGCGGGTCTCTCGGCTTTTTCACGCCCTGGCGGCGCACCTCCTCGATGATCGCTGCCACCACCAGCTTGGCATCGCCCAGCACGGCCAGCGCCGAGGCGACGTCGCGATTGACGTCGGCGGCATCGAGCGTGGCGTGGATGATGGTCTTGCCGGCAGGCATCTTCACGCCGAAGCTGGTGTCGGTGAAGCTGCAGCCGATGCCGAAGATGACGTCGGCCTGCTTCAGGAAGTGGTCGACGGGGCCGGTGGTGGCAAGCCCGCCGGAGCCCAGCGCCAGCGGGTGCGTCTCGGGGAACGCGCTCTTGCCCTGCAGGCTGGTGCAGACCGGCATTGCCAGCAGCTCCGCCAGCTCGGCAACCTCGGACCACGCTTGAGCCCAATGCACGCCCTGGCCGACATAGGCCACGGGGCGCTTGGCCTTGATCAGCATGGCCGCAGCCGCGCGTACGGCCTCCGGGTCGGGGCCCGAGCGCAGCGCTGGGATCGGGGCATAGTCGATTGCGTCGATGTCTTCGGCGAATACGTCGGCCGGCACCTCCACCAGCACAGGCCCGCCGCGGCCGGAGCGCAGCTGGGTGAAGGCGCGGCGGAAAATGGTGGGAATTTCCTTGGCCGAGGTCACGGGCTCCGCCGACTTGGTGACGTTGGCCATGCTGACGCTCGCAAAATAGCGCCGCCCGCTCCAGGCCGCGCGCCGCGCATAGCCCATGGGCATCACCAGGATGGGAACGGATTCGCTGTGGGCCTGCGCCACGCCGCCGTAAGCATTCTCGGTGCCGGGTCCGTGCTGCATGGCAAATACGCCGAGCTTCTTGCCGCTCGTGACGCGCGAGATGGCCTCGGCCATGTGCAGGCCGGTGCGCTCCTGGCGCACGATGATGGGGCGGATGTCGGCGACGGCCGCACGCTCCAGAATGTGGTTCACCGGATAGCCGATCACCCACTCCACGCCCTCGCGCTTCAGGATCTCGGAAATTGCGTCGGCGGTCTTCATGGGGTCGCTCCCTCGTACAGCTTTTGGCCAAGCTTAGTCGGGTTTGGCGCTCTCGCGCCAGCCGGGATACGATGGGCTGCTGCCCACTATCTTGTCGTCTCGCTGTTTCTGTGCGTCACTCGGGTTCGGATCGCGATCCCCGTTAGCGCGCATCGGCAGGCAAGAGGCTCTCGATGACCAAGTACGTCCCCAAGATCAATGTGGCCGAGCTCGTCGCCATCGACGTGCACACGCATGCCGAGGTGTCGAGCCGGTCCCCGCGCGATCCCTGCTCGATGATCTTCGACGAGGCCATGGCCAAGTATTTCAAGGAAGCCGGGCGGCCCACCATCCCGCAGGTGGCGCAATATTACCGCGACCGCAAGATGGCGGCGGTGATCTTCACGGTCGACAGCGAGGCCGAGATCGGCGTGTGGCGCATCGCCAACGAGGAAGTGGCCGAGGTGGCCGCCGAGCACGCCGACGTGCTGATCCCGTTCGCCAGCATCGATCCCGCCAGGGGCAAAATGGGCCAGCGCGAGGCGCGGCGGCTGGTCGAGGAGTACGGGGTGCGCGGCTTCAAGTTCCACCCCTCCTCGCAGGGCTTCTATCCCAACGACCGCAAGAAGGCCTATGGCCTCTACGAGGTGATCGAGGGCTACAAGCTGCCGGCGCTGTTCCACACCGGCCAGACCGGCTTCGGCGCCGGCATGAAGGGCGGCGGCGGCGTGCGCCTCAAGTATTCCAACCCCATGTACATCGACGACGTGGCGGTGGATTTCCCCGACATGCCGATCATCCTGGCGCACCCGTCTTTCCCCTGGCAGGACGAGGCGTTGTCGGTCGCTACGCACAAGCCGCAAGTCCACATCGACCTGTCGGGTTGGTCGCCCAAGTACTTCCCGGCGAACCTGGTGCAATACGCCAATTCGCTGCTGCGGCGGAAGATGCTGTTCGGCTCCGACTTCCCGGTGCTGACGCCCGACCGCTGGCTCGCCGACTTCGCCAAGATCGACATCAAACCCGAGGTGCGGCCGCTGATCCTGAAGGACAACGCCGTGAAGCTGCTGGGGCTGGGTTAGCCGGCGAACGTAGGTTCTCAGCTTTGCTCTGCGGTCCGTTGCAGTGCCGGCCGCACGCGTGTCCATCGCACCGCGATCATGCCGAAGATGGCCGCGGCAGCGAAGACAAACACCTCCGGCCTGCCGCTCGCCAGTGACACCACCGCCGGCCCCGGGCAATAGCCCGCCAGTCCCCAGCCGATGCCAAAGATCGCCGCGCCGGAAAGCAGCGGGGCGTCGATGGCGGTCGCTGCTGGAATAGCGAAATGCGACGACCAGAGCGGAAGGCCTCGCCCGAAGACCAGGCGATAGCCGATCATGGTCACGGCAAGGCCCGCGCCCATGGTGAACAGCAGGGTTGGGTTCCAGGCGCCCGCAAGATCGAGAAAGCCCAGAACGATGGACGGATTTGCCAGGCCAGACAGGCAAAGGCCCAGGCCGAAGATCAAGCCGGCGACAAGGCCGATCAAAATATCGCGCATCGTCCCCTCACATCACATGCCGCGTGACGAAAACGGTGGCGACAGCAACAGCCATGAATACGCCGGTCGCCGCGGCCGAACGTGGCGATAGCCGGGCAAGACCGCAGATGCCATGGCCCGACGTGCATCCGCTGCCCAGTGCCGTTCCGGCGCCGACCAGGAGGCCTGACGCACCCAACAGGGCGTAGCCGCCCGTCGGTGCTCCAATGCCGTCGAAGCCGGCGAGCGCCCCGAGCCCGAGAGGCGCCAGCAGCAGGCCCGCGATGAAGGCAAGCCGCAACGGCCAATCCTGGGCGGGCTTCGGCGGCAACAGGCCGCCGACAATGCCGCTGATGCCGGCGATGCGCCCACTGAGGAGCATCAGGAGCACCGCAGAAAGCCCGATCAAGGCGCCGCCGAGCGCGGCAGACAGGAATGGGTGCATGCAACAATCCTCCTCTTGCGCGCACCATACTTAGGAACTGCACTGGCGGCGGCCAAGCACCAGTGCTGTCGTCAGCGCGGCCGGGCCGGAGCCGGGATCGGTGTCAGAACGGTGTGTTGATGGTGGCAGGCAAAGGGTTAAGCTTGGGCACGGGCCGTAGCCAAGGAGCCGCGTCATGATCCTGGGGATGTCGTTATCGACCTTCACCACCGTGCACGTGGTGATCAGCCTGATCGGCATCGCCAGCGGGCTGATCGTGCTGTGGGGCATGCTGGGGTCTCAGCGCATGCAGGGCCTGACTGCGATCTTTCTCCTCACCACCGTGCTGACCAGCGTCACCGGCTTCATGTTCCCCTTCAACGGCCTGCTGCCTTCGCACATCGTCGGCGCCATCTCGCTGGTGGTGCTGGCAATCGCGCTAGCCGCGCTCTACGCCTTCCGGCTCGAGGGCGCGTGGCGGTGGGTGTACGTGGTGACAGCTGTCATCGCGCTCTATTTCAATGTGTTCGTCGGCGTGGTGCAGGCGTTTCAGAAATTCGGCTTCCTTCATGCGCTGGCGCCGACCCAGTCCGAGCCGCCGTTCGCGGTGGCGCAGCTCATCGTGCTCGGGCTTTTCATCTTGCTCGGCTATCTGGCCGTGCGGCGGTTTCATCCGGCGCCGGCGACGTAGTTGGGCAGCGCTGATAGCTGTTCGCTTCGCGAGCGGGGCCAGCCCCGCGCCCCGTTGGGGGAAGTTTCCCCCAAACCCCCTCCATTTTGAGTTTCAAGAAGCGGGTGGTCTGGCGGGTGTCCCGTCAGCCGGGTGCGGGCGGGAGCCCGCTCGCGAAGCGACGAGCCCAGGCGCAAAATGCGCTAGTCTCGCTGGATGTCTCCCCACCGCCCCATCCTGATCGCCGGGCCGACTGCCAGCGGCAAGTCGGGGCTGGCGCTGGCGCTTGCGGAGCGGCTCGGCGGGACCATCATCAACGCCGACAGCATGCAGGTGTACCGGGAATTGCGCGTGCTCACGGCGCAGGCCTACGCCCGAGGAGGAGGCGCGTGCGCCGCATGCGCTCTACGGTTTCGTGCCGGGGCGCGAGGCCTACTCCGCCGGGCGCTATGCTGCCGATGCAGCAGCAGCGATCGCGGCGGCGTGTGCTGCCGGCCGCGTGCCTATCGTCGTGGGCGGCACCGGCCTCTACTTCCGTGCCCTGCTGCAGGGGTTGTCGCCGGTGCCGCCCGTCGATCCCGAGACGCGCGCCTATTGGCGCGGCGAGGCTGTCAGGCGGCCCGCGTCCGAGCTGCACGCCCTGCTGCTGGCGCGCGACCCGGCGACCGCGGCGCGGCTCATGCCCACCGATCCCCAGCGCATCGTACGTGCCCTGGAGGTGCTGGAGTCCACGGGACGGTCGCTCGCCGAATGGCAGCGCGAGCCCGGCGCGCCGGTGCTCGAGGAGGCGGATGCGATGCGGCTCCTTGTGCTGCCGGAGCGCACGACCATGGTGGGGCGGATCGAGGCGCGCTTCGACGCCATGATCGCTGCGGGGGCGCTGGAGGAGGTTGCCCGGCTACTGGCGACTCGGGTCTCTCCCCGGAGCTGCCGATCATGCGAGCGCTGGGAGTGGCTCCGTTGGCTGCGCATCTGACCGGGGCAATGAGGTCTGGAGGAGGCCGTCGCGGTTGCGAAGGCCGACACCCGCAAGTACGCCAAGCGGCAGCTCACCTGGCTCAGACGAAATATGATTGCGTGGCAAGTGGTAACAGCGCAACAAATGGAAATGTCTAGGCTGCGCAGACTTGTCGTTTATTGATCTTTAGCGGTTGACCCGCCATCCTGGCGCCGATATAGCCTAGCGCCAGCCCACAACAGCTGGCTGCAGTTGCGCCAAGCCAGCGCGGCCCAGCAGCGGAGTTTCTGCCATGGCCCAGAAAATGACCGGCGCGGAGATGGTCATCCGCGCGCTTGCCGACCAAGGCGTCGAGCATATCTTCGGCTATCCCGGCGGCGCCGTGCTGCCGATCTACGACGAGCTGTTCCAGCAGGACAAAGTCCAGCACGTGCTGGTGCGCCAGGAGGGCGGGGCGGTGCATGCTGCGGAGGGCTATGCCCGCTCCACCGGCAAGGTCGGCGTGGTGCTGGTCACCTCGGGTCCCGGCGCCACCAACGCCGTCACCGGCCTCACCGATGCGCTGATGGATTCCATTCCGGTCGTCTGCATCACCGGCCAGGTCCCGACGCACCTGATCGGCAACGACGCCTTCCAGGAATGCGACACGGTCGGCATCACGCGGCCCTGCACCAAGCACAACTGGCTGGTGAAGAACGTCGACGATCTCGCCGCGCGTGCTGCACGAGGCCTTCTACGTCGCCCGCACCGGCCGGCCCGGCCCCGTCGTGGTCGACATCCCCAAGGACGTGCAGTTCGCCACCGGCACCTACACCGGCCCCAAGGACGTCAAGCACAAGACCTACCAGCCGCGCGTCAAGGGCGATCCCGGCGGCCATCGCCGAGGCCGTCGACCTCATGAGCCGCGCCAGGAAGCCCGTGCTCTACACCGGCGGCGGCGTGATCAATTCCGGGCCGAAGGCGAGCCAGCTGCTGCGCGAGCTGGTCCGCCTCACCGGTTTCCCCATCACCTCCACCCTGATGGGCCTCGGCGCCTTCCCGGCCTCGGGCAAGGAGTGGCTCGGCATGCTCGGCATGCACGGCACCTACGAGGCCAACCTCGCCATGCACGACTGCGACGTCATGGTGTGCATCGGCGCGCGCTTCGACGACCGCATCACCGGGCGCATCGACCAGTTCTCGCCGCGATCGAAGAAGGTCCACATCGACATCGATCCCTCCTCCATCAACAAGAACGTGCGCGTCGACGTGCCCATCATCGGCGATGTCGCCTACGTGCTGGAGGAGCTGATCCGCACCTGGCGGATGAAGGCTGCCACCGTCGACAAGACCGCGCTCAAGACCTGGTGGTCGCAGATCGACAAGTGGCGGGCCAAGCAGTGCCTCGCCTACAAGAGCGCGACCGACTTCATCATGCCGCAGTACGCCATCCAGCGGCTCTACGAGCTGACCAAGGACCGCGACGTCTACATCACCACCGAGGTCGGCCAGCACCAGATGTGGGCCGCCCAGTTCTTCGGCTTCGAGGAGCCCAACCGCTGGATGACCTCGGGCGGCCTCGGCACCATGGGCTACGGCCTGCCGGCGGCCATCGGCGTGCAGATGGCGCATCCCAAGTCGCTCGTCATCGACATCGCCGGCGACGCCTCGATCCTGATGAACATCCAGGAGATGTCGACGGCCGTGCAGTTCCGCCTGCCGGTGAAGGTGTTCATCCTCAACAACCAGTACATGGGCATGGTGCGCCAGTGGCAGCAGCTGCTGCACGGCAACCGCATCTCGGAGAGCTACACCGCCGCCATGCCCGACTTCGTCAAGCTGGCCGAGGCCTACGGCGGCGTCGGCATCAGGTGCGACAAGCCTGATGATCTCGACGACGCCATCATGGCCATGCTGAACGCGCCCGCCGACCGGCCGGTGCTGTTCGACTGCCGCGTCGCCGCGCTCGCCAACTGCTTCCCCATGATCCCCTCCGGCAAGGCGCACCACGAGATGCTGCTCGGCGAGGAGGTGTCGGACGAGGAGATCGACAAGGCGATCGGCAAGGAAGGCAAGGTGCTGGTGTAGAGACAACGCGTTGCTGGTGAGGTGGGGCGCATAGCTCCTTAGGAGTTCGGGGTGAGCAACGGCTTCCCAGGGATTGATCACCTCAACCGAAAGATCGCTGAAATGGCGCACGTTGCGCGTGGCAATGGCGGCACCGCGGCTGGCGGCAATTCCAGCGATCTGGGTATCCCCAAAGCCGGCAGGACGCCCGCGGTGCCGGCGATCCGCCTCGATCTGCGCAGCATGCAACGCAGCCGCCAAGTCGAACGGAAGCACTCGGTTCTGGAAATCGTGGATCAACAGTTGGTCGAATGCGGCGAGCAGGGCTCTTTTGCGCCGGCCTTTCGGCTTTGCGTCGATGCCGCCCCTGATCTCGAAGACGGTGAAGGCAGTCGTCCACAGTTGCTCCGCATCGCTCTGATCCAGCCACCCGATCACTTGCATGCTGGGCGCATCGGCCATCAGTTCGGAAACGACGTTGGTGTCTACAATGATCACCGGTCGAACTTCGCAAGGCGAGGCCGCTCTTTGCGCCTCTTGTCGAATGCCCGGTTGAATGTCTCGAGCTCTCGTCTGGTCAGGCCAATTCCCCTGAAGCGCGCAGAAGCACGTGTCCCGAAACCTGGTACCGGCGCTGCCCTTGTTCGGTCCTTGTCGAGCTTCGAGGTTTGCGTGCTCCAATCTCCATTGAGTTCATCTATGCCCTTCTGGGACTGTGCGTACTCCTCTTCAGTGAGCCCGATCCGCTTGAACCGCTCGTGCATCAACGTGCCGAAGCCCTTTTCCTTGCTTCGCCGCTCACCCTGTTTGAGTGCGCCGCCAGCGGCGTCCTCGAGAATTGTGCGCGCCTCGGCCTCCAGGCTGCGGCCGTGTTTCCGGGCGCGCGCCCTCAGCCGCTCCTTGACCTCGTCGTCGAGCCTGCGGACGACCAATTGTGCCATGCGATCACCGCCAGTGATATCAATTGGCACGAGTGATATCACTTCATCCGTCCAACCTCAAGGTTGACCCCATGCCCAACACCCAGCCCGGCTCCGCCTACTTCCTCGAGGAGCGCAAGGAAGAGCCCGTCACCCATACCATCTCGGTGGTGGTGGACAACGAGCCCGGTGTGCTGGCGCGCATCGCCGGCCTGTTCTCCGGGCGCGGCTACAACATCGAGAGCCTGACCGTGTCGGAGACGGAGCACGAGAAGCACCTCTCGCGCTTCACCATCGTCACCACCGGCACGCCGCAGGTGCTCGACGCAGATCAAGAGCCAGCTCGAGCGGCTGGTGAACGTGCACCGCGTCATCGACCTCACCGTGCTGGGCGAGCCGCTGGAGCGCGAGCTGGCGCTGGTCAAGGTGGCGGGCAAGGGCGAGAAGCGCATCGAGGCGCTGCGCATGGCCGAGATCTTCCGCGCCAACGTGATCGATGCCTCCACCGAGCATTTCGTGTTCGAGTTGACTGGCCGCACGTCCAAGATCGAGCAGTTCATCTCCATCATGAGGGAGCTGGGCCTGGTCGAGGTCTCCCGCACCGGCATCGCCGCCATCGCCCGCGGGCCCAAGAGCATGTAAAGCGGCACCTCTGATGGATGTGGTCCAGGTGCACGGGCTGCTTTGCCCGCCGGGGCATGTGCGGGTTCCGTCACATATGCGCGCTATTATGTGAATTGCTGCGGTCTACTGGCTGCAACTAGGGTGCCGGTGCAGACCGAATTTCAACGCCGGCGAGGCAACTATGGCTTTCACCATCAAGGTCAACGGTACCCAGCACAGCGTCGATGTCGATGAGGACACGCCGCTGCTCTGGGTGCTGCGCGACACGCTCGGGCTGACCGGAACCAAGTTCGGCTGCGGCATCGCCCAGTGCGGGGCCTGCACGGTGTTTCTCAACGGCAAGCCGTTGCGCTCGTGCGCCATGCCGGTGGGTGCCGTCGGCGAGGGCGAGGTCACCACCATCGAGGGCGTCAGCGGCCCCGCTGCCGAGGCCGTTCAGCGCGCCTGGACCGCCCGCGACGTGCCGCAGTGCGGCTATTGCCAGTCCGGGCAGGTGATGAGCGCGATTGCGCTGCTTGGCGAGGTGCGCCGGCCGAGCGACCGCGACATCGATCTCGCCATGAACGGCAACATCTGCCGCTGCGCCACCTACGTCCGCATCCGCGCCGCCATCAAAGATGCAGCGCGCACGTTGGGGAGCTGATGCGATGGCCGAGCACGAGAAGCACATCACGCGCCGTGCGGCCGCTCACCGGCATGTCCGGGTCTGGTGCTCGGCTTCTATCTGCCGCCTGGCAGGGCGAGTGCACAGTCAGGCGCCGCGCAGGTGTTCACGCCCGATGGAGCAGCGCGGACGCTTCGCGCCCAACGCCTTCGTGCGCATCGGCACCGACGACACGGTGACCGTGCTCATCAAGCATATCGAGTTCGGCCAGGGCCCTATGACCGGCCTTGCCACTCTCGTCGCCGAGGAGCTCGATGCGGACTGGGCCAGGATGCGGGCCGAGCACGCCCCGTCCAATCCGGACCTCTACAAGAACCTGGCGTTCGGCATGCAGGGCACCGGCGGCTCGACCGCGATGGCCAACTCCTACGAGCAGATGCGCAGGGCCGGCGCGACGGCGCGCGCCATGCTGGTCGCAGGCCGCGGCGCGAAGCGTGGGGCGTGCCGGCGAGCGAGATCACGGTGGAGCGCGGCGTGCTGCGCCATGCGAGGTCGGGGCGCAACGGGCGGTTCGGCCAGTTCGCCGAGGCGGCAGCAAAGCTGCCGGTGCCGGACGAACGCTCCGCTCAAGGAGCCGCCAAGGTTCCGGCTGATCGGTCGCGACGGTGTGGTCACGCGGCTCGACAGCGCCCGCCAAGGCCAACGGCACCGCCCAGTTCACCATCGACATCCGCGAGCCCGGCATGCTGACGGTGGTGGTGGCGCGGCCGCCGCGGTTCGGCGGCCAAGCTCGTGGCGTTCGAGGCCGGCGACGCGCGGGCGGTGCGCGGGCGTGGTCGACGTCAAGCAGGTCCCGTCCGGCGTCGCGGTCTATGCCGAGGGCATGTGGCCCGCGCTCAAGGGACGCGAGAAGCTACGCGTCACCTGGGACGAGGCCGACGCCGAGAAGCGCAGCAGCGAGCGAGCTCGTCGAGGAGTATCTGGCGCTGGCGCGCAAGCCGGGCACGGTCGCCGGCCAGCATGGCGATGCGGCAGCGGTGCTGGCGCGCGAGGAAGGCGTGATCGAGGCCGAGTACGTGTTTCCCTATCTCGCGCATGCGCCGATGGAGCCGCTCGACGGCTTCCTGCGCTGGGACGGGAAGCGCGCGGTGGCGCGATTGGGCAGCCAGTTGCAGACGGGCGACCACCAGGCGATTGCCGGCGTGCTCGGGTTGAAGCTCGAGCAGGTCGAGGTCGAGACCATGCTGGCAGGCGGCAGCTTCGGCCGCCGCGCGCAGCCGACATGCACCTCGCCGTCGAGCTGGCGCACGCCGCCAAGGCGATCGGGCCCGGCCGGCCCGGTCAAGCTGGTGTGGACGCGCGAGGATGACATCCGCGGCGGTTACTACCGGCCGCTGTTCGTGCATCGCATGCGCGGCGCCGTGCGCGAGGGCAAGATCGCTGGCCTGGGCCAACACCATCGTGGGGCAGTCCTTCCTCAAGGGCTCGCCGTTCGCAGGCGATGATCAAGGACGGCATCGATCCCGTGATGGTCGAGGGCGCGCGCGAGCTGCCCTACGATATTCCCGATTTCCGCTGCGATCTGCACATGGCCGACGTCGGCGTGCCGACGTTGTGGTGGCGCTCGGTCGGTCACACGCATACGGCCTATGCCGTGGAATGTTTCATCGACGAGCTGCTGCAGGCGGCCGGACAGGACCCCGTCGTCGGCCGTATGGCGCTGCTCGAGAAGTCGCCCCGCCACGCCGCGCGTGCTGAACGCAGCGGCCAGGCTCGCGCGCTGGAACGGCCCGGGGCCCGTCGATGACCGTGCGCGCGGCGTTGCCGTGGTGGAGAGCTTCGGCAGCATCGTCGCCCAGATCGCCGAGGTGTCGGCCGGCGGGCGCGAGGGGCCACGCGTGCACCGGGTGTGGTGTGCGGTCGATTGCGGCATCGCCGTCAACCCCGACGTCATCCGCGCCCAGATGGAGGGCGGCATCGGCTTCGGCCTCGGGCATGCCCTGTTCAGCCGAGGTGACGCTGGAGGAGGGCGCCCCGTGCAGGGCAACTTCGACGACTACCGCTCGCTGCGCATGCACGAGATGCCGTATGTGGAGGTGACGATCATGCGGTCGAGCGAGAAGCCGACCGGGGTCGGCGAGCCCGGCGTGCCGCCGATCGCGCCCGCGGTTGCCAACGCTCTGGCGCGCCTCGGCCTGCCGCCGCCCGCGCCGCCTGCCGATGCTGCGGGGCCTGGCGGCATGATCGCCCCGCGCATCTTGGGCGCCGTTGCCGGGGCTATCATCGTGCTGACGGGTGCGGCGGTGGAGACGTTGAGCCAGACCGGCGCGCCGCCCGCCCCCGCTCTGGCGGCCGAGTTGCGCCCTGTGACGGCCTTTGCCGGCATCGGCGACACGCAGTCGCGCTCGATCGCCTACTTCGAGGAGGCCGGCAAGGTCCTGCAGCACCCGCGCTGCGTCAATTGCCATCCCGCGGGCGAGCGCCCGTTCCAGGGCGACGCCATGCGCCCGCACGAGCCGCTGGTGGTGCGGGGCAGCGACGGCCGCGGCGCGTCCGGGCTTGGCTGCACCACCTGCCACGGCGCCGCCAACTTCGATGCCGCCCGCGTGCCGGGCGACTCCGCACTGGCAGCTGGCGCCCGCCGCCATGGCGTGGGAGGGCAAGTCGCTCGGCTACATCTGCAACCAGCTCAAGGACCGGCGGCGCAACGGCAACCGCGACCTCGCTGGCATCCTCAAGCACGTGGCAACCGACAGCCTCGTCAAATGGGCCTGGAACCCGGGGCCCGGCCGCACGCCGGCACCCGGCAGCAACGAAGCCTTCGTGGCGCTGCTGAAGGCCTGGGCCGACACCGGCGCCTATTGCCCGCCGCCATGACGTGAGGCGGCTGCCGCAGGTACTGGCGGATTTCGAGCCCGCGCCGGCCAAGGCATATTCGAAGACACACGAAACGAGGGCGCCGGCACAACGGCGCCCTCGTGTCATTCGGTCCGGTCAAGACGCGCGAGAGGCGGCTTGCACTTTGGCTGGCGTGAATGGCACGGAGCGCAAACGCACGCCGGTGGCGTCGAACACCGCGTTCGAGATCGCCGAGGGCACCACGGCCGCCGCCGGCTCGCCGGCGCCCCATGGCGGCGTGGCCGGCCGATCGATCAGCTCGATCACGATCTCGGGGATGTCCGGGAAAGTGAGGATCGGATAGGTGGCCCAGTCGCGGCTCGTCACCGTCGAGCGATTGAACTTCAGCTCCTCGATCAGGGTGCGGCTCACGGTCTGGATGACGCTGCCCTCGAGCTGGTTCTTCAACCCATCCGGATTGATGATCTGCCCGCAGTCGTGCACCATGAAGAATCGCGGCACACGGATCACACCCGTCTTGCGGTCGACCTCGACCTCCGCGACCACGCCCACATAGGTGCGGACCAGCTCGTACTTGGTGTAGCTCACGCCCCGGCCCCGAACCACGTCGCCGGCCGGGGTCCCTCGTTGCGGGGAGGGCCGCTTGTCCCACTTGGCGAGCGTAGCCAGCCGGTTGAGCACCTCGATGCCGCGCGTGTCGGCGGGGTCGATGTGCTTGATGCGGAACTCGATAGGATCGACGCCGAGCGTTGCCGCAAGCTCGTCGACGAAGCACTCGTTGGCGTAGGTGTTCTGCATGCGCCCCGGCGTACGGATCCAGGAAGGCCGGAACGGCGTCGTCTCGAGTCGGCGACACACCGTCTTGACGTTGGGAAATTTGTAGGTGATCGCCGAGAGTTGGAAGATATTCCCGGGAAATGAGGTCGGCCCGTGCGGCAGCCCCGCCAGCTCGGCGGCGACCAGCGTGACGTTGAGGCCTTCGCCCGCCTGGGGAATGAAGAACTCCGACTCCCACGCGGTGACATTGCCCGCTGCATCGATGCTGGCGCGCAAGTCGGCGAGTGTCGGCGGTCCCTTCGGCTCCCAGCCGTGCTCGTCCGCCCGCGACCACTGCACTCGTACCGGCCGGCCCACGGCCTTGGCCAGGAGGGCGGCGTCGGCCGCAGCATCCTCGTGGCCGTTGCGGCCGTAGCAGCCTGCGCCCTCGAGATAGATGCAGCGTACGTTTTCGACCTGTAGCGCGAACATCTGCGCCAACTGCTTGCGCAGATCGTGGGTCGCCTGCGAGGCCGACCACGACGTCAGCTTGCCGTCCTTGAACTCGGCGACCGCGCACGACGGCCCGATCGAGCCGTGCAGGTGGATGGTGAAGTCGTACGTGGCGCCGACTTTCTTGACGCCCTCCTTGGCCATCGCTTCGGTTGTGTTGCCGACATTGCTGGTCACGTCTTCCTTGACGACCTTGGTTGCGCGCACGTGCTCGTAGAGCTTGGCCTGGTCCGGCAGGCCTTCCCATTTCGACCAGGTGGCCTTGATCGTCTCTGCGGCCTTGATCGCCGCCCATTCGGTTCGCGCCACGATGCCGAGGAAATTCCCCTCTCGCACCACCTTGACGATGCCGGCAATGCCCTTGATCGAGCTTTCATCGACGCTCTCGAGCCTCGCTTGCATTGCCGGCGGGCGCACGACGCGTCCGTGCAGCATGCCGGGGACGCGGAAATCCTGCATGTAGGTGAACCGGCCCATGACCTTGTCGGGAATGTCCACCCGTGGCACCGGCTTGCCGACGATCTTGTAATCCTTCGGGTCCTTGTGGCGCGGTGGCTTCTGGTGGTCGACCTTGAGGGCAAAGGATTTGCCGCCGATCAACTGCGCATACGTCACGTTTTTGCTTCCGCCGCTGATGACGCCGTCGACGATCCTCAGCTCCGCCCTAGGGACGCCGAGACGCTTCTCGGCCTCCTCGAGCAGCGCGTTCCTGGCGAGGGCCGCCGCGTTGCGGATCTGCATCCCGCCGATCTGGATGGTGACGCTGGCCCAGGTCTTGCCCTGGTCCGGCGTGAGCGCCGTGTCGCCTTGAACGAGGTCGACCCTGCCCAGCGGCAGTTCCAGCTCCTCGGCAACCATCTGCCTAAGTGCGGTGGTGACGCCGGTGCCGAGATCGACCTTGCCGGAGTAGACCGTACACCTGCCTCTGGCGTCGATGGCGAGGAAGGAATCGACCTCCGTCAACGCCACCGGTTTTGCCGGAGCCGCAGCCTGTGCAACGGCCTCACCGATCTGCGGAGCGAGCGAGAAGCTGACGACGAGCGCGCCGCCGCCCTTGAGCATGTCACGGCGGGAAAGCTTCAGATGTTGGTTCATGGTTGCCTCCCTCACGCCGTACCGGCCGCGCGCTTGACCGCTCTCACAATGCGGGCATGCGTACCGCAGCGGCAGAGGTTGTTGGCCAGCGCCTGCTTGATTTGCGCTTCGGTCGGCCTCCTGTTCCTGGCGAGGAAAGCGGCCGATTCCATGATCATGCCGTTGATGCAGTAGCCGCACTGCGCAGCCTGCTCGGTGATGAAGGCGCGCTGCACCGGATGTGGGTTCTGCCGCGTGCCGAGCCCTTCCAGCGTCACCACCCTTTGGCCGGACCTGATCGACGACAGCGGGGTGACGCAGGAGCGCACGGCATTGCCGTCGACATGCACGGTGCAGGCGCCGCATTGGGCGAGCCCGCAGCCGAAGCGCGGTCCCTTGAGCGCAAGGTTGTCGCGCAGCGCATAGAGCAGCGGCATGGCCGGGTCGTCGATCGTGATTGATACCTGCCGGCCGTTCACATTGAGAGATTTGGTGGCCATCTGTATTCCTCCCTGAACAATTGTTTTTTGGTGCACCGAAGACCGGTGACGCTATCGTACTTCACTTCCGGGGCGCGATTCTCGACAAGGCCCAGTCTGCAATCACAAGTGCCACACGCTTGGCGGCAAGCGCGCCCGGGGCCAGCAAGCAAGGCGATGGCAACTCGCACCATCGCAGCATCCCTCACCAGCCCCATTGGACTATAGCACCAGAATTGTGGTGCGAACCGCGCGCTCGGCCCCAATACGAGGCCGCCGCTGATACGCGTGGTCCAAGGTGGGAATTTGCGCTGGCCTTCTGCGAAAGCTAGGCTGCCGCCCAACACGAACCAAAAGCGATCGGATTGGGGGGAACCCTTGAGACAGCGCATTTCCGCCCGCCTGCTCACCGTCGCCGTGGCGGCAGTATTGGCCCTGTTTGCAACTCGCGAGCCGGCGGCGGCGCAGAGCTACCCCTCCCAGACCGTCAAGATCATCGTCCCCAATCCTGCCGGCGGCACGGCCGACGCGCTGCCCCGCATCGTCGCCGACGCCCTGAGCAACGTCTGGAAGCAGGCGGTGGTAGTGGAGAACAGGGCGGGCGCGGCCGGCAACGTCGGCGCGGAATCCTTCTCGCGCGCCGCTCCCGATGGCTACACGCTGCTGGCCTCGCCGCCGACCACGCTGGCCATCAACCAGTCGCTCTACAAGAAGCTCGGCTATGATCCGACCAGGTTCAGGCCGATCACCATCCTCGGCAGCTCGCCCAACGTGCTGATCGTCAATCCCAAGCTCGGCGTGTCGACGGTCAAGGCGCTGATCGAGAAGGCCAAGGCCGATCCCGGCGGCATCGCCTACGGCTCGCAGGGCATCGGCGCCACCTCGCACCTCACCACCGCGCTGTTCGAGACCATGGCCGGCGTCAAGTTCAACCACGTGCCCTACCGCGGCACGGCTCCCGCCATGAACGACCTGCTCGGCGGCCACATCCTCTTCATGTTCGACAACCTGTCCTCGTCGCTACCGCAGCATCAGGCCGGCAAGCTCAACATCCTCGCCTTGTGCACTCCGCAGCGCTCGCCGCTGCTGCCCGACGTGCCGACCATGTCGGAGGCGGCATTGCCGGGCTTCGTCTCGGTTGCATGGTTCGGCCTGGTGGCGCCGGAGGGCACGCCCGAGGAGATCGTCGAGGCCATCAACAAGGCCGTGGTCGGCGTGCTCAAGACCGAGGATGTGCGCAAGAAGTTCGAGACGCACGGGGCCGAGGTCATCGGCAATTCGCGCCTGGAGATGGCAGCGTTTCTGGAGCGCGAGCGCGCGCTGTGGGGCGACGTGATCGAGAAGGCAAAGCTCAAAGCGCCGGAGTAGAGGGCGCACGAGCGAGCTTCCGGGCGTCAAAGCCCTCCTGTATGGTCGCCGGCGGTCGCAAACAGCGAGGTTACCATGGCCAACGAGAACGACGCCCTGCTGCAAGCCATCGACAAGCTCACCGAGGCCGTCGACGGTCTGGAGGATGTGGTGAAGGCGCATCAGAACGCCCAGACCAAGGCAAAGATGACGGAATACCTCGCCAAGGTGCAGGAGGGCTTGGACGGCATGTTCGAGCTGTTTCCGGACAACTAGCCCGCCATCGCCGGCCGCCCTTACCCGATCAACTGCGCGCGCGCCCGATGCCTCGCATCGGGCGCCGCCGTGATCGCAGCTGCCATTCGGGCAGCGTCACGCCAGATCGACCCGCCTGCGCGAGATCGTGGGCCTGCCTGTGAAGTTCGAGGCGCGCGGAAACGGCGGCGTGCCGCGAGCGCGCTTTGGGGCGGCGTGATCGGCAAGTCCGAACTCGATGCGCCGGGGCAGTCGGCGGGATATCGACTATTGCACGCCTGGATTGCCGGCGGTGTGGAACGGTTTCATGAACTTGATCGGGGTTCCATTGACATGCGTTAGCTCGCCCGTCCACGCCATCTGATACAGCTTCTTCAAGTCGACCTTGTCGTTCTTGGTGAGCTTGCTGTTCTCGCCATAGTTCATGATGGTGAACTTTTCGTGCTTTCCGAATATTTGACTTGCCCATTGGGTTTCGCTGATCTGGGCGAAGAAATGCCGAAGCCCGAACACGTGGCCGATTTCATGGATGAGCGTTTCAATCTGCTCTTCCTTGTTTTCGCCGAACATCTTCGGATACAGGAGCAGCGCCTATCGGCTTAGCTCCGGCTGAGCGATGCCGAACCATCGGCATGGCGTCGTCGCCTCGACCAGCATGCGCCCTGGAAGGGGCTCGCTCGCAACGAGCCCTTCGATGACACGAGCCGCGATGCGCACCGTCCCGTTGGTCTTGCGCCGGTTGTGGCGGAAGGCGAACTCGTCGAGATAAGCCTGCAGGTGCTTGCGCCGGACCGCGCCGGCATGCGTGCCCAAGAGCCAGCGCTTCAGAAGCGAGATCGTCCAGTGGCAGCCCTGCAGCGCGTCCTTCTCGCGCCGCTCGACCTTGGTTTGCACTTTCGGGTCGTGGGGCCGTTCGCCAAGGCTCCTTTCGTTGTAGCTGGCGAGCCCGTCGGTCGTGACCTCGGCGTCGGGGGCGATCTGCCCGTCGGCGAAGCGCTTCAAAGTGGCCTCATCGTTGTTGGCCGCGTGGGCGAGGCGCACGCGCCCTCCCGCCTCCGTCGCCACCAGCACCAACTCCTTGTTGGGTCCGCCTTTTCCCCCGACGAGGGTTTCGTCGACCTGCACGAAAGGGCGAAGTGGCTCGCGCTCCTTGCGCACCATTGAGGCCGAGCTTGTGCAACCACGTCCAGGCCGTCTCGTAGGAGCCGAAGCCCATGATGCGCTGCAGGTCCTTGGCCGAGATGCCAGTGCGCCGCGTCGAGATCTCGAACACGGCGCGAAACCACATCTTGAGCGGCTTGCGCGTCTTCTCGAGCACCGTTCCCGAGGTCAGGCTCGTCTGGTGGTCGCATTCGGCGCACTCGAAGGTGGTGCCGTCGCGGATCGTCCACACGCGCTTGCAGCCGCAGCGCGCGCAGGCGGGCTCGCCGCCCCAGCGCGCCTCGACCCAGTAGGCGCGGCAGTCATCCTCGGTCGCAAAGCGCTCCTCGAACTCGGTCGCCGTCTTCGGAAAATCACGCCACAGATCGTCTCGTGTGCGGGCCATGGCTCAATCCCTTGTTCGAGCTCATGATACCCACGAATGCGCCGGAACTAAGCCGATAGGCATCGGAGCAACTTGTGACGGCCGGCGTCGGGAAAGAACGCGCTCGCCAGCACGCAGCCGTTGCCGTCGCAATCGTCGTTTTGTCTCATGACGATTTCGAAGTCCCAGGCGTCGTCGCGCTTGGCGAACTTCACGGGCGCTGCCTCCTCCCAGCGCAAGATCGCCTCCCCGAGCAACTCCTCGGTTGCGGCCTTGGCAGCCTCTGGGTCTTGGAAGGCGTGCATGGAGTTCTCGCGGAAACGCCAGCGCAGCGTCATATCCTTGGCCCATAGCGGAACGAAGCCTTCCGAGGCGTCGACGACGATCCTTGTGCGCGATTGACCCCGCGGCGTCTTGTGCCCACGCGTCTCGGTGTCGCATCGCACGCCCTTTCGCATGCGGTGCACCTGGCCTTCCGTCTCGCGTGCCGCCGCGCTTGGCTCGCGCAGCCTGAATGCGTCGGAGGCGCTCACCGCCGACTGTTTCTTGATCTTGTTGTGTGTCATTGCAGAAATCTCCCTAAGCAATGGGTCAATGCGCATTTCGACAGACGGGATTATCCCGGTCCGTTTGTCTCGGATGCCCGCCTTTGAGAGGTTTGGCGCGCTGTTTGTGAGCGCTACCCTTGGACGCGAAATGAAAGCAAAAGCAAAAAACCATCCCAAAAGACCAGCGCCGGAATTTTGCGCATAGGCCGTGAAGAAACGCAAGGAGCAAGACCGCCCTCTTGCCAATCCTACCCGGCCTGCCCGGCTTGATCGGATTGAGGATTGGTGGTCGACAGCTTGAACTTCTGCCAGGCCACCGGCTTGGGCTGGCCATGGACACGACTGGTCATCCGCTTCGCGGCGTCATGGCCGCCTCCGGCAACGCCACCCGTCCGATGGAGTGCGCTGCGGCAGACGCTGGGCCTCGGTTTCCGGTAGCTTCGTGTGGCGCGCCACATGGTATGCGCGGAAGGATGCAGTGCTACCGCTAGCGCAGCTCTCGCCGGCGGACTAAGTTTCGAACATCGCCCGCTCGGTCGGGACGCGCGGCGATGGTTTTCAGAGTGTCAGCTTTCCAGGGAGTAGCGCAGTGACATACCGTGGCATGACCGTGGAGGAGATCAGGATCAACGGCGACAAGGGCACGCCGATATCGGCCTATACCGCGCGGCCCTCGGGATCGGGGCCCTTCCCCGGCGTCGTGCTCGTCCACCATCTGCCCGGCTGGAGCGAATGGTACATCGAGCAGACGCGCAAGTTCGCCCACCACGGCTACATCGCCATCTGCGCCAACCTCTACGAGCGCGCCGGCCAGGGCAACCCGGACGACGTCGCCGCCAAGGTGCGCGCCGAGGGCGGCGTGCCGGACGCCCAGGTGGTCGGCGACACTGAGGGCGCCGTGAAATGGATGCGCGCGCAGCCGGGTCTCAACGGCAAGGTCGGCCTGTTCGGCTCCTGCTCGGGTGGGCGCCACGCGTTCCTCTACGCCTGCCAAAAGAAAGATGTCGACGCCTGCGTCGAGCTGTGGGGCGGCCGCGTGGTGATGGCGAAGGAAGAGCTCAACGCCAAGACGCCGGTGTCGCCGATCGAGCTCACCAAGGGCCTCTCCTGCCCGCTGCTCGGCTTGTTCGGCAACGAGGATCGCGCGCCGAGCCCCGAGCAGGTGGACCAGCACGAGGCCGAGCTCAAGAAGCACGGCAAGGCTCACGAGTTCCACCGCTACGACGGTGCCGGCCACGGCATCTTCTACTACCACCGGCCGATCTATCGGGTGGAGCAGGCGCTCGACGGCTGGAACAAGGTGTTCGCGTTCTTCGGCAAGCATCTCGCCAAGTAGGAGGCATTCATGTGCACATCGATCGTCGAGATTGCGCCCGCCGCGGGCATGGCCAAGCGCGAGGATGATTGGTTCCCGCTCACGCACTCGGTGGTGGCTTACGACCATGCGCGCCACGCTGTCCTGGCCGATGTCATCACCATCGATTTCGTCAACAGCGGCCTTCCGCCGGGAGCGCGCGCAGCAGTCGAGCTGACACTCGAAACGGCCAAGGCGCTCAACGCCGCGCTGGCGAAGGCCATCGCCGAGGCCGAAATCGAGGAGGCCGATCGGTTGCAAGGGATCGAGCGGGCCCGGCGCGCCGCTGAGCCACCGGCGCTGGCTGCTGCCTAGCGACAAATACGGCCGGCGCGCCGGGTCTGGCATCGACCGAGTAGTACCAAGGTGCGAATGTCTAGGATTGCAGCATGAGCACCAACCCACTCCGCGTCGCCGTCGTCGGCGGTGGCATCGGTGGTGTCGCCGCCACGCTTGCGCTGCTCCGCCGCGGCCTCGATGTGCAGCTCTACGAACAAGCCCCGGCGCTGACCGAGGTCGGCGCCGGCGTCGCCATCCAACCCAATGGCGTGCGCATGTTGAGAACGCTGGGTCTCGGCGACGGCATCACCCGCTACGCCGCCCGCTGGGTCGATCCCCAGTTCCGCCGCCCCGACGGCAGTTTTGCCGCTTCCATGTGGCCGCCCGAGCTGGCGGCGAAGATCGAGTTCTACGGCTTCCACCGGGCCGATCTGCTTTCCCTCTTCGTCGATCAGCTTCCCGGTTCCATCGTCCACACCGGCCACAAGTGCGTCGGCTTCGAGCAGAGCGCGGACGAAGCCGCCCTCACCTTTGCCAACGGCGCGCGTGCCAAGGCAGACGTCGTGGTGGCCGCCGACGGCATCCATTCCACCCTGCAGCAGTTCGTGGTTGCCCCTTCACGACCCGAGTTCTCGGGCCAGGTTGCCCATCGCGGCATCGTCTCGGCGGCGAGCATCTCCTGGCCGCCAGGCGCCATGCGCAACTGGCTGGGTGATGGCAAGCACTTCCTGGTGTTTCCCGTGCGCGCCAACACGCTCGTCAACTACGTGGGCTTCGTCACCACCGAGGAGCAATCGCGCGAAGTCCTGGTCGGCAGCCGGCGATCCCGCAGCGCTGGCACGCGAGTTCGCGGGCTGGGACCCGAAGGTGGAGGCCATTCTGCGCGAGGCCAAGAATACCTTCCGCTGGGGGCTCTACGATCGTGAGCCGCTGGCGAAATGGACCAGCGGGCGCCTCACCCTGCTCGGCGATGCCGCCCACCCGATGCTGCCGCATGCGGGCCAGGGCGCCAACCAGGCCATCGAGGACGGCGTGGCGCTGGCAGCAGTGCTGGCTCGTGCCGACAAGCAGTCGGCGCCGCGCGCGCTCACGATCTACGAGAAACAGCGGCGCGAGCGGACGGCCGGCGTGCAGCGGCGCTCGCGGCTCAACTTGGCGCGCTACTACCAAGCCGGCGCGGAGCGCGACCGGGCGCTCGGTGCCCAGCACGAGGAGCGGGCCTGGATTTGGAACTACGATGCGGAAGCTGAAGCTTTGGCGACCGCCACGACCCTCTGAGGGCGCCCGGCGAGGCCAGATTTTCCGCCCTCGCCCGCGTTCCACCGCATTCATGGTGAACAGACGAACCCATACAGCGGGGCTTTGACTCCGCCTAGTTTTCTCCCTGCGCGGCCTCCTTGCCACAGTTTTTCCGCTATGGTCGGGCGCGTGGCTGGTGCGGGGTAAGCGGGCCGAAAGAAGCGCATGGCGGGATGCGCCAAAGGCTCGGGGGACCCTGGTCGATGAACGACGAAACCCGCTTAGGCATCGACGACGCGGAAACGCCCGTCAATCCCTACAGCTTGCTCACCCCCGTCAACGCCGCGAGCGCCAGGGCCAACACCGCCTGGCTGATCTACCTCGCGCTGCTCGCTTTTGTGTTCGCTGCGGTGGCGGGCGTGACACATCGCGATCTGCTGCTCGCCAGCGACGTCACCCTGCCGGTCCTTGGCGTGAAGATCGGCCTCACCCGCTTTTTCCTGCTGGCGCCAATTCTCGTCGTGCTCGTGCATCTTGGCATGCTGGGCCAGCTCGCGCTCGTCACGCGCAAGACGCTCGAGTTCTCCTCGGCCCTCAGCATGCTGGAAACGACCGACCGGCGCACGCATCCCCTGCGCCTGTCCCTCGACAACTTCTTCTTCGTGCAGGCCATGGCCGGGCCCGAGCGCAGCCGCATCGTCGGCGCGTTCTTGAATGGCATGTCCTGGATCACGCTGTTGCTGCTGCCGGTCGCGCTGTTGCTCTACATCCAGCTCGTCTTCCTGCCCTATCATGACGTCGGCATCACTCTTGCGCATCGCCTGGCATTGTTCGCCGACATCGCGGTGGTGGTGCTGTTCGGCGTATTCCTGCTGCGTCCCGAGACCAACTTCTTCTCGGCTCTTCTGTACGCTGGCGTTTACAACCCGGGCAGCGTGGCGGCTGGCGCCGTCCTGCTCGCCGCGGCGGCCGCCTTCTCGCTGCTATTCGCCACCGTTCCCGAACCCGGCGAGCGCGAAAGCCGCGCAAGAATGTTCACCACCGCCGACGGCGCACTGTTCGGCGTCTTGCCGCGCAACCTCGACCTGGCGGACGCCGATCTGGTGGCCGACAAAGACGTGGCTCCGGGCGCGCTCTCGATCAATTTGCGCGGACGCGACTTGCGCTTCGCCCGCCTCGATCGCGCCGACCTGCACCAGGCCGACCTGACTGGGGCCAACCTGGATGGCGCGAGCCTTGTCGGCGCCGATCTGCAACACGTCGTGCTGCAATGTATGGAACCCGCCCCGCAGGTGGTCGCCGAAAACCGCGAGGCTGCCCGCTGCGCCAGCGCGCGCGGGGCGAACTTCACCAAGGCGCGCCTCGCGGACGCGAAGATGTCGGGCATCGATCTGCGCGGCGCGTTCCTCGAGGAGGCGCGGCTCGAGGGTGCGCAGTTGCGCTACGCGCTGATGGCGGGCGCCAAGCTGTCGCGCGCCAACCTGGAGCGCGCGGATGTCTCCGGCGGCACCGTCCTGCACGGCGTCAACCTGGTTCAGGCCGACCTGCAGGGCGCCGACCTTTCCGGCGCCAAGCTGCAGATGGCCGACATGAGCAGCGCCACTGTGCGGGGCGCTAATCTCTCGTCGGCGAACCTGGAAGGCACCGTGCTGCGCGACACCGATCTCCAAGGCGCAACCCTGCAAATGGCCAAGCTGTTCGGTGCCGACATGCAAGGCGCCAGGCTCGGCCTGGCTGACCTGTCGGGGGCCATGATTTGGCGGACGATCCCGCCGGCGGCCGACGGCACCGCGCTCGCCGATCTCTCCAGCCTGGTCATCAAGGCGCCGAGCGAGGAGGAGATGGGGCACACCAAATCCGCCGTGGCAGCACTCGACTCCAGCCCCCTCAAGGTCCGCCTCGCCAACCTGATGGCACCCATGAACGATGCCGGGCCCAACGGCAGCTGGGCCGCCTCGCCCGAGGGGCAGGCTTGGGCCGGCCTCGCCAAGGCGAGCGAGACGGCAACGGCAGAAGGCTACCGCACCCGACTCACCGAGCAGCTGGCGCGCCTCGCCTGCCGCGCGCGCGGTGCCAGCGGGGGCGTGGCGAGCGGCATTGCGCAGCGGGCCCTCGGGGCCGCGTTCAAGGGCGACGTCGCCCTGCTCTACGAGCGCCTTAAGGCTGGGGACTGCGCAGCGTCCTCTGCGATATCCCCCCGCGTGCTGGGCGAGCTTGCCGCCGCCGCAGAAGCGGTGCGCGGGCAATAGTTCGCGAGAGCCGCCTACGGGCCGAATAACAGGGCCCCTTGCACAGGCCCGGCGTTTCGCTTATCTTGGAACATAATAGGAACACAAGCCTCGCCCAGGCTTGCGCGCAAAAGCGTGGACAAGCAACCCGGGCACGGCGCGCCGGCGGCGGCCAGCAGCTAACGTCGGGGCTGGGAATCACGGATGGCCTCCCCAGGCGGAACGGCCATCGCACTGCGGCAGTACTAGAGGAGGCCCCGATGGCGGGTTCGGTCAACAAAGTGATTTTGATCGGCAATCTCGGCAAGGATCCGGAGATCCGGCGCACTCAGGACGGCCGCCCGATCGCCAATCTGCGCGTCGCCACCACCGAGACATGGCGCGACAAGGCCTCGGGCGAGCGGCGCGAGCGGACCGAGTGGCACTCGGTCGTGATCTTCAACGAGAACCTGTGCAAGATCGCCGAGCAGTACCTGAAGAAGGGCGCCAAGGTCTACATCGAGGGCCAGCTGCAGACCCGCAAGTGGCAGGGCCAGGACGGCCAGGACCGCTATTCCACCGAAGTGGTGCTGCAGAACTTCAACGGCACGCTGACCATGCTCGACTCGCGCGGTGCCGGCAGCGGCGCGGGGGCCAGCGCCGGCATGCATGAGGACGATCAGGCCGACTATGCCGCGGCCCGCAACGGCGACGGCTCCGGCCGTGGCGGCAAGGCGGGCGCGAAGGGCGGCTTCGACAAGAAGATCGACGACGAGATCCCGTTCTAGCTTCTTCCGTCATCCCGATGCCGCGCGCATGCGCAGCGTGCGGGCGGGACAAGCTTGCCCCGGACTTGATCCGAGGGCGGGACCCAGGCCACCTTACGACTTGCGCTTAGCGTGGGGTCGGGCACGGCCATGGGTGCCCGCCACGGTCCCTTCAAGACGAATGAGCTCGGTGAAAGGTCCAAGGCTGCGCCAGCCTGTAGGGCAGCTGGAGTCCCATCCACCTGTTCGCCATCTTCGCGCTGGCGATGCTGCCCATAGGGCTCTACTAACGCACTCCACCACAACGTGGGAGGGCACAAGAAGGCCATGCTCGGCCTGTTTGCAGGTGCCCTCGTCTTTGCAGGCGTCTTCACGTTCGTGCCGGGCCGCATCCGGTAGTCTGTTCGGCGGCTGACCGCGTGGCACACAGCCAGTCGTTGTGATCGGCACACCAGGATGCCGGCGAGCGCGATGAGGAGCCGCAAGCCAGCGAGCCGTGCCAGGAGCCGTGCCAGGAGCCGTGCCAGGAGCCGTGAATGAACGCAACACGGACATATTCGATCGTTCTCGAACCGATGGAAGAGGGCGGCTTTCTCGTTCATGTTCCCGCGCTGCCCGAAGTCGTGACAGGAGGCGACACCGAGCACGAGGCTTTGGCGATGGCCCGGGAAGCCATCGAGCTGGTACTGGAGAGCCGGCGCGAGCGTGGTGAAGAGATCCCCGTCGACGTCGCCAAGCCGCAGCTCCGCGAGGTCACCGTTTCGGTAGCGGCGTGACTGCACGCCTTCCTTCGTTGAAGGCGCTGGCAGTCATTCGCGCACTTGAGAGGGCAGGTTTCGAAGTCGTGCGCTCCGTTGGCCGTCATCATCGCTTGGTGCACAAGCAGGACCCAATCCGCGCGACCACAGTTCCCGTTCACAAGGGCCGGGACCTGCCGCGCCCGATCCTGCGCGCCATCATCAAACAGGCCGGCCTGAGCGTGGACGAGTTCGTCAACCTGCTTTAGGGCCTTGGAGACTTGAATATCGCTCCGCAACTTGCCTTGCCTACGTGTCGCAAACCGTTGAAATAATGGTCGAAATGGGCTAGTTTCCATCCAGCTGAGAGGCGTGTGATTTGCCCTCTCCGAACCCCTGCGCTATCAACGGCTCTGCGGCATCCCACACCGAGTGTTCTGACATCGCTTTTCCCGGCTCCGAGCCAGAGGCCGAAGAACCCTCTCTGACCGACATACAACCATAGGCACATCCAGTGGCGGACAACGACAAGACCCGCGGGCGGCGGCGCGCCCGGCGACAAGGGCCCGACGCGACATCCGGCCCATCTCCATCACCGACGAGATGAAGCGCTCCTATCTCGATTACGCCATGAGCGTGATCGTGTCGCGCGCGCTGCCCGACGTGCGCGACGGCTTGAAGCCCGTGCACCGGCGCATCCTGTTCGGCATGCACGAGCTGGGCCTCGACCACAACAAGAAGTACGTCAAGAGCGCGCGCGTGGTCGGCGAGGTGATGGGCAAGTATCACCCGCACGGCAACCTGCCGATCTACGACGCGCTGGTGCGCATGGCGCAGGACTTCTCCATGCGCCTCACGCTGGTCGACGGCCAGGGCAACTTCGGCTCCATCGACGACGATCCGCCGGCGGCCGACCGCTACACCGAATGCCGGCTCACCAAGGTCGCCGGCACCATGCTCGACGACCTCGACAAGGATACGGTCGAGTTCCGGGAGAACTACGACGGCACGCTGCAGGGAGCCGTCCGTGCTGCCGTCCAAGTTCCCCAACCTGCTGGTCAACGGCTCGGGCGGCATCGCCGTCGGCATGGCCACCAACATCCCGCCCCACAACCTGGGCGAGGTGATCGACGCCTGCATCGCCCACCTCGACAACCCCGAGATCGGCATCGACGAGCTGAACCAGATCGTGCCGGGCCCGGATTTCCCGACCGGCGCCATGATCCTCGGCCGCGCCGGCATCGCCGCGGCCTATCACAAGGGCCGCGGCTCCATCATCATGCGCGCCAAGGTGCACACCGAGGAGATCCGCAAGGACCGCGAGGCGCTGATCGTCACCGCCATCCCCTATCAGGTCGTGCAAGAAGACGCTGATCGAGAAGATCGCCGAGCAGGTGCGCGAGAAGAGGATCGAGGGCATCTCCGACATCTGGGACGAGACCAACCGCGAGGGCATGCGCATCGTCATCGAGCTGAAGCGCGATGCCATCGCCGACGTGGTGCTGAACCAGCTCTGGCGCCACTCCGATCTGCAGAGCTCGTTCGGCGCCAACATGCTGGCGATCAACGGCGGCCGGCCCGAGCAGCTCAACCTCAAGGACATGATCTCCTCCTTCACCGCCTTCCGCGAGGAGGTGGTGAGCCGCCGCACCAAGCACCTGCTCGCCAAGTCGCGCGACCGCGCGCACGTGTTGGTCGGCCTCGCCGTGGCGGTCGCCAACATCGACGACATGATCCGCCTGATCCGCGGCGCGCCGAGCCCGGCGGACGCGCGCGAGCAGATGATGGCGCGCGCCTGGCCGGCCAAGGACATCGGCCCGCTGGTCGAGCTGATCGCCGATCCGCGCCACAGGCTCGAGGCCGACGGCACCATCCGCCTCTCCGACGAGCAGGCCCGCGCCATCCTCGATCTGCGCCTGCAGCGCCTCACCGCGCTCGGCCGCGACGAGATCGGCGACGAGCTCAAGAAGCTCGGCGAGGAGATCAAGGAGTACCTGGCGATCCTCTCCTCGCGCGTGCGCATCGTCGACATCATCAAGAAGGAGCTCACCGACATCAAGGCCGAGTTCGGCACGCCGCGCCTCACCGAGATCGTCGAGATGGAGGGCGAGGTCGAGGACGAGGACCTGATCCAGCGCGAGGACGTGGTGGTGACGGTCAGCCACCGCGGCTACATCAAGCGCGTGCCGCTCTCCACCTATCGCGCCCAGCGCCGCGGCGGCAAGGGCCGCGCCGGCATGTCGACGCGCGAGGAGGACGTCGTCACGCAGATCTTCATCGCCTCCACGCACACGCCGGTGCTGTTCTTCTCCTCGCGCGGCATGGTCTACCGCATGAAGGTGTGGCGCCTGCCGGCGGCCACGCCGCAGTCGATCGGCAAGGCGCTGGTCAACCTGCTGCCGCTGGCCGAGGGCGAGACCATCACCTCGATCCTGCCGCTGCCCGAGGACGAGAAGACCTGGGGCCAGCTGGAGCTGATGTTCGCCACCAGGGCCGGCAACGTGCGGCGCAACAGCCTCGCCGACTTCGAGAACATCAATCGCAACGGCAAGATCGCCATGAAGCTCGACGAGGGCGACCGCATCGTGCGCGTGGCGATCGCCTCGCCGGACGACGACGTGCTGCTCACCACGGCGCAGGGCCAGTGCATCCGCTTCCAGATCAAGGAGGAGGTGCGCCTGTTCAAGGGCCGCGCCTCCGACGGCGTGCGCGGCATCCGCCTCGAGGAGGGCGACGAGGTGATCTCGATGGCCATCCTGCGCCACGTCGAGGCGACGCCCGGCGAGCGTGCGGTCTACATGAAGCAGGCGCTGGCCATGCGCCGGGCGCAAGGGGCGGAGGGCGTCGACGCAGCGTCCGAGCCCGAGGTCGATGCCGAGGCGGAGGCAGTGGAGGCCGACGTCGAGCCTCACGCCCGCCCGCTATGCAGAGCTCGCCGCGCGCGAGCAGTTCGTGCTCACGGTGTCCGAGCGCGGCTTCGGCAAGCGCTCCTCCTCCTACGACTACCGCATCTCGGGCCGCGGCGGCAAAGGCATCACCGCCATGATCGTCAACGAGCGCAACGGGCCGGCTGGTGGCCTCCTTCCCGGTCGAGGATACGCGACCAGATCATGCTGGTGACGGACGCCGGCAAGCTGATCCGCTGCCCCGTCGACGACGTGCGCATCGCCGGCCGCAGCGTGCAGGGCGTGCGCATCTTCAAGACCGACGAGGCCGAGAAGGTGGTCTCGGTCGAGCGCATCCCCGAGGAGGGCAACGGCGACGCCGGGGAAGGCGGCGATGGCGAGGGCGAGGGACCGGAAGATGCATAGCCCTAGCTCGTCGCGGGTCGGCGCGGCGCTCCCCCGAATGCCGTCAGGATGCCCAGCCCCACCAGCGTCAGGCCTGCGGCCACGAAGAACGGCAGCTCGTAGCCGCCGCTCGCATCGTAGATGAGGCCGATCAGCGCCGGGCAGCCCGCCACGCCCAGCACCGTCACCATCTGGCTCAGCGAGTAGATGCGGCCGTAGTCGCGTGTGCCGAAGCGCTCGGCCAGCAGCAGCGGGTGCATCATCAGCGAGTTGCCGATGGTGATCGCGAACAGCACCGTCGCCGTCAGGATGGCGGCGCGGCCGTGCGCCACGGCAAGGCAGGCAAGGCCCAAGGCCTGCATCCCCATCAGCACGAGCGCGAAGGTGCGCGCCGGTACCCGAAGCAGCAGTCCTCCGCCGACCAGCCGGCCGATGGTGCTGCAGGCCGCCAGCACTGCCAGCGCCAGGGCAGCGGTCGCGGCACCCTCGCGAGTGTTGACCAGGCGATAGAAATGCATGAGCGAGCCGACCTGCGAGCCCAGCAGAAACAGGTAGGCGACCGACACGGCGGCGAAGTAAGGGCTGCGCCGGGCGTCCCGGTAGGAGGTGGAAGGCTGCGGCGGGGCCTCGGCGATTTCCGCGCGGCTTGCCCCATCCGGATTGAGCCCCATCGCCTGCGGGCTGGGGCGCAGCACCAGAAGCGCGATCGGCACGATGCCGAGAAAGAGGGCGAGCGCCATCCAGGGCGCCGCTGCGGCAAGGCCATGGCGCTCGATCGCCAACGCCACCACCGGGGCGACAACGATGCCGCCGAGCGAGAGCCCGGTCGAGCC
Organism: uncultured Alphaproteobacteria bacterium; assembly: GCA_963724565.1. GTDB lineage: Bacteria > Pseudomonadota > Alphaproteobacteria > Rhizobiales > Hyphomicrobiaceae > AWTP1-13. The sequence continues at coordinate 185,733 of CAVRVK010000010.1, forward strand.
GATGGAGAACGCGAGCGACCGGCGCATATTGAACCAGCGCGCGATCAGGGTGGTCACCGGCACTAGGCCGACCGCGCCGTGCGCGAAACCGAACGTGACGTGGAAGGCGAACAGCTGCCACACCTCGCGCAGCATGCCGACGGAGGCGAGCGCCAGGGCCCCGATCAGCGCGCCGCCGGCGATGACGAAGCGCGCGTCGAAGCGGTCGACCAGCCGGCCGGCGATCATCCCGCCGATGCCGCCGGCAATGAAGAAGGTGGCCGTGGCGCTGCTGGCGAGCCGCACGGGGAAGCCGTACTCGACGACGAACGCCGCCAGCAGCACCGACAAATTGTAGAACGCGAGGCCCGAGGTGGCGGTGGTGATCACCAGTGCGGCGGCCACGATATACCAGCCGTAGAAGACGCGGCGCGGCGCGGGCATTGCGGGGCTCGGGGCTGGATCGAGGTGCGAGGCGAAGCGCAACCTAGTCGCGATGCCGGGCGAACGCAAACGCCGGCCCCGCCAGACAGATCAGCGTGATTTGCGATGCCAGCGGCGCGCCGCGACGGCGGCCCAAATCGCTTCCACCACGCCGAACGGCCAGGCGCCCTGCAGGAAGCCATAGAGCGACGCCAGCCCGCAAGCGCCGGCAAACGCCAGGATGTACCGGGGGCTGCGGTCCTCCAGCGCGTAGAAGACCAGCATGGCTGTAACCGCCAGCAGGCCAAACAAGGTAAGGCCGTCCATCAATGAGCCCTCGAATTCCCTCCGCACGGTCTTGGCATCGCTCCGTGCCAGATGCCCGGCAAGACCCCTTCCTGACGCGGCAGACCTGCCGGTCTTGGATAGCGCGGCCGACCCCTGCTAAGACAGAGGCTCTCAGCTGGAGGAATTCGTCATGGCTGCAGCCGAGACCATAGCGCTGATCGAGCGCTACTACGCCGCTTTCAACAACGGCGATAGCGCGGGCATGCTGGCGTGCGTGCGCGAGGACATCGTGCACGACGTCAACCAGGGCCGCCGCCGCACCGGCAAGGTCGCCTTCCGCGGCTTCTGCGAGCACATGGAGCGCTGCTATGCCGAGCGGATCGAGAACATGATGATCATGGCTTCGGCCGACGGCACCAGGGCCGCCGCCGAGTTCACGGTGCTCGGCACCTACGTGGAGACCGATGAGGCGCTGCCGCCCGCCAGCGGCCAGACCTACCGGCTGGCCTCCGGCGCGTTTTTCGAGGTCGCCGACGGCGTGATCACGCGCATCACCCACTACTACAATCTCGCCGACTGGCTGGGGCAGATCTCCAAGCCCAAGCAATCATGATGCGGCTTGCCGGCCGCACCCGCGAGAAAATCGCGCGCCGCCCGGAGGACCGATTGGCGCGATCGTAAAGGTCGGCCCTCAGTTGGCCGCTATTCGCTGTCCTAACCCCCCGCCTCGCCTTCCCGCCTCGCCGTCCACATCCGGAGCATCGCTATGCATCCCCTGGCTATTCGCGCCGCGGCGGCATTCCTTTGTGTCCTGGCGCATCTGCCTGGGGCCGGAGCGCAACAGAGCGGCCCGGAGCCGTGCCGGCAGGGCGTGCTGGCGCTGATCGTCATGATCGACGCCGAGGAGCACGACCGGTCGCACTATCGCAACACCGCCACGTCCGTGATCCAATCGTGCGGTCCGCCCGTCGTCGCCCAGACGCCCTCGCCTGCGCCGGTCCTCTTCGACCGCGCCGCTTGCGGCAAGCTGGCGCTGGCAATGCTGGAAGGCATCGAGGCCGCCAGGATGGGCAGCCCGGAGTTCGTTGCGGCGCGCAACGCCTTCGCGGCCCAGTGCCGCGGCGGTTAATCCGTATCCACATATTGCAGCCACGGGCCAGGCCCGCGTCACCGCGCCGCCCCATTCGCCGCGCACGCTCCGCATTCCGCCATCGAGGTTGGTTCAATGGCGAACACGCGCGGCCTTGCACTTTCTTTGTTGGCATCGCTCAGCGCTCTCCTGGCGTCGGACGGGCTTGGCCAGGCGCCGGACCGGCCGTGGCTGGGGGTGGTCATCAGCGACATCACCGCCGGCGACGCGGAAAGCCTCGGTGCACAGCAGCGCGGCTCCCTGGTGATCGGCGTCGAGTATGCCGGGCCAGCGTTGGCCGCCGGATTGCGCCGCTACGACATCATCGTCGCGATCGATGGCCGCCCTGCGGCCAACACACACGAGCTCACCTGCCTCATTCAGGGTGGGCGGCCCGGCGATGTCGTGCTGGTGACGATCGTGCGCGCCGGCAAGTCGCGGGCGGTGACGGCCAAGCTCGGCCGGTGGCCCGACAGCAAGGACTTCCCGAGGCCGCCCTTGAGCGATTGCGGGCGAGACAAGGTTTCGGCGAGGATTCCCGCTACGCCGGCCCCGTCCCGCGCGACCCCGCCCAGCGCGTGACGGCCAACGCGGCAAGCGCCGGCACCCCGAACACGACCAGGAAGAAGGGGATCTCCTGCACCACCGTGTAGCCATGCGTGGTCCCGAGATACAGGTTGAACAGCGCGGCGACGAGCCACGGCAGGATGAAGACGCGCGCCCCCGCCGCCGGCCCGCGACCGAGCAGGACGGACACCAGAACGAAGATTGCGAGGACCGCCAGTCCGCCCCCGACCACCATCACCGTGTGCATGCATTGGCCTCTTTGCTCCCGGCTGCGCCAGGATTGAAAGCTATCCGACAAGGGGTGCTGGCACCGTCCTGAGCGACAATGTCTCCCACACCGCGACCAGCACCAGCACCAGCGTGGTGGCGGCACTGAAGGCCACGGGGTTCAAGACCATCGCCGCCGGCGCCACCAGCGCGAGAAGCCCCAGCCCGATCATATGCGACAGCGCTGGGCTATTCGCGCTCGCGCGCTTGAACAAGAGGTTGCCCACAAGATAGAGCGCCGGCCCCGCCAGCAGCACGGCTGCCGTCTTGGCATCCGTGTGGCCCGTCGGATGCGACAGCACCAGCTCGTCGCCGACGGCGGCGACGATGATGCCGGCCACCAGCGGCAGGTGCAGATAGGTGTAGGACAGGCGTGCAATGCGCCCGGGATCGCTCGAGGCAGCAATGTTGCGGCTCGCGCGCTGCGCGCCGACGTTGAAGTAGATCCACCACATCGCCACGCTGCCGACAAACGCGACCACGAAAGCCGCGACGGTGGTCGGTGTCCAGGTGAGGCTGGCGAACTTGGCGCCGGTCACCAGGATCGACTCGCCGAGCGCAATGATCACGAACAGGCCGCAGCGCTCGGCCATGTGGCCGCCTTCGACGTCCCAGTCCTCCGTCGTCGAGCGGCCCAGCCCGGGCACCCAGAAGCCAAACGCGGGGGCCGTCGTCTCGGCCAGAAGGGCCGCGGCCCACAGAGCCAGCCGCGTGCCGCCGTCGGCGAAGGCACCGGCGATCCACAGCGCGGCCGCAAGCGCCCGCCAGACGGTGATGCGCTGGAAGTTGCGGTAGTTGCCTGGGCTGGGCCCTTTCAGCGCCCACAGCATGAACAGGCAGCGACCCACCTGAATGCTTGCAAGCGCTAAGGCGAAGGCGAGCGCGCGCGTGTCGAATGCTTTGGGGATGGCGGATGAGAGCACCAGGCCGCCCAACATCAGCGCGAACAGCAGCAGCCGGACGGGAATCTTCTCCGGATCGAGCCAATTGGTGCACCAGGACGTGTCGATCCACGCCCACCACACTGCCATCAGCAGCAGCGCCGTCTGCAGCACGCCGAGCGGCGTCGGGTGTTCGGCCAGCGAATGCGACAGCTGGGTGATGGCGAACACGAACACCAGGTCGAAGAACAGCTCGACGAACGTCACCCGAGCGTGCTCGTGGCCGTTGCGCGCGCGCAGCAGGGTCTGTGCTGCGCTTTCATTGCTCATGCCCCGTCCCTCGTGCCGGCGATTTCAGCGCCCATGCATAGCGCAGGCGCTCGCACCTCGCGAAGCAGGAACCAAGGGCTCACGCCATTAACGTCATGCATTGCGCAAACCTTCCCATCACGGAAAGTTCATAAGCAGCGGCGTTGCGGGGGTGATCCGAGCCGTGCAGCGCTGCGTACTGGTGCGGGATCGTATTGCGTCCGCCAGGGAGGAACTCATGAAAGCATTGCGGATCTTGCCTGCTGTAGCGCTGATCGCGGCTGGCCTTACACTTGTTGCGCAGGCCGGCGGCGACAACGTGAAGTTCCCGGAAAACTATGCGAAGGGCGTGCTCTACACGACCGTGGATCGGCCCGACAACAAGCAGTATCGCGAGTTGTTTGCGACGCCCGAGGCAATCGCGGCGCTCAAGGCCGGCAAGCTGATGCCGAGCGGGACGGTGCTCACGCTGGTTCAATACAAAGCCGTGCTCAATGCGGCGGGCGAGCCGGAGAAGGACGCCAACGGCCGCTTCATCAAGGGCGACCTCATCGGCTACACCGTGATGGAGAAGCGCACCGGTTGGGGCACGGAGTACCCCGACGATATGCGCAACGGCGAGTGGGAGTACCAGGCGTTCAAGGCCGACAAGACGCCCAACGACAAGGCAAACCTCAAGGCCTGCTTCACCTGTCATCGCCCGCTCGACAAGCAGGACTTCGTGTTCTCGTTCGACAAGATGAAAACGGCGAAGTAATCGCCGGGCAAAGCCGAGCCCCGGCCCACAGGCCGGGGCGAGACTATCCGGGAGCTGCCGCCACCTGAGCAGGTGCAAGCCGCAGGCGGTTGCGGCGCATGAGCAGCCAGAGCGCCACAGCTCCATTGAGCACGTTCCACGCGAGCCCGTTGGCGAACGCCTGCCAGTACGATCCCGTCTGGTCGAAGATCCACCCCGACATCCATCCGCCGAGCGCCATGCCGAGGATCGTCGACATGATCACCAGCCCGACCAGCGTGCCGGCGAGCTTCGGCGGGAAATACTCGCGCACGATTATCGCATACATCGGCACGATGCCGCCCTGGAACAGGCCGAACAGCGCCGAGACCACGTAGAGTGGCGTCAGCCCATCGAACAGCAAGTAGAGAAAGAGGGCCACGCCCTGCAGGATCGAGCCGATCAGCAGGGTCGCCAGTCCGCCGATGCGGTCGGCGATGAAGCCCGAGGCGATGCGGCTGATGATGCCGAAGCCCAGCATCAGCGACAGCATCTCCGCGCCTCGGGCGGCGCCATAGCCGAGGTCGGCGCAGTAGGCGACGATGTGCACCTGCGGCATCGACATGGCAACGCAACAGGCGACGCCCGCCAGGCACAGAAGCGCGAACAGCGCGTAAGGATTGAGCCCCAGCGAGGAGCTGGCGGCGCCCGCAGCCGCATCGGCCGCCGCCACCTGCTGCGCGGCGAGGCGTCGCCGCAGCACCCGCGCCAGCGGCAGCATCAGCGCGATGCAGACGATGCCGACGATGATCTGGTTGGCACGCCAGCCGAACATCTCGATCAGCCGCTGCACGACAGGCGGCCAGATGGCACCGCCCAGATAGTTGCCGGCGGCGCATACTGCCACTGCGATCCCGCGCCGGCGCGTGAACCAGTGCGAGATGTCGGCGATCAGCGGCGCGAATGTCGCCGAGCTGCCGAACCCGATCAGCAAGTTGGCAAGCGCGAACAGCATCAGGCTCGGCGCCAACCCCGAGACGATGAATGCGAGCCCGAGCGTCAAGCTGGCGCCCACCACGGGGCCGACGATGCCGAAACGGTCGACCAGACGGCCGATCACCACGGCGCCGGCGCCGAAGCCGAGCATGCAGAGCGTATAGGGCAAGGAGGCATCGGCTCGGGCGACGTGGAACTCCGCCTGCACCGCAGGCAGCGCCACCACCACGGCCCACATGCCGACACTGCCGACCGACCCGATCAGCAACGATGCGGTGAGCCGCACCAAGGCATAGGCAGACTCCGCCTCGCCGGTGCGCGCTGTGCCGATTGGTTGTGCAGATCCATCCATGGGGGGCGGACAATCCGGCCTTACTGCCCACGGGTCAAGCGCGTTGCCTCGATAACGCGCAGCAGGCATGCGCGTGTCGTCGCGTACCATGCGTGCTCATCCGACGGGCTGCACCACACGCGGGCCCCGCAGCACGATTGCGGCCGCGATCAGATTGAGCACGACGCATAGAAGCAGCGAGGCCGTGTAGCTCCCGCTCAGGTCGCGCACCAGGCCCAGCAGCCCGGGGCCGAACGCGTAGGTGAACTGGGTGATGGCGGTCGACAGCCCCACCAGCAGGCCGAACGAGGCGGCGTCGAACTCGCGCTGAATGATCAGGGAGGGAAAGGTGATGAGGTTGCCGACCGAGAACCCGTAAACGGCGCAGGCAGCAAGCAGCATGCTCGGCGTCGCTGGTCTGGGTCATGACGATGAGGGCTGCGGCCTGGCTCGCCAGCGACAGCGCGCTGGCCAGCCGCTGGTTGGTGCGGTCGGCGATGACGCCCAGCGCCAGCCGCCCGACGATCGCCATCGCCGTCGTGACCGCCACCGCGACACCCGCCGTGTTGCGCCCTGTCACTGGCTCCAGGAACGCGATCAGGTGCACCAGGAAGCCCGCCTGCGACAGCAGCGAGAGCGAGAACGGCGCCGAGACGCTCCAGAAGGCGTAGCTCCTGAGCGCCCTCCGGCGCGCGTCCAGGCGCTGCTGGCGTTCGCAGCGCCCGCGCCAGGCCGGCCGAGCGCGGCGGGGCACCGCCCAGGTAGGCGACTGCAAGCGGCGCGATCAGCAGCACGATGAACGCGGCACCCGCCAGCATGGCGGCGGTGAACCCCGCCGCGCCGGCGAGCAGCACCATCGCCGGCACCACCACGACGCCGCTCAGGCTCGCGCCGTTGAGCGCCAGGCTGATCGCCAGCCCGCGCCTCGTCGTGAACCACAACCCCAGAATATTGGTGATGGCGCCGACGCTCATGCCGGCCCAGCCGACCGCCATCAGCAGGTAGACGGCGAAGAGCTGCGCCGGCTCGGCCACGAACGGCAGCGCTGCAGCAGACGCCGCAAAGGCCGCCGCCCCGATCAGCACGCAGGTGCGCGCGCCGAGCCGCCGAATGGCATCGCTGACGAAGGCCACCAGCACGGCGCTGACGAAGTAGTAGGCCGTGGTGGCCGACGAGATCAGCGCGGTCGGCCAGCCGTTGAGGCGCTGCAGCTCGACCAGATAGAAGGCGTGGCCATAGAAGCCGAAGCCCCAGCACACGAGCGCCATGGCGAAGCATACCAGCACCACCCGCCAGCCGGGGTAGGCGAGCGTGCTCTCGTCGGCCTCGCACGGCGGGGCAGCGGCCATTCAGCTCGCGCCCGCAACGCGGGATGCGCGGGCGCTGCTCCGGCGGTAACTCTCGCGGCCATGCTCCACCTTTGCTCCGCCACGCCGGCGCAATATTGCACGTTGACACGCCGTCATAGTTCGGTAAATACCAAACTATGAAGGAAGGCCCCGACATCTCGCGCATCGCCGCTCTGATCGGCAATCCGGCCTGCGCCAACATGCTGACCGCACTGCTCGCCGGCCCCGCGCTGACGGTCACCGAGCTTGCGCAGGAGGCGGGACTCGGTCTGTCGACCGTCAGCGGCCATCTCGCCAAGCTCGAAGGCGCAGGTCTCGTCGCCGTGGAACGCCAGGGCCGCCATCGCTACTTCCGCCTGGCCGACAGCGACGTGGTAGCGGCGCTCGAAGGCTTGATGCCGCTCGCCGCGCGCGCCGGGCACTTGCGTACGCGCCCCGGACCCCGCGATCCGGAGTTGCGGCGCGCCCGCTCCTGCTACGATCACTTGGCGGGCGATCTGGCGGTCAGGATCTTCGACCGCCTCGCCACGGCCGGCGTTCTCGACGTGCGCGGTGAGGCCGTGCGCACCACCGGCCGGGCCGGGGCCTTCTTCCGCGCCCGCGGCATCGATCTCGACGCTCTCGCGCGCAGCCGCCGGCCGCTGTGCCGCAAGTGCCTCGACTGGAGCGAGCGGCGCGCCCACCTGGGCGGCGCGCTCGGTGCGGCCATCTTCGAGCATGTGCTGGCGCGCAAGTGGGCCGCGCGATCGCGCAACTCGCGGGTGGTGCGGTTCCCCCGTGGCGGCGAGGAACGCATAGCCGCCTGGCTCGCGGGATAGCCGCGGCGCCACGCCCCGCGCGTCGCGGCGATCTGTGGATGGCGGCTGGCCCGCCCCTTGCCCCGACACCCAATTCTCTGTGCACCTGCGTAAATGGAACGGCACGCAATTCGCCGCGGCATGGCGTGGGCGCGTGGGGAAGCGAGAGTGGCCAAGAACATCCTCATCTTCTCCGACGGCACCGGCCAGGCGGGCGGCTACATGCCCGACGAGACGCGCAGCAACGTCTACAAGCTGCTTTCGCGCCACCCGCGTCTCGCCCGGACACCTCGCATCGACCCCAAGCACCAGGTCGCCTTCTACGACGGCGGGCTCGGCTCGCGCGCCTCGGGCGAGGGCATCAAGATCAAGTGGTGGCGGCGCATCTACAACCTGCTGGGGCAGGCAACGGGCCTCGGCATCACGCAGAACATCATCGACTGCTACGCCGAGATCATCCGCGTCTGGCAGCCGGGCGACCGCATCTATCTCTTCGGCTTCAGCCGCGGCGCCTACACCGTGCGCTGCGTGGCGGGCGTGCTCAAGTACTGCGGCGTGCCGACCGCCGTCCACTGCGAGCACACGGGCAAGACGCGGCGCGCTGCAGCGCGATCCCAAGTCGGCGCGCCGCATCGCCACCGAGGCCGTCAAGCAGGTCTACCAGTACGGCAGCTCGGTCAGGCGCGATCCCTATCGCAAGGAGCGCGAGGCCCGCGCCCGCCGCTTCCGCGCCAAGTACTGCTCGCGGCGACCCCGACATCTCCAACACCGCGCCCTATTTCGTCGGCGTGTGGGACACCGTCGGCACGCTGGGCGCCGGCTCGTTCGTGCTCACCGTGTTCGCCAGCATCTACGTGGCGGCGCTGCGGCGTCGGCGCCCTGCTCACCCATGCGCGCTCGGGTGGAATTTCTGGGCGACCTTCGCCGGCGATGACGTTGGACGTTCCCGCAGCGCTCTATCTCGCGCATGTGCGTGCGCTACCGGGGCCTCGCCAGCCTCGCCCGCTACCGCATGGCGTTCTACGACACCAAGCTCGCACTACGCGGTGCGCTATGCGCGCCATGCGCTCGCCATCGACGAGAACCGCACGCAAGTTCAGCTGCGTGCCGTGGGAGGAGGACCAGATCAAGGATCGTGCGGGCGCAGACCCGCCCCGGTTCAAGCAGGTGTGGTTCGCCGGCAGCCATTCCGACATCGGCGGCAGCTATCCGGAGACCGAATCGCGCCTTTCCGACATCACACTCGCCTGGATGGTGGAGGAGGCGCTGGGCTTGCCCGAACCCATCCTCATCGACCGGTCGGTGCTGCAGCTCTACCCCGACAGCGCCGGCGCCCAGCACGACGAGCGCAAGGCCTTCATGGCTGCTTGCCCGGGCTGGCTGGTGCGGCTCGCGCTGTTGTTCGTCCACGCCCGCAATTTCGGCTGGCGGGAGGGCCATCGCCGCATTCCCGAACGACGCCACGCTGCACCCCTCCGTGCTGCAGCGGTTCCGGCACGTCGCCGTCATGGTGCACGGCGACATGGTGCCCTACCGGCCGCGGGCGCTTGAGACGCCATCGCGATGTGCGCGGCTACTACCCACCGCCGCGCGTGCGCGCCGCCCGCCCACCAACGGCCGCAACGGCATTCACGTCGTCACAACTTCGTCCGTCACCACCTTGAACTCGGCCAGCCGTGGTCTGCGCCGAAGCTGGTCGACAGGGCGACGTCGGTGGCGTCGCGGCCGCGCGCCATCAGGATGCGGCCGATGCGCGGCTTGTTGTGGCGCGCGTCGAAGGTGTACCAGCGGCCGTCGAGATAGGCCTCGAACCAGGCGCTGAAGTCCATGGGATCAGGCACCACCGGCACGCCGATGTCGCCGAGGTAGCCGGTGCAGTAGCGCGCCGGGATGTTCATGCAGCGGCACAAGGTGATGGCGAGGTGCGCAAAGTCGCGGCACACGCCGCGCTGCTCGCGGAAGCCGTCGAATGCGGTGCGCGTCGCCGAGGCGTGCTGATAGCCGAAGGTCAGCCGCTCGTTGACGTAGTCGCAGATCGCCTGCACGCGCGCCCCAGCCCGTCGGCCCGCTGCCGAACAGCGACCAGGCCGTGTTGGACAGATGGTCGGTATCGCAGTAGCGGCTGCCGAGCAGGAACACGATCACGTCGTCGGGCAGCTCCTGCGACAGGCAGCTGCTCGGCATCGGGTTCGACGATGTCGGGCAGGCCGGTGTCGTTGACGAGAAAGTCGCTCGAGATCGTGATGCGGCCCGGTGGGCGCGACGATGCGCGTGCAGATGTTGCCGAAGATGTCGCGGTAGTCGCGGCGCTTCGACGGGCGGATCGAAGGTCGATGCGTCTGCGGCGTGACGAGGTCGGGCAGGCGCGTCGGATGCACGCTCAGCATCAGCACCATGGGCGTCGGCTGCGGACAGTCGTAGGCGATCTCGTAGCCGGTGCGGATCTGCATCCTTGCACCTCCAGGCAGCACGCCGGTGCCCATAGAGAACCGATGCCAAATTAAGCAAGATCGGTGCCATGCACCAGGCGGCACCGCTGCAAACGCAGCCGTGCGGGTTCGTTCCGCCCGCCGGTTACGCCTGGGCAGTCAGGCTGCGCCGCGGCATCGCCGAGCCGCGTCGGCTCGGCGCCGCACCTTGCACCTCCACCGTCATGCCGAGGAAGTCGTCCGCCGCGCCGAAATAGGTGCCGGACAGCGGGATGGCCTGGCTCGGGTCGCGCGCCACCGCCACGCGGATCAGATCGCGGTTGCCGACGATGGCGTTGGTGGGGTCGAACTCCACCCAGCCGGCACCCGGCAGGTAGACCTCGCACCAGGCGTGCGTCGAGCCGCCGCCCACATGCGCGGCCCATCGCGGCTCGGCACGTACAGGTAGCCCGACACGAAGCGGGCGGCGAAGCCCGAGCGAGCGCAACGCCTCGATCATGAGCAGGGCGAGATCGCGGCAGCTGCCGCGGCCGAGCCGCAGGGTCTGCGGCCGGCTGGCGCGTGCCCGGCTCGGGCGGCGCTCGTAGGTGAAGCTCTCCTTGAACGCGTAGGTGAGCGTCATCAGCAGCATGCCGGTATCGGTGCGGCCGCCCTTGCGCAGGAATCTGGCGCACCCAGCGGTGGATCGCCTCGTCCGGGTCGGGATACTGGGGCGTGATGACGGGAGCGAGGTCCGGCATCTCCTCGGGCGCATAGGCGAAGGGATACGTCTTGGCGTAGTCCTCGATCTGGAAGTCGGGCGCGTTGGACGGCGCGTGATCGAGCCAGATGTTGCTCTCGAAGCGCAGCTCCTTCGGCGGCCGCCGCCGAACTCGGCGATCGCCACGCAGTTGCCGAACACGTCGTGCACCCAGCGCATGTCGGTCGGCTCGGGCGTCGATGGTGAGCCAGGCTTCCAGCAGCTTCTGGTCGTAGCTGTCGCGCGGGCGGAACATCATGCGATGCTCGCCGAACGACACCGGCTGCTTGTAGCGGTAGGTGGTGGTGTGGCGGACGGTGAGGAGGGTCATTGCGAGGGCGGATCGAGCACCCGTTGGCTGGCGACTGAGTGGCCGCACACGTGTGGTTGCGCAACACTTTGTCAACGTCGCGCAGTACGACAGGATGCAGGATTCGTGCGCCCTGTCTGTGCGGCCGCCTCGCCACGCAGCAAGGCACGGGGCGGGAAAAGCAATTCCGCCTCCCGCCGCTGTTGCCTGCAAATGCCCGGAAGGGAGTGCTTGGGGTTGCCTACCGGTGGCCGTTGAACGGCCAGCTGCCGATGGCGCCGGCGCTCACGGTGCCGGAGATCTTGTCGCCGTCGATCTTGCCGGTGAAGGCCAGCGTCAGGGGCATCGGGTTCTTGATGTCGGCCTTCCAGGAGGCGTCAGCTGCCGCGATCTTGCCCTCGTAGATGTCGGTCGCGTCGCCTTCGTCGGCCGGTCATCTTGCCGGTGAGAGTGGCGCCCGCGCTCTGCAGCGCCAGGGTGGACTTGCGCTCCCCGATCGGCGTCTGCATGCGTCAGTTTCCAGGTGCCGTCTGCGGACATCTCGCCTACTCCCTTTTGTAACGCGGTCTTCGCTTTTACCGGGCTCCCTCTATCGGAAAACTGTGGCAGCGGCCAGCCACGCGGCCAACCTTTCCGCTTCGTTCAGGGCGAGCCGCGGAACACGCCGTCCTTGAAGAACACGCGGAAAGGCGTCGTGCCCGTGGCGCCGCCCTCGAAAGCGCGCCACTTGCCGTTCTGGCACAGCGTACCGCCCTGCGCCGGCACGGCTTCGAACTCGATGACGTTGGGATAGACGTTGGGGTTGGGGCCGGGCTCCACCGCCATGAATGTGGTCACGCACTTGGCGCCGGTGATGACCGGATCGTAGCCCTTGATGACAATGCCATTGCCGCCGGTTGAGGGGAACGAGCTCTTGAGCAGCGGCCAGCTCTCGTAATTCTCCTGCGCCACGACGCCCGGCGCGGCGACGAGAAGGCCGAGCAAGCCAAAAACAGCCAAATGCACGCATGCCTTTATCCTCCCTGGTTGTGTCCGGCGGATGGATACGTCTGCCGAGCAAGCTTGGATGAGCTGGGCACCACAGGTGCGAAAACTGACTACACAACTGGGGGTTGATGAGACCGCATAGCTGCTCTACCTTCCGGCGCCTGAGAGGGCGGCCCGACGCGATCATTTCAAGGATAAAGCCCATGCCCAATTGGACCGAGAACGACATCAAGAAGCAGTTTCAGCGCGCCAAGGACAACGGCTGGATGAGCCCAGTTCAAGAAGTCGGCGGCCGAGTATGAAGTCCCGCCCGAGCTGCTGATGGCCATCGCCTCGCGCGAGACCAACATGCGTAACATCGTGGGCGACGGCGGGCACGGCTACGGCATCATGCAGATCGACGATCGCAGCTACCCCGACTGGTGCCATTCAGGCCTCTGGAAGGACGCCACGGCCGGCATCCAGAAGGGCGCCTCGGTGCTCGATGCCAAGCGCGAAACCATCCGCGACGGCCAAGGCAGGAAACGAAGGTCGGCGGCATGTCCTTCACGGGTAAGAGCAGCCTGGTAGCCAACGAGCTGCTGCGCACGGCGGTGGCGGCCTACAACGCCGGCATGTGGGCTTACTATGGGCTGAGCAAGAGCAACAATCCCGATGCGCGCACCACGGGGCGCGACTACTCGGCCGACACGCTCGCCGCGCGCCAAGATTTTCGCCGGCCGACATAGGCGCTGGCCGGGACGCCGTCGCGGGTCACCAGCGGCCCTGGCGCCTGTTCCAGGCATAGAGCAGGTCGGCGAACCGGTCGTAGGCGAAGCGCGTGATCGGGCGAACGAGAGCGTTGCCGAGCAGGGCTGCCAGCCACCCTTCGCCCGGCGTCAGCTGCCACGCCGCAATGGCCACGTCGGCACCCACCAGGAGATGGCCGTCCTGATCGGTTGCGTGCAGGCGACGACGGATGTCCTCCAGCGATGCGCCGTACGCGGCGAGCGCCTCGGGCTCCAGGTTGATGTCGCGAAACGCGATCGCCCCGGCCTTCACGGCGGCGATCAGCCTGTTGCGCTGGCGATCGATGCCCGCATCGCAGACCGGGCAGCGGGTGTTGTACCAGACCGTGAGGCGGGGCGAGCCCATTGAGCCTCCATGACACTGGACCGGCGGTCGCCGACCAGCTTGCGGTTGCACGAACCTGGGCGCAAATGGGATGGTGCCGCAGGCATTGCGATTGCAAGAGGCGCCAATGGCAAATCCCACGGAGATCGGCTGGAAGGCACGCGATTTCTCGCTCGAGGGCGTCGACGGCAAGACCTACGCGCCTCGCCGACGTGCGCGGGCCAAAGGGCACGCTCGTCGCTTTCATCTGCAACCACTGCCCCTACGTGAAGGCGATCGCCGGCCGCTTGGGCGAGGAGGCCAAGGCGCTGCAGGCGCTCGGCATCGGCACGATTGCCATCATGCCCAACGACACGGCGGCCTATCCCGCCGACAGCTTCGACAACATGAAGGCATTCGCGCGCCAGCACGGCTTCACCTTCCCCTACGTGATCGACGAGACGCAGGAGGTGGCCCGCGCTTACGGCGCGGTGTGCACGCCGGACTTCTTCGGATTCAACGCCAAGGACGAGCTGCAGTACCGCGGCCGCCTCGACGCCTCGCGCACCACTCTGGTGCCGGGTGCCCGGCGCGACCTCTACGAGGCCATGAAGCTGGTCGCCGAGACGGGCCGCGGGCCCGCCGAGCAGCTGCTGAGCGTCGGCTGCTCCATCAAGTGGCGGGCGTGAGGCCGAGGTCGGTCAGGCGTACAGCGAGGTTGGGAGCAAGCAGCGGCTCCAGCAGTTCGCTCGGGTCTGCCTTGGGCGTATCGGCGTAACCCGACTGGCCAGGCTTGCGGTGAATGGTCGTGACGAGCGTGTTGGCGTTGATCACCCATAGCTCCGGCAGGCCAAGGCGCGGCATAGGCGTCGGCCTTGGAGCCCAGGTCGTAGCCGAGGCTGGAATCGGCCACCTCGACGATGAGTAGCGCGGAGCTGGCGGTCACGTCCTTGAGCGGGATGGCGCGGGGCCAGAACAGGAAATCGGGCTCCCGGAACTCGTCATCGCTGATGTACAGCGTGGTTTCGGTGATGAGGTTGATCGGGGTCCCCACGATCAAGCGGAAACCAGTGCTGCTGCAGCGCCTGTCTTGACGACCTCGTGGCGGTTCCCTTTGGGCGACATCGGCACCACCTCCCCGCCGATCAGCTCGAAGCGCTCGTCCTCGAGGATGATGCCCTTGGCCACCATTTCGCTGGATCTCGGCCACGCTCCAGCGCCGCCGCGGCAGGCCCTCGGCGGCCTGCGTGGTGCCGGGAAGAGAGGCAGGGCGGAGCGTGCTCGTTCATGCTTCACCCTAGCACGATCGCGGCGTGCCCGAAAAAGACCGCGGGCGCTCGGTTCCGGGTCCGTGAAGCGAGGCCGCTAGCCGCCGCGCTTGATGGCCTGCACGGCCTCTTCCAGCGCCTGCAGGAAGCGCGAGCGGTCTGCGCGGGTGAAGCTGGCGTTGTAGCCCTTGCTCTCGCCGGTCTCGCGCAGGTGGCGGGAGAGATCGCGCATGGCGAGCGCCATGCCGATGCCGGCCTCGCGTGAACGGCTTGCCGGTGTTGCCGATCACGCGCGCGCCGGCCTCGAGGCAGCGGGCGGCCAGCGGGATGTCGGCGGTGACGACGATGTCGCCCTTGCCGGCGCGCTCGGCGATCCAGTCGTCGGCCGCATCGGGCCCGTCGGACACCACCACGCGCTTGATCAGCGGCCCCTCGGGCAGGCGCATGAAGGCGTTCGACACGAAATGGATGACGAGCCCATGCCGCTCGGCCACCCGCACGGCCTCGTCCTTCACGGGGCAGGCGTCGGCGTCGATGTAGAGGGTGGTGGGCAAGAGGCGTCCTGGCGTCCATGACGCGGTTTGTGCGGCGATCGACAGCCGAACGCCTGGCCGGCCTTCGTCGCATTGGCAAGCTGGCCGAAAGGCTACGTCACGCCGACGTGCCGTCCTCGGGCACCGGCACGTCGAACCCGTTCAGCGTGACAGAGACCGCGCAATACAACCCGACGAGATAGATCAGCTCGGCCGCACCCTCTTCGCCGAACGCGCTCGCCGCGCGCTTGTAGGTGAGCATCGGCAGCACGCCGCCCGAAACCAGGTGGGAGGCGACATCGTAGGCGATGCCCTCGTCCTCCGACAGATCGCTCGGGCGCTGGCCGGCGACGATGGTCGAGATCTTCTCGTCCGGCAGCCCGCGCAGCTCGGCGGCCAGCACGTGCGCGTAGATCTCGTAGGCCGAATCGGAACTTCGCACCCGTCACCAGGATCGCCACCTCGCGCACCGGCCGCGGCAGCCCGGGCGAGATCGACAGCGCCTTCACCAGCTCCCACACCGGCCCGCCCCATTTCGGGATAGCGCAGCCACGGGTTCCACGGCCCGATCAGCTGGCCCGACTCGTTCATGGCCGTGAAGCCCTTGAAGTTCGTCTCGATGCCTTCGCGCATGTCGGCGTATAGCCGCTTCTGCTCGGGCGTCAGGCTCTTGGCGGGAAGCAGGGGGAGGCGCATTTCCTCACTCCATTGGCAGGCCGGCATCGCCGGCGGGATGTGAGTAGTGCCCGAGGGAGTCCTAGACGTCGTTTGCGGCCGCCGTCAGCTGCGGTGGGCGTAACTTGCGGCGAGTCCCGTGCGCGTTGTGCTATCGCGCCAGGATCTGCGCTGCCTGCACGAGGCACGCCTCGAAGCCCGCCAGATCGCGCATCTCGTGCCCGGCTGGCACCGCGCTGCGCACGATGCTGCCACCGCTCGCCAGGATCGCCGCCTCGATCATCAGGTTCTCGGCGCCGTCGAAATCTTCGATCGCGATGTCGGGCGCATCGGCGTCGAGCAATCCTGGCGCCGCGCGCCGGTACGCTTCCGCACGCTGGCGATAGTCGGCGACGACATTGGTGTAGCCGAGCACCGGCCGGCCCAGCGCCCGCATGAAGCCCACCTCGAATGCGGTGCCGGAATCCATCGAGACGCCGCGGAACGGAGTCAGGTTGGCGATCAGCAGATCGCAGGAACGCATCAGGCCCTCGTTGGCGGCCGAGATGCGCCGCGCCTGCTCGACCTTGGTGAGGCCGGTGAGATCGAGGCTGGCATCGAGCGGGAACACGCCCTCGAAACCGTGCCTGGCGCACAGCTCTTGCTTGGCGCGGGCGACCGCCATTGCATCCGGCAGGAACACCTCAGGGCCGGCGAGATAGATCCGGTAGAGCAACTCAGATGGCTTCAAAGAAAGATGGGTCTAGAGAAATTGCCTCGATCGTTCGGACCCCCACTCCCAGGCGACGCTCCTTTAACAACTGACACAGGGTTTCACCGTCGATCAAATCTATGGCAGGGGCGCCATCCCGAATGGCCTCCTTCTTTGCCTCAGTTGAGAACGTGCCAGTTGTAATTATTATGCCCTTGTCAGCGCGCCCCACCATAGCTCCTCGGAAATCCCGAACGACAGGGGCTCCAACGGTGTCCTTCCACCGCTTGCATTGGAAGAGCACATGGAAAGAGACGAGATTCACTCTTAGAACGCCGATGCCGTCAATTCCACCATCCCCGGCGCGACCTAACACTTCAACTTTTGTGAAACCAGATTCCCTAAGCAGTCTCTGCGCTAAGCGCTCAAAGGCTGACGGAGTAATTGTGCCCAAGAGCTCCAAGAGCCCATCAACCCAATTCGTTTCGGCTTCGTGTTCAGTTTCAATCGCGGACGTATCGAGATTGGACTCACTGGGTTGATTGCGGCGTCTTTCGCGATCCTCTGCGCGGACCATAGCGACGATGGCCCTGGCCTGCTGTTCGTTGAGCTTTTCGCCCTTGTCAGTCAGAGCCCAGACACCGCGTTCACTGTTGTCGACTGCACCCACCTTCTTCAAATACGTCCGCACCCAAGCAAGCTCATACTGAAACTGCGTTCTTGATCCGCGCCCATGTGGAACCGCCAACAGTTCGTCTGACAGCTTCATATACTCGGCTACACCGTCTTCGATCTCTTCGATCGTGCCCGATCCGCCAAGCTGGCGCAGTACCTCTATGGTGGGAAAGAAATAGTCTGCATATGGCGGCAGATCAGATTTCGTTGCCATCCGCTGCTCCTAGAGCGGGTCAACTCAATCACATAAATTGGCTTTGCACGACATCCGCGGGACAAGCCCGAAGTTATGTGTTGTTTGTCAGTTGTCCAGGAACGACCGCAGCTTCCGGCTCCGGCTCGGATGCTTGAGCTTGCGCAGCGCCTTGGCCTCGATCTGGCGGATGCGTTCGCGGGTCACGGAGAACTGCTGGCCGACCTCCTCCAGCGTGTGATCCGTGTTCATGCCGATGCCGAAGCGCATCCGGAGCACGCGCTCCTCGCGCGGCGTCAGGCTCGCCAGCACCCGCGTCGTGGTCTCGCGCAGGTTGGACTGGATCGCCGCATCGATCGGCAGCACCGCGTTGCGATCCTCGATAAAGTCGCCGAGGTGCGAATCCTCCTCGTCGCCGATCGGCGTCTCCAAGGCAGATCGGCTCCTTGGCGATCTTGAGCACCTTGCGCACCTTCTCCAGCGGCATGGCCAGCTTTTCGCTCAGCTCCTCCGGCGTCGGCTCGCGGCCGATCTCGTGCAGCATCTGGCGGCTCGTGCGCACGATCTTGTTGATGGTCTCGATCATGTGCACGGGGATGCGGATGGTGCGCGCCTGATCGGCGATCGAGCGCGTGATCGCCTGCCGGATCCACCAGGTGGCGTAGGTCGAGAACTTGTAGCCGCGGCGGTACTCGAACTTGTCGACCGCCTTCATCAGGCCGATGTTGCCCTCCTGGATCAGGTCCAGGAACTGCAGGCCGCGGTTGGTGTACTTCTTGGCAATGGAGATGACGAGGCGCAGGTTGGCCTCCACCATCTCCTTCTTGGCCTGGCGCGCCTCGCGCTCGCCCTTCTGCACGGCCTTGACGATGCGGCGGAACTCGGTGATCTCGAGCCCCGTCTCCTCGGCCAGCGTCTTGATCTCCTCGCGGATGTGGGCGATCTGCTGCCTTCTCGTGCTTGGTGAACTGCACCCACTTGCGGTTGCCGGAGCGCCGCCATGCGCTCGATCCAGGTCTGGTCGAGCTCGTTGCCGAAGTACTCGTCGATGAAGTTCTGCCGCGGCACGCCGTAGCTGTCGGCCAGCCGCATCAGGCGGCTCTCCAGCTGCACCAGGTTGCGGTTGATCTTGTAGAGCTGCTCCACCAGCATCTCGATGCGGGCGTTGTTGAGCGAGAGGCTCTTGACGTCCTTGATGATCTCGTCGCGCGACCTTGTCGTAGGTCTTCTGCTGCTGGCGCGTGATCTGCTCGTTCGCCACGTGCATCTCGACGCGCTTGTCCTGCAGCTTCCGAGCTTCTTGTAGGCGCCGGCGATGTTGTCGAAGGTCTCGAGCACCTTGGGCTTGAGCTCGGCCTCCATGGCGGCGAGCGACATGGCGTTCTCGAAATCGTCCTCGTCGTCCATCTCGCCTTCGGGGCGCGGCTCGCCGCTCTCGCCGTCGCCCGACGCGGCGGCGCGGCCGGAGCCGGCACCGGCGCCTCGATGGCGACGGCGCATGGGCGGGGGCGCGTTCTTGGCCTCGGGCCCTTCGTAGGTCGCCTCCAGGTCGATGATGTCGCGCAGCAGCAGCTTGGCGCTGTTGAGCTCGTCGCGCCAGATGATGATGGCCTGGAAGGTGAGCGGGCTTTCGCACAGGCCGGCGATCATCGCCTCGCGGCCGGCCTCGATGCGCTTGGCGATGGCGATCTCGCCTTCGCGCGAGAGCAGCTCCACCGAGCCCATGTCGCGCAGGTACATGCGCACCGGATCGTCGGTGCGGTCGGTCGGCTCGGCGCGCGCGCTGGTGGTTGCGGGCAGGCTCGGCGCCACCACGGCGCGCGCCGCCCTCGTCGGCGTCGTCGGCGCGTCGTCCGCGCTGTCCTTTTCGGCAGCGGCGCCTTCCTCGGCCTCCTCGCTCTCGACCACGGTGATGCCCATGTCGGACAGCATCGACATGGTGTCCTCGATCTGGTCGGGCGACACCTCCTGGGAGGGGAGCACGGAGTTGAGCTGGTCGAGCGTCACGAAGCCGCGCGCCTTGGCGGTCTTGATGAGGCGCTTGACCGCCGCATCGGACAGGTCCAGCAGCGGGCTGTCCTTCTCCTGGCGTCTCGGCTTGTGTGTCGTCGGTTCTTCGGCTCGGGCTGGTCGTCGGCATCAGGTCACTCTCCGGCGCGCAAGGGTTGCGCTGTCAGCGTGATAGCAAACGTTTTGCAAGGGTCGTGCAGACGGCGTGCGCTGCCGGCCCAGCGTTCGAATGCGAAAACGCCCGCGTGCGGCGAGCAGGTCCCGCCGCGCCGGGACTGCACAGATGAGGCTCGCGGTGCCGAAGCGTGAAGGCAGAGCACTGTGGCTCGCATTGCCTTCTCTGGAGCCTGTAGCAGGCATACACAACCAGCGTTGGCTTGCCAGTGTTTCTTTTCTGCATAGACGGCGGCGCGGGGTTGGTTGTTCCCGCATCCTTCTGCATTCCGGTTAACAGGTCGTGGCGGGTCGGCCCATCCAGGGGCCACCGTCACGTGAGGCCCCCTACCCATAGTCGCGGGAGACTCCACTTCCGAGCGGCGGGCAATGCGCTGCTGCAGCTCCACGATCCGGCCCCACGCCGCTTCGCTGGGATCCAGGTCCCAGGCGCGCTCCGCCGCTTGCAGGGCCAACGGGAGGCCAACCTGGGTCTCGTGCAGTGTCAAAAGTGTGCCGCCAGCCGGCCTCTACTCGCCAGGCCTCTGCTTCAGGTTCCGCGAACTTATCGCTTTTGTGGGCGATGGCCCGCTCAGCCACGGCCACGACGCCTGTCGAGCCCAACAGCCTTGAGGTGGGAGCGAACAGACACTGAATCAAGGGCTTTTCCACTGGCGAGTAGCTCTGAGAAGCGCGTCACGCAGGCGCGTCAGAGGCGCAGAGGTCAGGGCCAGCTCGGCAACGTCCTCGCAACGCTGTTCCAGCAGCCAGGGGTGGTTGAGCAGGGTGAGCAATGAGCAGAGCTTCGCGCGGCGGGACGGTAACAGTCCTTTCCGATAGTTCGTTGCTGCGGGCGTCAGGGGCCGCTTGCAGCGCAGCTCTGGGGGCCCCGCCGAGACGGGCCCGCTCGCTTGCCCGTTCCCGTACGCGCCAGTCGGGCTGGGTGTTGTCGCGGCGTTTGGCTGCATGGGGCGATGCGCCGGCGGCCATTGCCCTGGGTCAGCTCCCGCACCAGCCGCGGTTCTTGACGTACAGGGTCTGCACGCAACTCCCGCTCGTAGTGGTCGCGCACGCCAGGGTCGGCGATGCTGTGCGACCAGAGCCTTGAGCCGGGCCTCGAGGGACGCGCGCTGCTCGGGCGTGACGGCAGGCTGACCCTGCCGCTCTTCGCGCTCGACCAGCACGTCGAACAGCGGCCGCGTCCTGGTAGGCGAGGATGTCGTGGAAGGCGCCGGCGCCCTGCTGGCGCACGAAATCGTCAGGATCGAGGCCGTCTGGCAGGAAGGCAAACTGAACGCTGTAACCAGGCCTCAGGTGCGGCAGCGCGGTCTCCACCGCCCGGAATGCAGCCCGCGTGCCGGCCGCGTCGCCGTCGAAGCACAGGACCGGCTCGGGCGCCATGCGCCAGAGCAGCTTGAGCTGGTCCTCGGTCAGCGCCGTGCCGAGCGGCGCCACCGTCTGCGGGAAGCCGGCCTCCGACAGCGCAATCACGTCCATGTAGCCTTCCACGACAACGACCTGGCTCTTGTCGTGGGCCGGCCCGCGGGCGTTGTAGGCATTGAACAGCACCGCACCTTTGTGGAAGAGCGGCGTCTCGGGCGAGTTCAGGTATTTGGCGGGTGCATCCGGATCGAGCGCACGCCCGCCGAAGGCGATCACGCGGCCTTTGAGGTCGGTGATCGGGAACATGATGCGATGGCGGAAGCGATCGTAGGGGATCGGGATGTCGTCGCCCGCGATCAGCATGCCCGATGCGACCATCTCGGCCGTGGAGAAGCCCGCCTTGCCAAGGTGCTCCTTCAGCGCCGACTTGCTGCTCGGAGCATAGCCCAGGCGAAACTGACTGATCGTGCTCGCGGCCAAGCCCACGCTTTTCCAGGTAGCGCCGCGCTTCCTGGCCCTGCGCGGCCAGCTGCTTCTCGAAGAAGTCGCTGGCCTCGGCGAGAAGCGCGTGGAGCCGCGCGCGCTCGTCTGCGACCTCGGCATCGCGCGGGGTGGCCTTGGGCATCGGCACGCCCGCTTCCTGCGGCCAGCCGCTCGACAGCCTCGGGAAAGGACAGGCCTTCGGTCTTGACCAGGAAGGTGAAGATGTCGCCGTGCTCGCCCGAGGCGAAGCAGTGATAGAAGCCCTTCTGGTCGTTGACCGTGAAGGAGGGCGTCCGCTCCTGCTTGAAGGGCGAGAGCCCCTTGAACTCGCGGCCCGCCCGCTTCAGTGCCACCTTGCGCGACACCACCTGGCTGACGGGCAGCCGGGCGCGGATCTCATCGAGCAGGGACGGCGGAAAGCGCATGAGCTCCGAATCGATAGTGATTGCGATCTCAGCATTTATGCGATTCGCCTCGATTGCCCGTGCCTGACAGCAAAGCGCACCCCACAGACCCCGTTATCCACAGGGTGCCGAAGCAACCCACCGTTTGCCCGAAGCCTCGCAGACCCGAAGCCGGCAACACTTGGACCTCCAGTCTCCCGCGCTCACATCGTCAGGCCTTGCCCGTGACGATCAATGCGCATATATTTGCGCATCGGAGTAGCGGGCGATGGCTTCCCCTGAGACCAAGACGCGGAAGATCGTGGCTCGGCTCCTTAGCGAAGGCTGGACCAAAGAGGCCGGTGGAAAGCACGACAAGTACAAGCACCGCGATAAGCCGGGGGTCCTTATTGTCGTTCCACGGCATGCAGAGCAGTCGGTCGGAGTCGCCCGTTCAATTGCCAAGACGGCCGGTTGGCTGTGAGGAGTGTCGAAGTGGTCAACTATGTTGGCATTCTGGATGGGAAGAAAGACGCCTGGGGTGTGCGCATTCCAGACGTTCCCGGTTGTCACGGCGGCGGTGCTACACCGGAGGCTGCGTTGGCCGACGCGATCAGCGCCTTGCGTGAGCTGGCTGCTTATTTCGTCGCTCATGACATTGCTGTCCCGGCCGCCCGCAGTATGGCGGACGTGATCCGTGACAAGAGATCAGGCTACGATCCGTCCGGCGAAAGCCTGGTGATGGTTCCCTTGCTCCTTGATCGGGCGCGGCCGGTCAAGGCGAATATCTCGCTCGATGCCGGCCTGCTCGAGGCGATCGACGAGGAAGCAGAGCGCCGCGGGCTCACACGATCTGGTTTCTTGGCAAGCGCGGCTCTCGACAAGATCGAGGGCTCCCGGAGTACGACCGCCAAGCGCTCGCGCAGCGTGCGCAAGGCGCGGTAGTGCGCAACGCTATGCCTTCGCAGGGCCGAGCAACTCCTTCACCAGCCCACTGGCCTTGCCGAAGTCCATCTGGCCGGCATAGCGCTCCTTCAGCGCGGCCATGACCTTGCCCATCTCCTTGGGGCTCGACGCTCCCACCTCTTTCACCACCGCCGCAATGGCTACCTTGGCCTCGGCCTCGCTCATCTGCTTGGGCAGGAACTCCTCGATGACGGCGATCTCGCCGGCTTCCTGCTGCGCCTGCTCGGTGCGGCCGGCCTTCTCGTAGATGGCGAGCGAATTCGCGCCGCTGCTTGATCATCTTCTGCAGCAGGGCCGGGATGTCCTGGTCGGGGATCGCAGCCTTGGCGGCGATGTCGCGCTCCTGCAGCTCAGCCGAGATCAGCCGCAGCGCCGACAGGCGCGGCTTGTTCTGCGCCTTCAGGGCCGCGTTGGTCTCAGCCCTCAGCCGGTCGCGCATGGGGATGCTCCTTTGTCGTTGTCATTTATGGACGCCGGACGCGCCGCTGCAAGCCCACGTTGACCCCGCCTGGCGCGTTCCCCTAGGAGGGGCCGAACGGAGATTGAACATGAGCACAGACACCCCCAAACCCTGGGCCGACGTGCCGCTGACGGGCCGGCTGGTGCTGGCAGACGGCACCGTGATCAGCCGGGCAGGGGCTCGGCGCCACCGGCTCGGCCGTGGGCGAGGTGTGCTTCAACACGGCGATCACCGGCTATCAGGAGATCCTGACCGATCCCTCCTACGCCGGGCAGATCATCACCTTCACCTTTCCCGCATATCGGCAACGTCGGCACCAACCGCGAGGACACCGAGACGTCGAACCTGGCGATGCGCTCGGGCGTGCGCGGCTGCGTGCTGCGCGCTCACGTCACGCGAGCCCTCGAACTACCGCGCCGCCGAGCATCTCGACCAGTGGCTGAAGGCGCGCGGCATCATCGCGCTGACCGGCATCGACACGCGCGCGCTCACGGCACGCATCCGCGAGAAGGGCATGCCCAACGGCGTCATCGCGCACGAGCCCTCGGCCAAGTTCGACATCGACAAGCTGAAGGCGGAGGCCAAGGCCTGGCCCGGGCCTCGACGGCATGGACCTGGTGCCGGAGGTGACGTCGGGCCAGAGCTACACCTGGGACGAGACGCGCTGGGTCTGGGGCAAGGGCTACGGCCGGCAGGAGAACCCGGAGCTGCACGTGGTCGCCGTCGACTACGGGCTCAAGCGCAACATCCTGCGCTGCCTGGCGACGCGCCGGCTGCAAGGTCACGGTGGTGCCGGCCAAGGCGAGCGCCGAGGAGATCCTCGAGCGCAAGCCCGACGGCGTGTTCCTCTCCAACGGTCCGGGCGATCCGGCGGCCACGGGCGAGTACGCCGTGCCCGAGATCAAGAAGCTGGTCGCCTCGGGCCTGCCGGTGTTCGGCATCTGCCTCGGCCACCAGATGCTGGGCATCGCGCTCGGCGCCAAGACCAGCAAGATGCACCAGGGCCATCACGGCGCGAACCATCCGGTGAAGGACTTCACCACCGGCAAGGTCGAGATCACGTCCATGAACCACGGCTTCGCCGTGGACCGCGCCACGCTGCCGGCCGAGCGCCGAGGAAACGCACGTGTCCCTGTTCGACGGCTCCAACTGCGGCCTGCGCCTCAAGGGCAAGCCGGTGTTCTCGGTGCAGTACCACCCCGAGGCCTCGCCCGGCCCCGAGGACAGCCACTACCTCTTCACCCGCTTCGTCAACCTGATGCGGGAGCAGAAAGGGACTGCCGGCCAAGCCGGAACGGGCCCGGCCGGAAGGGGGCGTGAAGCTTTCTTCCGGCCAAGCGCTTTTTGCTAGGCTGCTGCCCATGAACGAGCTTCCGCGCCAGCCCAAGGTCCGCCCCACGACCCAGGCCGCCGAAGGCGTGCCCCGGTCTGCGCTGGACGCTGGCCGAGTTCGAGCGGCTGGCGGAGCTCGGGATTTTGACCGAGGACGACCGCATCGAGCTCATCGGGGGAGAGCTGGTTCCCATGTCGCCCAAGGGCAATCGGCACGAGATCGTGCGCGCAGCAATTCACAACTGGCTGCGCCGAAACTTGCCGGACGAGATCGACTACCATGCCGAACCGGGCTGGCGCGCGGGCGGGAACTACTGCGAGCCCGACTTTCTTGATCGGCCCGGGTGGCTGTCAGCCCGACGTCGATCAGCCCGAAGGACGTGATGCTTGCTGATCGAGGTGGCCCACCACAGCCTGAAGTTCGACACCACGACCAAGGCCGGAATGTATGCTGCGCTCGGTGTGCGGGACTATTGGATCGTCAATGCCCGGACCTTGGCGACCAAGGTGCATCGCGAGCCATCGGCCAAAGGATATGGCAGCGCCGCCGACGTGAAGCCGAGCAAGGCGTTGGTGCCACTGCTGATGCCGACATTGTCGCTGAAGCTCGCTGACCTCCCCGTCGATTGATGCGCGCGTTGCAGCGCTCGCGACGGTAGTCGGGCTGCTCGCTTGCGTCGCATCTCCGGCCCACGCGCAGCCAGACGCCGCGTGCGAGCGCGGCGACGGCACGGCGTTTCGCGACGTGCACTGGCAGCACCATGCAGCCAAGCACCCGCTGGTGGGACAGGTGTTCAAGGGCGATCAGCCGATCGCGATCGGCGAGCGACGCCTGCAAACGCACCCCGCTGCAGCAGCTGATCGTCGAGGTCTGGGACACGATCCGCAGCGGCGGCATCGTGCTGCTCGGCGAGGTGCACGACAACCCGGAGCACCACGCGGTCCGCGCGGACATTCTTTGGCCGCGCCTCGAGAAACTCGTGCCTGACACCAGGGCTGCGGCCGGCTGCCGTGTTCGAGCACATCCGCACCACCCAGCAGGCGCAGCTCGATCGCTTCTACAGCAAGGCTGCTCGCAGCCGCCGGCTGTGGCGCGCCACGATCTTCTGCGAGAGCTCGACTGGAAGGGCAGCGGCTGGCCGGCGGCAGACGATCTTCTATCCGCTGTTCGAGGCTGCGCTTGGGCGCGAAGCTGCCGATCCTTCCCGGCAATGCCGATCGCCGAACGCATGCGCGCGCTCGTGCGCGGCGACCGATCCGAACGCCAGCCACCGAGGAACTGGCCCGCCTCGAGATCGCCAACGCGGATGCCCGCAGCCGATGCTCGAGGCGCTGACCACTGAGCTCGCGGAGTCGCATTGCGGCGTGCTTCCGGCCTCCGCGTTCGCCCTCATGAGTCTGGCGCAGCGCTACACCGATGCCCATCTGGCCGAGGCGGCCTGGTCGGCGCCGCCCGAGAGACACGGCGGTGCGTTCCTGCTGGCCGGCAACGGCCACGTCCGCACCGATCGCGGCGTGCCCTGGTACGTGCGCCGACTGGCGCCGCAGATGCAAAGTCCTGGCCGTGATGTTGCTCGAGGTGGAAGACGGGCAAGGCCGATCCCGAGCAGCCTATCTGCCGCGCGCTCCCGATGGCAAGGTTGCCTCCGACTACATGCTGTTCACCCCGCGCCACGAGCGCCCCGATCCGTGCGCAAAGATGCGCGATCAGTTCCAGGCCCGAAACAGTGAGCGACTAAACGTGAAAACCTGGATCGAGTTTTGGGACAGCGACCACGCTATCTATGTCAACGATCGGCACAGGCTTCTGCACGCCCGAGCCGTAGGACGCGACATTATCCGCCACATCCCGACGCCGCACGCGGCCGTGCTCGACTACGGCTGCGGTGAAGCCCTCTACGCCACCGACGTTGCCACCCATTGCCGGCGCCTCGTGCTGTGCGAGGCGGCCGACGGGCTGCGCCAGAGGTTGGCGCAGCGTGTGGCGGCGCTTGCGAATGTCGAGGTTCTGGATCCGGCTGGCGTCGAGCGGCTCCCACCCGCCACCGATCGACCTGGTGGTGGCAAATTCACTCGTCCAGTATCTCAGACGCGAGGAGCTCATGACGCTGCTGGCTGTGTGGCGCGCCAAGCTGAGGCCGGACGGCGTGCTCATCATCGCCGACGTCATCCCTCCGGACGTCAGTCCCGTCTCCGATGCCGCCGCTCTGCTCCGGTTCGCTTGGACGGGCGGTTTTCTGTTTGCTGCGCTTGCGGGACTAGTCCGCACGGCGCTTTCCGACTATGGCAAGGTTCGCCGGCAACTCGGTTTTGCAACGTACCAGGAAGCAGACTTCATAGCCCTGCTGGCAGATGCAGGTTTCCGGGCCGCGCGTGTGCGCGCGAACTTTGGTCACAATCAGCACCGCATGACTTTCCGCGCCGTTCCGGCGTAGCGCAAGCAACGGAGATTTTGCCGCGCGCGGTGCCGGCGCTATAGCCAAAGGTGCTGCGCTGCAATAAGAAGCGGCCTCATGCCGAAGCGCACAGATATCAAGTCCATCCTCATCATCGGCGCAGGCCCCATCGTCATCGGGCAGGCCTGCGAGTTCGACTATTCGGGCACCCAGGCCTGCAAGGCGCTCAAGGCCGAGGGCTACCGCATCGTTCTGGTCAACTCCAATCCGGCCACCATCATGACGGACCCGGAGCTGGCCGATGCGACCTACGTCGAGCCGATCACACCCGAGGTGGTCGCCAAGATCATCGAGAAGGAGCGGCCCGACGCGCTGCTGCCCACCATGGGCGGGCAGACGGCGCTCAACACGGCGCTGAGCCTTGCCAGAGCAGGGCGTGCTCGAGAAGTTCGGCGTGGAGATGATCGGCGCCAAGGCCGAGGCCATCGACATGGCCGAGGACCGCAAGCTGTTCCGCGATGCCATGACGCGCATCGGCCTCGCCACGCCCAAGTCGATGCTGGCGAACGCCTCAGAGCTCAAGATGCAGGATCGCGCGCAACGCGCCGCGGAGGTTGCGCGCATCGATGGGCTCGATGCGCCGGCCGAGCACAAAGAGCAGTTGCGCGCAGACTTCCAGAAGCGATGGAACGCGGACGCCTACGAGCGCCAGAAGCGCTACCAGCAGCAGGCCATGCTCAAGGCCGTGGATGCGCTGCATGTCGTAGGCTTGCCGGCCATCATCCGCCCGTCCTTCACGCTGGGCGGCACCGGCGGCGGCATCGCCTACAACCGCGAGGAGTTCGGCGAGATCGTCGAGCGCGGACTGCAGGCCTCGCCCACCACCGAGGTGCTGATCGAGGAGAGCGTGCTCGGCTGGAAGGAGTTCGAGATGGAGGTGGTCCGCGACAAGGCGGACAACTGCATCATCGTCTGCTCCATCGAGAACGTCGATCCGATGGGCGTGCACACCGGCGACAGCATCACCGTGGCGCCGGCGCTGACGCTGACGGACAAGGAATACCAGATCATGCGCAACGCCTCGATCGCGGTGCTGCGCGAGATCGGCGTGGAGACCGGCGGCTCCAACGTGCAGTTCGCCGTCAATCCCGACGACGGGCGCCTGGTCATCATCGAGATGAACCCGCGCGTGTCGCGCTCCTCCGCGCTCGCCTCCAAGGCCACCGGCTTTCCGATCGCCAAGGTCGCGGCCAAGCTCGCCGTCGGCTACACGCTCGACGAATTGGAGAACGACATCACGGGCGGTGCGACGCCTGCCTCCTTCGAGCCCACCATCGACTACGTCGTCACCAAGATCCCGCGCTTTGCCTTCGAGAAGTTTCCCGGCGCCGAGCGCACGTTGACCACTTCGATGAAGTCCGTCGGCGAGGCGATGGCTATCGGGCGCACGTTCGCCGAGAGCCTGCAGAAGGCGCTGCGCAGCCTGGAGACGGGGCTGACGGGGCTCGACGACTACAGCTTCGAAGGGCTCGGCGCCGGCGACGACAGGAACGTCATCCGCGCCGCCCTCGGCGTGCCCACGCCCGATCGCCTGCTGAAGGTGGCGCAGGCCATGCGGCTCGGTGTCGATCACGAGCAGATCCACGCTTCGTGCAAGTTCGATCCCTGGTTCCTGGCGCGCATCCAGGAGATCGTCGACATGGAGGCGCGCGTCAAGGCCCACGGGCTGCCTACATCGGCCGAGCACGTGCGCTCGCTCAAGGCCATGGGCTTTTCGGATGCGCGCCTCGCCAAGCTCACCGGCCTCGACCGAGGCAGAGGTGCGCAAGCGCCGCCAGGCGTTCGGCGTGCGCCCGGTCTACAAGCGCATCGACACCTGCGCTGCCGAGTTCGCGTCGCCGACCGCCTACATGTATTCGACGTACGAGCGCGGTCTGAACGGGCTGGCGGTGGACGAGGCGGCGCCCTCCGAGCGCGACAAGGTGATCGTCTTGGGCGGCGGACCCAATCGCATCGGCCAGGGCATCGAGTTCGACTACTGCTGCTGCCATGCCTGCTTTGCGCTGTCCAAGGCCGGCACCGAGACCATCATGGTCAACTGCAACCCGGAGACGGTCTCGACCGACTACGACACCTCCGACCGGCTCTATTTCGAGCCGCTGACCGCTGAGGACGTGCTCGAGATCATCGGCGTGGAGCAGTCTAGGGGCAAGCTGCGCGGCGTCATCGTGCAGTTCGGCGGCCAGACCCCGCTCAAGCTCGCCAAGGCGCTGGAAGCTGCGGGCGTGCCGATCCTGGGCACCTCGCCCGATGCCATCGACCTCGCCGAGGATCGCGATCGGTTCAAGGCCCTGATCGACAGGTTGGGGCTGAAGCAGCCCGACAGCGGCATCGCCGGATCGCTCGTCGAGGCGCGCGCAGTGGCGGAATCGCTCGGCTACCCGCTGCTGATCCGGCCGTCCTACGTGTTGGGCGGGCGCGCCATGGAAATACTGGCGAACTCCGGCGACCTCGATCGCTACGTCACTCGGCTCGCAGCAACCCTCGACGAGCCCTCCGAGCTGCGTTGTCTCGCGCGAGCGGCCGCTGTTGATCGACCGCTATCTGAGCGATGCCATCGAGGTCGATGTCGACTGCTTGTGCGACGGCAAGGACACCTTCGTTTGCGGCATCATGGAGCACATCGAGGAGGCCGGCATCCACTCGGGCGACAGCGCTTGCTCGCTTCCCGCGCACTCGCTCCCCACCTCGGTGCTCGCGCGCATCGAGAAGCAGACGCGTGATCTCGCCCTGGCACTCAATGTGGTGGGACTGATGAACGTCCAGTACGCCGTAAAGGGGCGCGACATCTTTATTCTGGAGGTCAACCCGCGCGCTTCGCGCACCGTGCCGTTCGTCGCCAAGGTGATCGGCCAGCCCATCGCCGGAATTGCTGCGCGCATCATGAACGGCGAGCGGCTCCGCGCATTCGATCTGAAGTCAGGCAATCTCGGCCATGTCGCGGTGAAGGAGGCGGTGTTTCCGTTCGCGCGCTTCCCCGGCGTCGACACCATCCTCGGGCCAGAGATGCGCTCGACCGGCGAGGTGATGGGCATCGATCGCGACTACGCGCTGGCGTTCGCCAAGAGCCAGATCGGCGCCGGCAATACGCTGCCGCTGGCAGGGCACGGTCTTCGTGTCCGTGCGCGACGCGGACAAGGAGAGCTTGCTCGGTGCAATGCGCGATCTCGTCGGCGCTCGGCTTTCGTATCCTCGCCACGCGCGGCACCAAGCGAGTGCTCGATGCCCACGGTGTCATTTGCGAGCAGGTGAACAAGGTGCTCGACGGCCGCCCCCACATCGTCGACTTGATGAAGAACGGCGAGGTCCACCTCGTGTTCAACACCACCGAAGGCGCCAAAGCGCTGGCCGATTCCAAGGACATCCGGCGCACGGCTCTTCTCCATCACATTCCCTACTACACGACGCTTGCCGGCGCGCTGGCCGCGACCAATGCCATCAAGGCGCTTGCGGCAGGCACCCTTACCGTGGCACCCTTGCAATCCTATGTAAGCCGCGCATCCTGAGGATGTTGTGGCCGAGGCGGCCGATAGGGGCTGGCCAAACCCATGAAGACTGAGTGAAACTGCAAGATCGGACCGGCGTTGGGCTGGGGCCGACCGGAACAAATGCGAGCGACGACGATGGAAAAGGTGCCGATGACCATGGAGGGTTATCGCAAGCTCGAGGCCGAGCTGCACCGGCTCAAGTCGGAGGAGCGTCCGCGGATCATCCAGCAGATCTCGGACGCGCGCGAGCACGGCGATCTGTCGGAGAACGCCGAGTATCATGCGGCCAAGGACGCCCAGGGCCTGAACGAGGCCAAGGTGGCGGACCTCGAGGACAAGCTTGCGCGCGCCGAGATCATCGACCCGTCCAAGCTGTCGGGCAACCACGGTGAAGTTCGGCGCCACCGTGACCCTGGAAGATGAGGATTCCGGCGACAAGGTGAAATACAAGATCGTTGGCGAGGACGAGGCCGATCTGCGCGATGGCAAGATTTCGATAAGCTCGCCCATTGCCCGGGCTCTGATCGGCAAGTCGAAGGGCGACAGCGCCGAAGTCACGACGCCCAAGGGCGCGCGCAGCTACGAAATTCTCAAAGTAGAATTCAAGTAGACCGCTTGCGGCTGTGCCGCGTAACGCTGTAGACGGGCGCAAGTGCTTGGAATTCTGTGACGGAATTCATCTTTGCGCGTCGCTTCGCTTGGCCTAGGCATCGACGAGAAGCGGACGCACCTGTTTTCCGAATTGCTGCGGCTAAAGCTTTTCCACAGCGTCAAACGTGTGGCGCCAATTCATCCACAACCGACCACAATTTGCGCTAGAGTGATGGCACTGGCGTCGGGGTGAGGCGTTGGGGTGTCATGCGTACGCGTGGTGGGGAGCGTTTGCGTTCGGGGGGAGCAGGCCGCTGGTTTGTTGTGGCGCTCTCTTGCGCCGGCGGCATTGCAGCGTCTCGACTGGCAACGCTCGGCAGCGGCCAGAACTGGACCAGCCAGGTCACCCAATCCATCGTTGCGTCCGCCAGCGCCCACGGCGTCAGCCGCCGCTCGCCCGAAAAGGCGGTTGAGGATCTGCGGCGCGCGGAGCAATTCCGCAAGCGTACACAGCAGCTGCAGCAGAACGAGGAGATGCAGCAGCGTGTGCGCAACATCCAGAATTTGCTCGCCGTTCAGCAGAAGCGGTTACAGCTTCAGCAGCAGATCGAGGAAGCGCAGAAAAAATTCAGCAGGCGCAACAGCAGACCGAGGCGATGCAGAAGCGCTTGCAGGTCATGCGGGCGCATACCCCTCACGGGCTCATGGCCACCCAGCAAAGGGTTCAGGCGCAGCAGCAACAGACGCAAGAGATCTTGAAGCGCGTGCAAGAGATGCGCGCTCAGCATCACAACAGGCAGCAGCAGTTGGCGGCGAACAGTCCCGCGTCCAAGCTGCCGCCGCCGATGCGCCATCAGATGTTGCTGCAGCAGGTGATGCAGCGCTTGCGGCACCAACACCACACAGGGGTCGGACATACTTCGCCTGGTCAGCTCGCGATCATGCGCGCCGGGAGCATTGGTCACCACCACTCGGTGCTGCTGGCGACGATGGCGCGCATCAGGAGCCCGCACCCGCACGGCCACGGCGTGTTGCAAGGCGGGCATCACCGTTTCCAGCCGCTCCAGCATGCGCTCTACCACCGCATGCTCCACAAGCTGTCGCATCATCATCGGCGCGACAGGGAGACGAAGCAGCCGGAGACGGTTGCAAAGGCCCCGGAGACAACGAGCGCTAAGAAGGGTCCGACCTCTGGCGTATCGATGGACGGCCTCGGAAACACGCCAACGGCAAGCCAAGACAACATGAAGCTGCCTGAACCCACGCCAGGGCCGACGGTGGTCGCCGAAGCCGGCAGTAGGGCTGGCGAAAGGACCACCGAGGGCATGTTGAAGCTGGGCGGGCCACAGCAACCCAAATCGGATGACGATGGCGGCGGCGGTTCCGCGAAAGCAAAGAAGGGCGATCAGGGCAAGAAGGACGATGCAGGTCCAGATCCCGACCCCAAAAATCCGAAGCAGACCGGTCGGAGCTTAGGCTCGCCGGCACCGCTCGGTTTTGGGCAAGACCTCAAGGCCTATCTGCCGAACGAGGTGTTGGCATTCAACCTCGGCGCCCCCGGTCTGGCACGGGCTAAGGAACTCAAGTTCGAAATCATGGAGGACGCCGATCTGGGCGCGCTCCGCTATCGGATTACGCGTCTCAAAGTGCCCGACCGGTTCGATGCCATCAGCGCAATGGGTACACTGTTCAAGGAGGTGCCCGCGGAAGGGTACAGCCTGAACAGGGTCTATGTTCCCTACCGCACCATGTCCGAGACCAGCCCTAGCGGCGCCGGCACGAGCGCACCTCCTCCGGTCGGCAAGCCTGTCCCAGTCAAGCCGGTACCTGGTGGCGCCGCAACGGGCTGCTCGCCCGAGCGATGCTTTGCGCCGGCGATCATCAAGTGGCAGCCCCAGCTCAGTGCCTGCGCGCGCGATATGAAGATCGGTGTGATCGATACGGACTTCGACCGCAGCCATCCTGCCTTCGCCGGCGCCAACATCATAGGTGCAGGTGACACTGCCCGTGACAACATCCTTCCGCCCGGCAGCACCAAGGCCCCGAACGTCCACGGCACCGCCGTACTGTCGCTGCTCAGGGGCAACGCGGCGAGTTCGACACCAGGGCTCGTGCCGGAGGCGACCTACTACTACCGCAATGCGTTCTTCGCTGACCCCAACGGCAATGCCATGTCGAGCACCATGACCATGCTCAAGGCGCTCAATTGGATGAAGGAGCACAAGGTCGACATTCTCAACCTGAGCTTTGCGGGTCCGAAGGATCCCGCGGTGGAGGACGCGATCAGGGAGCTTGCAAAGGGCGGTACCGTAGTTCTTGCGGCTGCCGGCAACGATGGTCCGCAAGCAGACCCAACCTATCCGGCTGCCTATCCTGAAGTGATCGCGGTTACCGCGGTCGATCGTAACCTGTCGGTCTACGCTTACGCCAACCGTGGCAAGTACATCGCCGTGGCAGCGCCAGGCGTGGATGTTTGGACTGCGCTGCCCAACAAAGGCCAGGGTACGCAGACGGGCACGTCTTTCGCTGTTCCCTTCGCAACCTCGGTCGTGGCGCTCAGCTATCCTCCCGCCGATCAGCGCTCCGACGGTGATTCTCTGGCGCCGAGGCAGCGGGCTCTGGGGCTGCTGCAGAAGAGCATCAAGCCGATAGGCGGCGGCAATCGGCAGGTGTTCGGCGCCGGTCTGGTGCAGGCCCCGAGCCATTGCGATCCGCGCACGCCGCCTGCAGCAGTCGCGGCTGTCAACCCGCCGTTGGGTGGATGGGCTGGCAAGGTCGAGCTCGCGCCGGCGCCGCAGGCTGATCCATGGGTAAGCACAGTTCATACGGTCGTCGACAAGAAGTGATCCGCGCCCTGTTTCTGAGGCACGCGCGGAACGACGCAGACGAGCAAGCCTCGTCGCGGAGCCTCAACCAAAGGTGATGGATCGATCGGTCCCAGGCGGCACGCAAAGCAGTCGTGTGCCGCCGGGACCTTTCGACCGTTAGCCGCGCCGCCCCTGGTGCGGGGATGCGAGCGACGCGACGGGTCGAAACTGCTGCGGCCGACAGGCTCGCTACTTGTCAGCGGGCCGCTGCCAGCGCGAAGCGATCGCGCTCTGGATTTCTGCAGGCGCCAGCGCCGGACCGTTCATGTGCGAGATCACGTAGTTGTCGAGATACTCGCGCGCAGGACTTGCAGTGCTGCCCGCGGGCACCGGCGGCGTCAGCAAGACGACCCCCCATCTCCCTTCGCCCCAGCGGCACGCAAGCGCAGCCGTCTTTTGCGTGCTCGACGCCACCTGGACCTCCCGACACCACGAGCCATTGGTGCTCCAGTAGGTCTGCAGGATGGTCAGGCCGGATACCGCAGCGTCGTCGGTGCCCACCGACCGCTCGAGCGCCGCCTGAACTTGCGGCGTCAATGTTGCCTCGAAACCGCGCGCTGGCACCAGCGCCCAGGACAGAGCGACCGCCACGGCTGCAGCAAACGCTGGGCCCGCAGCCAGGGTCCAGCCCGGCATGGGGTACTTCTGGCGGACGCGATCGAACAATGCGCCGCCATAAGCAAAGACACCCGCTGCCCCCTTGGTGGACCTGCCCATCGGCGCGGTCATGATCGTCTGGACGATCGACTGCGGTACGGGCTCGTCCCCCTTTCGGGCATACAGGCGAGCAAGCCGGCTGCGCCGAAGGTCGAGGAAAGACTGCGCCGCGCGCATCAATGCACTATTGCGCTCTAGCTTGTGAACCAGATCCGGCAAGTCGGCGGAGTCCAGCTCACCGTCAGCCAGCGCCATGGCCTTGTAGTATGCGTCTTCCATGATGCTCAAGATCCTGTCCTGGCCGCAGCGATGCGGGCGTCGTGCATCAAAGCGGGCTCATCGAGTATCGCATGTAGTGCCTGGCGCGCGCGCGCCAGCCGGCTCATGATTGTGCCCATCGGCACACCGGTGATCTCAGCGGCCTCCTTGTAGGAGACGCCCTCGATGCAGACCGAGCGCTACCACCGCCCTCTGCTCGGCAGGCAGCCGCTCGAGTGGCGGCATCGACCGCCTCGAGCGTGAGCTGACTTTCCGTGACTTCACGGCCGTCCGAGCCGGGCATCACCTCCATCGCGTCGATGTCCACCACCTCGCCGCGCACCTTGTTGGCACGCATCCGGTCCAGCCAGATATTCTGCGCGATGCGATACATCCACGAGTCGAGCCGTGATCCAGGCTGCCATC
The DNA here is from genome assembly GCA_963724565.1 of uncultured Alphaproteobacteria bacterium. GTDB lineage: Bacteria > Pseudomonadota > Alphaproteobacteria > Rhizobiales > Hyphomicrobiaceae > AWTP1-13. The sequence continues at coordinate 221,269 of CAVRVK010000010.1, forward strand.
TATCCACCCGCGACAAGGCACGCAAGCACGTCTCCTGGACGAGATCGTCCCCTTGCTCCGTGTTGCCGGTGAGGGCATACGCGAAGCGACGAAGGCGCGGCAGAACCGCCACCATCCGGGCACGGATCTCATCCGTCACGCGCCTGCCTCCCCGCGGGTCCTGTCAACAACGTGGTTTGGAGCGCCGTTATTCCCCCGCAAAGGCCCTAGTGTGGCGGAATGACCGCGCGCGCTGGCGGCTGATTCAGCTGTCACCTGCTGCGCTCTGGCGCGAGGCGCGGCTTGCGTCGCTGAGGCTCTGCGCCCAGGGCGACTGGCACACCCGGCTCGAACTTGACACGCCGGATGACGAGGGTGGTCTTGACGCTCGCCACATTGGCGGCCGCCGTAAGCTCGTTGATGATGAAGTCCTGAAAGGCGGTCAGGTCCGGGGCCACGCACTTCAGGATGAAATCGGTTTCGCCGGACAGCATGTAGCATTCGCGCACCAGCGGCCATGCCAGCACGCGGTTTTCGAAGGCGCGCAGGTCGGGCTCGGACTGGCTGTGCAGGCCGACGCTGGCGAAGGCGATCACCTCGAAATCGAGCGCTCTTCTCGTCGAGCAGCGCGAAGTAGCCGGCGATCATGCCGGCCTCCTCCAGCGCGCGCACGCGGCGCAGGCAGGGCGGCGGCGAGATGCCCACCTTGCGCGCCAGCTCGACATTGGTGATGCGGCCGTTGGCCTGCAGCTCCTTGAGGATGCGCCAATCGGTAGCATCGAGGCGGGCGACGCATGCGTCTATGTGTGGTGCCGAGTGCGGCTGGATCGAGTTTGGCGCATAGCGTCCGTCACAGCAACAATATTTCGCAAACGAGACAGGAAATGGCGTTGCCGGCGGGCCTGGCGGGCCGATGATGCGCTTGCGGCGGTGGCAGGCCGCCGCGGCTGGATCATCAGCGACGGCAAGGCCGGCAACGATGTGCAAACGCCGGGGCGTGTTCGACGCGCTGGGCGCTCAACTATGAGGTCAAGCGTGTCGACCCGAAAGGCGTCTGGAAGGTTCTATCGCCCTGGGGGCCGGTCAACCCGGCCGAGCGGTTCGGAACGACCGCCAAGCCCCTTTCGTCCGCCCTGGCCCGAGTTTGCAATTGTCGATCGGCCGGTTGACGACGCCCTACATCCGCAGGCTGAAGCGCGCTGGCGGGCCTGGCGACCTATACGGTCATCCTGCAGGACCCGCAAGGTCAGCGCCAGCACGGCGGACCTGTTCTGGGTGCCCGAGCATGACACGCGCCGCGGCCCCAATGTGATCACCACGCTGACGGCGCCGCACAGCTTCACGCACACGCCGCCTCGCCGAGCTGCGTGCGACCATGCCGCCGGCGATCGCGGCGTTGCCGCAGCCGCGCGTTGCCGTGGCCTTGGGGGGCCCCAACGGCGACTATCGGTATACGCCGCGCGCGCTGGCGCATCTCGCCCGCGCGCTGCATTCGCTCGCTGCACTGGGCGCCGGCCTGATGATCACGCCGTCGCGGCGCACCCCTCCCGAGATCGTTGCCTATGTGCGGGAAGCGACTGACGGGTTCACGCGCCTGTTCTGGGACGGCGAGGGTGAGAACCCCTATCCCCATTTTCTGGCCCACGCCGACTGTTTCATCGCCCCGGCCGACTCCGTCAACATGTGCGGGGAGCCATGCGCCACGGGAAAGCCCGTCTACGTGTTCGAAGCGGAGGGCGGGTCGGCCAAGTTCGCGCGCTTCCACGATGCGCTGCGCCGGCACGGCGCCACACGGCCTCTGCCGGAACGGTTCGACCGGCTGGAGACTTGGAGCTACCCGCCGCTGAATTCGTCCGAGACGATCGCGGGCGAGATCGCGAGGCGCTGGCTGAAGCGGCGGCAGATGCTGGGCACTAAGGGCGCGGCCTAGGCCGTGTTGCGGGCTGCGGTGCGGGTTTGCGGGCATTGTCAGGTGCGCCCGGTGCCGATAAAAGCCCGCCAACCCCAGCGAACGTTTGCAGCAGAGGCGCCATCGATGGCCAACCCCCAATACGTCTATCATATGCACAAGCTCTCCAAGACCTATCCGGGGGGCAAGCAGGTGCTGAAGGACATCTCGCTCTCGTTCTATCCCGGCGCCAAGATCGGCGTGGTGGGCCTGAACGGCGCGGGCAAGTCGACGCTCTTGAAGATCATGGCCGGCGAGGTGGAAGACTTCGTGGGCGAGGCCTGGGCGTCGGAGGGCATCAGGGTCGGCTACCTGCCGCAGGAGCCGGAGCTCGACCCCAAGATGGACGTCCTCGGCAACGCCATGGAGGGCGTGGCGGAGAAGAAGGCGCTGGTCGACCGCTACAACGAGCTTGCCGCCAACTACTCGGACGAGACCGCCGACGAGATGGCCAAGCTGCAGGATGAGATCGAGGCGCAGAACCTCTGGGATCTCGACACGCAGGTGGAGCAGGCGCTCGACGCGCTGCGCTGTCCGCCGGGCGATGCGGAGGTGTCGAAGCTGTCGGGCGGCGAGAAGCGGCGCGTGGCGCTCACCAAGCTGCTGCTGGCGAAGCCCGACATCCTGCTGCTGGACGAGCCGACCAACCATCTCGACGCAGAGTCGGTTGCGTGGCTGGAGCGCTATCTCAAGGAGTACGCCGGCTGCATCATGCTGGTGACACACGACCGCTACTTCCTCGACAACATCACCGAGTGGACGCTCGAGCTCGATCGCGGCTCCGGCGTGCCCTACAAGGGCAACTACTCGAGCTGGCTGGAGCAGAAGGCCAAGCGCCTGGAGGTCGAGAAGGGCCAGGAGGAAGCCAAGCAGCGCACCTTGAGGCGCGAGCTGGAGTGGATCAGGTCTTCGCCCAAGGCGCGGCAGGCCAAGTCCAAGGCGCGCATCCAGGCCTACGAGAAACTGGCCGAGGAGGCGGGTCGCGAGGAGTTGGGCAAGGCGCAGATCAAGATCCCGCCGGGTCCGCAGGCTCGGCGGCAACGTGGTCGAGGTGGATGGCCTCTCCAAGGCGTTCGGCGACAAGCTGCTGATCGACGATCTCTCTTTCAAGCTGCCGCCCGGCGGTATCGTCGGGGTGATCGGCCCCAACGGCGCGGGCAAGACCACGCTGTTCAAGATGATCACCGGCGCTGAGAAGCCTGACGCGGGCTCGATCAAGCTCGGGGAAAGCGTGAAGCTCGGCTACGTGGACCAGAGCCGCGATCATCTGAACGACAAGAAGACGGTGTGGGAGGAGGTGTCGAACGGCCTCGACATCATGAAGCTCGGCGACAAGATGGAGGTGAACTCCCGCGCCTACGTGAGCTGGTTCAATTTCAAGGGGCCCGACCAGCAGAAGAAGGTGGGGCTGCTGTCAGGCGGCGAGAGAAACCGCGTGCACCTCGCCAAGATGCTGAAAGAGGGCGGCAATCTGTTGCTGCTCGACGAGCCCACCAACGACCTCGATACGGAGACTTTGTCGGCGCTGGAAGCGGCTCTGGAGGACTTCGCCGGCTGCGCCGTGGTCATCAGCCACGATCGCTTCTTCCTCGACCGCATGGCGACGCACATCCTGGCCTTCGAGGGCGACAGCCACGTCGAGTGGTTCGAGGGCAACTTCCAGGACTACGAGGAGGACAAGAAGCGCCGCCTCGGCGACGCGGCCGTCGAGCCACACCGCATCAAGTTCAAGCGCTTCGAGCGGCGATAAGCGGCTCTTGCATTGAGGGACTTCAATCCGCCCGTCGCCGCGCGAGTTCGGCGCGTGCCGCCTCTGCAAGAAAGCGCGAGCGGTTTTCGGCGATAGCGTCGATCTCTTCGAGCAGGTTCTCGTCGATGGTGATGTTGACGCGCTGCGCCTTGCCGGGCAGCACCACCGGCACCAGTGTGATGGCCACCGTCGTCGCGTCGCGCTCCGCCGCCACGGCTTCGAGCGGCGTCGGATCTGGCAATCCGTCGCCGTCGGCCACCATCAGTGCAACATGACCGGCCAGGGCCTCATGCGCGCCCAGGACAGCTTCGTCCAGCGTGCTGCCCGCGCTGACGCAGCCGGGGAAATCCGGAAAGAAAACGCCGTAGTCGCTGTCCGGATCCTTATCGATCACGGCCGGGTAGTGGGCTCTCTTTGCTGCCATGCTAAGCCGCGACCCGGCTCTTCTCCTTGGCGAAGGGGCTCAGGCCCAGCCATTGCTGCATGGATTGGGCGATCTGCTTGTCGCCGATCAGCTCCATCTGGCCGGCCGCGATCTCCTTCTTGACCGTGGTCATGCCCATCCACACCGCGGTCATGCTGCGCAGCGAGCTCTTCACGTAGAGGTCGATGTCGAAGCCGGGGCTGGTCAGGCAAAGATCGACCTTGCCGCTATCGATCACCAGCCACCACTGCCGCTTCGTCGACGTAAGCTCCGGAAACATGAAATTGATGGTCGTGCGCTTCGGCGGCAGCGGCCTCAGGTCGAGGCTGCGCCGCATGTCCCACATCAGCAGGGACGGATCGAGGTTCTTGAGCGACACGCGAGGATTCCACCCATCTCTGCCCCCAGAAGCCAAGCGACATGACCACCGGCCGCAGTTCCTCGCCGGCCTCGGTGAGCTTGTACTCGACGATGCCTGGCTGGCCGGTCGGCACGGTGGTGATGACGCCGGCCTCCTCCAGCTCCTTGAGACGTTTGGACAGCAGGGTGGGAGACATCAGCGGCACACCGCGGCGGAGGTCGTTGAAGCGGGTGGTCCCGCACAGCAGCTCGCGCAGGATGAGCGCGGTCCAGCGCGTGCAGACTATCTCTGACGGCCATCGCCACCGGGCAGAACTGCCCGTAGCTGCCTGGCATATATCTGTCGCTCATGGTTGCCCTCCTTGTTTGGCAGCCTTCTGGCGCAACAGCCGCCAGCTGAGAAGTACAGATACTGTACTGCCCCTGGCTTCGGAGCAACCCACCACAGTCGCAAAGCTACGTATTTTCAACCAGCTCCGACGGCTACAGCCTTAAGTATCTGCCGCCAGTACATTTGGTGGACTGGTCCGATAGGGGTCGTAACAGCCATGATGGCGACCGTCAGACAGCGCCCCATCGGCGGCGCCACCAAGGGAGAAAATGTCATGGGTATCGCCACAGCTCACAAAATCGAGCCTCACTCCGTTGTCGACACTGCCAAAATGCTCGGGGCCGAGTTCGCGCGCCGGGAGGTTGCGGACGAGGACAAGTACGTGGCCGAGAACTTCGCCGCGCTGAAAGGGGCTGGCCTGCTCGAGGCCGGCGTGCCGCGCGAGCTCGGCGGCAGCGGCGCCGACGTCGACGAGCTGGCCGCCATGCTGCGCGCGCATCGCCTACCATTGCGGATCGACCGCTCTCGCCTTCTCGATGCACACCCACCAGGTGGCGATTCCGGCCTGGCGCTGGAAGCATCAGCCGGCCGCGAAGGCCGCCGTCGAGCCGCTGCTCAAGCGCATCGCCGGCGAGCGCCTGCAATCTGCTCTCGAGCGGCGGCTCGGACTGGATCGCCGGCTCCGGCAAGGCCGAGAAGGTGGAGGGCGGCTACCGCATCACCGCGCGCAAGGTCTTCAGCTCCGGCGCGCCGACGGCGCAATCTCCTGATGACCGGCGCCGTGCTGGAAGAGCCGGGGCGAGGCGCCGATGGTGCTGCACTTCGGCGTGCCGATGAACTCGCCGCACGTCAAGGTGCTCGACAACTGGCGCACGCTCGGCATGCGCAGCACCGGCTCGCACGACGTGCTGATCGAGGGCCACGTGGTGCCCGAGGCCGCCGTGTCGGTGAAGCGCAAGGCCGGAGAGTGGCATCCGATCTTCCAGATCATCGCCACGATCGCGTTTCCGCTCGTCTACTCCGTCTATCTGGGCGTGGCGGAAAGCGCCCGCGACATCGCAGTCGAGCTGGCAAAGCGCAAGACGCCCGACCCGCTACACGGTCGATCTCGCCGGTCGCATGGAGACCGAGCTGGCCGGCGCCCGCCTCGGCGTCGAGCACATGCTGGCAGCCGTTCGGGTCAACGCGCCGTCGGCCGCCACCATCAACCAGGTGATGATCGGCCGGCAGCTGGTCGAGCGCCATGCCATCGCCGCCGTCGAATGCGCGATGCAGGTCGCGGGCGGCGCCGGCTTCTATCGCTCGGCCGGCCTGGAGCGGCGCTTCCGCGACATCCAGGCGGCGCGCTATCACCCGCTGCAGGCAGGACCACAGGCCGAGTACGCCGGCTCGATGGCGCTGGGCCTGCCGATCGACCGCGTCTTCTGAGCCGGATGCCTTCCGGGCCTCCACGGCAAACTGGGGTGCCGACGGGGCTGAATGGCATAGCCGCCGGGGCTGCACACTTCAATGTGGGCACGGCCCGGCGGCGAACGCACAAAGGAACTGCAGCCGTGAGATTGAACATTGCCAACATCGCAGCCGCTGCCTGCGGCGCGTTGATGCTGATGCTGCTCCTCGTGCAGCCTAGGTGGGTCCCGGCCGATCCGCACGGCGCAATCGCCGATCAAGTCGTCGCAGACTTGCAGAACGTCGAGGTGCGGGCTGCAAGATAAAGGCTTTGGCGCGCGGCGCTCCCGGGGCATGATTGCGCAAAACGTGGAGGACGCCATCATGCCGCTCGCACAATCTGAGAGCGCACGCATCTACTTCGAGGAGACGGGCAAGGGCACGCCCATCCTGTTCATCCACGAGTTCGGCGGCGATCATCGCAGCTGGCACGACCAGGTCCGCCACTTCGGCGGCAGCTGGCGCTGCGTCGTGTGGGCGGCGCGGGGCTATCCGGGCTCCGACGCCCCCGCAGACGAAAGCCTCTACGGCCAGGACTTCTTCAATCGCGACGCCATCGCCGTGCTCGATGCGGCACGTATCGACAGGGCCCACATCGTGGGCCTGAGCATGGGCGGCTACACGGCGCTGATGATCGCTGCCAAGTATCCAGAGCGAGTGATCTCCTGCACGGCGGCGGGTGCCGGCTCTGGCGCGCTCAAGGTGGCTCGCAAGCAGTTCCTGGAAGAAGCGCTCGAGCGGGCGGCCGTGTTCGAGCGCGAGGGCAAGATCGATGCGGAGGCGCTGGGGCTGAGCCCGACCCGCGTACAGCTGCAGAACAAGGACCCGATGGGCTGGCGCACGTTCGTGGAGAACCTCGCCGAGCACGACGCGCGCGCTGCGGCCAAGACACTGCGGACGGTGCAGGCCGGCCGCGCATCGCTCTACGATCTGGAGGCGGAGCTCACAAGCATCAAGGCGCCGGTGCTGCTGCTGGTGGGCGACGAGGACGAGCCCTGCCTCGACGTCAATCTGTGGATGAAGCGGCAAATGGCCAATGCGCGGCTAGGCTTCCTGCCGGGTGCCGGCCACGCCATCAACCTCGAAGAGCCGGCGCTGTTCAATCGGCTTGTCGAGCAGTTTCTGGCCGATGTGGAACGCGGCAGCTGGCGCCCCCGCGATCCTCGGGCCAGGCCGGGTGCCGCGCAAAGCTCGCTCGGAGGGTCGCGGGGGACGTGACGCGCGTGCAGTCCCGCTGAGCGTTCACCAGATCGTGTTTGGCGCTGGGCTATCGCCCTTGCGGCGCGTCGTCGCTGCACGGGGTATTGCCCATAGGACACCGCACCACCCCCGCCCACATTGGCTGTCTCTCCCACGGAGGAGCCACCATGAGCCAAACGCAAACGCGCGGTGTCGCGCACAAAAGCCACTACCCTCTCAGCCTGCCGACCCGAAAGACAGTCGGGGCGGCTGGCGCATTGGCTGCAGCCCTGGCGTTGAGTGCCGCCGCCGCGGCGCTATTGCTGGCGCAGGAAGGCGGCAAGCCTTCAGCTACGGCGCAGGAGCGGCCGGCAGCTGCGCCCAACTCGGGTAGCGCTGACGCGTCGCCGAAAGACAGAGGGTCGACGGGTTGGAACGGTGGAAGCCCCAATCAGAACAAGCAAAGCGTCGGCTCTCGCGCACTCACCGGCAACGATGCCCAGGATCCTGCGGCGGACCAACCGGAGATGGCGACCGGCGTCGATCTCAAGGGACCTCCGCAGCGCTTTGCTCCTGGGCAAACGCCGGAATAGGCTCGCGGGGGCACTGCGCGGGCTGGGACGCCAGCGGCTCAGGTGTCTAGGGCGGCTAGTGGGTCAAGCCGCTCATCGATTGAGCGCGGCCACCAGTGCGCGCGGGTTGCCGCCGTTCTGGGCGATATAATCCTCGAATAGCTTCTTGAGGAACGGCGTCATCCACAGGCCGAGCACCATGGCGTCGCGCACCCGGTAGCTCGAGCCATAGCGGGCGAGCAGCCAGCGCACCTCGTAGCTGCTGCCGTCGGTCAGCGTAATGGTGCTGTCCACCATGATGCCGCTGGCACCGCGCACGCTCTGGTTGGCCCACTCCACCTTGGCCACCTGGTACTTCGGCGCTTCATTTGCCGCATACCGGCCGATGAAACGCACCATGCCGGCGTAGTAGGTACTCCTCTCCGACTTCGACAGGAGTGTGCGATAGGCGCCGAGCGAGAACAGCCCGATGTAGGAAACGTCACCGTAGCGCTGAACCGTGGCTGACATCACGCCGGGAGAGCGCGTGCGCGCGGCCGCCACCAACTCACGTCCGACCTGTGCCATGAACTTCACCGCCGGATCGGCCGCCACGGCGGGCGCTGACGGCATCGCGAGCAGCGAGAGGATTGCGCACATACAACCGAGCACAACTCGCCTCAGGTTGCGCGACCTCGATACGAGCAGGCCCGGGCTCACGATGCCGAAAAGGCTGGTCATGCGCTTGCTGTCCCCCGTCGTTGCTACGCAGCACCCGAAATGTCCGCAAACTTTGACCATGAATGTGCCCCTGGGTCAAAGCGCTTGCCAGTTCGTGGTTGCCGCCTGCGGCGCTAGCGCGGCACTGTGGCGAAAAAGAGAAGCAGGATTAACGTGCTGCGATTTCCGACGAAGAAAAGCGCCCAATTGCTTTCCTTGCCCAACTCGAGGGCAAATGCGCAAAGCTCGACCGCAGGCGCATGAGCCCAAGACCTGGCGGGCCGGAGCGATATCCCCGGGTACAACTCAGGCCGTCTGCGGCTCGGTCAATGCCTCGACAACCGAGGAGTCGAAATCGCGCTGGTTTATGCGATGCAGGGGATGCGCCGGCACCTGCGGAAGGCGAAGCAAGTGCGCGGCCTGCTCGATGGTGGACTGGCTGATCGCGTTTGCGGCCAGCAGGAGCACGGAGCGGTCGCGCAGGGGATGCACCAGGACCAGCTCGTGACGCACGCCCGACAGCGTCGCGCGCACATGATGCGCAATGCCGCTGAACTCGCTCAACGACGCCGACCAGTGGCTGGAGCGGAACAATCCCTTGTCGTCGACCATTACACGCTCGGCACCGACCTTGACGCGCCGGCGGTTGCCGAACTCGAGGATCAGGCGCTTGGCAGGCATCAGCAACAATCCCAACCAGGCGATGAGGCCGGCGCCAAGGATCGTGGCCGGCAGTGGCTTGTGGGTGATGGCCTCCCAGAGATCGTGGGAAGCGAACACCACCACCAGAACGATCGGCAGCACCACCATGGCCAGTACCGGCATCAGCAGCGCGATCTGGACGATGGCGGCGGTGCGGGACGACTTGTGCTCGACCTCGAACGGCAGGCTGCGGAAGAGAGATGGCGCAATACGAGACAATGCAGCCTGCGGCATGGGCCTCAGCTCCAGGAATGGTTGGATATGAGATGCAACGGTAAACAGGGAGGCTTACCGCAGGCTTAACGCTTGCGAGCCGACGGCATCATCCAAGCAAGAAAGCGCCTCAGGGACGATAAGGCGCTCTTAGAAGGTGATGCCAAGAAGCTGGTGAACAAGGACTAAGATGCCCTTCTTTCACCTCGCCTATCCTTCAACCCTTTTAGTTTTTCGTCGACGTTGCGAACTGCCGCAATGGCATCGGGTTCGCTGATGTGGGGCTTAAGCCTTCGAAGCTCGCTCGCGAGGCTATAGACTTCGTCAGACGGATGTTGAGCTTTCACATAGTGCGCAGTTGCGATGCGCTCTAGATAGCGAACATCATGGGTCCCAAACCATTCGGCGATGAAATTGATTTTATGTAGAATCGGTCGAACAAAGGAGCCCCACGCCTCGAAGAGGCGGGCGCCTAGGGCGGTCAAGCGCACGCTTGGGCCATACCCTTGAATCGGAACAACGAACTCAACAATGTTGCTGCTGCGCAAAGAGGCGATATCCGTGGCCAGATCAAACGAATACGGGCCGTGCTTGTAGAGCACAAAATCGTAGCCGAGATCCACCTCGCCAGCGCTTTGGAGCAGATAGATGGACTTCTGAATGTGAAGTCTCCCCGCACCAGCTTCCTATGTCATGCAGAGCCTTTACCATTGCTGCCAAGACCGCGGCGCGGTGGTTGAAATCGAGCGTGGTCACGTTGTGGCCTCCAGCTTCAACAGTTTGTTCTTGTTGGCATCTCGCCATTTGTTGGCTTCTTCGCGAACCGCGGTGTCACAATACACCGAGTTGACAGACAGGACCGGCATCTTCTTAAGCACGTCCGAAACCTGTAGCGACGACTGTATGCCACCATCGTGTGCCAGCACAGGAAAGTCTGGCGCAGAGATTTTTGGCGGCACGTGGTCGTGAAGGATTTTGTCAGCACCGAACTCTTTTGAGGCCTCCTCAGCAATCGCTCTCCCTGGCGTGAGGACGCCGCCTTCTGTGTCTGACGGCGCCGCTGAGTACAGAAATTTGAAATGCTTGCGACGATCTATGCGCCATGCTGGCACGTGCGCTCTGTCGCTCTTGTTGTTTGCGGCACGGCGGATCGCGCTCAGCACCTCCGTGTCGGACAGCGCTAGGTGTCCGCGAACGGATGTTGGGAGCTTTCCATCTCTTCGCCAAAGGCGCAAAAATTCTTTGAGGTGCAGATCATATGCCCGCCTAACGGCGTGATAGTAGACCTGCTTGAACATGAAGTGTCGCGCAATCATCAGCCCTTCTGACGCCTCTACGCCATTCCAATGCAGGCCAAGGGCTGGCTCATCGGAATCCTTATCCCGGCGAGGCAGGATAACTAGGCATTGGATGAGGCGGTGGTGGTCATATTTCCCGTACGCCACCCCAGCGTGATACGCATCACGAAGCAAGTAGTCCATACGGTCTGCGCCAAGCGAGTCGCCTGTGATCATCTCAGCTAGAAGCGCCTCCCAGCTTGTGAACTGTAGGCCCTTTGCCTTCTTCTGGCCTACCGCAACCTTGACGATATCCTCAGGCAGGAGACCTGGCTTCAACGTGGGCCAAAGTTCTCTCAGCTCTGACTGCATTATCAAATCCATAGTCAGGCGCTCATGGTCATACCCGTTGGGTAGCAGCTCGTCTTCGGCAGCATGGGAGACGGGGAGGTGCCCGATGTCATGGCAGAGTGCGGCTGCACGTAGCACGCCTCGCCAGTAACGAAGAGCATCCGGGTCAGGGATGATCTGCCTCACCTGATCGTGAAGAATATTGTCGGGCCTCGTCACCCGATCAAAAATCCTCGTCGCGAGTTCCATCACCCCAAGTGAATGCTCAAACCGCCTATGGGTGGCGCCGGGGTAGACAAAGTAGGTGAGCGCGAGCTGGTGGATATTACGCAAGCGCTGAAATGGAGCGGAATCAATGATCTTTCGCTCGTCACCACGGGCGGTGATGAAAGCATGAATGGGGTCGCGAAACTCGTGCTCATGCTTCGCCACGTCTCCCCCCACCAGCGCGACTCGGTCGCATCGTAGCGAGAGGCACAAGGTCTGGCAATGTTCTTGTTGTGTTCTCACTTGCTGCTTGGCTTGACCACGCGTGGCCCTCGTGAGAGTTACCCACGTGGGACGCTTCCCGCTATTATCTTGACACATAAAGATATCTTTATATTCTTCATCGCATGTCGAGTGACCCGCATGAAAGCGCAGCGCTGAGCCTCGCGTCGGCGGTCGGCGTGCTCAAGGCCGCGGCAGAGCCCACGCGCCTGCGTCTGCTGGCGCTGCTGGCCCATGGCGAGCTCAACGTGAAGGACCTGACGCGCATCCTGGGGCAAAGCCAGCCGCGCATCAGCCGCCACCTGAAGCTGCTGACCGAGACGGGGCTCGTCGAGCGGGCGCCGGAGGGCAGCTGGGTCTACTTCCGCCTGGCCGCGGAGGGACGGGGCGGCGAGGTCGCCCAGCAGGTTCTCGAGGGCCTCTCCCAGAGCCGATCCGGCGCTGGTGCGCGACCGCCGGCGCGCGGACAGCGGTCAAGGCGGAGCGGCAGGAGGCGGCGCAGGCCTATTTCCAAGCCCACGCTGGCGACTGGGACCGTATCCGCGCCCTGCACGCGGCGGATGCGGAGGTGGAGGCGGCCGTGTCCGCGGCGCTGGGTCCCGGCCCGTTCGATCTGCTGGTCGACCTGGGCACCGGCACGGGCCGCATGCTGGAGCTGTTCGCGACCCGCGTATCGCCGCGGGCATCGGGCTCGATCTCAGCCCGGCCATGCTCGCGTACGCGCGCGCCAAGCTCGAGCGCGCGGGCCTGAGCGCACGTACAGGTGCGGCAGGGCGACATCTGCGATCTGCCGCTGGCCGACCAGTCGCGCCGATGCCGTCGTGATGCACCAGGTGCTGCACTTCCTGAGCGACCCGCAGCCCGCCATGCGCGAGGCCGCACGCGTGCTGGCGCCGGGCGGACGCCTGCTGATCGTCGATTTCGCGCCCGCACGAGCTCGAGTTCCTGCGCGATGAGTACGCCCACGAGCGACTGGGCTTTGCCGGCCCGGTCGTTGCCCAGTGGCTCGCCGACCTCGGGCTGCAGGTGATGGCGACGCGCGATCTGCCGCCGGCCGACGACGGCAGACAGGACAAGCTCACCGTGTCGCTGTGGCTCGCCGGCCGGGCATCGGCGCGGCGACCAAGACAGAGGCCAGCAAACGCAAGCTGGAGCGGATCGGGTGATGGACAAGGCAACAGAACGCCGCAGCCGGCTGCTCGGCGACGGCGACATCAACGTCTCCTTCGAGTTCTTCCCGCCCAAGACGGAGAAGATGGAGGAGGCGCTGTGGGCCGCCATCCGGCGGCTGGAGCCGCTGCGCCCGCGCTTCGTGTCGGTCACCTATGGCGCCGGCGGCTCCACGCGCGAGCGCACGCACACCACGGTCGCGCGCCTGGCGCGGCGACACCGCGCTGATCCCGGCTGCGCATCTCACCTGCGTCGATGCCACCCGCGAGGAGGTCGACGCAGGTGGCCCGCGCCTACAAGGCGGCGGGCGTGCATCACGTCGTGGCCCTGCGCGGCGATCCGCCGACGGGCGCCGGCACCCAGCTACGAGCCGCATCCCGGCGGCTACGCCAATGCGGCCGACCTGGTGGCCGGGCTTCAAGCGCATCGGCAACTTCGAGGTGTCGGTGGCCGGCTATCCCGAGAAGCATCCCGACAGCGCGACGCGGCCGCCGATCTCGACAACCTCAAGGCCAAGGTCGATGCCGGCGCCAGCGCGCGTCATCACCCAGTTCTTCTTCGACAACGCCCACTACCTGCGCTTTCTCGAGGCGGCGCGCGCGCACGGCATCTGGGCGCCGATCGTGCCGGGCATCGTGCCGATCCACAATTTCAAGCAGGTCGCGGGCTTCGCCGCCCGCTGCGGCGCCACCATGCCGTCGTGGCTGGCGCGCCGCTTCGACGGCCTCGACAACGACCCGCAGACGACGCACCTGGTCGCCGCCGCCGTGGCCGCCGAGCAGGTGATGGACCTGGTCGACCAAGGCATCCGCCAGTTCCACTTCTACACGCTGAACCGCGCCGACCTCGTCTACGCCATCTGCCATCTGCTGGGGCTGCGGCCATCGCCGCCGGCGCGCCCGCTGCCGGCAAGGAGGCTGTCGAGCGCATGACCCGCGAGCAACGCATCGCCGCGCTCAAGGACGCGGCGGCGAAGCGCATCCTGATCATCGACGGTGCCATGGGCACCATGATCCAGCGCTACAAGTTCGACGAGGAAACCTTCCGGGGGCAGCGCTTTGCCGACCATGCCAAGCCGGTCAAAGGCAACAACGATCTGCTGGTGCTGACGCGCCCCGACGCGATCGCCGAGATCCACAAGGGCTATCTCGATGCCGGCGCCGACATCATCTCCACCAACACCTTCAACGCGCAGCGCATCTCGCTCGCCGACTACGGCATGGAGGACCTGGCGCTACGAGATCAACCTGGACGGCGGCCAAGCTCGCGCGCGCGGCCGCCGACGCGGCGATGAAGGCGACGCCGGACCAGCCGCGCTTCGTTGTCGGCGCGCTGGGACCCACCAACCGCACGGCGTCGATCTCGCCCGACGTCAACAATCCGGGCTTCCGCGGCATCACCTTCGATGAGCTGGTGGAGGCCTACGGCGAGCAGGCGCGCGCGCTGATCGAGGGCGGCGTCGACGTGCCTGCTGATCGAGACGGTGTTCGACACGCTGAACGCCAAGGCCGCGGGCTTTGCCGTGCTGCAAGGCGTTCGACGAGATGGGCGTCGAGCTGCCGCTGATCATCTCGGGCACGATCACCGACCGCTCGGGGCGCACGCTGTCGGGCCAGACGCCGGAGGCGTTCTACTTCTCGATCCGGCACCTCAAGCCGTTCGCGGTCGGGCTCAACTGCGCGCTGGGCGCCGAGCTGATGCGGCCGTATCTCGCCGAGATCGCTGCTGTCGCCGAGACGCTGACCATCGCCTATCCGAACGCCGGCCTGCCCAATGCCATGGGCGAGTACGACGAGGGCCCGCACGACATGGCCTGCCAGCTCGGTCCCTGGGCCAAGGAAGGGCTCCTTAACATCGTCGGTGGATGCTGCGGCTCGACGCCGGAGCACATCGCCGAGATCAAGGCGCACGTGGAGAAATTCCCGCCGCGCCAGGTGCCCGCCCCGAGCGCCGCATGCGTCTCTCGGGCCTCGAGCCGTTCGTGCACGGGTAAGCTGTGAGCAATAACCAAACACAGCCGCTGGTGTCATGGTCGGGCTTGTCTCGACCACACATCCATCCGCTTGCTCCGGCGCTGATTGAGAGCTGGCTCCTCGGGACAAGCCCGAGGATGACAGTCTGTGCTGTGGTTGGAGTCCAATAGCGATGACCGCAACCACCAGCGCGGCCACGTCGTTCATCAACATCGGCGAGCGGACCAACGTCACCGGCTCGGCCAAGTTTCGCAAGCTGATCGAGGCCGGCGACTACTGCCGCCGCGCTCGCGATTGCGCGCTCGCAGGTCGAGAACGGCGCGCAGATCCTCGACGTCAACATGGACGAGGGCCTGCTCGATTCCGAGAAGGCGATGGTGACGTTCCTCAACCTGATCGCCGCCGAGCCCGACATCGCCCGCGTGCCGGTGATGATCGACATCTTCCAAGTGGAGCGTGATCGAGGCGGGCCTCAAGTGCGTGCAGGGCAAGCCGATCGTCAACTCCATCAGCATGAAGGAGGGCGAGGACGCCTTCCTCGACCACGCCAGGAAGGTACTGCGCTACGGGGCCGCCGTGGTGGTGATGGCGTTCGACGAGCAGGGCCAGGCCGACACCATTCCGCGCAAGGTGGCGATCTGCGAGCGCGCCTACAAGCTGCTCACCGAGAAGGTCGGCTTTCCGCCCGAGGATATCATCTTCGACCCCAACATCTTCGCCGTCGCCACCGGCATCGAGGAGCACAACGGCTACGGCATCGCCTTCATCGAGGCGACGCGCCAGATCAAGGCGAAGCTGCCGCACGTGCACATCTCGGGCGGCGTGTCGAACCTGTCGTTCGCCTTCCGCGGCAACGAGACCGTGCGCCAGGCCATGCACTCGGTGTTTCTCTATCACGCGATCGCCGCCGGCCTCGACATGGCGATCGTCAATGCCGGCCAGATCACGCTCTACGACGACATCGAGCCCGAGCTGCGCGAGCTGTGCGAGGACGTCATCCTCAACCGGCGCGCCGATGCCACCGACCGGCTGCTGGAGACGGCGGCGAAATTCAAGGGCGAGGGCGGGCCCAAGTCGAAAGAGAAAGACCTCGCCTGGCGTGATGCGCCCGTCGAGGAGCGTCTGAAGCATGCCCTCGTGCACGGCATCAACGACTACATCGAGGCCGATACCGAAGCCGCGCGCAAGGCAGTGGCCAAGCCCATCGAGGTGATCGAAGGGCCGCTGATGGCTGGAATGAACGTGGTCGGCGACCTGTTCGGCGCCGGCAAGATGTTCCTGCCGCAGGTGGTGAAGTCGGCCCGCGTGATGAAGCAGGCCGTGGCCTATCTGCAACCTTTCCTGGAAGCCGAGAAGAAGGCCTCCGGCCTCGATCTGAAGCCGGCCGCCGGCAAGGTGGTGATGGCCACCGTCAAGGGCGACGTGCACGACATCGGCAAGAACATCGTCGGCGTCGTGCTCCAGTGCAACAACTACCAGGTGATCGATCTCGGCGTGATGGTGCCGGCGCAGAAGATCCTGGAGACGGCCAAAAAGGAGAAGGCCGACATCATCGGCCTGTCAGGGCTCATCACGCCGTCGCTCGACGAGATGTGCCACGTGGCGGCCGAGATGGAGCGGGAGGGGTTCAATCTGCCGCTGCTGATCGGCGGCGCCACCACCAGCCGCGTGCACACCGCGGTGAAGATCACACCCAACTACGTGAACGGGCAGACCATCTATGTCACCGACGCGAGCCGTGCGGTGGGCGTGGTGTCGACCCTGATGTCTGAGAGCGAGCGCGGCTCTTACATGGAGGGCGTGCGCAAGGAGTACGTCAAGATCCGCGACGCCTATCTCAAGGGAGAGCCCAAGAAGACGCGCCTGCCATTGCAGGCCGCGCGCGACAACCGCTTCCAGATCGACTGGAAGGGCTACACGCCGCCGAAGCCCACATTCGAGGGAACTCGGGCCTTCACCAACTACCCGCTGGCGGATCTGGTGCCCTACATCGACTGGACGCCGTTCTTCCAGACCTGGGAGCTTGCAGGCAAGTATCCGCGCATCCTCGAGGACAACGTGGTGGGCCCCGAGGCCAAGAAGCTGTTCGCCGACGCGCAGGCCATGCTGAAGCGGCTGGTGGCGGAGAAATGGATCGGCGCCAATGCCGCGATCGGCTTCTGGCCGGCCAACGCGGTGGGCGACGACATCGAGCTCTACACGGATGGCGCGCGCTCCAAGAAGCTCGCCACGCTCCATACGCTGCGCCAGCAAATGGCGCGCGAGAACAGGACGGATCGCGCCAACACGGCGCTCAGCGACTTCGTGGCGCCCAAGGCGAGCCTCCTGCCCGACTACGTCGGCGCGTTCGCGGTGACGGCCGGCATCGGCGAGGCCGAGGCGCTGGCCAAGTACATCGACACGACCGACGACTACGGGCGCATCATGCTGAAGGCGCTCGCCGATCGCCTCGCAGAGGCGTTTGCCGAGCGCTTGCACGCGCGGGTGCGGCGCGAGTTCTGGGGCTATGCGCCGAAGGAGAAGCTCACCGCCGAGCAGCTGATCGCCGAGGCTTATCGCGGCATCCGTCCCGCGCCCGGCTATCCCGCCCAGCCCGACCACACCGAGAAGGCCACCATCTTCCGTCTGCTCGACGCCGAGCGCCAAGCCGGCATCAAGCTCACCGAGAGCTACGCCATGTGGCCGGGCGCCGCCGTCTCGGGCCTCTACTTCTCGCACCCCGAAAGTCACTATTTCGGCGTCGGCAAGGTCGAGCGCGACCAGGTGGAGGACTACGCGGCGCGCAAGGGTTGGAGCATCGCGGAGGCGGAGCGCTGGCTTTCGCCCGTGCTCAACTACGATCCCAAGCTCGCCCGGAGCGAAGCGGCCTGACGTCCCGTCGGCTACCCTGGCCAGATCCCCGGTTGTGAGATGGCTGACCCGCTACCGCCGCGGGAGCCTCGCGTTGGCCTCAATTTGTATCTTTCGTCTCGTGTTGGGGGGCTCCGCTTGCTTGCTCGCAGCGTTGCCAAAGTGGGTGCGGGACGCAACGCTTGTGTTCCGAGGGGCAGGGGAAATGCGGTCATCGAAATTGCTGGCCGCCATCTGCGCTGTAGCAGCGCTGGTGGCGCCGATGGCATCCGTGGGCGCGGGTGCGCGCGAGTTGCGGCTGTCGCACCAATTGCCGGAGAGCGACGCGCGCCACAAGGCAGCTCGGGTGCTCGCCGCCGAGGTGAAAAAGCGGGTTCCCGGCCTGACAATCAAGATCCATCCCAACTCTTCGCTGAAAATTCCGCCAACCGAGCAGTACGAGGCGATGCTCGCAGGGCAAGATCGACATGACGATCTATCCGATGGGCTACGCCTCGGCGAAAATCCCCGAGCTGTCCGTCGTCACGCTACCCGGCGTGCCGGCCAGCGCGGAGGTGGCTGGGCTGCTCAAAGGCTCGGAGTTCGAGGACAAGCTGCAGCAGCTTTGCGAGGAGAAGGGCTTTCGCATCCTCACCTGGTGGTGGCTGGACGGCGGCATGGCCAGCCGCTCGCGCCCCGTCACGGGCCCGGCCAGCATCAAAGGCATGACGGCGCGTAGCGGTGGCGGCAACGATTTCAACAGCATGCTTGCAGCCGCAGGGGCCACCATCGCCAACATGCCGTTGACCGAAGTCCGTTCGGCGATGGAGCAGGGCAAGCTCGACGTTGCGCAGAACTCGTTTGAGCTGCTTTGTGAGCCTGCGCTTTCACGAGTTTGCCAAGTCCGTGACGGTCGGAGGCCACAGCACGGTCACCGTGTTCATGCCCGTGCTCATCTCCAAGGCCGTCTGGGAAGAGCTGAGCGATGCCGAGCGGCGGGCGCTCGAGGAGGCCGCGGCAGTCTCGGATATCTACTTCGAGGCGCTGCAGCGCGAATCCCAGGAGGCGGCGATCGACGTGTTCAGCAAGGCGGGCGTGAAGGTGCAGCCGCTCACGTTCCAGGAATATGCGGACTGGCTACGGATCGCCAAGGAAGGCCCCTGGAACAGGTACAGGTCGATCAGCCCGAAGACGGCGGACCTGTTCGATTCGCTGCTGCGCAGCTTTATCGACAGCGGCAAACGCTAACCCCGCACCGCAAGCGCGCTATCGACCTCCGTGGCCGCTGCGCTCTCGCGCACGTCGCATCGGCCTGCTAGGCTCGCGCGACTAGCTGGAGGACGTGTGGGGAAAGCACATGCTGGCACGTCTCGTCTTGCTGCTCTTGCAGGTCGCGGTTGGCTGGTTCGGCACCGAAGTGATCATGTCATACATTCGGTTCCCCAATTTCCGCCTGTTCATCTTTGCCATCGTGGCGGCGATCGTTGTGTTCCTGATCGGCATTATCGGGGCGCAGGTGCTGCGCGAGGTGGGCTCTCCGTCCAGCCGGACGCTGACGTGGTCGCTGGTCCTTGCGCTGATCGTTGCAGCCCTATGGACATTCGGGCCCGATATCCTGCGCGATGTCCCTTGGGCAGAATCAGAGGCGAATACGCCGTGCTCGCCGGTGCGATCATCGGCTATATGATCAAGAGGTAAGATGGTCGGCGCTCGTCTATCCGCTGTTAGGCGCGGTGCTCGGCTATCACATTCGACGTTAGTCGCAATTTTCGACATCGCGAAAATCAAAGGCGCGGGGAGCGACCCCGCGCCTTTGTTGCACTCTGAGAGATTGGTCGGATCAGGATTGGCCTTGGTTTCCGCCGGTCAACCCGTGTGCTCGCCTCCAACCTCAGAACATGCCGAATACGATCGCAGTAAGGAAGGCGAAGGAGACGATGGCGGCGAGCACGTTGAGCCTCATCCTCAGTTCCATCTGGGCTTCCTTTGCCGGGATGAGCCGGCTCTCCGGCGCCGAATGTGCGGCGCCAGGTCGGAGAAGTTACGGATGCTTCGGCCGGAAGCCAAGCAATTTCGACTGTTGCACTGCAAACAACTTGCTAGTGTAATTGTAGTTTCCCAGACGCCGCAGTGTTGATGCCGAACCGACACAGGTAATACTTGGAAACACACGGACAAATTCCGAGCAACGCGGTGAATTAACCAAACTGTACCCAGAGAAGCCAGCAAACGCCCCAAACAACGCCGCTTTAGCGGTTAATCTATCTATCGTCAGATCCAAGAACACATGGCATGACCGATTGTTGCAGAGCAGGCACAGCTCAGTTCATGCTAGGTTCCGACCCTGCAAATCGCGTTGTTCCAACCACTCGAGCCGTCCCGGAGCGTTGAGCATGCAAGCATTCAAGGCGCTGGTTGCGTCCAAAGCCGAGAAGGGTCCCGACCTTGCCTGGAAGGAGCTGACCGTTGCCGACCTGATGGAAGGCGACGTGGTGGTCGAGGTCAGCCATTCGACCGTCAACTACAAGGACGGGCTGGCGCTGACAGGCAAAGCGCCGGTGATCCGCCGCTGGCCAATGATCCCGGGTATCGACTTCGCCGGGCGGGTCGCGTCATCGTCTCACAAGGACTGGAAGGCGGGAGACGAGGTGATCCTCAACGGTTGGGGCTGCGGCGAGGCGCACTACGGCGGCTATGCGCAGATGGCCCGCGTCAAGGGCGACTGGCTGGTGGCGAAGCCGGCACAGCTCTCGGCTGCCGAAGCCATGGCCATCGGCACCGCGGGCTATACCGCCATGCTGTGCGTGCTGGCGCTGGAGCGCCATGGCGCTCACCCCGGCGAGCGGGTCGATAGTGGTGACGGGTGCCGCCGGCGGCGTCGGCAGCGTCGCCATCGCTTTGCTAGCCAAGCTTGGCTACCAGGTGATCGCCTCCACCGGGCGCGCGAGCGAGGCGGACTATCTCAAACGCCTGGGAGCTACCGAGATCATCGATCGCGCCGAGCTGTCGGGGCCGGCGCGGCCGCTCGGCAAGGAACGCTGGGCGGGAGGCGTCGATGCGGTCGGCAGTCACACGCTCGCCAACGTGCTCAGCATGACCAAGTACGGCGGCACGGTCGCCGCCTGCGGCCTGGCCCAGGGCATGGACCTCACCACCTCGGTGGCGCCGTTCATCCTGCGCGGCGTGACTTTGGCCGGCATCGACTCGGTGATGGCGCCGAAGCCGGCGCGCGTCGAGGCGTGGAGCCGGCTCGCGCGCGACCTCGACAAGGCGAAGCTCGCAGCCATGACCGTGACCCGGCCCGCATTCGACGTCGTGGCGCTGGCGCCGGATATCCTCGCCGGCAAGGTGCGCGGCCGCATCGTGCTCGAGCTGGCGAGATAGTGGGAGCCATATCAAGTTTGTCGGCCCACTCGCCGGCGGCGCATTTCACCGAGCCGCGTGCGCACGAAAGCCTGGAGGCGGTCTGCAGACGGTGTCAACTTGGCGTCTCGAACACGAAGCACTGAGACGATGTTGCGAACATTCCATCCGCGAACGGGAATAACAGCCAATGATCCGGTTCGCAGCTCTGCGGCGACAACGTAGCGACTGATGGCAGCAATTCCATAACCTCTCTTCAGCGCATATACGAGCGCCTCATAGGACGGCAGCTCGAGCCGGTGTCGGGGAACAATACCCAGCCGCGCCAATCCTGCGTCGGACGCGATACGCGTCGCCGAGCCCTCCTCTCGCGAAATCCAGGTCAATTTCTCGAGACTGTCGCGCGATGGCCGCCGCGGTACGAGCGCTGATTTGCCGACGATGACGACTTCGTACTCCAACAGGGGTTCAGTTTCGATCTCAGGTGCCGCGACGGCACCCGCTACGAAACCCAGCTCAGCGCGATGCGATCGAAGCAATTCGATCGCCTGCTCGGCCGTTCCCACCTGCAAGGTGACGCGCACTCCTGGATGGGAATGTTGGAACTCGGCGATGATCTCGGGCAGCAGATATGTGCCGGTGAGCGACGACGCCACGACCGCCACCGAACCAGAGCCGCTCTTGCGGAATTGGGCGGCGCCGAGGCCTGCTTGCACCAGGAGGGACTCGGCCCGAAGCACGTAGTTCGCGACGAAATCACCGGCAGCTCGTGAGCGCGCCGTCCCGCCGTGCCCGCTCCACCAGTTTGAGTCCCAATGCGTGCTCCAACTCGGCGATGTGCTTTGAGATCGCCGGCTGGCTGATGCGCAGCTCGGCGGCGGCGGCCGAGAACGACCTTTGCCGGGCAAACGCCGCAAACGCGCGCAACCGTGCTTCCAGTTTCATAACCCGAGCTTATACGAACGCGCCGGTTATGTATTTTATTTCTCTGCCGCGCAGCGGGTATGGTGGCTCCGTCGGCCGAGTTCAGCGAGCTTATCCCGTACCTTCGGCTGACGCAGTGCCGTGACGTAGCGACCAAACGGAGGAAGATCATGCCTGCATTCATCTGCTCGACCTGCGGTACGCAGTATCCGCCAAGTGAAGCTCCACCGGCTCAGTGCCCGGTGTGCGAAGACGAGCGCCAGTACATCCCGCCCGAGGGACAGTCGTGGACAACGCTGGAACGGCTCAGGATTTCGCACCTCAACGGGTTCCGCCAGTACGAGCCGGGCCTCATCGGCATCGGCACGCAGCCAAAGTTCGCCATCGGGCAACGCGCGCTGCTCTTGTGTACGCCGGAAGGAAACATCCTGTGGGATTGCATCTCGCTGATCGATGACGCCACGGTCACCCTGATCAACGGGCTTGGCGGATTGCGCGCCATCGCTATTTCGCATCCGCACTTCTACACGACGCTCGTCGAGTGGAGCCGAGCGTTCGGGAATGTACCCGTCCATCTCCACGCCGACGATGCCAAGTGGGTGAGGCAACCGGACGGCTGCATCAAGTTCTGGCAAGGCGAGAGATTCGAGCTGCTGAAGGGTGTCACGCTGATCCGCGGCGGCGGGCACTTCCCCGGTGGAGCGATGCTGCATTGGGCGGCGGGAGCCGAGGGAAAAGGCGTGGTGTGCTCGGCAGACATCGCCATCGTGAACCTGGACCGCAAGTCCTTCTCGTTCATGCGCAGCATTCCGAACTTATCCCCCTTTCCGCAAAGGCCGTCCGTGCCATCGGGGCGGCGCTGATGCCTCTCGCGTTCGATCGGGTCTACAGCCACCACTTCGAGCGGGTCATCCATTCGGGTGCCAAGCAGATCTTGCAGGCTTCCGTGGAGCGCTACATTGCGGCGATCGGTGGCGCCTATGACGTCGATAGGTAGCGACCGACCTAGCCGATCGAGCCGACGAACTGGGCGAGCTCCGGCGTTTTCGGCGCGCTGAACAGCTCCTTGGGCGGGCCTTCCTCGTGCACCTTGCCCAGGTGCATGAACACGAGCTTGGTGCCGACGTCGCGCGCAAAGCGCATCTCGTGCGTGACGAGCATCAGCGTGATGCCCTCGGAGGCGAGCTGCTCGACCACCTTCAGCACCTCGTTGACCAGCTCCGGGTCGAGCGCCGAGGTGATCTCGTCGCACAGCAGCACCGCGGGCTTCATGGCGAGCGCGCGGGCGATGGCCACGCGCTGCTGCTGACCGCCCGAGAGCTGGCTCGGGTAGCTGTCGAACTTGTCGGCCAGGCCGACCTTTGCAAGCAGCGCGCGCGCCAGCTCCTTGAGCTCGCCCGGCGTGCCCTTGTTGACGACCTTGGGCGCCAGCATCACGTTCTCGCCGGCGGTCAGGTGCGGGAACAGGTTGAACTGCTGGAACACCATGCCGACGTGGCGGCGCAGGTCGCGCAGGTTGGTCTTGGCGCCGCCGACCTCGATGCCGTCGACGCTGATGCGAGCCCGCCTGGTAGGTCTCGAGCCCGTTCACGCAGCGCAGCAGCGTGCTCTTGCCCGAGCCCGAGCGGCCGATGATGGCGACGACGTCGCCGCGCGCCACGTCCATGGACACGCCCTTCAGCACCTCGTTGGCGCCGAAGCTCTTGCGGACGTCGGCTGATTTTAACGAGCGGCGGCGACATCGGCTCTTTCCTTCGAGGCGTTTGGCGTACCAGGACAGCGGAAAGCAGAGGCAGAAGTAGATCAGCGCCACCAGCGCGTAGACGAGGAAGGGCCGGAAGGTGGCGTTGTTGAGCATGGTGCCGGCCTTGGTCAGCTCGACGAAGCCGATGATGGAGGCGAGCGCCGTGCCCTTCACCACCTGCACCGAGAAACCGACGGTCGGGGCGATGGCGATCTTGGCGCGCCTGCGGCAGGATCACGTAGCGCATCTGCTCGATGAACGATCATGGCGAGGCTGGAGGAGGCCTCCCACTGGCCCTTCGGGATCGCCTCCACGCAGCCGCGCCAGATCTCGGCGAGGAACGCGGCCGTCCACAGCGTCAGCGCCAGGCCGGCCGCCAGCCAGGGGCTGACGTCGATGCCGAACAGCGCCAGGCCGAAGAAGAACAGGAACAGCTGCATCAGCAGCGGCGTGCCCTGGAAGAACTCGATGAAGACCTTGGTGGCGATCTCGAGCGCGCGGATGCGCGAGACGCGCATGAACAGGATGCGCGAGCCCGACGATGCCGCCGCCGACGAAGGCGATGATGGAGAGCACCACCGTCCAGCGCGCCGCCCACAGCAGGTTGGAGAGGATCACCCAGAAGCTGAAATCGGCCATGGTCGCCTCAGCTCTTCGGGAACACGAGCCGAGCCGATGCCGCGCAGGATCAGGCGCGCCAGGATCGCCAGCAGCAGGTAGATGACGGCCGCCACCACGTAGACCTCGAAGGCGCGGAAGTTGCGCGACTGCACGAAGTTGGCGGCGTAGGTGAGGTCCTCGGCCGAGATCTGCGACACCACCGAGGAGCCCAGCATGACGATGATGATCTGCGAGGAGAGCGCCGGGTAGACCTTCTGGAACGCCTGCTTGAGCACGACGTAGCGGAAGATCTCGAAGCGGCTCATGGCGAGGCTGTCGCCGGCCTCGATGTGGCCCTTGGGTACCGCCTCGATGCCGGCGCGGATGATCTCGGCGGAATAGGCGCCGAGATTGATCACCATGGCGAGGAACGCCGCCGTCGGTCTCGTTGAGCTTCACGCCGAGCGCCGGCAGGCCGAAGAAGATGAAGAACAGCTGCACGATGAAGGGCGTGTTGCGGATCAGCTCGATGTAGGCGCGCGACAATGCCGCCGAGCCAGGCCGGGCCGAACGTGCGCGCCCAGGCGCAGGCCGTGCCGAGCGCCACGCCGGCAACCGTCGAGACGGCGGTGAGCACGATCGTGAAGATGACGCCCGGCGAGCAGCACATCCCAGTAGGGGATCAGGTCGGAGAAGTTCAGCGCGAAGCGCATCGGGAGGACTCGGCTCGTCAGAGGTCGGCCGTCGCCTCGCTGCACGGCATGGCGCGCGAGGCGCGGCTCCGTCGATCAGATGCCGGCCGGCAGCGGTGCCTTCAGCCATTTCTCCGAGATCTTGCTGAGCTCGCCCGAGGCCTTGGCCTTGTCGATGATCTCGTTGATCTTGGCCAGCAGCTTCGGCTTCGTCCTTGTTGAGGCCGATGAAGCAGGGGCTGTCCTTGATCACGAACTTGGAGACCGGCGCGCGCCCCGGGCTCTTCTCGGCGATCGCGGCGGCCACCACGTTGCCGGTGGCGATGATGTCGACCTGGCCCGGAGAGGAAGGCGGCGATGGTGGCGTTGTTGTCCTCGTAGCGCTTGATGGTGTGGTGGGCGGCGCGAGCTTGCTGATCTCCTGCTCCTCGATGGCGCCGCGCGTGGCGCCCACCGTCTTGCCGGCCAGGTCCTCCGGCTTCTCGATCTTGGCGTCCTTCAGGCCGAACACGCCCTGGAAGAACGGCGCGTAGGCCTTGGAGAAGTCGATGACCTTCTCGCGCTCGGGGTTCTTGCCGAGGCTGGAGATGACGAGATCGACCTTCTTGGTCTGCAGGTAGGGGATGCGGTTGGCGCTGTTGACCGGCACCAGCTCGATCTTCACGCCCAGCTCCTTGGCGATCAGGTTGGCCATGTCGATGTCGTAGCCGACCGGCTGCAGGTCGGGCCCGGCCGAGCCGAACGGCGCGAAGTCCTGCGGCACGGCGATCTTGATGATCTTGGCCTTGCATGATGTCGTCGAGCGCCTCGGCGGAGGCCGGCGCGCGGCAGGACGAAGGCTGCCGCGGCCAGCGCGACGGCGAGGAGGAGTGTGTCTGCGGATCATGGGTGTGGTCCTCTACGGTTGGAGTTGGGAGTGGACGGCATGTCAGCGATCGCCTGCGGGCTGAACCGGCTTGGCTTGCGCTTGGCGGCTGGCGCTGCTGTGGCGCTCCAGCGACGATCGCGCAGGCCCTGCAGGGCGTCGGGCTCGGGCGCGGACGCGCACGGTGAGGCCGGCTTCGACGTGGCCGATGTGCTCGGCCATCAGCTCGACGGCGCGCGCGCGATCGCCGGCCTTCACGGCGGCGACGATCTCGGCGTGCTCGGCGCAGGATTCGGTCGCGTCGTGCGTCGACTGGTAGAGCATGGAGATCAGCACGGTGCGCGCCGTGAGATCGCGCAGGATCTCGGCCAGCATGCGGTTGCCCAGCACCTCGGCCAGGCACACGTGGAAGTCGCCGAGCAGGTAGCTGCGCGCGGCTACGTCGCCGGACTGGATGGCATCCTGCTCGCGCGCGACGTGCTGCTTCAGGACCTCGATCGCCGTTCGGCTGCGACGGCGTCGACGCTGTGCAGGAGGCCGAGCTCGATGGCTCGGCGGGCATGGAACGCCTCGCGCGCTTCCTCGATCGACGGCTCGATGATGAACCAGCCGCGCCGCGCGCTGACCTGAACGATGCCGCGCGTCTCCAGCCGTGATCAGCGCCTCGCGAACGACGGTGCGCGAGACGCCGAACAGTTGCGCGAGCTGCTGCTCGCCGAGGCGCGTGCCGGCCTTCAGCTTGCCCGAGCCAGGACCGCGTCGACGATGCGTGCACCCGATGTCGGTGGACTGCAGCACGCCCTACCCTGCATACATAGCTGGCATACAAAGCTGCAGTGCAACGCTTGTACCAACTGGCTATCTTTGGGAAAGGCAGGGGTTATCAATAGGCTGGCGGAGTACAGGCGCTGGCGGTGCACCGCTGGTCCTGCCCAAGCGGCCAGCAACTGCTCATGGCAGCAGCGCGTAGGCCGGCCTTCCCAGCCAACGGCCCTCACCCAGCTTGATTTTGGCCAGCGAGGCAGCCACTTTCGTCGATGATGCCTCGAATCCAGGCGGGGCATCGGGAAAACATGGTCACCGTCCTCGACAAGCGCCCGCGCCACCCCGAGAAGGCCCATCGGCCCGACACGCCGGTGCTGCGCAAGCCCGCGTGGATCCGGGTGAAGGTGCCGGCGTCCTCGCCGCAGTTCAACGAGACGCGCGCTATCCTGCGCGAGCACGGCCTCGTCACCGTGTGCGAGGAGGCGGGCTGCCCCAACATCGCCGAGTGCTGGGCCGGCCGCCACGCCACCATGATGATCATGGGCGACACCTGCACGCGCGCCTGCGCCTTCTGCAACGTCAAGACCGGACTGCCGGGCGCGCTCGATGCGGCGGAGCCCGCGAACGTCGCGCATGCGGTGGCGAAGCTCGGGCTCGATCACATCGTCATCACCTCGGTCGACCGCGACGACTTGGCCGACGGCGGGGGCGCGCATTTCGCCGCCACCATCCGCGCCATCCGCGCGCTGACGCCGAAGACCACCATCGAGGTGCTGACCCCCGACTTCCTGCGCAAGGACGGCGCGCTGGAGACGGTGGTCGAGGCGGCAGCCCGACGTCTACAACCACAACCTCGAGACGGTGCCTGCGCTCTATCTCAAGATCCGGCCCGGTGCGCGCTACTTCCATTCGCTGCGACTGCTGCAGCGGGTGAAGGAGCTCTCCCCGACGATGTTCACCAAGTCGGGCATCATGGTGGGTCTCGGCGAGACGCGCGAAGAGGTGCTGCAGGTGATGGACGACCTGCGCTCGGCGGAGGTGGATTTCCTCACCATCGGCCAGTATCTGCAACCCACGCGCAAGCACGCCGAGGTGAAGGCGTTCATCACGCCCGAGGAGTTCAAGGCCTACGAGAGCGTCGCCTACTCAAAGGGCTTCCTGATGGTGTCGGCGAGCCCGCTGACGCGCTCGTCCTATCATGCGGGCGACGACTTCGCCCGGCTCAGGGCCGCGCGGCTCGCTCAGCAGAGGTAGCCGAAGCGCTGCGGATGCAGCGGGCTAGCGTCACGAGTCCGCTTTCGAGCTACTTCGGAAGCATGGCAAGTTCTGCTGGGTCGCACCTGACCCAAACCGGCTCTCCTGGGGGAATAATTCGCGCCGCACGCCTGATATCGGCTCCCTGCGACGATTTTCTCGCCCTTAGCCCGCGTGGAAGTCCTTCAGCGCGAGCACGACATTGAGAAGCAGCCACCCATAGATCACGCAGACCGCTATTCCAACCAGCAGCTCAATTTCTCCTAATTCAGAGATCGCGCTGGATTTTAACGCCATGACCCCAGCGCAGGCCGTAAGTGCCAAGCTGGAAAAGGCTAACGAGGGAACCAGCCACCGCATGTCTCTAGAGCTCGAAGGATGTGTTGAGGTCGCGGCATCAGACCAGATTGGGCTCTTTCGCGTCGTCCCCATTCCAAGGGATAGCTTCGGCTCGCAAACTGGCAGTGACGCTCACCGTAAGCTTCCCCATGCCTTGCCATACACAGGCAAGTATCGCGGCAGACGCGGACCGATCCTGGCAGCCTCTGGACGGCATGCAGCCCGGCTTGGCGCCCGTAACGAAGGCACTGCATTCATCTCGAGTGAAGGTGTGTGTCGCGAGAAACACGGTGCTCCCGGCACAGTGCTACTCATCTAGCGAGGGTCGGACAAAGCTTGTTTGTGACTTAAGCTTCCGCGGGCTCGCGGGCAAACCATTGCCGAGTTGTTCTCCGCTGGGTTGTCACATCGGCGCTCAGCGGGATTGTGAAATGAAATGCGGCGCCACCTTCTGCGCAGTTTTCAGCCCAGATCTTCCCGCCATAGGACTCGACGATAGTACGCGCGATCGACAATCCGAGGCCGGTTCCATGTTCCTTGGTCGTGTAGAAGGTCTCGAAAATGTCGCTGACCTTCTCGTCCGGGATACCAGGACCAGAATCGATCACTGCCACCCCGACCGTCGAATGCCCGAGTAGTGCTGTCCGAATGGCGACTCGCCGCTTATCCGGAGGGATGTCGGCCATCGCATCCATCGCGTTTGTTGCCAAGTTCAGTACGAGCTGCAGCAGATGCACGGGATCGGCCCTTACCAGCAGCGGCCCTTTGTGGCCTTCAGCAAGCAGGACAACCTGTCTGTGATTGGCTTCAGTCGAAAGAATGCTCAAGGCATCCGCAATCACCGCATTCAGGTCGGTCTCTTGTTGAATCTCGGAATCGCTCCTGCGTTTGAGTAATTTTCGGAACTGCGTGATGATCGCCGCGGCGTGGTCATTGGCGCGGCTAATGTCGACCAGCGCTTCCTTTATCTTACCGAGTTCTGGCCGGTCCTCGCAGAGTAGGTTTTCCGCCCTTTGGGCATTGAGTGCAATGGATAACGTTGGCTGACCAAGATCGTGCGCGAAGGATGCCGATAGCGCGCCTGCTTCGGCTGCGCGATTGAGATGTATGACATCCAGCGAGAGCTTGCGGGTTCTTGTCTCGGCCCTGCGCCGCCCGAATCGCTCCACCAGCAGCCATGTAATCATTGCAGACTGCACGAGCAGCGCCAGGAGAATGCTTGTTATCTGCCAACGGTAGCGTTCCCACGCCGTTGGTTCACGAAAGAGGACTTCGCTTCCCGGCGGCAGGCGCTTTTCGCTGATTCCCCAACGTTGCAGTTCCCGCCAGTCGAATTTCGGCGTTGAAAATTTGATGGATGGGATCTTGATGTCACTGGCCTTCTCGCCGCCCAGGATGCGGACCGCAACGGCAGCTGTCTGACGGCTGCTGTCGAGCACCGCGAGAAGCGGACCGCCGACTATCTCGCGGCCAAAGAAGGATTCGTCATAAGAAAAGATAGGCGCGTTGCTGACCGCATGTAGCCTTGCCAACGCCGTGCTCCCTTCGTGTACAACACCCGCCGCATCGACGATCATCAGCTCCCAGAAGATCGCGGAGCGAGGCGGGAGCGCCGCGGCCTGTTTGAGCAAATCATCGAACGACAAATTGTTGGTCCACGTAAATGAAATCCGGTTTGTGAGAGGCTTCACCGCTTTGCCAATCTCCTCCATCCAAAACTGCTCAATGGGAGAAGTGCCGACCACCACCGTCACATTTTTTGTGTCCGGCAACACCTGCAGGATGTTCTCGATGGCTGCAAGATAATCGATCCGGACCGGGACAACGGCGTCGTTCTTGGAGAGCGTGGAGAATTGAACGCGACGTTCGTCCACCGCCGTGAACACCATGGGGATGTTGGCAAAGAGCTCTGGTCGGTGACGTTGGACGAAGACAGCCGCAGGCGCACCGATGCTTACAATGAGGTCAGGCTGCTGTTCAGCGAAGAGCGCGCTGAGATACGCGACGAAAGGAACTTCAGGGTCTTCATTGCTGGAACGGGCCGTCACAAGCGAATGATCAGTGATGTCGAGCTGCCAAGGCGACTGCCGTTGCAGCTCGCTGCGAATGGTCCTGGCGTATTCGCTCCAGGGCTTGAAATCTTGACCAAAAGAATGGAGGAGCACTACCCTTTTGCTCTCGGCCGGTGCCGGGTCCAGCGCCGCGAACAAAACAAGAGCGAGCGCCGCCAACCCAATTCGGCAACACCACTTCATCCGCAGAACCCCCCTCACACGGTACCCCTAGGAAGTGCCTGGTACGCTTAGGAAGTACCCCGATTGTACGTTGTCGTACCTAACCTAATCACCTAGTGTTGGAAGGGGAAATACAGGGAAACCCCGAGGCTTAATTAAAGTGCGGTAAGCCCCTGCTGAACAATCAACTGTACAGCGGCTAACAAATGCCAAGTACTTCGTCCCAGAGGGTGACGGCCTGTCTGGCGAGCGATCCTGTACGGACGGGGTCTGGAATTGGCACATCGCGTCCTTAGGCAGGTCGACCGCTTTCGGTGCATTGCGGCCCGCGCGTTGGTGGGAACGCGGGCTGCACGCGCGTTGTTGGCAGCCGCCCCGATCCCGTGGTGTTTCGCCGCGACGGCGAGGTGAAGCAGTTTCTGGCGCCGCTTTCCTGATAATCTGAGCGGAGACAAAAGCGCATAGATGCCCTCCTTCCGCACCACCCGCCACGTGCCGTTCACGCCGCAGCAGATGTTCGCGCTGGTGGCCGATGTGGAGCGCTACCCCGAGTTCCTGCCGCTGTGCGAGGCGCTGGTGGTGCGCTCGCGCCAGCGCGACGGCGAGCGGGACGTCTTGGTTGCGGACATGACCGTCGGCTATCACGCGATCCGCGAGACGTTCACCAGCCGCGTCACCCTCGATCCGGCCCAGCCTGCGGTGCTGGCGCAGGGCACCCCTGATTCGCGCGGTCCCTTCAGCCGGCTGGAGAACCGCTGGGAGTTTCGCACCAGCCCAGGCGGCTGCGACGTCGATTTCTTCATCGCCTACGAGTTCAAGTCGATGATGCTGCAGATGCTGGTGGGCGCCCTGTTCGAGCGCGCCTTCCGCCGCTACACGCGCGCCTTCGAGGAGCGGGCCCAGGCGATCTACGGCGCCGAGCCCTCGGCAGCGCGCGCAACGAGCTGAAGCGCCACCTCGACGCTGGCCACGCGGATGGGGCCGCGGCCGATGTCGCCGAAGCGGCATTCCTGGTGCAAGACTGGGCCGCCGCGCTTCGCAGCGGCGATATGCACCAGCCCCACAGGTTTGGCGGCACTGCCGCCACCCGGCCCCGCCACGCCGGTGACCGAGACAGCGACATCGGCGCGCGAATGGGCGAGCGCGCCTTGCGCCATGGCGCGGGCGACCGGCTCGCTCACTGCGCCATGCTCGGCCAGCATCGCTTCCGGCACACCCAACAGCTCCGTCTTCGCTTCATTCGAGTAGGTGACGAAACCGCGCTCCACCACGTCGGAGGAGCCCGCGATCTCGGTCAGCACGCCCGCGACGAGGCCGCCGGTACAACTCTCCGCCGTCACCAGCTTGAGGTTTGCCGCGCGCAGCCGATCGAGCAGGGAAGCGCTCATCTGGAGCAGGTGCGGAGGAAACATCGGAGGACGCCTTCGCTACACCATGTACAACGCGATACCGGCTCACATCATGCTGCGCGCGGCCGGTTCGTCTCGAGCTGCTCGCGGATCTGACGGCGCCGAGCCATCAGCTCGTAGTTCGAGTGTTGCCCGCTGCGCTTGCCGTTATAAACGAAAAAAGACGCGCGCTGGGTGCGCACGCCTTCCACTAGGGTCTAAAGGGGATGTCAGGCGGCCGCGAGCTTCTCCGCCTGGCCGAGCAGGCCGTCGAGCGTGTTGCGGCTTTCGGGGCCCAGCACGCGAATGGTCCGGGTCTGCGCTTCGCGCCACACCGGAAAGCCCTGCTGGATGACCATCTGACCCTTGGGGGTGAGATGCAACCCGCGGCCGCGCCTTCCCGCCGGCGGGTCCATGGTGATGTGCCCGAGCGCCAGCAGGCGCTTCAGGTTGCGCGAGAGCGTGGACTTCTCGATGTCCAGCGAGTGGCCGATCTCCACCGCCGTGATGCCGTCCTGCTGGGCGAGCTGGGTGAGCAGCGTGAACTGGCTGGCCGTGATGCCCAGGGGACGCATGGCATCGTCGTAGACGCGGGTGATGATGCGGCTAAGCTGCCGCACGCGGGTCGATATGCACGAGGCCGATGTGCTCTCGGCAATCTCCGAGATGTCGGCCGCCGCTGTAACGACACCATGTGTCATGATGTTCATGGGGCATCCCTCTTTGCCCGGAATCCTATCTCGCCTTGCCCCGATTCTCGGCCCGTGTCACCTGGGCAGCCCCAGGGCAGGCCCGGTTGCTGGAAGGCGCCTGTTGGCAACGCTTGTCAGAGCACAGGCCTGTTGCGCCCCGATCACGTCACCGCAAGACCACGGTTGCGACAGCGGTTGCGGCAATGCCTTCCCGCCGACCGGTGAAGCCAAGTCCCTCGGTTGTCGTGGCTTTCACAGCAACGCGGGCGATATCGAGGCCGAGTATTTCGGCAATGCGTGCCCGCATTGCGTCGCGATGCGGAGCGATCTTTGGCGCTTCGCACAACAACGTGATGTCCACGTTTGTAATAGTGGCGCCGCGCGCGTGAACCCGCTTGAGGGCCTCGGTGACGAAAACGTGCGATGCCGCCCCTTTCCACGCGGGATCGGTATTGGGGAAATGCTGGCCGATATCGCCGTCGGCAACGGCACCCAGCAGCGCATCAGTGAGCGCGTGCAGCCCGACGTCGGCG
Source organism: uncultured Alphaproteobacteria bacterium (assembly GCA_963724565.1). Lineage (GTDB taxonomy): Bacteria > Pseudomonadota > Alphaproteobacteria > Rhizobiales > Hyphomicrobiaceae > AWTP1-13. Next base: position 254,357 of record CAVRVK010000010.1, read on the forward strand.
TCGGAGTGGCCTTCGAGCGCGTGGGAATGGGGAACCCTGACCCCGCACAGCCAGACATGGTCACCGGGCGCAAAGCGGTGCACGTCGAAGCCCTGTCCGGTCCGAACATCCGGGCTGGCGGGGACAGAGTTACGGGCCATGGTCAGGTCCTCCGCTGTCGTCAGCTTGCGATTGGCTTCGCTGCCTTCCACCAGCGTCACCGCCAGACCGGCCCATTCGGCAACGGCGGCGTCGTCGGTAAGGTCCGCCTGGCCGGCCGCCGCCGCGGCCTCGTGCGCTGCCAGAATTTCCGCAAACCGAAAGCCTTGCGGCGTCTGTGCGCGCCAGAGGCCGGCCCGCGGGACGGTTTCAGCGATGCGGAGTTGGGGGCCTGCCCGTTTCAAGGTGTCGGCCACCGGCAGGGCGGCAATGGCCGCGGGCGTATCAGCCAGGGCATCCAGCACGCGATCGACGATATCGGCCGTGACGAAAGGGCGGACGGCGTCATGGATGACCACCACGCTGGGGCCGAGCGGCGCCAAGGCGCGCAATCCGTTGAGGACGGAGCGCTGGCGCGTATCCCCGCCTGTGACGGGCGGGGCTAGCTTGGAGTGACCGGCGCCGGCCGCGTCGTCATAAAGCGCACGATCGCCGGTGCCGATGACCACCACGGCCCGGTCGATGCGGGGATGCCCGAGGAAAAGCTCGAGTGTCCGCGCCAGAACAGGCGTACCGCCGATCTGCGCATACTGCTTGGGCAGAGCCCCGCCGGCTCGTACACCGCGGCCGGCGGCAACAATCAGGGCTGCGGCTGTCACACTCGCGCTCGCTGGCTAAGGGATTGCGCCAGTTAGCCTCCTGGCGGCCGGCGCGACAACTGGAGAACGTGGACGGACCACTATTCGCACTTGCGGACGCCAAGACTGCGCGCTAGCCTGCCCAAGAGAAGTGCACTCGGAGAATATGCCTAATTTATGGGCAATTGCGCAAGCGTTAGTCCCAAGGCGCCGCCAACAGTGCCGGTTCGTATCGGACCGCACATGCTGGCCAACCGTGTATTGCTGGCACCCATGTCGGGCATAACCGACGCGGCTTTTCGCCGTCTCGCGCACCGCTTAGGGGCGGGTCTCGTCATAACGGAGATGATCGCCAGTGAGCAGCTGGCGACGGCTGCCAGCAAGGCGCAGCGCAAGGCAGGCGGCGCCGACTGCAAGCCCTTTGTCATACAACTGGTGGGCTGCGAGGCGCGCTGGATGGGCGAGGGTGCGCGTGTCGCCGAGGGCCTCGGCGCCGACATCATCGACATCAACATGGGCTGCCCCGCCCGCGAGGTGACTGGAAAGCTGTCGGGGTCGGCGCTGATGCGCGACATCGATCATGCCGGGCAGCTGATCGACGCCGTAGTGGGCGCAGTGCGCGTTCCCGTGACGCTGAAGATGCGCCTCGGCTGGGATCACGCAACCCTCAACGCGGCCGCGCTCGCGCAGCGGGCCGAAGCGGCAGGCGTGCAGATGATCACCGTGCACGCGCGCACGCGCTGCCAATTCTTCAAGGGCGCCGCCGACTGGAGCCGCGTGCGGGCAGTAAAGGACGACGTAAGCATTCCCGTGGTCGTGAACGGCGATATCGTCGATCCGGCGACCGCCCAGGCCGCGCTCGCGGCCTCGGGCGCGGACGCGGTCATGATCGGGCGCGGCGCCTATGGCGCACCATGGATGCTCGGGCGCGTCGCAACCGTGCTCGCGGGCGACAACGATAGCGGGCCGCCGACACTGGCGCGACAGGGCGCAATCGCGGCCGCGCACGTGGAGGCGGTGCTTGCGCAATACGGCTCTGCGCTAGGCGTGCGCAACGCCCGCAAGCACATCGGCTGGTATCTGGCCGCCAGCGGCCGGCCTGCCGAAAGCGTCAAGGCTTGGCGCCGCAGGCTCTGCACGATGGAGAGCCCGCGCGCGGTGCTTGCCGGGTTGGCAACCTTCTACGCTGAAGCGCAGGAGGCCGCATGAACGCCGAACCGGCACGCGAGCGGGTCAATCCAAGCCCACGCCGACATATCGAGCATGATCTGCTGCTGTCGGTGCTGCCGCATCCGATCCTGGTCCTCGGCGACGACGATCGGGTGCTCTATGCCAACGCCGCAGCCGAATCGTTCTTCTCGCTGGGCCAGGGCGTGCTGAAGCGCCAGACGTTGCCCGACATCATCGCCTTCTCGAGCCCGCTCTCGGCGTTGGTGGGGCAGGTGCGGCGCACCGGCGCCACCGTCAACGAGTACGGCATCGAGGTCGGCCTGCCGCGCTCGGGCGTGCAGAAACTGGTCGACGTATTCGCGGGCCCCATGCCCGACCACGCATCCCTGATCGTGCTGATGCTGCAGCAGCGCTCGATGGCACAGATGATCGAGCGCCAGCTAACCCATCGCGCCGCGGCGCGGTCGGTGTCCGGCCTGGCGTCGGTGCTCGCGCACGAAATAAAGAACCCGCTCTCCGGCATCCGCGGCGCCGCCCAACTCCTGGAGCCCGGCCTCAAGGACGCCGACCGCGCGCTGGCCCAGCTCATCTGCACGGAGACCGATCGCATTCGCAATCTGGTCGATCGCATGGAGGTGTTCGGCGACGAGCGCCCCGTGGGGGCCGAGCCCGTCAACATCCATCAGGTGCTCGACCACGTGAAGCGGCTGGCGGAAACCGGTTTCGCCGAGGGCGTCAGGATCGGCGTCGAGTTCGACCCCTCGCTGCCGCCGCTGGCGGGCAGTCGCGACAAGCTGATCCAGGCCTTCCTCAACCTGGTCAAGAACGCTGCCGAAGCTATTCAGGAAGGTCGCGACAGTGGACGCATCACGCTGCGCACCGCGTTCCGTCCGGGCATGCGGCTCGGCCTGCCCGGCAGCGGCGCCCGCGTCAGCCTGCCCATGATGATCGAGGTGGAGGACAACGGCCCCGGCATCCGGGAAGAGCTCAAACCCCACCTTTTCGACCCGTTCGTGACAACGAAACGCACCGGGACCGGCCTGGGTCTTGCATTGGTTGCCAAAATCATCGGCGACCACGGAGGCGTGATCGAGTGCGAGTCGGTGCCCAAACAAACAGTGTTCCGCGTGCTGCTGCCGCTACAGGAGCAGCGGTCGCGGGGCAAGTGAGGAACTTTGGCATGGCTGGCGGAACGATCCTGATCGCCGACGACGATACGGCCATTCGCACGGTGCTGAACCAGGCGCTGGCGCGGGCCGGCTACGCGCCGCGCGCTACCGGCAACGCTGCCACGCTTTGGCGGTGGGTGAGCCAGGGCGAGGGCGATGTCGTCATCACCGACGTCGTAATGCCCGATGAAAACGCTTTCGACCTCATTCCGCGCATCAAGAAGCTGCGCCCCGATCTCCCAATCATCGTCATGAGCGCGCAAAACACTCTCATGACGGCGCTCTCCGCCGCCGAGAAGGGCGCGTTCGAATATCTGCCGAAGCCCTTCGATCTCAACGAGCTCGTGAGCGTGGTCGGCCGTGCGCTGGCCGAGCCGGGCCGCCGCAAGGAGCGCCCGGCGGCCGACCCCGAGACCGAGGAGCTGCCGCTCATCGGCCGGTCGCCGCCCATGCAGGAGATCTACCGCACGCTCGCCCGGCTGACGCGCACCGACCTCACGGTGATGATCACGGGCGAGTCCGGCACCGGCAAGGAGCTGGTGGCGCGTGTGCTGCACGACTACTCCAAGCGCCGCAACGGGCCCTTCATCGCCATCAATATGGCGGCGATCCCGCGCGAGCTGATCGAGAGCGAGCTGTTCGGCCACGAGAAGGGCGCCTTCACCGGCGCGCAGTCGCGCACCGAAGGGCGCTTCCAGCAGGCCGAGGGCGGTACGCTGTTCCTGGACGAGATCGGCGACATGCCGATGGAGGCGCAGACGCGTCTGCTGCGCGTGCTGCAGGAAGGCGAGTACACCACCATCGGCGGGCGCACGCCGATCAAGACCGACGTGCGCATCATCGCCGCCACGCATCGCGAGCTGAAGACGCAGATTCAGCAGGGGTTGTTCCGCGAGGACCTGTTCTACCGTCTCAACGTCGTGCCCTTGCGCATCCCGCCGCTGCGCGAGCGGCTGGAGGATGTCGGCGACCTGGTGCGCCACTTCCTGCGCCAGGTGGCCAAGGCCGGCCTCGGCCAGAAGTCGATCGAGACGGGCGCGATTGAGCGCATGAAGCGCTATCATTGGCCGGGCAACGTCCGTGAGCTGGAGAATATGGTGCGCCGGCTTGCGGCGCTGCATCCGGAGGACACGCTGACCGCGGCGATCGTCGATGCCGAGCTCGCCGAAGCTCTGCCGCCGCCGGCGCTCGAAACCGGCAAGACCCCGCGTGAGCTTTCCGAGATGGTCGAGCGTTACCTCGCGGGGCACTTCTCCAGCTACGGGCGCGAGCTGCCGCCGCCGGGTCTGTACGACCGCGTGCTGCAGCACGTGGAGCGTCCGCTGCTGATTGCCGCCCTCGCCGCCACTCGTGGCAATCAGATCCGGGCCGCCGCGCTCTTGGGCCTCAACCGCAACACCTTGCGCAAGAAGATCCGCGACCTCGATATCCAGGTATTTCGTACCCCTGCAGCCTGACCATTCCGGGCTCGGCGCGTGACTTAGCCAAGGTCTGCATTCACGAGCTTGACGCCTGCGACCGGAATAGCTAAGCCACCAATGTCGCGAAAATGCCACACTGTGTGTGATGAGTGTGGTCGCTTTGCTGCACGAGGGCCGCAGTCAGGTGGAACGGCACTACGTCACGGATATGCTGAGGAGCGCTGTGGATCGGCTCGGCGAGATGCTGGGCCGGGCTGGCCGCGCCATTGGCGAGGCCGCCCGGCAGGTGGCGGCCCGTCTTGGACGCCTCGTGCGCGAGGGGCCGCAGCCCTCCCCGCTCGATCCGCTGATCGAGGGTGGACCGCCGTTGCCCGGCACCAGCGACCGGGCATTCTGGAGCGGGCTCGTCATCGTCAGCCTGGCGGTGGTCTCGGGATTGGCGACCTACCTGATCCTGACTGGCCTTACCCCGATCGTGCCGCGCAACGATGTCGTGTTGAACGCGCTCATCATCAACGCGCTGCTCGTCGTCGCCATGGTGGCGCTGATCGCGCTGCAGCTGATCGGTCTGTGGCGTGCCTGGAGGGAGAAGGTTGCCGGCGCGCGACTGCACGCACGCATCGTGGCTCTGTTCAGCCTGATCGCGGCCCTGCCCGCGCTGCTGCTCGCCGTCGCCGCCACCACGACTTTCTCGCGCGCGCTCGACAGCTGGTTCAACCAGCAGACGCAGGCCATCGTGCAGAACTCGCTGGTGGTCGGCAGCGCCTATCTGCTCGAGCACGGCCAGGTGATCCGCACCGACATCGTCAACATGGCGCGCGACCTCGACGATGCAGCCGGGATTGTCGCCGGCGACAAGACCAAGTTTCGCGAGCTGATGATCGGCCAGGCCAGCCTGCGCGACCTGCCGGCGGCCTACGTCATCGACGGCAAGGGCGACCGTGAAGGTTGCCGTGCTGGAGGACGAGCAGAATCCCCTACGTGGCCCCGCCCGCGCAGCATCATCCGCTCCGCCGAGACCGGCCACGTACCCCTGCTGATGCCGCTTCAAGCTGCAGGCGCTGGACAACGAGAGCATACCCTACGATCTGCTGCCGCCAGCACCTGGTCCGCGACGCCCAGCGCGGCCGCGTCGCCGCCCTCACCAAGCTGCGCAACTATCCCAACTCCTACCTCTACGTGGCGCGCGGCGTCGACCCGACGGTGGTGCGGCACCTGCGCCAAACCAACGAGGGCGTCGCCGCCTACGAGGAGCTGCGGCGCGCGCGCGGCGGCCTGCAGCTCGCACACGGCCTGCTGTACTTCATGATCTCGCTGACGGCGCTGCTGGCGGCCATCTGGGTCGGCCTGTGGTTTGCGGGGCTGTTCGTGGCGCCGATCCGGCGCTTGATCAGCGCGGCGCAGGAGGTGGCGCGCGGCAATCTCTCGGTCGAGCTGCCGATCAGGCGCGGCGAGGGCGACCTGCGCCGCCTGTCCATCAACTTCAACGCCATGACCAAGGAGCTGGAGCGCCAGCGCACCGAGCTCGTCGACGCCAACGAGTCAGCTGACCGAGCGCCGCCAGTTCATGGAGGCGGTGCTGTCGGGCGTCTCGGCCGGCGTGCATCGGCCTCGACGGCGATGGGCGACATCACGCTCGCCAACCGCTCGGCCCAGAAGCTGCTCGGGCGCGAGGAGACCGAGCTGGTCGGCCAGCAGCTCGCGAGCCGTCGTCCCCGAGTTCGCCGCTGTCCTCAAGGAGCGGGCCGAGCCCGCACGCCAAAGCGCGCGCCCAGCAGCAGGTGACGCTCGTCATCAACGGCGAGGAGCGCAACTTCGTCGGTCCGCGTCACGGGGCAGGCGCCGGGCGAGGCGGACACACGGCTCGGTCGTGACATTCGACGACGTCACCGAGCTCGTCTCGGCGCAGCGCACCTCGGCCTGGGCCGACGTGGCAAGGCGCATCGCCCACGAGATCAAGAACCCGCTCACGCCGATACAACTCTCCGCCGAGCGCATCCGGCGCAAGTACGGCAAGGTGATCACGGAGGATCGCGAGACCTTCGACCGCTGCACCGAGACCATCATCCGCCAGGTCGGCGACGTGACCCGCATGGTGGACGAGTTCTCCGCCTTCGCCCGCTCGCCCAAGCCGCAGATGGAGGCGCAGGACATCCGCGATGTCGTGCGCGCGGCCGTGCTCGACCGCCAGATGGCGGGCACCGACATCGCCTTCGACACCAAGGTCGGCAAGGAGCCGATCATCGTCTCCTGCGACCGCCGCCTGATTTCGCAGGCCGTCATCAACCTCGTGAAGAACGCGCAGGAGGCGATCCAGAGCTACGCCGAGAGCCCCGACAAGGAGCCCGGCTGGAGCGGCCGCATCGAAACCGTCGTGCGCCGCAACGGCGACCGCGTCGACATCGAGATCATCGACAACGGCGCCGGCCTGCCCAAGCACAACCGCAACAAGCTGCTCGAGCCCTACGTCACCACCAAGGGCAACAAGGGCACCGGGCTGGGCCTCGCGATCGTGCAGAAGAGCGTGGAGCAGCACAACGGCATCCTCTCGCTCGAGGATGCGCCGCTTGCGCCCGGCCGCACCCATGGCGCTCTGCTTCGCATTTCGCTGCCGGTCCGTCTCACCCGCCAGAGAGCCGCGCGGCATCCCCTGAGCCTGCTGCCGTTGGCGGCAACGCTTGATGACTGACGAGCCAAGGAGCGACAGATGGCGTCTGACATCCTGATCGTCGACGACGAGGCCGACATCCGCGAGATGGTCGCGGGCTTTCTGCAGGACGACGGCCACCGCACGCGGCTGGCGCGCGATTCCGACGAGGCGCTGAAGGCCATCGAGGAGCGCCGGCCGCAGCTCGTCATCCTCGACATCTGGCTGCAGGGCAGCCGCCTCGACGGCCTGGAGGTGCTCAACATCGCCAAGAAGGCGCATCCCGACCTGCCGGTGATCATCATTTCCGGCCACGGCAACATCGAGACCGCCGTCACCGCCATCAAGCGCGGCGCCTACGACTACATCGAGAAGCCGTTCAAGGCCGACCGCCTGCTGCTGGTGACGATGCGCGCGCTGGAGGCCTCCAAGCTGCAGCGCGAGGTGCGCGAGCTGCGCGAGCGCTCGGTGGTGAGCTTCGACATGATCGGCAACTCGGCGGCCATCAACCAGCTGCGCTCCGCCGCTCGACCGAGTGGCGCCGACCAACAGCCGCGTGCTGATTCGCGGCGCGGCCGGCTCGCGGCAAGGAGCTGTGCGCGCGCGTGATGCACGACAAGTCGCACCGCAAGGACGGCCCGTTCGTCGTGCTCAATGCCGCCTCGATGGCGCCCGATCGCGTGGAGGAGGAGCTGTTCGGCACCGAGGACCACGCCGGCCCGCGCAAGGTCGGCGCGCTGGAGGCGGCGCACGGCGGCACCCTCTACATCGACGAGGTCGCCGACATGCCGCTCGAGACGCAGGGCAAGGTGCTGCGCGTGCTGGTCGAGCAGAAGTTCCAGCGCGTCGGCGGCGGCCCCAAGGTGGCGGTCGACGTGCGCATCATCTCCTCGACCAGCCGCGACCTGGAGCGCGACATGGCGGAGGGCCGCTTCCGCGAGGACCTCTACCACCGCCTCAACGTCGTGCCGCTGCGCGTGCCGGGCCTCGCCGAGCGCCGCGACGACATCCCCGAGCTCATCACCTACTTCGTCACCCAGGTCTCCCACTCCTCGGGCCTGGCGCCGCGCAAGATCGGCGAGGACGCCGTCGCCGTGCTGCAGGCGCACGACTGGCCGGGCAACGTGCGCGAGCTCAGGAACAACATCGAGCGCCTGCTGATCCTGTCGGGCGGCGACCCCGACGCCATCATCACCGCCAACATGCTGCCCGAGGAGATCGGCTCCAACGTGCCGCTGCCCGTCAACGGCGGCGCCGAGCACCTGATGTCGCTGCCCTTGCGCGAGGCGCGCGAGATCTTCGAGCGCGAGTACCTGCTGGCGCAGATCAACCGCTTCGGCGGCAACATCTCGCGCACGGCCGAGTTCGTCGGCATGGAGCGCTCCGCGCTGCACCGCAAGCTGCGCGCGCTGGGGGTCAGCTCGCAGGAGCGCAGCGGCGACATCCGCCCGAGCTAGCTCAGTCGGCTGCGGTATCGGCGGTGATGTTCGCCGTGTGATCGAGCGAGGCCTCATGACCCGCGTCGTCTACGTCAACGGCCAGTACGTCCCCTACGCGCACGCTGCCGTGCACGCGGAGGATCGCGGCTTCCAGTTCGCCGACGCCGTGTACGAGGTGTGCGAGGTCAAGGACGGCCGCCTCGTCGACGAGACGCGGCACATGGCGCGCCTCGCCCGCTCGCTGGCCGAACTTCGCATCCCGCAGCCCATGACGGCGCGGGCCTGGTCCCGCGTGCTGCGCGAGACCATCCGGCGCAACCGCGTGCGCGACGGCATCGTCTACCTGCAGGTCATCGCGCGGCGCCGGCCCGCGCGATTTCCTGTTCCCCTCCGCCGACGTGCTGCCGACCGTCGTCTGCCTCGCCCGCAGCGTCTCGCCCGCTCGGCTGGCGGCGACCGCCGAAGCCGGCATCGGCGTCACGACCATGCCCGACACGCGCTGGGCCCGCTGCGACATCAAGACCGTCATGCTGCTGCCGGCCGCGCTGGCCAAGGAGAGCGGCGCGCAGCGACAGGCGCCAAGGAAGCCTGGTTCGTCGACGAGAAGGGCTATGTCACGGAAGGCGCCTCGTCCAACGCCTGGATCGTCGACAAGGAGGGCCGCCTCGTCACGCGCCAGGTCGACAAGGCCATCCTGCGCGGCGTCACCCGCACCACGCTGATCGATGTCCTGAAGCGCGAGGCCCTCGAGCTCGTCGAGCGGCCGTTCACGGTCGAGGAGGCCAAGGCTGCGCGGGAGGCCTTCATCACGTCGGCCACCAACATCGTCATGCCGGTCGTAAGCATCGACGGGCAACCCATCGGCAACGGCGCGCCGGGCCTGCTGAGCACAAAGGCTGAGGTCTGAATTTCATGCATCGGCCGAGATTGCCGAGCCTTGATGCGCAAGGCGTTTGCCAGCTTGAGCTGAGGCGAATCTTCTTGTGCAGAGCAGCATGAATCTGCAAATTACGGGCGGGGGTGCAGATCAAACCGTCACCTTCCGCGTAACAAGAACAGACAATAACGGACAATAACAATGGCCGAAAAAGCCCAAAGCCTTCAGGACACGTTCCTGAACTACGTGCGCAAGAACAAGACGCCGCTGACGATCTTCCTCATCAATGGCGTAAAACTGCAGGGCATCGTCACTTGGTTCGACAATTTCTGCGTGCTGCTTCGCCGCGACGGGCACTCGCAATTGGTCTACAAGCACGCCATATCAACCATCATGCCGGGGCAGCCGGTGCATCTGATGGACGCTGATCCGGCCGAAGGCCAGCAGGCATAGCCATCTCGTTCAACGCGTCGAAGCCCAAGCCCGAGCGCAAGCGCCGCGCATCCGCCGAGCGTCAGCGGCGTGGCGATGCGCACCGTCGTGCTGGTGCCGGTGCGCTCCGGCGGGCGCAGTAGCGGCGCACTGCAGGGCAACGGCAGCGCCTTGGCCGTCGCGCCTACCACGCATTCCCTGCAGGATCGCCTTGCCGAGGCGGTGGGACTCGCTCGGGCCATCGATCTCGACGTCGCGGCCGCGCAGTTGGTGCCTCTAGCCCAGCCGCGGCCGTCGACGCTGTTCGGCTCCGGCAAGGTCGATGAGCTCGGCCAACTGGTCGCCGAGCACGATGCCGGTCTCGCCATCGTCGACCACACGGTCACGCCGGTGCAGCAGCGCAACCTCGAGAAGGCGTGGGGCTGCAAGGTTCTCGACCGCACCGGGCTGATCCTCGAAATCTTCGGCGAGCGTGCCCGCACGCGTGAAGGCCGCCTGCAGGTGGAGCTGGCCCACTTCAGCTACCAGAAGGGCCGGCTGGTGCGCACGTGGACCCACTTGGAGCGCCAGCGCGGCGGCTTCGGCTTCCTCGGCGGCCCCGGCGAGGCGCAGATCGAGACCGACCGGCGCCTGATCGACGAGCGCATCGCCGCCATCCGCAAGGAGCTTGCGCGTGGTCGTCAAGACGCGCGGACTGCATCGCGCCGGACGCAAGCGCGTGCCGTTCCCGGTGGTGGCCCTCGTCGGCTACACCAATGCCGGCAAGTCGACGCTGTTCAACGCGCTGACCGGCGCCGCGGTGTCGGCCAAGGACCAGGTGTTCCAGACGCTCGATCCGACCATGCGCGAGATGAAGCTGCCGAGCGGGCGCCGGATCGATCCTGTCCGACACCGTGGGCTTCATCTCCGATCTGCCGACGCCTCTGGTCGCCGCCTTCCGCGCCACGCTCGAGGAGGTGGTCGAGGCCGACCTCATCCTGCACGTGCGCGACATCAGTCATCCGGAGACGGCGGCGCAGCAGCACGACGTCGAAACGGTGCTCGGCGAGCTGCACGCGGCCTCGGGCCCACCGCTGCGAGGTGTGGAACAAGGCCGACCGGCTCTCGCCGTCGGCGCGCAGCGAGGCGGGGCACGCGATTGCGCGTCGCCAGCTGCGTCCCGTGCTGGTGTCGGCCTTGACCGGCGAGGGCCTGGAAAGATTGCGGCTCGCCATCGATGCGCAGCCTCGGCGCCGGCGACGAGATACTGACCGTGGAGGTTCCCGCGCACGCGGGCCGGCTGCTGAGCTGGCTGCATGCGAACTCGGAGGTCCTCAAGTCGGACACCGCCGACAGCGGCGCCGTTACAACTCAAATCCGCATCGACGCCGCGGCCAGGGGCAAGCTCGAGAGCGAGTTGAAGCGCGCCGGGCTGAAGTTGGAGAAGCCGTCCCGTATGGGTCGACGTTGATCAAATCAATGGAAGGCGGGCGGGCTCAGTTCGCCGGCGTTGCGGCATACGGTTGAGAGCCTTGGCCGGCGCCACCGCTATTTGGCTGCGAAAGCACGAGTGATGCGCCGAGCAGACAACACGCGAGCCCGAAACACACGAAGGCCGCGAGCTTGGCGAGCTTCCAGCGTGTCGCGTCGAGCTGGTCGGTGGCAAACAGATCCATGGGCGTATCGGAAGCGGCGCGAAGCGGTTTCGGTTCGCAAAAGATGAACCAATACGCCGCGTAAGTCTACGCGTACGTTTGCATACGCTTAACCTGCACGAGGCAAAGCAGGGCCATTGTTTCGCAATGGAACGGGCGTTGACCCGACGTTCACTTGTGCTCGCGAATCTCACTCAGCGTCTTGCGCGGCGAGATGGCCTCGGGGTCGAGCTTGAGCTCGATCACTACCGGCTTGCTGGCCGCCAGCGCCTGGCGGAACGCCGGAGCGAAGTCTTGTGCTGCCTCGACGGTGAAACCTTCGGCGCCGAAGCTGCGCGCATAGGCGGCGAAGTCGGGGTTGATCAGCGTCGTGCCGATCACCCGGTTCGGATACTCGCGCTCCTGATGCATGCGGATCGTGCCATAGATGCCGTTGTTGGCGATGATCGTCACGATCGGCAGGCCATACTGCGCGGCGGTCGCCAGCTCCTGCCCCGTCATGAGAAAGCACCCGTCGCCCTGGAAATTGACGACTGCCCGCCTGGGCGTGGCCAGCTTGGCAGCGATCGCCGCCGGCAGACCGTAGCCCATTGAGCCCGCCGTCGGCGCGAGCTGCGTGCGGTAGCCCTTGTACTCGAAGTAGCGATGCACGAAAGCGGCGTAGTTGCCGGCGCCGTTGGTGACGATGCCGTCCTCGGGCAACATTTGCGAGACGGTACGCACGACATCGGCGAGCTTCACGGCCCCCGGCAGCACAATTGGCGTCAGGCTGCGCTCGTAGACGGCGCGCAGTTCGGCCCGCAGCGCCGACCAGCGGATTTCCCGCGGCGGCTCGAGCGTGCCGAGCATCCGCGCAAAGCTCTGCGTCGTTGCCGCGATCGGCAGGTCCGGGCGGTACACGGAACCCAACTCGTCGGGCGAAGGGTGAACGTGCACCAGGAATTGGCGCGGGTTGGGGACGTCCAACAGGGTGTACTGGCTGGTCGTCATCTCGCCGAGGCGTGCGCCCACGACGATCAGCAGGTCCGCCTCCTTGATCGCAGCGCCAAGCTGCGGATCGATGCCGATGCCCGCGCAGCCCACGTGACAGCGATGGCGATTGTCGATGTAGTCCTGGTAGCGAAACGCCGGGGCTACGGCCAAATCGAACCGATCCGCGAAGGCCTCGACCGCCCGCTGCGCCTCGGCGCTCCAGCCGGGGCCGCCAATGATCATCAGCGGTCGCGCCGCTTGCCTCAGCTTGTCCCCGAGGAGCTGCATCTGCGCCGGGTCGGGCCGCGGCGCCGCCACCGACGCCGCTTTGGCGTCGTGGGCCTCACAACTGGCCGACAGCATGTCCTCGGGCAGGCCGAGCACCACGGGGCCCGGGCGGCCCGAGCGCGCCGCATGGAAGGCACGGCTCACGTATTCGGGGATGCGCTCGGTCTGCCGGATCACCGCCGCCCACTTCACGAAAGAGGAGAAGAGGCGCTTCACCTCGATCTCCTGGAACGCCTCGCGGTCCTCATGCTCGCGCGCCGGCATGCCGACAAACAGCACCATGGGCGAAGAATCCTGCTGGGCCACGTGCAGCCCGCTCATGGCGTTGGCGGCGCCGGGCCCGCGCGTCACAAAGCACACGCCAGGCTCGCCTGTGAACTTGCCCCAAGCCTCCGCCATCATCGACGCCCCACCTTCCTGCCGGCAGATGATGGTCTTGATGCGATTGGAATCGTGCAGCCCGTCGAGCGCGGCCAGGAAGCTCTCGCCCGGCACCGTGAAGGCGGTCGTGGTGCCCTGGGCCTCGAGCTGGTCGACCAGAATCTTGCCGCCGTGCCGCATGCTCATCTCCTAGCCGTCCCTTCTTTGTGGCCCAGCGTTCGTCAGCGCGAGGACTGCAGCACCCAACGCTCCAGCAGCTGCAACCCGTAGAAGCCGCCGACGACAATCGCCGCAAACGTCACCAGTGAACCGAGCGCGAGCGTGGATACGCCGGTGATGGCCTGGCCCACCGTGCAGCCGAGCGCCATCACGCCGCCAACGCCCATCATCGCCGCACCCGACAGATTGCGCAGCGTATCGTCGACATCGGAGAACGTGGTCAGCCGGAAGCGTCCCATTGCCAGCGCTGCTGCGCAAGCTCCAACCAGTGTGCCCAGCACACTGCTGACGCCGAAACCAGGCGCCGGCGTTGCCGTGAACAGTGCCAGCCATTGCAGCGTGTCGCCCAGCGGGCGGATGTAGGTGAGCGAGACGGGCGGCGAGGGCCGGGCAGCCATGTCGTCGAAGGCCAGCCCCGTCACCGCCCAGCCGGCAATGACGGTTGCGCCCACCGCAAGCCCCGACACGACGTGCACGGGCGAGTTGCGAAAACGTTGGTCGCCGAAGCAGAACGCCAGACCCAGCGCGGCAACCAGCGTCACGGCGAGGAAATTGATCGAGCGGCGGGAGATGCCGGTCAGGGCCGCGAGCAGGTCGCCGATGCCTTGGGTGGGGGCAAATCCGAGGCTCAGGGCCGTTGCGTTCTCGAGTGCTGCCCGTACCGGCGCAATGAGGCCGGCGATCGTCATGTAGGAGACGACCCCGAGCACGATCATCGTCACAAGCGCGCGCAGGTCGCCGCCACCGGCGCGGGCGAGGTTGCGGCTCGGGCAGCCGCCAGCGAGCACCATGCCCACACCGAAGATGAGCCCACCAGCGATATTGCCCACCCAGTTGAGCCGCGGCGCCAGATACATCGACTGCTCGAGCTGCACCACGCCCGCCATCTGCAGCAGCTGGGCTCCCAGCAGTGCCGTCGCCGCGGCGAGGATCCACGCGCGAAACCGGCGGTAGTCGCCGAAATTGTGGATGTCGGAGAGCGACCCCATCGCGCAGTAGTTGGTGCGGTAGACGGCCGCGCCGAACGCCACACCGATGAGAAAGCCGCCGGCCGCCAGGATCAGCTGTGCGTTGTTCGCGATAAAGTCACGCATTTTCGGGGTTGCTGGCGGGGACTTCCTGGAGAGCGCAGCTGCTATATAGCACCAGTTGCGAGCTTATCCACAGCAAGGGCCGGGCTTGCGTGAATCAGGCACTTACCGCCAACTGTGCCCATGAACCAAGCCTCCGCCGCCACTTCCGATGCCGCACTGCGGTATGTGCATCTCAAGGTGCACTCGGCCTATTCGCTGCTGGAAGGCGCCATCACAATCCCCAAGCTCGCCAAGCTGGCGGTCGCCCACGGCTTCCCTGCGCTCGGCCTCACCGACACCAACAACCTGTTCGGGGCGCTGGAGTTTGCGGACAAGCTCGCAGATGCGGGCGTGCAGCCGATCGTCGGCTGCACACTGCAGATCGATTTTGCAGAGCGCAAGCAGGGCAACGGCGTGGCGCGCACCCCGACCGGTGCCCATGCCATGCGGTCGCATGCGGCCGGTCCGATAGCGCTGATCGCCAGCAATGCTCGCGGCTACCAGAATCTGATGAAGCTCGCCTCGCGGGCGTTCTTCGATCCGGGTGAGGACGACGTACCGCACCTGCAAGTCGAGCGCCTGCAATCTCTGGCAGACGGCCTCCTTGCATTTACCGGCGGCCCGGACGGGCCCATCGATACCGCTCTGCGGCAAGGCCAGCGCGAGCTCGCCGAAGCGCGCTTGAGAGCTCTCCACACGATCTTCGGCGACCGCCTCTACGTCGAGGTGCAGCGCCACGGCCTGGAGCACGAGATCGCAACCGAGCCCGAGCTCCTCGATCTGGCCTACGCGCAAGCGCTGCCCATCGTCGCAACCAACGAGGTCTACTTCGCCTCCGCGGACGACTACGAGGCCCACGATGCGCTGTTGTGCATCGCCGACGGCAAATACCTCACCGAGGACGACCGGCGGCGCGTGTCGCGCGAGCACTACTTCAAGTCCGCCGCTGAGATGGCCGAGCTGTTCGCCGATCTTCCCGAGGCGCTCGCCAACACCATCGAGATTGCCAAGCGCTGTGCGTTTCGCCCAAAGGGGCGCAAGCCGATCCTGCCGCGCTACGTGAGGGCCCGCGCCGACGCGAGCGAAGCCGAGGTGCTCAAGCTGGAGACCGCCGAGTTGCGCGCCCAGGCCGAAGCCGGCCTGGAGCAGCGCTGGGCGGCAGTTGGCCCCGCGCCGGGCTTCACGCGCGAGGATTATCAGAAGCGCCTTACCTTCGAGGTCGACGTCATCTCGAAGATGAAATATCCCGGCTACTTCCTGATCGTTGCCGACTTCATCAAGTGGGCGAAATCCAACGGCATCCCGGTGGGACCGGGGCGCGGGTCGGGAGCCGGGTCGGTCGTCGCCTGGGCCCTCACCATCACCGACCTCGATCCCCTGCGCTTCGGCCTGCTGTTCGAGCGCTTCTTGAATCCCGAGCGCGTGTCGATGCCGGACTTCGACATCGACTTCTGCCAGGACCGCCGCGACGAGGTCATCCGCTACGTCCAGCAGAAGTACGGCGCCGATCGCGTCGCCCAGATCATCACCCACGGCAAGCTGCAGGCACGCGCAGTGCTGCGCGACGTCGGCCGCGTGCTGCAGATGCCCTACGGGCAGGTCGACAAGCTGTGCAAGCTCGTCCCCAACAACCCTACCAATCCGGTCACGCTGCCACAGGCCATCGAGGGCGAGCCCAGGCTGCAGGAGGCGCGCGACAGCGATCCCGTGGTGGCGCGCCTGTTGGAGATCGCCCAGAAGCTGGAAGGCCTCTATCGCCACGCCTCCACCCACGCCGCTGGCATGGTGATCGGCGACCGGCCCTTGGACGAGCTGGTCCCGCTCTACCGCGACCCCAAGTCGAGCTTCCCCATCACCCAGTTCAATTGGAAGCTCGTCGAAGCCGCGGGCCTGGTGAAATTCGATTTCCTGGGTCTGAAAACGCTGACCGTTCTGCAGAAGGCCGTGGCGCTCATCAAGCGCGGGCGGGGCGTCGACATCGATCTTGCCACGGTGCCGCTGGACGATGCCAAGAGCTACGAGCTGCTGGCCAAGGCCGATACGGTCGGCGTGTTCCAGCTCGAAGGCACCGGCATGCGCGACAGCCTGAAGCGGCTCAGGCCCGACCGCTTCGAGGACATCATCGCCATGGTCGCCCTCTACCGCCCGGGCCCCATGGACAACATCCCGACCTACATCAACCGCAAGCACGGCGAGGAGCCCGTCGACTGCCTGCATCGCATGCTCGAGCCGATCCTGAAGGAAACCTACGGCGTCATCATCTACCAGGAGCAGGTGATGCAGATCGCCCAGGTGATGGCGGGCTTCTCGCTCGGCGAAGCCGACCTCTTGCGCCGCGCCATGGGCAAAAAAGACAAGCGTGAGATGGCGCAGCAGAAGACGCGCTTCGTCGAGGGCGCCGTCAAGAACGGCGTCAAGAAGGCCGACGCGGAGTACATCTTCGAGCTGGTCGACAAGTTCGCCGGCTACGGCTTCAACAAGAGCCACGCCGCAGCCTATGCCCTCGTCAGCTACCACACGGCCTACCTCAAGGCGAACTACCGCGAGGAGTTTCTCGCCGCCTCCATGACCCTCGATATGGGCAACACCGACAAGCTCGCCATGTACACGGCCGAGGCGAGGAAGTCCGGCATCGCCATCGAGCCGCCCTGCATCAACGCGTCCGAGGTCGATTTTCTGGCCGGCGACAAGACCATTCGCTACTCGCTGGCAGCGCTCAAGAACATCGGCGCTCAAGCGGTCGCGAGCCTGGTCGCGGAGCGCACGGCGAATGGCCGCTTCTCCGACCTCTCCGACTTCGCCCGCCGCTGCAACACCAAGGTTCTCAACAAGCGGGCCATCGAAACCCTCTGCGCTGCCGGCGCCTTCGACGAGCTGGAACGCGATCGCGCGCTCGTGCACGGCAATTCCGATCAGATGCTGGCCTTTGCGAGCCGCATCGCAAACAATGCAGCGCAAGGCACGAGCGACCTGTTCGGGGGTGTGGGAGAGGCCCAGCCCCGGGTGGACATCCGCCCGATCAAGGCCTGGACGCCGATGGAGCGGCTGCAACACGAGTTCGAGGCGGTTGGCTTCTTCCTCTCAGGTCATCCCCTGGACGCCTACGCGGCAGTGCTCGCCAAGCTCAACACGATCTCGTTTGCCGAACTCGAGGCCCGGGCGGAGCGCGGTGCCGTGGCGGGCCGGCTCGCTGGTGTCGTGGTGTCGGCGCGCGAGCGCAGATCGCAAAAGGGCAACAAGTTCGCCTTCGCCGTGTTCTCGGAGCCCACGGGACAGTTCGAAGCCGTGATCTTTTCCGAGACGCTGGCGCAGAGCCGGCAGCTGCTCGAGCCCGGAACTGCGGTGCTGGTCACCGTGGAGGGTGAGCGAGACGGCGAGACCCTCAAGCTCAGGGCCCAGACGATCGAATGCCTGAACACGGCGGCCGAGGGCGTGCAGAAGGGGCTCAAGGTGGTGCTCGACGGGCGAAAGGTGGCGGCCAACAGGGCTCCGCTCGATGAGCTGAAGGCATTGCTCAAGCCCGGCGGCAAGGGCATCGTTTCACTCAGCATAACGCTGGAGGATGCCGGCCGGGAGCTGGAGTTCGCCCTGCCTGGCCGCTTCGACATCTCGCCGGTGCAGAAAGGCCAGCTCGTCACCGTACCGGGAGTGCTGGACGTGATCGACGTGTAGAGCGGGCTCGTGCGCGCTCAGCTCTTCGATGCCGCGCTCTTCTCGGCGGCTTTCGCTTCGTCCCAGAGCCGATCCATCTCGGCCAGCGTCGATTGCGCCGGTGAGCGGCCGAATTCCGCCAGCTTGCGCTCGACGGCCGAGAAGCGGCGGATGAACTTCTGGTTGGCGCCGCGCAGGGCGGATTCCGGGTCGATCTTGAGATGGCGCGCGACATTGGCGACGACGAACAGCAAATCCCCGAACTCCTCCTCGATCTTCGGCTGGGCCCCCGCCTCCTTGCCATCGGCGACCGCATCCTCGAGTTCGACCAGCTCCTCCTTCAGCTTATCGAACACCGGAGCGAGCGAGGGCCAGTCGAAGCCTACCTTGGCGGCCTTGTGCTGCAGCTTGACGGCCCGCGTCAGGCCAGGAAGGCCCGCCGGCACGTCCGCGAGAACGCTCTCGCCATGCTGTGGGGGTTGCACGGCCTTTTCGGCATCCTTGATGCGCTCCCAGAAGCCGGGCGCGGCGCCCGCAGCCCGCTCGGCCGCGCTGCCGAACACATGGGGGTGGCGCCGGATCATCTTGCGCGTGATGCCGTCTGCCACGTCGGCGAAGGCAAAGGCGCCCTGCTCCTCGGCCATGCGCGCATGATAGACGACCTGCAGCAGAAGGTCGCCGAGCTCCTCCTTGAGGTCGTGCATCTCTTGCCGCTCGATGGCGTCGGCGACCTCGTAAGCTTCCTCGATGGTGTAGGGTGCGATGGTCTTGAAGGTCTGCTCGAGATCCCAGGGGCAGCCGGTGCCGGGAGTCCTCAGCGCCGCCATCACGGCCAGAAGGTCGGCGATCGACTTGCGCGCATCGCTGGTCATTGCCGCGGCCCTCACTCCTGTTGATGATAGGCGCGTCTGATACCACGAACGTTGCCGACATGCTGCGCGTCACGGCCACCATTTCAATCGACCCCTCCGAGCTGGAGGAGGTGTTCGTGCGCGCCTCCGGCCCTGGCGGTCAGAATGTCAACAAGGTCTCTACCGCCGTGCAGCTGAGGTTCGATGTACGGCGCTCGCCGTCACTGCCCGAGCCGGTGCGCCATCGTCTCATCAAGCTTGCAGGAAACCGCATGACGGCCGACGGCGTCCTGATCATTGCCGCTGATCGCCACCGCAGTCAGGCGCGCAATCGGCAAGATGCCCGAGATAGGCTGGTAGAACTCATCCGCCAGGCCGCGACCCCGCCCGTGCCCCGGCGTGCCACCAAGCCTCCCAAATCGTCGAAGCAGGAGCGGCGCCAGACCAAGCAGCGGCGTTCTCGAGTCAAGGCGCTGAGGCAGGTCCGTGATTGGGAGCCGTAACCGGCACGAGTCGGACCCAGCTTGGGTCGCTATTGATCGCATAATACATATTATGGAAACTCTATGATATTCTAAACGGTACGACATGGGGATGAACGCCCAGATGTCCGGGTTAATCTCTCACTTTTCCTGCTTCTCGTGATTGTCGGCAACGAGGCGATCCAGAAGGCGCACGCCCCATCCCGATGCCCAGCTTTGGTTGATCTCGTTCCTGGCAGAATCCATTGCCGTGCCGGCGACATCCAGATGCGCCCACGGCGTGTCCTTGATGAAGCGCTGAAGGAACTGCGCAGCCGTGATGGCCCCGCCGTGTCGGCCACCGATGTTCTTCATGTCGGCGGTCTTGCTGTCGATCAGCTTGTCGTAGGCCTTGGCGAGCGGCATGCGCCACACCTTTTCGCCCGTGGCTTCACCAGCCGCGCTGAGCTCGCCGGCGAGCCTGTTGTCGTTGCAGAACATGCCCGCGTACTCCTTGCCCAGCGCCACGATGATGGCGCCGGTTAGAGTAGCGAGGTCGACGATCAGCTTGGGCTTGAAGCGATCCTGCGCGTACCAGAGCACGTCTGCGAGCACCAGGCGACCTTCCGCGTCCGTGTTCAGGATCTCGATGGTCTGCCCCGACATGCTGGTGACGATGTCGCCGGGACGCTGTGCGGTGCCTGACGGCATGTTCTCCGTGAGGCCGACGATGCCGACGGCATTGACCGCTGCTTTGCGGGTAGCCAACGCCAGCATCAGCCCGGCCACGCACGCGGCGCCGCCCATATCGCCCTTCATGTCTTCCATGCCTGCGGCAGGCTTCATGGAGATGCCGCCGGTGTCGAAGCAAACCCCCTTGCCGACGAAGCACAGCGGCTTGGAACGCTTGGACTTGGACCCGTTCCACTGCATGACGACCACGCGCGAGGGCCGCACGCTTCCCTGACCGACCGCGAGCAGCGCATTCATCTTGAGGGCTTTGAGTTGCTGCTCATCCAGAACTTCAACCGTGAGGCCGGCAGGCGTGAGTTCTGACAGCCGCTCGGCAAACTCAACGGGGCCAAGTGCGTTGGCCGGCTCGTTGACGAGGTCGCGCGCCAGAAAGATCCCGTCGGCAAGCGCCTTGCGTGCGGCGAAAGCCTTGGCTGCGGCCTCGGGCTTGGCGCAATGCACGGTGAGCTTTGGCAAGCCATCACGCCCGTTCTCCTCGGATTCGTCCTCGCTCTTGCGCGTGCGATACTTGTCGAAGGCGTAGCTTCTGAGCACTGCGCCGAACGCCAGATCGGCAGCGAAGACCTCAGGGCTGATGTGGCCCAGGTCCGCCGCCTCGGCGATGAGGGAAGCCGCTGGTGTCTTGCGCGCCTTGATCTGGGCGAAAGCGAAGCCGCCAAGGCGCAGGCGATCGAGTTCGTCAGGCGCGCGTCCCATGCCAGCCAGGATGACGCGCTGCGCATCGATGCCGGCTGGGGCCAGCACCTCGATCGCCGTGCGCGCTTTGCCGTTGAAAGCCGCCGCCTTGGCCGCCTTGCTGAGCGCCCCCTTTGCGCGCTCGTCCATACCCTTGGCCGTGGGTCCCAGCGCCAGCTCCTCACCAGCCAAAACGACAACGGTGGAGCTCAGCTGCGCCGCCAACGGCGCAAATTGAACCTGCAGTGGCGGCGCCATGGTGTATCTCCCGGGCCAGACCCGGCCAGACGAAGAAACTTCGCCAGCCGACCGGACCAAGCCGTCATGATTGGAAAAGCAGTCGCTGGACGGCACCATAGTATGCGGTCGGGCTGGCGCAAGATGTGACCAGCTGCCGCCAAGTCGCGCTGCAGGATGCGTTTGTGGTCCGGCGGCCACCCGGCTCCAAAAACTGTGCGGCTTGCCCTTTCCGCCCGTGCGCAGGCCCTTCCGGGTCACCTTTCCGCCAACATGCTGTGTGACCCCCTAACTTGCTAATTTGGCGCCGGTTTATGGGGAAAGAAGCCGCGCCTCAAACCGCTGGGCATCCCCGGGGGAGACCTGCCATTTTCGGTCGGATTCTCAGCCGCTACATCTTCTGGCAGACGGCTGGGGCGCTGGTGGCCATCCTCGTCTCGCTCACGAGCGTCGTGTGGATCGGCGTGGCGCTGCGCCAGCTCGAGCTGATGACCAGCCAGGGCCAGGACGCACTGCGGTTCCTGGTGATGACCACGCTGGCGATCCCGAGCATGCTGGCGTTGATCGCGCCGATCGCCCTGCTGATTGCGTGCATTCACGTGCTCAACAAGCTCAACGGCGACAGCGAGCTGATCGTAATGACAGCGGGCGGCGCCCCGGTGTGGGCGCTCCTGAAACCGCTGGGCCTGCTTGCGGTCCTGGTTGCGATCGGCGTGTCGTTCGTCAATCACGTGGTCGGCCCGTGGAGCCAGCAGACGCTGCGCGAGTACACGGTCCTCGTGCGCACCGATCTCATCGGCCAGGTGATTCAGCCGTGGCGCTTCACCGAGCCCGAGTCGAAGCTGACGCTGCACATTCGCGATCGCGACGGCGTCAATCTGCTCGGGCTTCTCATGCACGACGCCCGCGATTCCAAGCAGGTCGCTTCCTACCTGGCCGAGCGCGCCCAGGTCCTCAAGCAGGGCAGCGCCGCCTACTTGCGCATGGAGAACGGGCACATCGTGCGTCGCACCCAGACGGACGCGGCCCCGCAGATCATTGCGTTCACCGAATACGTCGTCGACCTCAACCAGCTCGAGCAGCGCAGCGACCAGTCGCAGTACGTTCGGCCGCGCGAGCGCTACACCCCCGATCTGCTTTGGCCCGACCCGAACGACCAGTCCTACAAGGCAAGCCCCGGAAGGTACGCATCCGAGTTGCATGAGCGCTTTTCCAGCCCATTCTATGCGTTCGCGTTCGTTCTCGTCGTTGTTGCTGCCATGGGCGGCGCACAGACTACCCGGCAGAATCGCATGCAGGCGGCGATTGGCGCGTTCTCGGTGGCGATCCTCTGCCGCATTCTGGGTATCGCGGCAGCCAATGCAGCAGCCGTCCGGCCAAGCGGGGCCTACCTGCTGTATGTCGTCCCGGCGGGTGCCGCCCTGTTCGGGTTGATCCAAACTTACTCGCGCGCTGCGCCGCGGCCGCCGAACCGACTGGAACTCGCGGCAAGCGCAGTCATGGACTTGCTGAAGTGGCCGTTTGCCAAGCTGGCAGCGGCGCGCAGCCGCCGCCTGCAACGGCGCCGATCAGGAGGGGGTCAGTCCTTTCTGCGGCGAACGCTGCGTCGCTATGTTGCCAAGCGTTTCTTGCTCACCATTGTCGGCGCCTTCGTGGTCTGCGCCTGCTTGGTGTTCATGATCGACATGATCGAGCTGCTGCGCATGACGCGGCGCGCAAAGGAACTGTCCCTCTCTTCGCTATTGTGGATAGGGTTGCTGCGGCTTCCCGCGTTCACCGAGCTGCTTATCGCGTTTGCCGTCCTGGTCGGCAGTATCGGCGCCCTGCTGAGCCTCAACCGCAAGTCCGAGCTTACTGTGATGCGTGCCGCCGGCATGTCCGTGTGGCAGTTCCTGCGCCCTGGGCTCACGGTAACGCTGTTGCTCGGGGTTGCCGCCGTCACCCTCTACAACCCCTTGGCCGCTGCCGCCCGCTCGGAGGCCGAGCAGCAGATCGCCGAGGTTTTCGGTACGGAAGCCGGGTTGATGTCCGGCGCGGGCGAAAAATCGTGGCTGCGCCAGGACGGTGCCGATGGACAATCTGTGATAAATGCCAAGGCATCCTCCAACCAAGGGTTGTCCTTGGTGGGACTGATCGCTTTTCAGTTCGACCTGCAGGGGCGCTTCGTCGAGCGCATCGACGCCGAGCGCGCGACCCTCCAGGACGGCTACTGGGAGATGCATCGGGCGACCGTATCGCGCCCCCTCCGGGAACCAGAATTTTTCAACGCTTATTCGGTCAGCACGCACCTCGATCGCGAGCGAGCCGGCGACGCATTCGGGTCGGAGATCGCCATCTCCTTCTGGCAGCTGCCTGACTTGATCCAAACATCTGAAAAGGCAGGACTTTCGGCATCAAAGTACCGCATGCAATACGCGCTTCTGATGGGGCGCCCGGGCCTCATGCTGGCCATGGTGGTTTTGGCCGCAACTGTGTCATTGCGGTCATTCCGGTCGGGTGGGATACAGACTATGGTCTTGACGGGGATGTTAGGGGGAATCGGCTTCTTCCTGCTGGCTGAAGTTTCGCGCCAAGTTGGCGCGGCCGGGTTCTTGTCTCCGGCGCTGGCAGTGGGGGTGCCGATTGGTCTTGCGTTGCTCGTCTCGCTAACGGTGTTGCTACACCAGGAGGACGGCTGAGTGATGCGTCGAGCGCCGATACCGCACAAGCCGTGCGGCGGAGCGCCTGTTAGCGGCCGTTTTGCTTGGCGGTTGCTACGGGCTGCTGCGCTTGCGGCTGTGTGTGTATCAGCATTCGCCCTGTCGCAGCCCGCCCTCGCGCAAGTGCAGGACCCGAGCCTGCGTGTCCAACAGAAATCGCAGAAGAGCTCGTTCCCGAAAACGCCGGGCGGCATGTTCGGGCCGGCGCCGAAGATCGATCGCGCACAGCCGCTCTACCTGCAGGCGGATCAGCTGATCTATGACACGAAAACCAATCGCGTCATCGCCCAGGGCAACGTCGAACTCTACTACAACAACTTCATCTTGACCGCCAATCAGGTCATCTACGACCAGAACCTGAACAAGCTCATCGCCAGCGGCAATGCGCAGCTCAAGGATCCCAACGGCTCGGTTACGCGGGCGGACAGACTGGAAGCACTCGATGATTTCCGGGACGCATTCGTCCAGTCGTTGAGCATGGTAACCCACGATGAGACGCGCATAGCCGCCGATCGGGCGGTGCGCCGGGAAGGCAACGTCACCGAGTTCGAGCGTGGCCGGTTCACGCCCTGCCGCAACGACGCGGGCATGCCGCCGCTGTGGTGTGTGAGCGCCGCTCGCATCGTGCACGACCAGCAGGCCGCTACGCTGACCTATCAGGATGCGCAGTTTGAGCTGTTTGGCGTGCCAATTTTCTACATGCCTTACTTCCAGCACCCCGATCCGTCGGTGAAGCGGCAGTCCGGCTTCCTGATGCCGTCCTATTCGAATTCCTCGACGTTGGGTTTCTCGGTCGAGGTACCCTACTACTTCGCCATTGCGCCCAATGCCGACTTCACACTGCACCCGCGCTACTTGGCCGAGCGCGGCATCCTGTGGCAAGGCGAGTGGCGGCACCGCCTCGCCAACGGGCAGTACAATCTGAAGCTGGCGGGCATCCAAGACGACTCCGCACCGCAGGTGAACGACCTTGGATGGCGCGGATCGCTGCAGACCAAAGGTCAGTTCTCGCTGTCGTCCTGGTGGCGTTACGGTTGGGATGTGACGGTCGAAAGCGACGAAAGCTTCCGCCGCTTCTATCAACTTGACCCGATCCTGCTCACCGACCGCGTCAATAGCATGTACTTGCAGGGCATGAGCGATCGCAACTACTTCGGTGCCACGCTCTATCAGTTCGGTGGCCTGCTGCTGGACAACAGCCAAGTTTCCAATGCCTGGGTACATCCTGTCATCGACTACAACTACTATGTTGGTACGCCGGTGGCTGGCGGCGAACTCAGCTTCACGGCCCACGCGCGCGCCTTGTCGCGGACGGACGGCACGGACAGCAACCGGGCGGTCGTCGAGGCCAATTGGCGGCGCAAGATGGTCGACCCGATCGGGCAGGTGTGGACCCCCTTCGCCAACGCGCGTGGCGACGTCTACAGCTGGTCGGACGCTCGCGATCCCAACAATCCGGCCAACTTTATTCCGGATGACACGGTCGCCCGGGCAACCGGTGCTGTCGGGCTGTTGTATTCCTACCCGTTCGTTGCGCATGCCGGCTGGGCCAGCCATGTGTTCGAGCCGACGGCGCAGGTGATCGTGCGACCCAATCGGATCGATGTGCGGCGTACCCCCGACGAAGATGCCCGCAGCTTGATATTCGACGATACTCTGCTCTTCGCCATCGACAGGTTCTCAGGCTACGACCGGCTGGAGACAGGGACGCGCGTCAACGTCGGCTTCCAGTACACCCTGCAAGGTCACAAGGGCCTCTACGCCCGCGCGGTGTTCGGCCAGAGCATCCAGGTGGCCGGCGACAACGCCTTCATCGATCCCGGACTGGCCCTTGGGCCGATCGACCCCTCTACTGGGCTACCGATTTCGGTGCCGAACTTCTCCCCGGTCAGCGGCCTGCAAACTGACCGTTCGGACTATGTGGCGGGACTGTATTTGTCGCCATTCACAGGCTTGAACCTAATCTCGCAAAGCCGGTTCGCCGAGAACGATTGGGCGCTGCGGCGCCAGGACAGCCTGCTGCAGGCGACCTATGGGCCCATTTCAGGACAGTTGGGCTACACGTTTACACACTTCGAACCGGTGAGCGGCATCATCGACAACCAGCAGGAGCTGCTCTCGTCCCTTGGCCTGCGCCTGACCGATCGCTGGAGCGTTCTTGGTCAAATGCGCTACGATCTCGATGCGCGGGAGCGCATCCAGGACATGATCCAGCTCAAGTATCAGGACGAGTGCTTCGTTCTGACTGCCAGCTATATCGAGACATTTGTTGAGAACGCGGCGCTGGAAATCCGACCGGACCGCACACTGATGCTACGGTTCGAGTTGAAGCACTTGGGTGACTTCAACTACCGCACGGACGTCCTCAACCATATGTTCGGCAACCAGGGGATGACGCCGTCGGGGGGGTAGCAATAGGCGTTGCGGGCTATGCGGAAAGCTGCAAGTGTCCGTGAGGCGGCTGGCTGGTGACCGCAGTGCCATGCCACTGCCACGGTTGTGCTGTGGAAGAAGGCAGCTACCGCATGCAAGCCGGCGGTATGCTGTCTGGCTCGAATCGCAGCCGCCAACTCTAGCTATTTCTGCCATGCACGCCGCAGATGCCAACTTTCGCCCCGGTCTTTGCTTGCTGGCCTCCCTCGCGTTTGCGCTGGGAATGTTCGTCCATCCAATGGCGGACTGGTCCTCGGCAGCTCAAACCGCGAAGGCCCCTGCTGGTGCCTCGAAAGGCGAGCAGGCGATCGTCGTTCTGGTGAACGACGAGCCGGTGACTGCATATCAGATCGACCAGCGCGCCAACTTTCTCGGGCTCAACGTCTCGGCTGGGCCCGAGCTGAAGGCCAAGGCGGAGGCGCGCTGGGCCGAGATCATAAAAGATCCCAAGACCAACGAGCGCTTCCAGGCGGTCCTGCGTGAGAAGAACGTCAAGAGCAAGGAGGAGGCGCAGGCCGTGCAGAAGCAGTTTATCATGGACCTGCAACGCTCCATGCTCGAACAGCTCAAGCGTGAGGCGCGCTCGAGTACGTTGCCCCGGCTGAGGAAGGACGCAAGAGAGGAGCTGATCGACGAGCGCCTTCAGCTTCAGGAGGCAAAAAAGGCGGGCATCGAGGTTAGCGACGACGATGTGAAGCGCATGCTGACCGGCCTGGCCGAAAGCAACAAGATGACCTACGACCAGTTCACCCAACACCTCAAGGGCGTCGGGGTCGACATTGCCACCATTGGCGAACGGTACCGGGCAAAGAAAGCCTGGCGCGATCTTGTCATGCGCCGCTGGGGCCCGCAGGTGGCGGTCACGCCTCGCGATGTAGACCGCGCCCTCTCCTCCACCGCAGGGGAGGCAGGAGATGACACCATCGAGCTGCAGGTCAGCAAGATCGCGCTCGGGTTGCCAGGCCGTGACCAGGTTGCACTGACAAAGTGGTACACGGAGGCGGAATCGCTGCGGCGCAAGTTTGCAGGCTGCCGGACGATGGGCGAACTGGCAAAGGGCGTCCCGGGCGCCCGCTTCGAGGACATGAAGTTCTTGCGGCCGAGCGCCGTCGCGGAGCCGACCCGCTCCATGCTGCTGAGTGCCAAGGACGGCGACATCCTTCCGCCCACGACCACTGCCACGGGCATCGAGCTCTATGCCGTGTGCGGTCGCCGCAGCGTGGCGGTCAACGACGCCCAGCGAACCAAGACCCAGGAAGCTCTGCAGTTCAAGCAGCTGGACATGCTGGCCCAGCGCCACATGCGCAACCTGCGCCAGGACGCGCACATCGAATACCGGTAGCAATGCGTGCCCAACGCCTAGATGCGGCGGCCCTCCCTCTGGCGGTGACAATGGGTGATCCCGCGGGGATCGGACCCGATGTCATTTTGGCGAGCTGGCACGCGCGCAAACAGCATGCGCTGAGGCCCTTTGTCGTCTACGGCGAACCGGAGATCATGCGCCAGCGCGCAGCCGGCCTTGGCCTGGACGCGGCGATCGCCTCCATCAGCTCCTTGGCCGACGCTGGCGGCGTCTTCGCAGATGCGCTGCCGGTGTACTCACCCTCCCAAAAGCGCCCCGGCTCTGCCCTTCCCGAAGATGCCGCGATTGTAGCTGCCATCGAGGAAGCGACCGCCGTGGTGGCTGGCGGCGAGGCGCTTGCTCTGGTTACCGGTCCTATTGCCAAGAAGTCGTTGCAGGGGATCGGCCTCGAGTATCCCGGCCACACGGCTTTCCTGGGTCACCTGGCCTCGCGGTACTGGGGCGGTCGGTTTCGCCCCACCATGATGCTGGTCGCCGACGAGCTCAAGGTTGTGCCTGCCACTGTGCATGTTCGCCTTTCGGCGGTGGCCGAGACACTCACCAAGCAGTTGATCGCGGAAACCCTTTGCATCACCGCGGAGGCCCTTGTGGAGGATTTCGGCATCGCCCAGCCGCGCCTGGCCGTCACCGGGCTCAATCCGCACGCGGGAGAAGATGGGCTCATAGGTGACGAGGAAGCCAAGATCATCGCACCCGCCATAGCCGAGGTTGCGGCGTTCGGCGTCGCCATTAGCGGCCCGCATTCTGCCGACACGCTGTTTCACGAGGAGGCCCGAAGCACCTATGATGCGGTGGTCGCCATGTACCACGACCAGGCGCTCATTCCGCTCAAGACCCTTGCCTTCGACCGCGGCGTCAACGTCACGCTGGGTCTGCCGTTCGTGCGCACCTCACCTGACCATGGCACCGCGTTTGCCCTGGCCGGCACCGGCAAGGCACGGGCTACCAGCTTCATTGCGGCGCTGCAGCTGGCAACCAAGCTGGGGCTGCAGCGTGCCAAGTCGCGCGCCAACAGCAGCGCATGAGCCAAAGTCCCGACGGCCTCCCTCCGCTTGGTGAGGTCGTGCGGGCCCTCGGGTTGTCCACCCGCAAATCGCTCGGCCAGCATTTCATCCTCGATCTGAACATCACGCGCCGGATTGCGCGGGCGGCCGGGCCGCTGGCAGGCCGCACGGTGGTCGAGGTCGGCCCCGGCCCGGGCGGGCTCACCCGCGCGCTGTTTCTCGAGGGCGCCGAGCGGGTCATCGCCATTGAGCGCGATGAGCGCTGCCGCCCGGCGCTGGAAGCCATCGCCGCTCGCTATCCAGGCCGACTCGATGCTCATTTCGGCGATGCAATGGAGACGGATTGGACCAGGCTTGCATCCCGCGCGCACGGCAAGCCGAGCATCGCCGCCAATCTTCCCTACAACGTGGCGACCCTGCTGCTCACGGGTTGGTTGGAGACCGAGCCGTGGCCTCCGTGGTACGGGCTGATGGTACTGATGTTCCAGAAGGAGGTGGCCGAGCGGGTGGTGGCCGCCCCCGGCACCAAGGCCTATGGGCGCCTTTCCGTGTTGGCGCAGTGGCGGACAAAGCCTCGGTTGTTGTTTGCCTTGAAGCCGGAGGTGTTCGTGCCGCCTCCGGCAGTGGCTTCCGCTGTCGTCGAGTTCAGGCCCGTCGAACGGCCGCAACCCGAATGCTCGGCCAGAGCGCTGGCCAAGCTCACGGCGGCCGCCTTCGGCCAGCGCCGAAAAATGCTGCGCCAGAGCCTCAAGGGGCTTGTCGGCGATCCGCAGGCATTGCTCGGAGCGGCGGGGCTTTCGCCCACTCTTCGAGGAGAAGCGCTTTCGGTGAGCGACTTTGCCCGCTTAGCTTACACGCTGGAGCGGTGGCCAGGCAGGTGATCATCCGATCTAGAGCGCGACCAGCACATCCGCGACGAAGGCGCCGAGGCCGGATTGCCGCTCGCGCTTCAGGCGCTCCGCCGTCAGGATGCAACGCAAACTGGCAGCACTGTGCTCGACGTCGGCGTTGACGATGACGTAGTCGTACTCGTTCCAGTGCTCGATTTCCGCTGCGGCCGCAGACATGCGCTGCGCCACGACGGCATCCGAGTCCTGGTTGCGCCCCTTGAGGCGGCGTTCGAGCGTCTTGCCGTCGGGCGGCAGAATGAAGACCCGGACCACATCGCGGGGAAGGCGCTTCTTGAGCTGTCGGGCACCCTGCCAATCGATGTCGAACAGCACGTCGCGGCCCGACTTCAGGGCTTCGATGACCGGCGCTTTCGGCGTGCCGTAGTACTGACCGAACACCTCTGCCCACTCGATCAGCTTACGGCGGCGCTGGAGCCGCTCGAACTCCCCCTTGTCGACGAAGATGTAGTCGACGCCGTCCACTTCGCCGCGCCTGGCCTTGCGTGTAGTCACCGACACCGACATGCGAATGCCGCTGTCGGCTTCCAGCAGGCGTCGTGCGAGCGTGGTCTTGCCCGCGCCCGACGGCGAGGACAGCACCAGCAGCAGGCCGCGCCGGGGGATGCGCACAGCGTCTTTGCCGCTCGCTCTACTCAACGTTCTGCACCTGCTCGCGCATCTGATCGATGACGGCCTTCAGCTCCAATCCGGCGCGCGTTGTATCTGCGTCGTTGGCCTTGGAGCAGAGCGTATTGGCCTCCCGATTGAACTCCTGAGCGAGGAAGTCCATGCGCCGCCCCGCGGGCTCCTGAGATTGCAGGAGCTGGCGGGCTGCGGCGATGTGCGCGGTAAGCCGCTTCAACTCCTCCTCCGTATCGGCGCGGGTCGCCAACAGCACGGCCTCCTGATAGAGGCGGGTTTCTTCGAACGACGTTCCAGTCTCCACCAGACGGCCCACCTGTTCCTTGAGGCGCTGCTTGACGGCGGCCGGTGATCGAGCGGGTGAGCGTTCGATGGTTGCCACCAAGCCTTCGATGGTTGTCAGCTGGTCGAGCACGATCGCTTGCAGCCGGCGCCCTTCTTCCGCGCGTGCACGCACGAGGTCATCAATGGCGTCGCTCAGGCTTGCCAGCATCGCTTGCGTTCGCGACTGCGTCTCCGCCTCGCTTTCTTCCGGCTCCACGAGCTCCAGCACGCCCTTGATGCCGAGCAGAGCTTCCGCGCTCGGGGGACCAAC
The DNA here is from genome assembly GCA_963724565.1 of uncultured Alphaproteobacteria bacterium. Classification (GTDB taxonomy): domain Bacteria; phylum Pseudomonadota; class Alphaproteobacteria; order Rhizobiales; family Hyphomicrobiaceae; genus AWTP1-13. The sequence goes on from CAVRVK010000010.1 coordinate 285,109, forward strand.
CGGCACGCTCGCCTTGAGCCGGTCGAGAGCCTGCAGGACTTGCTTCAGCGCAGCTTCGTTGAGCTGAATCTGTACCTGCCCGTGCGCACGCTTCACGTTCAGGCTGATCGTCAAATTGCCCCGCGCGATGCGCTGGCCGACCGCTTCGCGGATTTGCGCCTCCATGCTCTCGAAGCCGGGCGGTACCCGCAGCCTGATATCGAGTCCGCGCCCATTGACGGAGCGCAACTCCCAGTGCCAGCCGAGCGGACCCGTGGTCCCATCCGCGCGGGCGAACCCTGTCATGCTCTTGATGGCCATGAGCCTGTCGCCTGGTGCGGGTCGATGCCGAGCCGAAAACGCCGGCTGGAGCGCGACTAATGCAGAATCTGCGCTTCCGCGCGAACTTAGCCGCACTTCACCCAGCCAACAAGGCAATCAGCCTGTGACCTTGGGGCACGGCCACGGTGGGTACATCGCGACAGCACGGCTGCGCTCAGCGCTTGAGCGATGGCGACTGGGCCGGCTGGGTCGTTGGTGCCCAAGTGGACCCATCCTTGTTGCCGCCTGCCGGTGGCGCTGCCTGCGCTGGCTCGGCCGGAGCTGCGGCCTTACCTTTGTCGGCAGACGTGCCGGGCGGTGTGCGAATCGCCGCCCGCGGCTTGGGCGCGGCGGTCGTGGGCGTATCCTCCGCCGCAGAGGGAATGCCGGCCTTGGCCTTCATTTCCTTTTCGAAGGCACGCCATTTCTGCACGTTTGTGTTGTGATCCTTCAGTGTCTCGGAGAACACGTGGCCCCCGTTCCCGTCTGCCACGAAATACAAGTCCTTGGTGTCGGCCGGATTGAACACGGCTTCGATTGCGGCCTTGCCCGGGTTGCAGATCGGCGTCGGAGGCAACCCATCGATCTGGTAGGTGTTATGCGCCGTCTTCTGCGCGATCTCGCTTCTGAGAATGGGCCGGTTCCATACCGTCTTGCCGCCGCCTATGCCGTAGAGGATCGTCGGATCGGAGTGCAACCGCATCTTCTGCTTGAGGCGATTGACGAACACGGCGGCTACTCGTTCACGCTCGTCGTTGCGCCCCGTCTCTTTCTCTACGATCGATGCCAGCACCAACGCCTCTTCCCACGTCTTGAACGGCAAATCCTTCTTGCGCTGCGCCCACAGTTTCTCCGCCAGCTTGCGCGACTCCGCCTGCATCTTCTCGATGACCGACTGGCGGGACGCCCCGCGCTGGACAATGAAGGTCTCGGGCAGCAGCGAGCCTTCCGAGGGCACTTCGGCGATTTCGCCCGAGAGGCTGATGTCCACCCTCAGGCGCTCGACGATCTGCTCGCTGGTCAGCCCCTCCGGGACCGTCACTTTATAGGTGATGGTCTTACCCTCGGAGACGATATCGATGATCTGCCGCACGCTCGAAGCCTGCGGGATGATGTATTCGCCAGCCTTGAGTTGCACTGGCCGCGTGCCGTCACCCCACCCTGATACTTTCGCCAGGAGATAGCCCGCGATGAAGAGGCGCCGGTCGGAAACGAAGCCGTCGCGTTCCAGGCGTGCCGCGATCTCGTGGCTGCTCTCGCCCTTGGGCACCACGAGCACCTTGCTTTGGGCAAGCGGACCCGGCGCGTTGATCTGGCTCTGCACCATCACCGCTGCGCCTGCTGCGAGCAGCATCACGAGCAGAACAAGCGTCAGCAATCCGCTGAGCACGCGGACCACTGGTCGGGAAGAACCCGGCTCGCGCCGAAATCGCTGGCGCTGGCGGGCCGGTCTGGTCGGCTCCAACCGCTCCGCGGGGCTGCGCGCGAAACTGCCCGTCGAACGACCGCTATAGTGCGGTTCCGCCGGCCGGCGGTTGCTCATCTGGTCCGTTCCTTGCGGTGTGCGGCGACCCCGACTAGCTGAGGATCGCGCCCCTCGTTCACCGGCTGCCCAATGCAGGCGAGGCTTGGCCGCAAATGTGGCGAAAGGACGATTTGAGCGCAAGCCCGCGATTGCGGGGCCGTCTTGAAGTAACTGGCAAATCGCAGCGTCGGCGGCGTCTCAAGCGGCCAGGCGGCGCAGCACGAGCGAAGCGTTGGTGCCGCCAAATCCAAACGAATTGGAGACAACCGTGTTCATTTCACGCTTTTTCGCGGTATGCGGAACGAGGTCGATAACGGTCGATACCGAGGGGTTGTCCAGATTGAGCGTGGGCGGCGCGAGGTTATCGCGAATCGCTAGAATGGAAAAGATCGCTTCCACGGCCCCTGCGGCGCCCAACAGATGGCCGGTCGCAGATTTGGTGGACGACATGGCGAGCTGGCCGGCGGCATTGCCGAACAATCGCTCCACGGCTGCGAGCTCGATCTCATCCCCCATCGGTGTGGAGGTGCCGTGCGCATTGATGTAGGCCACGTCGCTGGGCTCGACACCGGCCCGCGCTAGCGCCATGCGCATGCAGCGGTAGGCCCCATCACCGTCCGCAGCCGGAGCCGTAATGTGATGGGCATCGCCGGACAACCCGTAGCCGATGACCTCGGCGTAGATGCGGGCCCCGCGCGCCTTGGCGTGCTCGAGGCTTTCGAGCACCACGACGCCTGCGCCCTCGCCCATGACGAAGCCGTCGCGATCCTTGTCGTAGGGACGCGATGCCTTGGTCGGTTTGTCGTTGAAGCCGGTGGAGAGCGCCCGGCACGCCGCAAAGCCCGCAACTGCCAGGCGGCAGATCGGGCTCTCCGTCCCGCCGGCCACCATGACGTCGGCATCGCCGAGCGCAATCAGCCGCGACGCATCGCCGATGGCGTGGGCGCCGGTGGAGCATGCCGTGACGACAGCGTGGTTCGGGCCCTTGAGGCCATGCCTGATGGATACGTAGCCGGAGGCCAGATTGATGAGGCGTCCAGGAATGAAGAACGGGCTGACGCGGCGAGGGCCTTTCTCCTTCAGCAGGAGCGACGTCTCGGCAATGCCGTCCAGGCCGCCGATGCCCGAGCCGATCAGCACCCCCGTGCGCTCTTGCTTCTCCTGCGTATCGGCCTTCCAGCCGGCATCTTTCAGGGCCTGCTCCGCGGCACCCATGGCGAAGATGATGAAGTCGTCGACCTTGCGCTGCTCTTTCGGCTCCATCCAATCGTTCGGATCGAACTTGCCGTCGGATAACGGGCCACGGGGCACGAAGCATCCGATCTGGCACGCCAGATCGCTCACGTCGAATTCTTCGATCCGACGCGCCCCGCTCTTTCCCTCGATCAAGCGCGACCAGCTCTCCTCAACGCCGCAACCCAGCGGCGACACGAGACCAAGTCCGGTGACAACAACGCGGCGAAACATTTCCGGTCCGTTCAAGTCTGCCGCTCGCAAAGTTGCGTAATGCACGCCCTGAGCTGAGGTCGGGAGGGCGGCGCGATGGTTGGAACCAAGCTGGCCGTGACGGGCTCAGGATGCTGGCGGGGTTCCCGCGGCGCTCGCGTGCTCTTCGAGGAACTTGACGGCGTCCCCGACCGTCTGGATTTGCTCGGCGGCATCGTCGGGGATCTCGCAGCCGAACTCCTCTTCGAAAGCCATCACCAGCTCGACGGTATCCAGGCTGTCGGCGCCCAAGTCGTCGATGAAGCTAGCGTTGTCGGTAACCTTGTCGGCCTCCACCCCTAGGTGCTCGACCACGATCTTCTTCACGCGCTCTGCGACGTCGCTCATCGGTCTCTATCCTCGCCTGGCCTGTCCGTAGTGTGATCCAATTTGCTGCTGTTTGCGTCAAACCCATTGGGATGGAGCCCGAAGCTCGTCGCTAGCATTAGCGGCCCCGGCAGGGAAGCACACCCCTAGTACCCTTGTTTTCCTCAGGTTAGGCGCAGAAATCAGGGGGCTCGTTAACATACTTCATCTACCTTGACTAGCACTCGAAGCGATCGAATTCAGCCCCGCAAGGGCCCTGTTTTTACAATCAGATCATCACCATACCACCGTTCACGTGCAACGTCTGGCCCGTGACGTAGCTGGCTTCCGGCGAGGCCAAATAGACGCACGCGGCAGCTATGTCGGCGGGGGTGCCGAACTTCTGTGCCGGTATGGCCTCCTTGATGGTGCTGACCTGCTTTTCGTTCAGCACGTCGGTCATGGGCGTCGAGATGAAACCGGGAGCGATGCAGTTGACGGTGATGCCGCGCGTCGCCACCTCCCGAGCGAGCGACTTGGACATACCGATCATGCCGGCTTTGGAAGCGGCATAGTTCCCCTGTCCCGGGTTGCCGACGATTCCGCTCACTGAAGAGACGTTGATGATGCGGCCGTACCCGGTCTTGGCTCGCATCATCGCCCGCGATGCTGCGCGCATCAGCATGAACGTTGAGGTGAGATTGACGGCAATGACTTCATCCCACTGTTCGTCCTTCATCACCATGAACAGGTTGTCCCGCGTGAGGCCTGCGTTGTTGACGATGATGTCGAGCCTGCCGAGCTTGGCGATCGCCTCATCGACGAGCTTGGCCACCTGGGACTTGTCGGCGAGATCGCAGGGCAGAACATGCACACGATCGCGAAGCTCGGCAGCGAGCCTGTCGAGCTTGTCCTTCTGCCGCCCCGAGACGGCAACCGTAGCGCCCTGGCCATGCAGCGCGCGAGCGATGGCGCCGCCAATGCCGCCCGTGGCACCCGTTACGAGCGCGGTCCTGTCGGTCAACTCGAACATGATGTCCCCTATGGCGTGAGCAAGGCTAGCACGGCGGCGATGTCCTGCGGCGATCCAACGGAAGTGGCATTCAAGGACGGCACGATGCGCTTGGCCAAGCCTGCCAGCACCTTGCCGGAGCCGATCTCGTAGATGCTGGTGACGCCGAGGTCTGCCATGGCGGCGATGCTTTCACGCCAGCGCACGGTGCCGGTCACCTGTTCGACAAGGCGCCGCTTGATCTCGGCCGGAATCCGAGATCGGGGCCGCCAACACGTTGGCAATCAGCGGGACCGCAGGCGCCCTCATCTCCACGCGCCCCAGAGCTTCCGCCATCGCGTCGGCTGCTGGCTGCATCAACGCACAGTGAAACGGCGCGCTGACGTTGAGAGGCATGAAGCGGCGCACGCCATGCGCCTTGGCCAGCTGCCCGGCGCGGTCGATGGCGCTCTTGCTGCCCGAGATGACGGCCTGAGTGGGTTCGTTGTCGTTGGCGAGCTGGCAGACCTCGCCCTGCGCCGCTTCGCCCGCGAGCTTCTCTGCAACGTCTTTGCCGACGCCCAACAGAGCCGCCATGGCGCCGTGACCTACGGGGACGGCTTTCTGCATGGCCTGGCCGCGGGTCTTGAGAAGGCGAGCCGCGTCCGCGATCGAAAGAGCACCGGCGGCAGCAAGTGCCGAATACTCTCCAAGCGAGTGACCCGCCACAAACTTGACCTTGCGTGCAAGCTCGAAGCCGTGCTCGGCCTCGAGCACACGCATCACGGCCATCGATACGGCCATCAGGGCCGGCTGCGCATTCTCAGTCAGCGTCAGCGTCTCCAGCGGGCCGGTGAACATGATATCGGAGAGTTTCTGGCCAAGGGCGGTGTCGACTTCTTCGAACACCGCACGCGCACCGGCATGCGCCTTGGCAAGCTCCGCCCCCATGCCGACGGCCTGGCTGCCCTGCCCTGGAAAGACAAATGCGATGGTCATCGCCCGCGATCACGTGGTGGATTTACGCGGCCTTAGCCACAGTGCGGGTCGCTCTGTCAAGCAGGCGCGGTACCGGACCAGGTTCGGGCGGCCCTTTCCCGGCGTGCGCGCGGCAGGGCGCCCCGGGCGCGCATTGGAGCTTGGCGCATCGATTTGGCCTTGCTGAGCCCAGTAAACTGCGTATAACTGCGCGCGTCACCGCTCCGGTTGGAGGCTGAACGGGAACCATCCTTTGCGGATGGGGGCGCAAGCGCCCGCTCCCGGTGTCTCCGCTCTTTCGGGTCCTTTGGGCCTTTCCGCGCGCAACCTGCTGCGCCGGGCCCAAAAGGGGCTATGCGCCGGAGCGCACAACGATGGAAAGGCAAACTATGCCCCTCTATGAGCACGTGTTCCTGGCACGCCAGGATATTTCGCAGGCACAAGTCGACGCGCTGACCAAGGAATACAGCGACATCGTCACGGAAGCAGGCGGCAAGATCGGAAAAAGCGAGTATTGGGGCGTCAAACCTCTGGCCTTCAAGATCAAGAAGAACCGCAAGGCCCACTACTGCCTGCTCAACATCGATGCCCCGCCGTCGGCAGTGGCCGAGATGGAGCGGCGCATGGGGCTCTCGCCGGACGTCCTGCGCTTTCTGACAGTGCGGGTCGATGCGCATGAAACGGAGCCCTCTATCCAAATGCGCAAGACCGACCGCGACGAGCGGCGTGACGGCGACCGCGGCGGAGGCTTTCGCGGCGACCGCGGCGGGTTCCGTGGTGGTGGAGGCCGCGGCGATCGCGATCGCGGTGGCGGCGGCGGCTTCCGGCGCGACCGGGAGGGGGGCGACAGGCCACCCCGACCGCGGCGCGACGAGGGCGCGGCTGCACCCGCAGGGGAGGAATGAGCCATGGCTGAAGGTACTTCTGGTGCCGCCCGGCGGCCATTCCATCGGCGTCGCAAGACGTGCCCGTTCTCGGGGGACAATGCACCCAAGATCGACTACAAGGACGCGCGGCTGCTCGGGCGGTACGTGTCGGAGCGCGGCAAGATCGTGCCGAGCCGCATTACAGCCGTATCCGCCAAGAAGCAAAGAGAGCTGGCGAGGGCAATCAAGCGGGCCCGTTTTATCGGACTGTTGCCGTACCTGATCAAATAGCTCTGCGGCGTCGAAGGGTTGGGACGGCGCTTGCCGTCCCTAACCGCCACGGCGGGACAGCTGAAGACATGCCAAACGGTATCATCATCGGCGTCGGCTCCGGGCTCGTCTCGGCGCTGTTGTTCTATTCGGCCGCGCGGGGCGCCTCCTTCCTGCGCCCTCTCCTGCTCTTCCTGACGCCGTTGCCCTCGCTGGTCGCCGGACTGGGATGGGGCTGGCAGCCTGCAGCCGTCGGCGCGGCGGCAGGAGCTGTCGTCGTGGCTGCCATCGTCGGCGGCACGTTTGGAATTGGCTATTTGTTTACGCTCGGCCTTCCGGTCGTCCTTGCCGCCTATCTTGCCTATCTCAGCCGTCCTGCTCCTTCCGACCCCACCGCTCGCGAGTGGTATCCGGCCGGCCGCCTGATGGCGGGCATGGCGATCTATGCCGGTTCGCTGCCGACGCTCATGTTGCCGCTGATCGGCGGCAGCTACGAAGGCCTGCGCCCGATCCTCGGCGAGGTTCTGCAGCAATTTGCCAAGCGATGGATGCCCCCTGACGGCCGGCTCACGGATGACATGCTGGCGGAACAGACGGAGTGGGCGTTGTTCCTGCTGCCGGCCGGCTTTGCCGTGCAGTGGCTGATGCTGTGCGCGGTCAATCTCTATCTGGCAGGCCGCATCGTGCTGGCTTCAGCGCGCCTCGGGCGCGACTGGCCGGATCTGGCGGCCATGAGCTATCCGCCGGGGTTCGCGATACTGCTGTTGGTTGCGTTGCTGGCGGCGAATGCAAGCGGCACCCTCGGCGTCGTCGGCATTGGCTTTGTCGGGGCTTTTCTCTGCGCCTACTTGCTTGCCGGCCTGGCGCTCGCCCACTTCATCAGCCGAGGATTGGCACCCTGGCTGGTCTGGGTCGTCTACCTCGGCCTGTTTTTCTTCTGGCCCTTCTTCATGCCGCTGGTCGTGCTGGCGGGCCTCGTTGAATCGATCTTCGGGCTGAAGCAGCGCTTCGGCTTGCCCCGACCCTCAACCTGACATCGCTATCGCCAAGAACGGAGCATCTCCATGCAAGTCATCCTACTCGAGCGCATCGGCCGGCTTGGCCAGATGGGCGACGTCGTCAACGTCAAGAACGGCTATGCGCGCAATTTCCTCCTGCCGCAGAAGAAGGCTCTGCGCGCCACCAAGGAGAACATCGCCCGCTTCGAGAAGAATCGCGCCCAACTCGAGGCGCGAGATCTGGAGCTGAAGAAAGACGCAGAGGCAGTCGCCGCCAAGCTCGAGGGCAAGATCTTCGTTGCCATCCGCCAGGCCGGCGACACCGGTCAGCTCTACGGCTCGGTTACCACGCGCGATATTGCCGAGGTCGTCACTTCCGGCGGCTTCAGCATCGACCGGCGCCAGGTGGTTCTCGACCGGCCGATCAAGGCACTCGGGGTCCACCCGATCAAGGTTGCGCTCCACCCGGCGGTCATCGTGCAGGTCTCCCTCAACGTGGCACGCACGGAGGAGGAAGCCGAGCGCCAGGCCCGCGGCGAGGACGTGACGGTCGTCAAGGACGAGGCGCCCACGCTCGAAACCTTCAACCCAGACGCTGTCTTCGAAGAGGAGGCGCTGGCCCTGCAGCGGGACGAGGCTGAGGCCGAAGGCACGAGCGAAAAATAGGAACGATCGGCCCGCCAGGAACGTTTTGCTCAAACCGCGGGGCGCCGGGTTGTAGCATCCACCCAGCGCCCCTTTTTGTTTGCACGGACGTGTTGAAACTGGGGCAGTTTGCGCGGTAACATTACAAGACATAATACGGAGTAGAGCCCGTGTTTCCCCTGCGTTTGCTCCTCCACCGCTTCGTGCGCCGTGGTCACCTGAGCGTCATCGATCACCTCGGACGCCGCCACGAGTTTGGCGGCCGTGGCGACGGCCCAACCAGCGCCATCCGCATCCACGATCCTTCGCTCTACCGCCGCCTCGCGCTGTACCCGACGCTGCACGTCGGGCGCGCGTATGTGGACGGCAAACTGAGCATCGTCGAAGGCCAGCTCAGTGATTTCTTGAACTTGCTGCTGCTCAACGAGCGGCTGGCCCCTGGAGGCGGCTCAGGTGAGTTGAAGCGTCGGTGGGAGGAGCTGGCGAGGCTGGCGGCCGTCATCAACCTGCCGCGCCGCGCACGTCGCAACGTGCACCACCACTACGATCATCCTGCCGAATTCTATCGCCTGTTCCTCGACGAGGACCTGCAATACTCGTGCGCCTATTTCACCAACGAGGAGTCTTCCCTTGAGGAAGCGCAGGAGGCCAAGAAGCGCCACATCGCGGCCAAGCTCTCGCTCCGGCCAGGGCAACGCGTGCTCGACATCGGCTGCGGCTTCGGGGGCATGGCATTGTTCCTGGCACGCAACTACGGGGTGCACGTTACAGGCGTCACGCTGAGCACCGAGCAGCTCAAGATCGCCCGCCAACGCGCGGTCAAGCAGGGCCTGACCCGTCTCGTCGACTTCAAGTTCGAGGACTACAGGCGCACGCGCGGTCCGTTCGACCGCATCGTTTCGGTCGGCATGTTCGAGCACGTTGGACGCCCGCACTACAGGCAGTTCTTCTCGTGCCTGGGCAATCTCCTCGCCGATGACGGTATCGCGCTAGTGCATACGATCGGCCGGCAAACGCCGCCCCAGCCAATCAATGTCTGGATGCGCCAGAACATCTTCCCGGGTGCCTACCTGCCGGCACTGTCACAGCTGTCGACGGTGCTGGAGAAGCAGGACTACTGGCTCGCCGACTTCGAGAACTTGCGCCTGCACTATGCAACCACGCTCAAGGAGTGGAACCACCGCTTCCAGCTCAACCGCGAGCGCGTGAAGCAGCTCGACCCCAGCCGCTACGATGACCGCTTCTGCCGGATGTGGGAGTTCTACCTCCAGGCTTGCGAGGCCGGCTTCCGCCACAGCGGCCTTACCGTGTTCCAGCTGCAGCTTACCAAGTCCATCGACGTGCTGCCGATCACGCGCGACTACATGTTCGCCGAGGAGCGCCGACTGATGGCGGGCGAGGCAGGAGTGCCGGCGAGACCGCTCATGGCCGGCGAGTAAACGCACCTGCAACGATTCGGGCCGTCGAGCGAAATCTTGCCCTTGTGTGCATAACTGGGATGACGGTTGTGGGAGTAGCGGCCGCCGGCCGCGAACTCTGACATTGCCTCGCCCATGATCGACACAGCACGCCGCAAGCCCCGCGAAGCGGGCCAGGATACTGCCTCGCCCGAAGCCCTGCCGTTCCGGGCAGCGCCCCACAATCTCGAAGCCGAGCAGGCATTGCTCGGCGCAATCCTCGTCAACAACGAGGCGCACGACCGCGTCTCGTCATTTCTGGAGCCGCAGCATTTCTACGATCCGCTGCACCAGCAGATCTATGAGACGGCGGCCAAGCTGATCGCCACCGGCAAGCAGGCGACGCCGATCACGCTCAAGACGTTCTTCGAGGCCGCCGAGCCGATCGATGCCAATCTGACAGTCCCGCAGTACCTGGGTCGGCTTGCGGCCAACGCCGCCACCATCATCAACGCGCGCGACTACGGGCGCACGATCTACGACCTCGCTACGCGGCGCCAGCTGATCCTGATCGGCGAGGACATGGTGAATGTGGCCTACGTCAGCCCGGTGGACTTCCCGCCGAAAGAGCAGATCGAGGAGGCCGAGACGCGGCTCTTCGCGCTGGCGGAGACCGGCAAATACGGCCAGGGGTTCTCCACCTTCGCCAGCGCGCTGACGACCGCCATCGAGATGGCCAACAATGCCTATCAGCGCGAAGGCGGCCTCTCCGGCATCGCCACTGCGCTCAAGGCGCTCGACGCCAAGCTCGGTGGGCTGCAGCCGTCCGACTTGGTCATCCTGGCCGGGCGCCCATCGATGGGGAAAACGGCGCTGGCGACCAACATCGCTTTCAACATCGCCCGCGCGCGAGCCCGCTCACTGCAGGATCGCGCGGACATCAAGCCCGACGACCCTGCGCACGACGGCGCGGTGGTCGGCTTCTTCTCGCTTGAAATGTCGGCCGAGCAGCTCGCCACCCGCATCATGTCGGAGCGGGCCGGTATTCCGTCGGAGAAGATCCGCCGCGGGATGATCGACGAGGCCGAGTTCAAGCGCTTGGTCGAGGCCAGTCAGGAGATGGCCAGCCTCCCGCTGTTCATCGACCAAACCGGCGGCATATCCATTGCCCAGCTCGCCGCCCGCGCCCGCCGCCTCAAGCGCCAGCAGGGGCTCGGGCTCATCGTCGTCGACTACCTCCAGCTCCTCACCGGCTCGTCGCGGCGCGCGGCCGAAGGACGTGTGCAGGAGGTGTCGGAGATCACCACCAGCCTGAAGGCACTGGCCAAGGAATTGAACGTGCCGATATTGGCGCTGTCGCAGCTCTCGCGGGCGGTGGAGAACCGCGAGGACAAGCGCCCGCAGCTCGCGGACTTGCGCGAGTCTGGCTCGATCGAGCAGGACGCCGACGTCGTCATGTTCGTTTTCCGCGAGGAGTACTATATTGAACGGACCAAGCCGGCCGAGGGTTCGGCCGAGTGGAACGAGTGGTACGCGAAGATGCAGCTCGCCAGTGGCAGAGCCGAGGTGATCATCGGCAAGCAGCGCCACGGACCGGTGGGCACGGTCGCGCTGCAGTTCGAGGCAAACGTCACGCGCTTCTCCGATCTGGCCCAGGACGCCTATATGCCGGCGAGGACGGATTGAACGAGACCGGCAAAGCTCCGTCCCGCCCGCCGCGCACAAGGACGCAGATCCCGCTCTCGGCACGTGCCGTTCTCACCATCGATCTTGCCGCGCTGCGCGCCAACTGGGCGCGGCTCAACGAAGTCTCGGGCAGGGCCGAGTGCGCCGGCGTCATCAAGGCCGATGCCTACGGGCTGGGGCTCGCGCCGATCGCCAAGGCGCTCACCAGCGAGGGGTGCAAGACGTTCTTTGTGGCAACCGTCGAGGAAGGGCGTGCGGCGCGAGAGGTGCAGCCCGGTGCCACCATCTACGTGCTGGATGGTCTCTTGCCCGGGGCCGAGGCGTACTACGCGGGCTTCGACCTGCGCCCCGCACTGTCGAGCCTCGCGGAGGTGCGCGATTGGGCTGCCTACAGCCGCTCGCGCGGGCGGAAGCTGGCCGCGGCGCTGCACATCGACACGGGCATGAATCGCTTGGGAATGCCGGAGAGCGAGGTCGACCAGCTGGCTGCCGCGCCGGATCTGCTCGCCACTTTCGAGACCACCCTCGTCATGAGCCATCTGGCGTGCGCCGACGAGCCCTCCAGCCCCATGAACGAGCGCCAGCGCGAGCGCTTCAACTTCTTGCGCGCCAAGCTGCCGCCGGCGCCGGCCAGCCTCTCCAACTCGGGCGGCACTTTCCTGGGGCCTGCGTTCCATTTCGATGTGGTGCGGCCGGGCATCGCGCTCTACGGCGGCCGCGCGCACGAGGGCGGCCCCAACCCCATGCGCACGGTCGTGCGGCTTGCCGCGCGCATCCTGCAGGTGCACGAGGTTGCACCCGGCGCCACCGTCGGCTACGGCGCCATCTTCAAGGTGCAACGACCCTCGCGGATCGCCACCATCGCCTGCGGCTACGCCGATGGGTTCCTGCGGGCTTTGAGCGTGGCCACCGGCGAGGCGGGGCCGGTGGGCTTCATCGGCAATTATCCCGTTCCGATCGTGGGCCGGGTGTCCATGGACTTCATCACCGTCGACGTCACCGATGTTCCGCAGGAACTGACCCGCCGCGGCGCCTGGGTCGAGGTGATGGGCAGCCGCGTAACGGTGGATGACCTGACGGACAGAGCGGGCACCATCGGCTACGAGCTGCTCTCCCGCTTGGGGCCCAGGGTGCATCGGGTCTACGAGGGGGCGTGAAGAGCCATGGCGAAAGCCGCCCGAAGCTTGTTCGTTTGCCAGAACTGCGGCGCCATGGCGCCGCGCTGGACCGGCAAATGCTCCTCGTGCGGAGAATGGAATACCATCACTGAGGAAGCGCGGAGCACGGCCGCGCCCGGCTCGTTCGATGCAAAGTCTTCGTCGGGTCGCCCGGTGAAACTCAGCCTGCTTGCGGAGACCGCGGGCAACAACGTCGAGCGCATGCCGACGGGTCTTGCGGAGCTCGACCGGGTCACCGGAGGCGGCATTGTGCCCGGCTCCGCGTTGCTGGTCGGCGGGGAGCCCGGCATCGGCAAGTCGACCCTGCTGCTGCAGGTCGCGGCCCACTTCGCCACTGCCGGTCTGCGCAGCATCTATTTCACGGGTGAAGAAGCCCTGGCGCAGGTGCGCCTGCGAGCCGAGCGATTGGGTCTGCAGAATGCGCCACTGGCGCTCGCGAGCGAGACGAGCCTGGCCAATGTGATGGCCACGCTGGCCGGGGGCAAGCCTGCAGATTTCGTGGTCATCGATTCCATCCAGACCCTATGGGCCGACGGGCTCGAGGCGGCTCCCGGCACCGTCAGCCAGGTGCGAACCGCCACGCAGTCGCTGGTGAGCTATGCCAAGGCCACCGGTGCCGCGCTGCTGCTGGTTGGCCACGTCACCAAGGAGGGCGCGATCGCCGGTCCGAAGGTGATCGAGCACATGGTGGATACGGTCCTTTATTTCGAAGGCGACCGCGGCCATCCCTTCCGCATCCTGCGCGCGACCAAGAACCGTTTCGGTGCCACCGATGAGATCGGCGTCTTCGAGATGGCCGCCGATGGGCTGCGCGAGGTTGCCAACCCTTCCGAGCTGTTCCTCGGCAATCGGGAAGCGTCAGCCCCGGGTTCGGCGGTCTTTGCCGGGATCGAGGGCACGCGACCCCTGCTTGTGGAGATGCAAGCGCTGGTAGTGCCGTCCGGGCTTGGAACGCCGCGGCGTGCGGTTGTCGGCTGGGATGCCACCCGGCTGGCCATGCTGCTGGCAGTGATCGATGCGCGCTGCGGGATCAGCTTTGCCCAGCATGACGTATACCTGAACGTTGCCGGCGGCTTGAAGATCACAGAGCCGGCGGCGGACCTGGCTGTGGCGGCCGCCGTCCTGTCGTCCATCGCCAATGTGGCGCTGGCGACAAACGAGGTCTACTTTGGCGAAATTGGGCTCTCGGGGGCGATCAGGCCGGCGGGGCAGGTCGCGGCACGCCTCAAGGAGGCTCGGAAGCTGGGGTTCGGGCGGGCCGTCCTGCCGTCGGCGGGTGAACTCGATACGCGCGTCACCAAGCTCGAGCTGGCGCGAGTGGCACATGTGAAGGACTTGGCTGACACGCTGGGTCTGTGACATGGTGGGCGCCAAGTTGGCAAGTTGCATGAGCACGCCGGCACTGGGAGCGGAGGACGCCGCGCCGGTTGCACCTGTGGCCACAACTCTTTCGCCACCCCGGAGTAAAGGTTGGAGCACATGATTGCTGGCTTGATTTCTTATCTGGACGCGGCGTTGCTCGCCGTTGTCGCCATTTCCGGGTTGGTGGCCATGTACCGGGGCCTCACGCGCGAGGTGCTATCCATTCTCTCCTGGCTCGTGGCCGCCCTGGCCTTGCTCTACTTCATCAGGTCCCACCGCGGTCTCGCCGAGGAGCTCGCCAAGCAGTTCTCCAACCCGGTGCAGACCGTGCATGTCTACATTGCCCAGGTGGCTCTCGGAGCGGTTATTTTCCTGTTTGTTTTGATCGTTGTTCACCTCATCACGTCGCACATCTCCGACACTGTGCTCGACAGCCGTGTCGGCGCCATAGACCGCCTGCTGGGCCTCGTCTTCGGCGTGCTGCGGGGGTTCGTGCTGGTGGTGATTCCCTACATGTTCGTCGTCTCCTTCGTCTGCAAGGAAGGCGCAACCCGGGCTCTGGCGCAGGGCTGTCAGCCAGGCGAGCTGCCGAGCTGGGTCGAGCAGGCTCAATCGCTCGGGATGATCAGCCAGACCAGCGGCACGCTGTATGGGATTCTCTCCCGCTACGTGCCCTCCGCGCTTTCCGGTGAGCAACAGCAAGGGGCAATTCGTGGCGTCGACCCCAGCGCAGTCGCCGCACCCCATGGCCATCCGCCCCAACTTGGCCTATATCCAAGGCGCCCCGCACGCCGGGGAGCTTAAGCGCCGCCGCGGGGTGAAGCGCCGCGCTCTCTAGAGGCCCTGCATGACGGTTCCCATCGGACGGGGTGCTGCCTCGGGTCTTTCTGACCGCTACCCAGACGACAGACTTCGCGAGGAATGCGGGGTCTTCGGGGTGTTCGGGCATGAGGACGCCGCGGCGCTGACCGCGCTCGGTTTGCACGCCCTTCAGCATCGCGGACAGGAGGCTGCCGGCATTGTCGCGTATGACGGCGGGCATTTCCACTCCGAGCGCCGGCTGGGCCTTGTGGGGGACAACTTCAACAAGGCCGAGGTGATCGGCAGGCTCAAGGGCCACATCGCGCTCGGGCACAATCGCTATTCCACCACCGGCGATACGATCCTGCGCAACGTGCAGCCCCTGTTCGCCGACCTCGACACTGGCGGCTTTGCCGTTGCCCATAATGGCAATCTCACCAATGCGCTTACGCTGCGCCGCGACCTGATCTCCTCGGGTGCCATCTGCCAGTCGACCTCGGACACCGAGGTGATCCTCCACCTTATCGCGCGCTCCAATCGGCGCCGCATCGTCGAGCGCTTCGTGGATGCCTTGGTGCAGATCGAAGGCGCCTACGCTCTGGCGTGCCTCACCAACGACATGCTGATCGGGGCGCGTGATCCGATCGGCATCCGGCCGCTCGTGCTGGGCCGAGATCGGCTCGGCCCATGTGCTGGCGTCGGAGACCTGCGCGCTGGACATTGTCGGCGCCGAGTTCGTGCGCGAGATCGAGAACGGCGAGATCGTGACGATCACGGCGGAGGGCGTCGAGAGCCACCGTCCCTTCCCCAAGCGTCCGGCCCGACCCTGCATCTTCGAGTACATCTACTTCGCCAGGCCCGATTCCATCGTCGGCGGGCGCAACATCTACGCCATCAGGAAGCAGATGGGCGCGCAGCTGGCGCGCGAGCATCCCGCCCCCGCCGACGTCATCATCCCGATCCCCGATTCCGGCGTCCCGGCAGCAATCGGCTACTCCCAGGAGAGCGGCACGCCGTTCGAGCTCGGCATCATCCGCAACCACTACGTGGGCCGCACCTTCATCGAGCCCGAGCAGCGCATCCGCCAGCTCGGAGTAAAGCTCAAGCACTCCGCCAACGCCTCTGCCGTGCGCGGCAACCGCATAGTGCTGATTGACGACAGCGTGGTGCGCGGCACCACTTCCAAAAAGATCGTGCAAATGATGTTCGAGGCCGGAGCGCGCGAGGTGCACCTGCGCGTGTCGAGCCCGCCCATCACGCATCCGGACTTCTATGGCATCGACACGCCGCGGCCGTCCGAATTGCTCGCCGCCAACATGAGCGTGAAGGAAATGTGCGCGTTCGTGGGCGCCACCAGCCTCGCCTTCCTCTCCGTCGACGGCGTCTACCGTTCGCTCGGCTACGACAAGCGCGACAACCGGAACCCGCAGTTCACAGATCACTGCTTCACTGGCGACTATCCCACCACGCTTACGGATCAGGACGGGCCGGGCTATACAGGCCAGCTTTCGTTCCTGTCGGAGTCCGACAGGCGTACGGGAGCGAGTTGGACTTAGGCCGCATACCGGCTGCCCTCCACTGCGGTCACAGCCTGCGAGGTAACTGAACACCGGTCGGGGTGTTTCGGCGCTTGCCAGGCCCGCGTGACGGGGGCTAGCAGTAGCGGCCATGAGCCCTCCCCCCCGCCTCGCCGGCCGCCTCGCCCTCATCACGGGAGCCACCCGCGGCATCGGCCGCGCCGTCGCGCTGGCCTACGCCAAGGAGGGTGCGCACCTTATTCTGGTCGGCCGGACTACCGGAGCGCTCGAGGAACTGGACGACGAGGTGCGAGCGCTCGGGGGCAATGCCACCCTTCTCACGCTCGACCTCAAGAACCACGACAAGATCGACGCGCTGGGCCCCACCCTTTACCAGCGCTGGCAGAAGCTCGACATCCTGGTGGGCAACGGGGGCATCCTGGGGCCGCTGTCACCCTTGGGCCACGTGACCGCCGACGCCTGGGACGAGGTGCTGAGCGTCAACCTGACGGCCAACTGGCGGCTTATCCGCACGCTCGACCCGCTGCTGCGCCGCTCGGACGCCGGCCGCGCCATCTTCGTCTCCTCGGGCGCTGCGATCAGCCGGCCCGCCTACTGGGGCCCCTATGCCGTCTCCAAGGCGGGCCTCGAGGCGCTCGTCGTCACCTACGCACACGAGGTCGAGAATACGCCGGTGCGCGTCAATCTCATCAATCCAGGTCCGACGCGAACCAAGATGCGCGCCAAGGCCTTTCCTGGCGAGAACCCGGCGTCGCTCAAGACGCCGGAGTCGATCACGCCGACGTTCGTGCGGCTGGCTGAGCCTTCCTGCACCGACAACGGCCGTGTGTTCGATCTGAAGACGGGCGAAATCCGCTAATTGCGCGGGCTGCAGCGTGCGCTGGCCGCGACGATGATTGCGCAGTCCTCCTTGCGCCAATGCGGCCGACGTAGACGAGGCCGGCGCGACAAATTCAGTGTTTGTGCCGATGGCCGGCGTGGGCCCGACGCGCAACGGTGGGCGCCCGAAATCTCCAAATCGGGTTGCATTCTATGGAGATCGCGTGGTCCCGCTGGCTGCTTGGTGCTTGGGCCGTTGTCGCCGTCGTTTGGCTGGCCGTGGCGAGCCTCATGCTGGTGCAAACGTGGCCGGAGCCTTCGGCGCACGATCGGCAGATGCTTTGGGGAGAGGCCGACTACGGACGCATGTCCGGCCAAGCAATGAGAGGACACACCAGCGTTCGCACATCAAGCGCCGAAAGGGAACACCTCGCAAAGTTCTTGCTGTATGCAGTGATCCCTCCAGGATTTCTTTTCGTGGTTGTTTGGGTCGGGCTGTGGGTCGCCGGACTTCCCTTTCCCAGCTTCCGACGAGGGAGGCGAGACAAGCTTTCAGGCTCCGGGTAGGGCCTGCTGAGCCGCCGGTGCGGGACAGGCCAGAGCTTTCGCCCGGCGCTCAGGAGAAAGCGCGGCTTTCCACTACTGCGCGACCTCCACCACCATGCCGTCGTAGCCCGGCTCGACGTGGGGCGGCAGCTGACGGCGCAGGGCCTCGTAGTCGAGCTCCACCGTCATGTGGGTCAGGATGGCGCGCTTGACGCCGAGGCGCTCGATCCAGTCGAGCGCCTGCTTGACAGAGAAGTGGCTCGGGTGCGGCATCGGGCGCAGCGCGTCGACGATCCACAGATCGAGCCCCTGCAGCAGCGGAATCGAGCTTTCAGGGATGCCGCCGACATCGGGCGAGTAGGCGACGTTGCCGAAGCGGAAGCCGAGCGATGGGCGCATCGCCGTGGTCCTGCACGATCGGCACCGCCTCGATCACTCCGCCGGCACCCTCGATGCGCACGGGCTGCGGCGGATCGATGTCGTGCGCCTGCAGTATGGCGGGATAGATCGACCCGGGCTTCTGCGTGAAGCAATAGTCGAAGCGGGTCTCGAGCGTTCGTGCGGGTCGCCGCGTCGGCCCACACCGGCACGCGGCGCCGCATGTTGAAGAACACGCCGCGCAGATCGTCGATGCCGTGCGTGTGGTCGGCGTGGTCGTGCGTGAACAGCACGCCGTCCAGCGTTTCGACGTCCGCGTCGAGCAGCTGCTCGCGCATGTCGGTCGGCGTGTCGACCAGCACCGTCGTGCGGCCGCCGTTGGCGAGGCGGTCGACCAGCAGCGCGCAGCGGCGCCGGCGGTTCTTGGGGTTGGCCGGGTCGCACGCGCCCCACACCGGCCCGACGCGCGGCACGCCGCCCGAAGAGCCCGTGCCGAGCAGGGTGAACTTGAGGCTCATGGGGCGACCACCGGGCGCGGCGTCTTGTTGTAGAGGCGGAAGAAGTTCTCGGTGGTGGCCTGGGCCAGCTCGTCCGGCGCAACGCCCTTCACGCGTGCGCAGCTCGGCGGCGGTCTCGACCACGATAGGCCGGCTCGTTGCGCTTGCCACGGTACTTGCCGGGCGCCAGGTACGGCGCGTCGGTCTCCACCAGCAGACGGTCGAGCGGCACCGCCCGGGCGATGCTCGCGCAGCGCGTCGGACTTCTTGAAGGTCAGGATGCCGGAGAACGAGACGTAGAGGCCAAGCTCCAGGCCGCGCCGCGCGAGCTCGGCGCCGCCGGTGAAGCAATGCAGCACCGCCGGGAACGCGCCCTGTTGCCATCTCCTCTTCCAGGATCGCGGCCACGTCGTCGTCGGCGTCGCGGGCGTGGATGACGAGCGGCAGCTGGGTCTCGCGCGCGGCGGCGATGTGGTTGCGGAAGCCCCTGCTCCTGCGCCGCTCGCGGACTGTTGTCGTAGAAGTAGTCGAGCCCCGCCTCGCCGATGGCCACCACCTTGGGATGCTCGGCAGAGCCGCACGATCTCGTCCACCGGGACATCCAGCTCCTCGTGCGCGTAGTGCGGATGCGTGCCGACGGAGCAGAAGACGTTGTCGTGCGCCTCGGCGATCGCGAGCAGCGCGTCGAAGCGGCGGATGCGGGTGGAGATGGAGACCATCAGCCCCACGCCGGCCGCCTCGGCGCGGCGCGATCACCGCGTCGAGCTCGTCGGCGAAGTCGGGAAAGTCGAGATGGCAGTGGTGATCGACGAGCATCATGACTCTGGGTCAGACCCTTCTCGCACGTGTACTCGCCTGGGTCTGACCCCATACCGCCTTCGTGCGTCGCTTCGCGGCTCGGCCTTCTTCGCTTTGCTCAGTTCGTCCGCCTCGGGATCGACGTAGCGCGGGAAGGCGCCGGCCGGCGGCGGGATGGCCGTGCCCGGCTCGAGCCGTCCCGCCTCGCCCAGCGCCGCGAAGCTGCGCGCCGTCCGGGTCCCTGGCCCAGCGCGTCGAGCAGCCTGGCCGCGCCAGTCGGGCGTCGCCGGCTGCGCCAGGATCGCCACCTGCCGCACCACCTCGGCCGTCACGTAGAGGATCGTCTCCATGCGCTTGAGGTCCGTCTTGCGCTTGGCCCACGGTTCCTCGCCCGCGAAGTAGCGGTTGGCGTCCGCCACCACGGCCCACACGGCATCCAGGTACTGCTTGATGCGCCTGCCGGTCCATGGCTTCGCGCGCCTTGGCGTACAGGGCGTCGGCCGCAGCCAGGATCGCCTTGTCGGCCTCCGTGAACGCTGCCGGGCTCGGGGATCTTGCCGTCGCAGTTCTTGGCGATCATCGACAGCGAGCGCTGCGCCAGGTTGCCGAGATCGTTCGCCAGGTCCGCGTTGATGCGGTTGACGATGGCCTCGTGGTTGTAGTTGCCGTCCTGGCCGAACACGACCTCGCGCAGAAAGAAGTAGCGCACCTGGTCGACGCCGTAGGCCTTCACCAGGTCGAACGGATCGACCACGTTGCCGACCGACTTCGACATCTTCTCGCCGCGGTTCAGCACGAAGCCGTGGCTGAAGATGCGCTTGGGCAGCTCGATGCCCGCCGACATCAGGAACGCCGGCCAGTAGACGGCGTGGAAGCGCAGGATGTCCTTGCCGATCACGTGCACGTCGGCCGGCCAGTAGCGCCAGCGCGGATGCTCGTCGTCGGGGAAGCCGGCGCGCAGTGATGTAGTTGGTGAGCGCGTCGACCCACACGTACATGACGTGCTCGGGCGCGCCCGGCACGCGGAATGCCCCAGTCGAGCGTGGTGCGCGACACGGAGAGGTCCTCGAGCCCGCCCTTGACGAAGCTCACCACCTCGTTCCTGCGCTCGCGGCGGCAGGATGAAGTCGGGGTGCTTCTCGTAGTGGGCGAGCAGCTTGTCCTGGTAGGCGGAGAGGCGGAAGAAGAACGTCTCCTCCTCGAACCATTCGACCGGCGTGCCCTGCGGGCCGAGGCGCACGCCGTCGGGCCCGAGCGTGGTCTCCTTCTCGGCATAGAACGCCTCGTCGCGCACGGAGTACCAGCCGGCGTACTTCTTCAGGAAGATGTCGCCGTTGTTGGCGCTGCCGCCATGCGCCGCCAGATCTCCTCCGACGAGCGGTAGTGCCGCTCCTCGGTGGTGCGGATGAAATCGTCGTTGGAGAGGTTCAGCGCCGCTGCCATCTCGCGGAAGCGCGCCGAGTTGCGGTCGGCGAGCGCGCGCGGAGTGAGAGCCTTCCTTCTGCGCCGTCTGCTTCATCTTGAGGCCGTGCTCGTCGGTGCCGGTCAGGAAGAACACGTCCTTGCCGTCGAGCCGCTCGAAGCGCGCGATCGCATCGGTTGCGATCGCCTCGTAGGCGTGGCCGACGTGCGGCGCGCCGTTGGGATAGGAAATGGCCGTGGTGATGTAGAATTTCTGTTGCCCGCTCATGGTGGCAGGTTCCGTTCGTTGGCTGATCCTGTGAAGCGAAAACGTGCCGCCCGGATGCGAGGCGGCGGAAGCGATCAGCGCATTCGAGCGGCGCCGGCCGGAGCGGCCGCGCCGGGCGAAGGCGAACGGAAAATGTGAGGCGTCGAGGTTCATCGCTTCGAGCTGGCTGCAGCCAAGGTGGCGCTCACTATCACGAAAGCCTGCAGCCGCGCCAGCAGCCCGTCGCAAGGCGCACAGCGGCCTCCAGCCGGAGGCGCCGACATGCGGGGCAGCGAGGTGATTTGCGCGCGGCAGAGCCGGATGCTCCGGCTTCACCCCAGCCGGCTCAGCGCACGATGGTTGCTACGCCGCTCAGGCCGTCGTCGCGCGTCCAGTGCACGGTTCCAGCCGCCTTGCTGGCGCAGCGTGAAGCAGTGCGACCGGCCGCCGAGCCAGGTATTCCAGCGCTGGCACAGCTTGTCGGCCACCACCCACCACCGACCGCGATCCGCTCGCGATCCGGTGTAGGCCGCCAGCTGCCGGCGCTTGCCCCACATGGTGCCGTCGGGCGGTAGTTGATCGGGCAGCCCGCCCATCGGCGTGGCAAGGTGCACGGTCTTGCCGGCAACCGCCTTGCGCAGTGCCCCGCCGTTCATCACCTCCGTCGTCCGAGGCCGCTCGCAAATGCCCCGCTCGGCCGCGACCATCATGGCCGCAGCCAGCACTTTCACATGACGCATGTTGCATTCCCCGTACTAGCGTGCGGGCGTCCCGCGATGGGGCTGTCAATCGGCCACATGTGTCACTTTTGTGGCACCGCAGCATGCAAAAAGCTCGAGCGGGACCAGAGAGTTGGCTGTCCCAGGCTGCCTTGCACCGTGTTCAGCCTCTTGCCGCAGCCTCTAGCCGCGACAAGCGCCCGCAAGAATGAGCGCCTTGCGGTCGAGGTTCAGCTCGTCGACCTCGGCCTTGTCGCGCAGCACCGCCTCCCACAGGGCCGCCCATGCGGGCAGCCGGCCATCCCGGATCAGCCGCGTCGCCAGCGCGACCTCGCTGCGGCTCGCCTTCGGCCCGTGGCACGGACGCGCGCCAGCCGCGCCAGCCGGTCGAGCAGAAGCTCGAAGAACGCCTCGTAGCGCTGCTCCTGGGCGCCGAGGCTGAGGGCGTCGGCCAGCGTGTGAGCCGCCGGCCAATCGACCTTGGGCAGGCTGCGTGAGAATGCGCCTCCACCCGCTCGTGGAGTCTCGAGCCCGCCGCGCCGCCAGCTGCAATGCGCGACGCACGCTGCCCTCCGCCAGCCGCTCGAGCTGCATCCACTGCGCCGGCTGCGGCGCGGTCGATGTCGGCAGCCGCCAGAGCCGCTTGCGCAGCCTGCCGCAGCGGCTCGCTAGTCAGCGGCAGGAAGGTCGAGGCGGCGGCAGCGCGAGCGGATGGTCGGGCAGCAGACGGCTCGGCTCGACGAGACCAGCAGGAAGAGCGCCCGCCGCGGCGGCTCCTCGAGCGACTTGAGCAGCGCGTTGGCGGCATTGAGGTTGAGGTCGTCGGCGCTGTCGACGATCACGACGCGCCAGGCTCCGCTCGCCGGCGGTCAGACCGAGGAACGACTTGAGCCTGCGCACCTCGTCGACGGGATGCCGGTGGCGAAGCGCTTGGCCTTCGTGTCGTACGGCCGCCGCAGCACCAGCAGGCCCGGATGCGACAGCGCATCCACCTGTCGCGCCGCGGAGCTGTCGCACGGCACGTCCAGGCCTGCGCCGATCAGGGTCGCGCTCCTCGGGCTTGGCCAGCACGTGCCGCGCCAGGCGATAGGCGAGCGTCGCCTTGCCGATGCCGGCGCGCCCGGCGAGCAGCCAGGCGTGATGCATGCGCCCGCCAGCGAAGGCTTGCGCCAGCGCCTGCTCCGCCGCCTCGTGACCAACAGAGACGGCGGGTCTCACGAGGATGCGGAAAGCCTTCGAGGCGGTCGGCCTCGGGCAGCGCCTCGATCTCCTGGGCAGCGGCCGCAGCGCGCGCCATCAGCGCTGGTCCGGCGGCATCAGACGGCGCTCGACCTGCGCCAGGACCTCGGCGGCGATGGCTTCCTCGGGTTGCCGTGCCGTCGAGCACGTGGCAGCGGCGCGGCTCGGCCTTGGCGACGGCGAGGAAGCCCTCCCGCAGCCGCGTCGTGGTAAGTCCAGATCGCGCTTCTCGTAGGCGTCGGCGTCCTCGCCGGACAAGGCCTGCGCCAGACGGCGCGTGGTGGCGCGGCTCGAGGCCCACCTCGGCCGGCACGTCCAGTATGAACGTGAGGTCGGGATAGGTGAGCTTCACGACGATCAGCTCGAACGCCTTGAATACGTCGAGCGGCAGCCCGCCGGCCTCCACCTGGTAGACGCGGGTGGAATCGGAGAAGCGGTCGGAGATCACCCAGCGGCCGGCGACCAGGGCCGGACGGATCACTCTTCTCGAGATGGTCGGCGCGCGCGGCGTAGAACAGCAGCGCTTCCGAGAGCGCCGAATGCGGAGGCGATTGCGGGATCGAGGATGAGGCTGCGCACCTGCTCGGCGAACGGCGATCCGCCCGGCTCGCGCGTCAGGACGCCGTCGATCCCCCTGCCGCGCAGGGCCTCGGCCAGCAGGCGCGCCTGCGTCGATTTGCCGGAGCCCTCGCCGCCCTCGAAGGTGATGAACCGACCCGATGGCATGACACCTGCCGGCCAAGCTTGCGCCACGCGCCTGGCGGCCCTTGCTCCATTTGCGAACAGCGCTACCGCATCCAGCGCGTAGCGAAATAGAGCAGCGAGTCAAGCCCGCGGCGCATGAAGCCCGCCCGGCCAACGTCCTCGGCCGCGAAAAGGGGCACCTCGTTGGTGGCGTCGGTGGAGGTTGTGACCCGCAAGGTCGCCACCTGCTCGCCCTTCTTGATCGGCGGCTTCAGCGGGCCCTTGTAGAGGATCCGGGCCGACAGCTTCTGGTTGGCCGGGAAGCGCGGCAGCACGATACTGCACGCCGCCGTTGCCGGTCAGCGGCATGTACATGCGCTCGCCGCCCCACACGCGGGCGTGCCCCACGACCTCGCCCGCCTCGAACAGCTTGACCTCCGAGAAGGTCTTGAAGCCCCACTCGAGCAGGCGGCGCGCGTCGTCCTTGCGCTCCTCCGGCGTGGCCGCGCCGTTGATGGCCAGGATCAGGCGGCGGTTGTCCATCTTGGCCGAGGCGACGATGCCGTAGCCCGACTTCCTTGATGTAGCCGGTCTTGAGCCCGTCGACGCCCGTCACCGACGCCGAGCAGCGGATTGCGGTTGAAGAACTTGTGGTGGCGGTATTGGAACTCGCGCTGCGCGAACAGCGGATAGTACTCGGGATAGTCCCTGATGATGATGCGCGCCAGCATGGCGAGCTCGCGCACGGTCATCAGATGCTCGGGGTCGTAGAGCCCGGTGGCGTTGCGTGAACACCGATTTCTTGAGACCGAGGCGCCGCGCCTCCTCGGTCATGGCCTCGGCGAAAGCGCTCTCGCTGCCCGCGATGCTTCTCGGCCATGGCGATGGCCGCGTCGTTGCCGGACTGCACGATGATGCCCTTGAGCAGCTCGTCGACCTTGGCGGTCTTGCCGAGCGGCACGAACATCGCGGAGCCCCTCGACGGCGCGCCGCCCGTGCGCCAGGCGTGCTCGCTCATCACGACGTCGGTGTCGAGCGTGATCTCTCCGGCCCGCAGAGCGTTGAACATCAGGATGAGCAGCATCAGCTTGCTCATGCTGGCCGGCGGTACCAGGTCGTCGGCGTTGCGCTGAAACAGGACGCCGCCGGAGTCGGCATCGATCAGAATGGCCTGCGGCGACTTGACGACGACCTCGCCGCTCTGCTGCGCCAAGGCGGGCGCGGCGGCGACCAGCGCGACCGAGGCAACGAGCAGGGCGAGCAGCGACACGCGACAACAAGCTGCGACGGCCGGTGCACGGCGAAGCAACGCATCGTCACATGTCCCGACGGTGGGGGCCTGCAGCCGACTATCGGATCGGCCGAGCTGCCAAGTCAACGGCTTCGCGGCACGGAGCCCCGTTCCAGGCCGCCAGCCGATACCAGTGCTGGCCGACCAGGAACCGCTGCTCGTAGCGGTCGTCGCCGTTGAGGGGCGCACGGCCCGCGTAGCGCACGCGCACGTAGGCCGTGCCGTGCGTCTCAAAGCCCAGCAGCCGTGCGGCCGCGCGCGACAGATCGATGACGCGCCCGCGCGCATAGGGGCCCCGGTCGTTGATGCGCACCAGCACGCGTGCGGCCGTTGGCGAGGTTGGTGACGTAGGCGTAGGACGGCATCGGCAGCGTCGGATGGGCGGCGGTCAGGGCCCACATGTCGAAGATCTCGCCGTTGGCGGTCCTGCGGCCGTGGAAGTCCTCGCTGTAGAAGGAGGCGATGCCGATGCGGTCGTAGGCCGGGTCCTCGGCCGGCGGTAAACAGGACACCGTCGATGCGATAGGGGTTGCCGACCTTGTAGGCGCCGCCGCCCTTGGGGATCGGCTGCCCCGGGGGAATGACGCGCGGGCTGACCGGAGCGTCTGTCTCGGGGGTTATGCGGGCTTCGCGGCCGCCACGCGGTGCAGGCCGCCGCGCACAGCAGCAAGACGCTGACGCCGAGGCACACCGCCCGGCGCCACGAGAACGGCATACGCATGGAACATTTCGCCGGTTCACAGTGGACCCGCGCGTAACCTGGTCAGGCTCACGCACGGTTGTGCCGACCTTGGCAGGGGATCGTTAGCAAGGCGTTAACCACACCTGCCTGGTTGCGCCCCGGTCGCGTTTGGCGGGGGACCACGCGGCAGCTGCAGTTGTCAGCGCGCGGACCCGTAGTATTGGGAGGCTTTCGCTGCCGTCATTGGCCGCTCTGGCCCCACGCAGCCGGGCCCCAGTTTTCGGTTATCACCCGCCTGGAGGCATGCTAAGCGCCGGATGCTTCGAAGCGGATGGGTGGCCGAGTGGTTTAAGGCACCGGTCTTGAAAACCGGCGTGGGTTCACGCTCACCGGGGGTTCGAAATCCCTCCCCATCCGCCATCCAAATCGCGCGAGGTTAGATCAGGGCATGCGCGGGACGATGTACGCGCTGGCTCCGCCGGCCCTGTTGCCAGCTCGCGCCACGCCCGGCTTACGCCGACGCAGGAAATCGCTCTACCGGACCCTCCCGCCAGTGCGCCCCCAGCGTTCCATGGCCTCCCACCAGGCCGTCGACCCTGTGGGCAGGCTCTCGGGTCTTGGATTGCCGTAGGTAAAGCCCAGGCTGGGCTCAGCGCGATACCCGTAGGTCCGCTGCGCGCCCCGGCACACGCGCACGCCATTGCGCCTGTAGCAGCGCCGATGCGCTGCCTGCTCCACCGGCGAGGCGGTACGCGCCTCCACGGCCAGGCTTGAAAGTGCGCGCCCTATGGGGGCCGCGTGCAGGGTCCCGGGGGCAAGGGTCACCAGCGCGGCCCCGCCGCACAGCAATCCCATCGCCACGCGCATGTTCATGTACTCACCTCTGATCCTCTTTCCGCCCGCCCCGCGGGCCGGTGCGAGCCAGCACACTGTCTTGCCTGCATATGGTGCTGCGGCACCGCATGCGCACACCTGTGCGGGCGACAGGGGGCATCACAAATGCTTCAAGTGCCGGGACTGGGATCGCGCACCATGCCCGAGTAGAGCGTGAGCGCGATCCCATAGAGGGCTGCGCCAACCAGAACGATCCGCTCCCAGGCGCCTGCGGGGAAGCCCGACAGGAGCACCGACACCCCTGCAATGCATGCGAGCGCCGTACCCAGCACCGTCACCGGCCTCAACGCCACCGTCCGCAAGGGGTGCACCCATTTGAGGGGGATGAAAGTCAGGACGACGCATCCCAAAACCAGCAGCGCGGTGGCTGTCGGCGAAAGGCCGAGCACAAAAACATAGAAGGCAACCAGGTTCCAGGTCGCCGGAAAGCCGATGAAGCTGTGGTCGTCGGCCTTGCTTGCCGTGTCGGAGAAGTGAAAGAGCGAGCAGAGCAGGATCAGGCAGGCAAGGACAACGCCCAAGCCGCCCTGCAGAAAGCCAGCCTGCAGTAGAGCCAGAGCAGGCACGAAGACATACGTCAGATAGTCGATCACGAGATCGAGCCGTTCACCGGAAAAGCGTGGAAGGCGCTTGCTCACTCCCACCAGCCTGGCAAGAGTGCCGTCCACGGTATCGATCGCCAAGGCCACCGCTAGCCAGCCGAAAACGGCTTCCCAGGCCTCCTGGAACACAGCCCGCGTTGCCAAAAAGGCGCATATCGCGCCCATGGCAGTGAAAAGGTGAACCAGAGCCGCCGGCCACATGGCAAAACCGACCATCACTTGGCACCGGTAGAATCAACAAAGGAGCGCGAATGGCGCTCCTTTTCCCTACAACCACCCCTCCACAGAACGAAGGTCAGAAGCGGTGCTTGATTGTGCCTCTGATCTGAACGTCGTCGGGGCTCGTCTTGTCCTGAGGAAGGCCCTTGGGCTCATTCGCGCCGTACAGCAACTCTAGGCCAAAATCGAGCTTCGGCAGCACCCCGACGGTGCCAAGGCCCGGAATCCGCACCTCCGTGCCCGAGGTCTTGCCCAAATTGAGCTCTGTGCCACTACCCAGGTCGAGGCCTTTGCCCGGAACCTTGGGCAGCTCAAGAACGGGCGCCACGGGGGCCTTTTCCTGCCCCACCCCGATCTTCGTCTCTTCAAACGCAGCAACAGCCGGCGCCAGCAAAGCCGCCGCTACCGCTGCCAGTAACAATTTCTTCGGTCCCATAACCCCGAACCCCGCAAGCCGAGCACCCTGTACGCGCTCTTACTTACCGGCCTCCATTTGAGCTTCCGTATACAGGAAAGCAAGCCGCCTTCCACAAACGATTGCAGCAATCCCAGGTTTTCCTCAGGCCAGTGTGCTCGCACAAGTCATGTTGCGTAGCCGCCACACACCTCATGTTCACGCCAGAAAATGAAAGAGCCGCCCGCAGGCGGCTCTTCCTATGTTCGTCCAGTGTCGGCTTGATCAGAAGGCGATGCGCATGCCGCCGAACACGATGTGGATGTCGTCCACGTAGCACCGGCGGCTACGGCACCTGGTCAGCCGGCCAGTAAGGGCATGGCTGCGACAATCCTGCTACGTCACGATCGAGGCGTGCCGGCGATAGGCAAGGTAGATCTCCATCGCAGCAGCGTCGATGTTCTGCACAACACCGAGGCCCCACATGGTGTACTCGTTGTCCGGTGGTTCGCAGTGCGTGGAATTGACGGTCGTAGCTGAAGGTGCGCTGCAGGTCGTCGCCGCGAGCATACTCACCGTAGAAGCACGGTATTGCCGAAGCCGGTCCAGTTCCTGCGCGACACCACCCTGGATCTGCCACAGCGTACCATCGTCCGTGCCGCCGCCACGCTGCGACCACATGGTTGCCACGTTCGAACCGGATCCACGAACCCTGCAGCGAACAAACCGCTGGCGATGTGCAGCAGCGATGCGCTGAAGCCGGTGTTGTTGGACGCATGCGAAACTCGGCGAGCCGCGGCGGCAACTGAGGAGTTCATCCTCTCTTCGCCGTCGCTCCTTTCGTAGGCCGCCGCGCCAGCCACGCGGAAGCCGTGAGTGCTCGCCGGCGTAGCGCAGCGCGACCGCCCAATACGGGCCGACTGGACCCAGTAGCGGTCATCGGGTTGTAGTTGGCAATGTTCACGATCGCACGCTCGCCGCCTCACCAACCGCCGCGCTCAGCACGAAGCCGAAATGCGTCGGCGAATCCCACCGGATCGAGTCCGTGCGATGCGAGAAATCGGCCACGTTGGTGGTGTTGTTGGCAATCGTCGCGCCAGTGAAGGCCCCATCCGAGCTACTGCGGAACATGGAAGGCACCACCCACCAGGTCGATGGCCGCCGGCAGACGCGACCAAAGTGCCGCCGAGGTCGATGATGCCTTGGGGTCCCGGGTTGGTCAGATGGCCGACGGTGAGGCGGCCCAGCCTGTTGCTCTCGACCCACACGTTCGCATCACGCATGCGGATGATCGCGTCCTCAGCGTATGCGTTGCACGTCGAGCCGAATGACGTGCTGTGGTAGCCGTCGAAGACGTCGAAGCGTGCGATCCTCACGCACTGGCTCACACCCGTCGGGCCGGTATTGCCGCCCGTGATGATGTCCGATCAGGATCGAGAAGCCAGCCTTCACGTTCGGGATTGATCTTCGCATCACCGCGCATGCCGAAGCGGGTCGCGAAGTTGGTGTTGTCGATACCGAAGTAGGTGTTCGACTGACGACCGTCGTTCCAATACATGATGCCCTTGTTCACCCAGCCATAGAGCGTCAGGCTGACCTTGCGGTTGCCTTTGCGAGCAGTGGTGGCTTCGAGTTCCGCCACGCGCTCCTCGAGGTCTGCGCAGCAGTTGCCGCCCAAGATCGGCCGCCCACACGGAACCTGAACTCAACATCAAGGCTGCCAAGGCAGCTACGGCGCCAGGGCCCGCCGCTTTGATCATTCCCCCGTTCATGTCTATCTCCACTTGAGGTTTCAATGCTCTGCGGGCGAAGCGCTCGCTTGGCCCCCTCTACGCTCCCGTGTCCGGATCGCGACGCACGCACAGGCGACGCGACGCCGTGAACCGGACGCGAACGCGCACTACGCGGGATTTACCGACTGACGCTGGGAACTAGGATCGTGGACGCAGCACGCAGAGGTTCGACCTGCAGTGCGGAAACTCAACTTCCGCCGCGCTACTGCGGACGTCAGGGCCGAGGACGCACACGCCTGACGCACCTGACACACAACTCAAGGCCAGTCTCGACACAAATACTAAATGGAAGGTATATCTGCAAACACCCCTGCCAATTCACTGGGTATTAACGGGGGTGAGTGGCGCTGCTGCCACAAAACTGAGCAACCCCCTGCCCAATCTTGCTGAAACTCGGAGCGCGCGTCCGCTAGTTCATGGCCCAGGGCGGTACCCAAGGTACCCAACTCGGAGACCGCGCGACCGACGCTCTCGGGCGCCGAGGCTCGGCGGTTCTGGTTGTGTACCGCCGCTGCCCAGGCTGCTTGAGTTGCCTAGCCTCCTGTTTCCCCGGCCCCGAACCGACTGCGGGAGCGGCTGGCCCATCGCGCGGTCTCCTGCTTAGGGCCAGCAAGCGACATGCGAGCCGGTGGAACCGGCTGCGGGTTCAAAAAGCGTGCCGCGGGTTAGGGTCGGCTGCGACCCACGCACCCGATGCCTGCTTCTCCACCACGGGAGCTGGCTTGGCAACCACCCGCGGCTCATTGGTTGTGCGTTTCTTCGACCCGGCTGCAACGACTCCGGCCGGCAAACAGCGCCCGGCCTGGTCGCGAGCCTCTCCCGCTGGACACTCTCGGCCGCAGGCCACACCCTCGTGACTCTGCACCATTGCCAACAAGATGTAGTCCGGCTGATCGACCGGCAGAGTGGCATTTACGTGCTCGGTGAAAGCTTTCATGGAACTGCGCGCCCCGGCCGTCCACACGCCGCCGATAGGACCCTGGTAGCAGCCGACGCGCTTCAATTGGACCAGCAGTTCCTTGGTCAGCCTCGCGCGGTCAACCGGCCCTGTCGTGGAGGCGGCAGAGCGTACGGGAATCGCCTTTGGGGCAACGGTGTGGTAATTGTATGGCGATCGTCTTGGTGGCCAGCTTGGGCGGTGTAGCTGCTGGCGGAGAAGAAACGCGCAGGGGCCGCATCCTTGCTTGCGGGCAGTATCGGTGCAGGCTCCGGCGTGGTTTGCACCTGCACGGGGGCGGGCTCCTTGTGCTGGGCGGGTTCAACAGTCGGAGCGGCATCGACCGGTGGGGGCCGTCTCGCCGTCGCCTCGGTATCTACTGTCCAGTGCATTGCGTAGGCCGCCATCCCTATGCCCGCCACGACTAGGAAAGCGCCGCTCAATCTGCTCATTTGCTAGACTCCCGCACGCGCTGGCCTGGCCAAGGGAGGCCGGCTCGCGCAGCATGCCTTGTCTTGCACATTGACGCTGGAGCAACGCAGCGCAAGCAGCATTTGTACTTATATTCTCGTGGCATCGACCCGACAGGCTGCCCACGCTCAAATCGACGTGCGAGCCAGGCTGCGGCATTGGCGAGCCTGCTCCAGCTCAATAGGCCCGCGTCCTTGCGCTCGGGTCCGTGCACGGCACCAGGACGTTCACCCGTCCGATCGTTCCCCCAGCACATCCCGCCGCCCTCAGCTTTTCCCCCGCCGGTGGCCTTACGGGCGCGGACGCGCGCGGGTGTCGGTGGACCTGGCCTTGGCAGGCAGGCGCTGCCGCCTTGGGGCACGTCGGCCTTGGCGCCTGTGCAGGGTGCCAGCCGGTAGGAGGCGGAGCAGCTGCCGCCTTCAGCTGGTCGATCATCGTCCGGGCGAGCGCCGAGAAGTTTCCGTTCGGATAGCGCTCCAGATAGGTTTCGAGCATGGCGGGCGACTTGCTGTCCTTGACGCTGTTCCAGAACGACAGCTCGATCTCGCGATCGTAGTTGACTGCGGGAGGCGTAAACGCCGCGCCCGGCGATGCCGTGGCGTCGGGCCGCAGAAACACCTGCCCCGTGAGCGAGGTGTGCTCCCATGGAACCTGCTTGCCGTCCGTCTCCTTGAGCACATCGTTGCGCACGGCGATGAGAACGCCGCTCACGTCCTTGCCCGGGGTCTCGATGTATCGCAACAGCGCCTCGGCGTAGGGTGAGTTGCGCCCGGCGCCGTCGGTCGCCACGTTGCCCGGCTGCGTCGAGAAGCCGATCAGCGTGCCGACGCCGGTCTTGACCTCGGCCAAGCCCTGGCCGACCAGGGCTGAACGCGTGCCCATGGTGCGCGCCAGGTTGCGAGCCAGTGGGTTGTCGCGGCAGGCATCGAGCAGGACGATGCTGGTCTTCGCCTCGCGCTCCATCTGCTTGAGAACCAGGGAGAGGGGCAGGGCCTCGAAATCGGCGTCGCTCTCGCTGGCCAGCGTGCGTCTGTAGGCACGAGGTAGTTCTGCCCGCCGATCGCCACGCCGTGGCCGGCATAGAAAAAGAGGGCAAGGTCAGCGCCGGATAGCCTGAGCCCGAACTGGCGAATGAGCCGCTCCATGGACCTCTTGTCGAGGTCGCGGCCGTCGAGCACGTCGAAGCCGAGCCGCCGCAGGGCACCGGCCACGTCCGTGTGCGTCGTTGCGCGGGTTCTTGAGCTCGGTCGTACTCTGATAGGCCGAGTTGCCGATCACCAGCGCTATGCGCTTCTCGGCTTGCGCCGCAGGGGCACCCAAGACGGCAAACATGAACAGCCAGATGAGAAGGCGTGGCATGAGTTCCCGCGCTCGGCGATCCGCAAGCACTATCATTGTCTTGCTGGCACAAGAGTATGGCCACTAGCAGGCGCGCGACTGTGCCACAAAGCACAGCCGCGTGAACGCGGGCTATCGCAGCAATACGCTCGGCAGCCACAGCGTCAGGGCCGGAATGTAGGTGACCAGCCCCAGCACGATCAGCATCGGGATGTAGAAAACGAGAATGCTGCGCGAGACGGCCTCCATGGACACCTTGCCGATGGCGCAGCCCACCACCATGGTCGGCCCCACCGGCGGCGTCAGCAGGCCGATGCCGAGGTTCAGGATCATGATGATGCCGAAGTGCACGGGGTCGATGCCGAACGTCTTGATGATCGGGCAGGAAGATCGGCGTGCAGATCAGCAGCATCGGCGCCAGATCCATGAACGTGCCGAGGAACAGCAGCAGCAGGTTCACGTAGAGCAGGAACATGTACTTGTCGCTGGAGATGGCGACGAAGAACTCGGTGGCCCTGGCCGGGACGCGCATCAGCGCCATCATGTAGCCGAACGCCACCGAGAAGCCGATCATGATCATCACCATGCCGACGGTGCGCACCACGCGGCCGATCAGCAGCGGCAGGTCGGCCCATTTGTAGTCGCGGTAGATGAACATGGTGACGAGGAAGGCGTAGACGCAGGCGACTGCCGCCGACTCGGTCGGGGTGAAGATGCCGGACAGGATGCCGCCCAGGATGATGATCACGGTCACCAGGCCCCAGATCGCCTGGTAGGCGATGCACACCGCCTGGCGCAGCCCGATCGCCTCGCCCTTTGGGAAGTTCTGGCGATGGGCGATGATGAGGCACAGGATCATCAGCGACAGCCCGAGCAGCAGACCCGGGATGACGCCGGCCATGAACAGGTGCGCCACCGACACGGTGCCGCCGGCGGCCAGCGAATAGATCACCGCGTTGTGCGAGGGCGGGATCAGCAGGGGTTGCAGCGAGCCCGAGATCGTCACGTTGACCGCGAACAGGCGCGGATAGCCGTTCTTGATCATCTGCGGGATCATCACGGCGCCGATCGAGGCGGTATCGGCGACGGAGGAGCCCGAGATGGCGCCGAACATGGTCGAGGCCAGGATGTTGACCAGCGCCAGGCCGCCGCGAACGAAGCCGACGAACACCTTGGCCAGGTTGATGATCCGCTCCGCCATGCCGCCTTCGGCCATGATGGCGCCGGCCAGGATGAAGAACGGGATCGCCAGCAGCGGAAAATCGTCCATGCCGTCGGACGTCTTGATCATGATGGCTTCGAGCGGCAGGTCGATCCACAGCGCCGCGAAGATGGCTGAGAGGCCGAGCGCATAGGCAACCGGCATGCCCATCAGGCACAACACCGTGAAGCTGCCGACGAGGATGAGGACGTCCATGAAGCTTTCAGCCCGCTCAGCCGGTCACTCGGTGGAAAGTGGCGCTCACGGCCTCCGGCGAGGGCTCGCCGAAGAATTGTTGGGTCAACAGCCGCTCGATCACGAACAGCATGGTGAGCGCGCCGCCGATCGGGATCGGCAGGTAGGCGACGCCCGACAGACACCAGCGGGAACTCGGCGATGCTCTGGTACCAGGTCACCTGGATGAGCTTGATGCCGTACCAGAGCATGAACACATTGGTGCCGAGCATGCACGAGCTCGATGAACCAGCCCAGCAGCAGCTTGCTGCGGCCGCCGAGCGCGCCGGGCAGCAGGCCGACGCCGATGTGCAGGTACTCGCGATAGCACACGACCGCGGACAGGAACGACAGCACGATCATCAGCAGCACGGCCATCGGCTCGGGCCACGACGCTGCGCTGTTGAGCACGTAGCGGCAGAACACCCCGTACGGGATGATGATGGTGATGATCGACCAGGCACGCACCCGCGACGAATAGGCAGGCTCTGTTGATCGCGTCCATCAGCCCGGACGTATCGCGCGAGCATTCGATTCCCCCTTCCCAGACGAAAGCCGGCCGCATCCGGAGCAGGAGCGCAGCCGGCCCTGACTGATTGTGATCTCAGCTCACTTCACGTCCTGGATGCGCTGGATGAGCGCGGCGTGCTGGGCGCCGTACTTGTCCCACACGGGCTTCACCGCCGCCTGGAAGGGCTTGCGGTCGGCGACATCGTTGACCTGGGCGCCGGCCTCCTTCATCTGGGCCAGCGACTTCTTCTCCATCTCGTACCACAGGCCGCGCTGCTCCTGCTGCGCCTCCTTGGCGACCTTCAGGATCAGGTCCTGGTCGTCCTTGGATAGCGTCGGTCCAGCTCTTCTTGGAGAACACCAGGATCTCGGGGATCATCAGGTGCCCGGTCATGGAGTAGTACTTGGCGTGGCGATAGTGCTGGCCGGTGGCGTAGCTCGGCTCGTTGTTCTCCGCGCCGTCCACCACGCCGGTCTGCAGCGCGTTGATCGAGCTGGTCGTAGCCCATGGCGATGCCGTTGCCGCCGAGCGAGTTCATGGTGTCGACGAACACGGGATTGCCCATCATGCGGATCTTGAGGCCCTTGAGGTCCTCGACCGTCTTGATCGGGTGCTTGCTGTTGTAGACGTTGCGCGTGCCGGCATTCATCCAGCACAAGCCGATCAGCCCGGCGGTCGGATGATCGCTGAGCTTCTTCAAGCAGCTCGGCGCCGATCTCGCCGTCGATCACCTTCTCCATGTGCGCGTTGTCGCGGAACATGAACGGCAGGTTGAACACGTTGAGCTCCGGCACGATCGGGCCCATGGGGCCGACGCTGATGCGCGCGATCTGCAGCGCGCCCACCTGCGCCTGCTCGATCATCTCCTTCTCGCCGCCGAGCTGCATGGAAGGATACATCTGGATGCTGATGCGGCCGTTGGTGGCGACCTCCAGCTTCTTGCCCATGCGCACCACGGCCTCCACCGTCGGATAGCCGAGCGGGTGGACGTCGGTGGCCTTGAGCACGAGCTTGGTTTGGGCAACGGCAGTCGGCGCATAGCCGGCGCCAAGCATCAGTAGCGGCGTCAGCAGCCCGAACTTCACGAGCATGCGGCGATTCATGGGCTATCTCCTCTCCAGATGAACGACCAGTTCTTGTTCTTGGCCGGCGCGACCGGGCCCTTGTCCGGACCAGTGCCACAGCCGGCTTGTATGATGACCCGACAACTTGGCACCCTAATGCGGCCCCGTTCCGGGGACAAGCGGGCAGATAAGCGAAGGCAATAGGTGTTGCGCGGCGGTGGCGGACGGCGAGGCGCGCGTCGGCGCAGGCCCAACGTCAATGGTGCAGGATCTTCGACAGGAATTGCTGCGCCCGCGCGGTGCGCGGCTTGCCGAAGAAGTCTTCCTTGGTCGTGTCCTCCACGATCTCGCCGCTCTCCATGAAGATCACGCGATCGGCCACGCTGCGGGCAAAGCCCATCTCGTGCGTGACGACCATCATCGTCATGCCTTCGCGGGCGAGCTCGATCATGACGTCGAGCACCTCGTTGACCATCTCGGGGTCGAGCGCAGAGGTCGGCTCGTCGAACAGCATGACGATGGGGTCCATGGCGAGCGCCCGCGCAATGGCAACGCGCTGCTGCTGTCCGCCCGAGAGCTGGCCCGGATACTTGTCCTTGTGCGCGATGAGGCCGACCCGCTCCAGCAGCGCCACGGCCTTCGCCTCCGCCGCCGCGCGCGAGCGGCCGAGCACCTTCTCCTGCGCCAGCATCAGGTTGTCGATCACCCGCAGGTGGGGGAACAGCTCGAAGTGCTGGAACACCATGCCGACCCGCGCCCGCATCTTGGGCAGGTCGGTCTTGGGATCGGTGAGGCTGGTGCCGTCCAGCACGATGTCGCCCGATTGAATGGGCTCCAGCGCGTTGACGCACTTGATGAGGGTGGACTTGCCGCAACCAGAGGGTCCGCACACCACCACCACCTCGCCCTTGGCGACGTGCGTCGTGCACGACTTCAAGGCCTGCACCGGCCCGTACCATTTGTTGATGGCTTTGATGTCGATCATCGGGTCCATGGCGTGCCTTCAGCGAATGATGGCTGTCCGCGCCTGCAGTCGGCGCACGAGCTGCGAAAGCGCGAACGAGATGACGAAGTAGACGAGGGCGGCGAACAGGTACATCTCGACGAGGCGCCCGTCGCGTTGCGCGATCTTCGAGGCGGCGCCCAGAAAATCGGTGATCGACAGCACGTAGACGAGCGAGGTGTCCTGGAACAGGATGATGGTTTGCGTGAGCAGCACGGGCAGCATGTTGCGGAAGGCCTGGGGCAGCACGACGTAGCCCATGACCTGCCAGTACCTGAGGCCCAGCGCGTAGCCGGCCGACACTTGCCCGCTGCGGGATGGATTGAATGCCCAGCGCGCATGATCTCGGAGAAATAGGCCGCCTCGAACAGCGTGAACGTCACGAGCGCCGACATGAAGGCGCCGACCGCGATCGGCCGCGAGGCGCCGATGATCCATTGCCCGACGTAGGGGATCAGGAAGTAGAACCAGAAGATCACCAGCACGAAGGGCAGCGAGCGCATGAGGTTCGTGTAGCCGGCCGCGATCTGCGCCAGCACCGGCAGCCCCGAGAGCCGCATCAGGGCGATCAGCGTGCCGAGCACGATGCCGCCCGCGGTAGCCAGCGCGGTCAGGAGCAGCGTGAATGTCATGCCGTCGAAGAAAAGATAGGGCAGGGAGCGGATAATGACGCCAAAGTCGAAATCGCTGAACATGCCCGCCTCACTTCATCGCGACATAGCCGGGCACGGTGACCCGCCGCTCGAGGTAGCGCATGGCGGTGACCACGACGATATTGACCAGCAGATACAGCAGCGTCGCGGCGGTAAAGGCCTCGAACACCTGAAACGAGAATTCCTGCATCGAGCGCGCGCGGCCGGTCAGCTCGAGCAGCCCGATCGTGAGGGCAACGGAGGTGTTCTTGATCGTATTGAGAAACTCCGAGGTCAGCGGCGGCAGGATGATCCTGTAGGCCATGGGCAGCAGCACATAGCGATAGGTCTGCGCGGTGGTCAGTCCCAGTGCCTTGCCCGCCATCGCCTGGCCGCGCGGCAGCGCATTGATGCCGGAGCGCACCTGCTCGGCCACGCGCGCCGACATGTAGAAGCCGATGCCGATGAAGGCCGTCCAGAACGCAGCGTTGGGCAGTTGCTTCAGCCACAGGCCGGCTGCACTCGGCAGCAGCTCGGGCAGCACGAAGTACCAAAGGAACAGCTGCACGATGAGCGGGATATTGCGGAAGAACTCGACGTAGGCTGTCGCAATCCAGTTGGCCGTCTTGGATGGCAGCGTGCGCATCACGCCGACGATCGAGCCCGAAGGCGAGGGCGATCACCCAAGCGCAGATGGCCGTCACGATCGTCCACCTCAGCCCCGAGAGGAGCATGTCGAAGTAGGTTCCGGTACCCTCCGGCGAGGGTTCGAAGAAGATCCCCCAGTTCCAGTTGTAGTTCACGCGCAACACTCCAAGGCACCGCCAACGGGCGGACCGGCTTGCGCCGGTCGCACGCTGGCTGCTGTGCCGGCCCGGCCTAGTAGACTGCCGGATCGGGCGAGGCGCTCGGATTGGCGAACTGCTTCTTCATTTGCGCGCTCATCGGCACATTCAGATTGAGGCCCTTAGGCGGGATCGGCTGCGTGAACCACTTGTCGTAGATCGCGGTGCCGTCCGGGCTCTTGTAGAGGGCCGCCGTGGCCGCATCGACGACCTTCTTGAACTCCGCATCGTCCTTGCGCAGCATGATCCCATAGGGCTCGGGCAGCGAGAAGGCGTCGTCGGAGATCTTGTAGGCGGCCGGCGTCTTCGATCCCGCCACCAGGCTAGCGAGCAGGATGTCATCCATCACGAATGCCACCGCGCGATCCGTCTCCACCATCAGGAACGCCTCGGCGTGGTCCTTGGCCGGCAGGATCGTCATGCCGAGGTTCTTCGCGACGTTGGCCTCGGTGGCCTGCTTGATGTTGGTGGTGCCGGAGGTGGAGACGATCGTCTTGCCTTTGAGATCGTCGATTTTCTTGATGTTGCTCGCCTTCTTCGTGACGTAGCGGCTCGCGGTGAGGAAGTGCGTGTTGGTAAACCACACCTGCTTCTGGCGCTCGGCATTGTTGGTGGTGGAGCCGCATTCAAGATCGATGGTGCCGTTGGCCATCAGCGGAATGCGTGTCGCCGAGGTCACAGGATTGAGCTTCACCTCGAGCTTGGTGAGCTTGAGCTCCTTCTTCACGGCGTCGACGATCTTGGCGCAGATGTCCATGGCGAAGCCGACTGGCTGTTGCTTGTCGTCGAGGTAGGAGAAGGGAACCGACGACTCCCGGAAGCCGATGGTGATCGACCCCGTTTCCTTGACCTTCTTCAGCGTGCCGTCCTGTGCGTGGCCCGCCTGTGGGGCCGCGAGGACCCCGAGGGCCAGAGCGAGGCCCAGAGCGTTCAGGTACTTCATCGATACTCCTCCATTCCAGGTACGCGACGTGATTGCGACGAGTGGCGTCCTGAATCCCCATGATGCAAGCCAAGATGCAGACAAGCATGCAAGCCAGGATGCAAGCCAGAAGCCAAGCCGTTCGATATCGCCAGCGACCGTTCTCGCGTAGCACATCGGCCACGGTGCCGTCGATGAGCAGGTTGCCTATCGCCTGACCCGCCGATCAGAATTCGAGCGGTGTGGGGCTGGAATAGGCGACGCGATCCATCGGGACGCGGGCGCGGGTTGACCGGGCGCAACCGGAGCATCGCCAGAAACCATTGCGCTGGGCCGGGCGAGCACAATGACGGCATGGCTCGCCAGGAAGCACGAGAGCCTTGCGGTAAAGGGCGTGCCGCTGGCGATGCGCCGAAGCGGACGACCATCCGAAAAGGAAAGAGCCACCCGAAGGCGGCTCTTCCTATGCTCGTCTTTTGCGTCAGGCTAGGATCAGAAGGCGATCCGGATGCCGCCGTAGAGGATGTGGATGTCTTCCACTGCGCCAGGACCAGCCGTGACTTGACCAGCATGGAGACCGTTACGTCCGCGCCAACAAGGCCAGCGCCACCTGCGATGTCACGATCGAGGCTGTGCCTGCGATAGGCAAGGTAGATCTCGGTCGCCGCAGCGTCGATGTTCTGCACGATGCCCACTCCCCACATCGTGTAGTCGTTCTCGGTGGCTGCAGAGAGGGCGACGGCGGTGCTGAAGGTCGCCTGCAGGTTGGAGCCCCTAGCGTACTCGCCGTAGAGCACGGTCTTGCCGATGCCGAACCAGTTCTGGGCGATACCACCCTGGATCTGCCACAGCGTGCCATCGTCAGTGCCGCCGCCTGCGACGCCAGCTTGGTTGCCGCGCTCAAACCGGATCCACGAACCCTGCGCGAACAGACCGCTGGCTACGTGCATGATCGAGCCGCTGAAGCCAGTGTTGTGGTTCGCAGCAATAACCGCATTAGCTGCTGCCGCGCCGGCAACTGAAGAGTTCATTCTCTCCTCAGCGTCGCTCGTCTCATACGCCGCTGCAGCCGCCACACGGAAGCCGGAGAACTCACCAGCGTAGCGCAGAGCCACCGCCCAGTAAGAACCAATCGGGCCGGTAGCGGTTGCCGGATTGAAGGTAGGTACAGTCCGATCCGCGCTGGCCGCTTCACCGAACGCCGCGCTCAGCACAAACCCGGCAATGGTCGGCGAATCCCACCGGATCGAGTCCGTACGATGTGAGAAGTCGGCGACGTTGTCGGTGTTGTTCGAGATCGACGCACCTGAGTATTTCCCGTTCGCGTCCCTGAAGATGAACGCACCACCCATCAGCGAGAGGGCTGCCGGGGCCGCAAACCGCGGTGCCGCCAAGGTCAATGATGCCTTGCGGGCCAGGGTTGGTCAGATGGCACGACCGCTTCACGCGGCTCGACCGGACGCTCCTGAACGAGGCCAATGACGGCATCGTCGATCTGCGCATCAGCCCGGGGCAGAGCTATCTGGTCCGCGCCAACCGCCACCTGCTGATCGCCCGCCTGCAGAAGCTCGAGGCTATGGAGCTGGCAGAGCCGGTCGAGCCTGGGGTGTGGGAGGTGTCACCCAGGCTCGAAGCCCAGCCTCAAGCAGTTGGGCCAGCGCATCGACACCATCAACCTCATGCAGAAAGCGCTGGGCGAGGAGGCTGCCGAGCGAGGTGCGTCGCAGTTCATGATCCACCGGGAGGTGCCGCGATCGCCCATCACCGGCCATCTCAAGG
Source organism: uncultured Alphaproteobacteria bacterium (assembly GCA_963724565.1). Taxonomy (GTDB): domain Bacteria; phylum Pseudomonadota; class Alphaproteobacteria; order Rhizobiales; family Hyphomicrobiaceae; genus AWTP1-13. The sequence goes on from CAVRVK010000010.1 coordinate 325,596, forward strand.
GCAAGGGCCTCGCCGGTGACGGGCTCACCGACAAGGCCTACCTGGTCATCGATGGGGTCGATGCCCGCGTGCACTACATCGAACTCGACGCAGCGCTGCTGCCCCAGGACGCCCGGACTCGGTGCCATCCTCACCATCGGCCGGGAGCCTTCGGCACGGTCGGTGGACAAGACCATCGCCGCGCTCGCCGCCCGCAACGACGGGTTCTACGAGCCGCGCCAGCACGCCGAGATCGCCAAGCTGACCCAGCGCATCCCTGGAGGCGACGTCGAGGGGCACGTTGAGGCCCACGTCCGGCGCCTCGAAGCTTTGCGCCGGGCAGGTATCGTCGAGCGGCTCGACGCCGACCATTGGCAAATCCCCAAAGACTTCATGGAGCAGGCGGCGGCCTACGACGAAGCAGCACGCTCGCAAGCTTGTGGTCGAGGTCCACTCCGCCGTGGACCTTGACCGGCAGATCACTGCCGATGCCGCTACCTGGCTCGACCGCCAGCTGGTCGGCCGGCATCCGGTCGAGACCGCGTCCATGGGCTTCGGGCGACAGGTCGAGAAAGCCCTGGAGCGGCGCAACGAGACCCTGATCGCAACGCAAGCTCGCCTATCGGGCCCAGGACGGCGCGATGCGCTACCAGCCTGACCTTCTCGCCACCCTGCAGCGCCGTGAGCTCGACCGCGCCGGCAAACAGCTCGAGGCCAAGAGCGTCGGCGGCCTGGCCTACGTCCCGGCGCGCGACGGCGCCACCATCCGAGGCGTCTACCGCGGCGCGTCACGCTGACCAGCGGTCGGTTTGCCGTCATCGCCAACGAGCAGCAGTTCACCCTGGTCCGATGGCGTGACATCCTGGAGCGTTTCCGAGGCCGCGAGGTCGCCGGCCTCGTCCGCGGCATGGGCGTCTCATGGCAGCTCGGCATGATGCGGGATCGGGGACTGTCCCGCTAACGTCCAACCAGCTGGGATGGGCACAGCAATCTGTCTAACCAAAGCGCCGGCCGCCGCTCACCCGCCGCGCGCTTGCTGGCACTTCAAGGCATCACCCAATGGCTGCGATCAACTCACCGCGCGTCGTTGACGGTCACGTGCTGCACCTTGATTGTCTGGCGATTGGAGAGATGTGTGCCGGAGGAGACGTTGCGAGATTTGTTGCAAAAAAACCAACACTAAACTGCAACAGTCTCCTCAGCCGTCATACAAGAACCCCTTGCCCGCTTGTACGGAACACGTTCTTGCAGTCCTTCGACCAAACCGCAATCGAAGCCGACTCCACGCTATTAAGCGATGCCATTCTCTTCTTCGACCCCTACTTCTTCGCGCGCTTGCTAGCACTTCAAGGCATCACCCAATGGCTGCGCTCAACTCACCGCGCGTCGTTGACGGTCACGTGCTGCACCTTGATTGTCTGCTCACCGCCGCAGCGATATTTCTTGAGTGGCTTCGGCTTGGGTTGTAAACGTGCGCGCCAACTTGTTGAACATGTTGGAGGCGCTGTCCTGTTGACCCGATGCCTCGAGCGACATGCTGGGGGAACGCATCCGATGCAGCCAGTGCGGCAACCGGGGTGGCGTGACGTTGCAGATCCCGAGGTGGGCCGGCGAGCAGGTTAGTTGGGCCGTTCCCAGCTTATCAGCGCCGGATACCGTTTCGTCCGCGCGCGAAGGCCTCGCGGGCCCAACACGGGTAACCAGCATACTGTCCGGTGGGATCTGCGTGCCACGCTCGTTCTTCGCACACAGCGTCAGCTTTCCACTGGTGAGAGTAAGGTGGCTTCGCGCCGCGCTTGTATTTGTGTGCTGCGTCCGCTGGCGAGCTCAAAGCGGATCCGCTGCCCGCTATGATCACGATGGCAAGTAACGTGCGCATGTTAGACCCCGGCGCCGAGCGGATGGAAAGCGACGACAAGCGTTAGTGTAGCCACCCAAAGGACGAAAGCTCCCGGACAGTGAGCACTATCCGGGAGCCTGTGGCAAGAACCTTCAGTTGATAGCGATGGTGAACGCGTCCTGCGCCCAATCGGGGTAACCGCTGAACGAAGCCGCCTGAGCGGTAACGGCGTTCGACAGAAGGCCGAGGGCGACCACGGCCGTGACGATAAGGGTCTTCATGGTTCATCTCCTAACGATGGTCTTTGTTGCGAGCGCGCCTCTATTACTCGTCGCGCACCTCAGAAATACGATCGATAGGCGAAGATTCCAGGCACTCTCGCGGAGACGTGAAGCTTTGTGCGAAGATGCGAAGGTAAGACTCCGATGCGACCACCTCCAGCGTCACCAAATGAAAAACGCATCCCGTGCGCCATACGGCTAAGACTAGTAGGTAAGACGAACGGATCTTCGAGTGGCCAACGCCGCAGGCTCTGTTCTGATGAGGTGGACGGGGCCCGCTCCCGGCATCGAAGTGCCGTAGGGTGATCGTCATCGGGAGATGATGATGAAGGTCAAGGATTTCAGTGCGTTGCTTGCCGAGCTCGGCTCGCTGACGCCGGTGCAGCGCAACTCCTTGCTGGCGGCGCTGTTGTCGCAGAGGTCGACCGGTAACGTGATTGCGCTCATCGAAGCGGAGTTCGCAATGGCGCCGGCATCACGGCCGAACCCAGGTGAACGGCGAATGGGTGCCGCCACCGGCGAAGGTGCCCAGGATGTGCCGGGCGACGCGTCAAGAAAGCTGGTTCGCGTCATCAGAACCGATGAAGGTCCGCAGCGTCGGCGAGCGGATCGCGTCCTGGTTGGTCGCTCTGAGCTGGCTGGCGGGGGGAACCACGACTTGAGCGAGAACACGAGGTTCTCGGCGCGCAATTGGCTGGGGCGGCGCCCCCCTGGCCAAGAAGTTCTGCGTGTCTCATGCGGTCGTTAGCGGGGGTGAGCCCACGGCGTGAGCCGCGGGCCCATGACAGGTCAGGCCACCCGGCCGTTGTCGTTGCCCGTTGAATTCAGAGTGCAAGGGTGCCGGCAAACCCATTTGCCAACGCTTTTGCGTGCCCCTGGATTCCGATTGCAACACCCAGCCTGCCAAATCGGGTAAGCTGTGCTCATGCGCAAGCGCAAGCCGATCCGACAAGACGAGCAAAGCCGCCACTTCGTGCAAGCGGCGCGCAAGGCTGGCGTTGATGAGCGACAGGCGAACAAGACCTTAGACAAGGTGATCCGCGAGATCAGGCCGCAGAAGGCAAAACGGTCGACCAAGTCGAAAGGGCCTTAGCGATGCCAACGACCCACTACAAGGGTTACCGGATCTGGCATGATCGCACGCACAGAAAGTACTTCGCGGTCATTTGGCCGCCAGGACCGCCGCTCGCCATACTAAAAATAATGAACGTTAGCCCACGTGAGGGCGAACGGGTTCTGTTGCGGCGCGTTCGCGCCTTTTTGGATCTCGAGGAAGCCAAGAAGTCAGCAGCGAAGGAGGCCTAATTTCTCGTGGGTACGGGAAAGGCCACATGCCGTTCGAGAACTGTTCGAGAACACGCCACACATCGTTGGCCGGTGAGTTGAAGGCGGATGCTCAGGCCGCCGCCCGCCTGATGATGTCCATAACTGTGTTCTTGCTCAGGCCCACATTGCAGATAAGCTTAAGCGCTCACCACCGACGCCCTGCACGCCAGGCCGCACGACGCGCGATGCCGGGCCGATAGACGGTCCGACCATAGTACCCCCGCGATCCATAGTAACCGTAGGTAGGTGCATAGCCATATCTACGAGGCGCGGCGTAGCCGTAGTTGCCATAGGCGAATGCGACGTAGGTGTTGTAGCCATAGGCTGGTGCGGCGTAGCCGTAGTTGCCGTAGGCGGGTGCGGCGTAGGCGTTATAGCCATAGGTGGGTGCGGCGTAGCCGTAGTTGCCATAGGCGGGTGCGGCGTAGGCGTTGTAGCCGTAGGCGGGTGCGGCGTAGGCGTTATAGCCATAGGCGGGTGCGGCGTACCGTAGTAGCCATAGGTGGGTGCGGCGTAACCGTAGTAGCCATAGGCACTGGGTGCGGCGTAACCGTAACCCCCGTAACCGTAACCCCGATCGCACCAATCGAACGCTGCAGCCGGTGCGCTTTCAAGCGCAAGGAAGGGTGTTGCGACCGCCAAGGCAGCGGCAATTGTCCGTAAGCGCATCTGATCGCTCCTTTGCGATATTCCCGGCTCTGAGGAAATGCCAGCTGCCCGGCGGCAAGACACTCGGGGGGAACCCCGAAAGGGTAGGGCGGGGTTCCCCGTCGGAAGAAGGAGGGGAATGGAAGCCTCACCCCACGTGGAGGCAGCGAAGCGGTAGCACTTCCGTTTTCACTGGAGGACCGATCCTTTCAGGGTTTGACAAATGGCGTAGTTCCGAGTTCGGTACCACAAGTAGGCGCAGTCCACGTACTATGCGGTCGGATCGGCGGCCGCGCTGTCATGGAGACTTTCGATAGGGATGGTTGCGTCCGAGCCCAAGGCTATCGCCGACTTTGTTGCTGCCAATGCGCCGCAAGTGATCCGCATCGGCTTCGAGAGCGGCACTCGGCGGCCCGCGGCTCGCTGCAACGAAGTCTCAATTTGCCGATGCACTGCACGGTCGCGTGCGCCCGCATCATCGGCCAGCATCTGAAGACCATTGGGAGCTGGAGGGTACGATCACGGCCTTCGATGAGCGGATCGAGGCCGCGCTTGAGCCCTTTCCTGACGCCATTGAACGACTGAAGGAGGTTCCGGGTTTGAGCGAGACCTCAGCCCAGACCCTCCTCGCCGAGATCGGCACGCCGTCGCGGCCTCGATCCTGACTACTGCCTACCACATGCTGGCTGACGGCACTTGCTACCAGGACCTTGGCGCCGATCATTTCGCCCGCTGTAACCCAGTCCGCACCGTCGACAAGCTCGCCAATCGTCATCGGTAATCGCGGATTACGGGTTGAAACGGCCGCATGACACTACGCGACGTCACTCAGGTTTTGGATAGAGAGCATCCAGGTCATCACGAACGGTCCTCGCGGTCCTTCGACATCTTCATCGTCGGCAGGCGACAAGCCGCTCGATGTTGCGGACCGCGATGCGGCCGATGCGAAGCTGAAAGCGAACTCGTCGAGGTAGGCTTGCAGGTGCTTTGGCTTCACCGCGCCGGTATGCGTGCCGAGCAGCCAGCGCTTCAGGAGCGACGTCGTCCAGTGACAGCCTTGCAGGGCGTCGATCTCGCCCGCTCCGTTTGGTCTGGACGACAGCCCGGTGAGGCCGTTCGCCGAGGCTTTGGCTGTTGTAGCTGGCGAGCCCGTCGGTCACGACCTGGGTGTCCAACGCGATCTGGCTGTCGGCGAAGGATTTCAACGTGCCTTCATCGTTGTTCTCGGCGTGGGCGAGACGCACCCGGCCGTCGGCCTCCGCGGCCACCAGAACCAGCTCCTTGTGGGGTGAGCCCTTTCCCCCGACGAGGGCCTCGTCGATCTGGCGAAAGGGCCGAGCGGCTCCCGATCGGGACGCACCAGCGTCGCTCTGAGCTTGTGCAGCCAACTGCACGCCGTCTTGTAGGAGCTCTGTTCAATGTAGGCGCATGATATCGGCGTGATTTGCTTCGCGGGAGATGATCATGAAGGCCAAGGATTTCAGTGCGTTGCTTGCCGATCTCGGCTCGCTGACGCCGGTGCAGCGCTACTCCCTGCTGGCGGCCGGCCCAGGGCCGACGACCTGAAAATGGGAAGCAGGCCCGGAACCGGAAGCAGGCCTATGACGAGCAGTGAATGGGCTCGCCTGCGCCTTGACGGCAGGTCGATCAGAGCAGCTTCGCCGTTCTGGGTCAGTGACGCGCTATATAGGGGACGGTCCTGCTGAGATGT